>CAWDSG010000003.1:0-10361 GCA_963804975.1 uncultured bacterium | reverse complement strand
CTTTTACATTTTTTTGTTACCACTATATCCGGGATATTTTAATTTATTGTAGTGATTATAAATCTTCTAAGTTCTTTATTATTCTGACTCTTTTTTCTTTAATCATGGCCGCTTTGTTGCCCTCCAGCCATGTTTGCATGGCTTCCTCTTGCTTGAGGGAAATCAATATCTTTTTGTACATTTCTTTTTGAGTTTCAAAATCTTTTTCATCCGGCTTGTTGCTTCTTTAAATTTTAATATAAAATAGGCATTATTGATGAAAAGAGGCTTTTCAGCATATGGTCTGCCGGCGGAAAGCTGTAACAGAATTTCAGCAATGTCCGGGCTTGATCCCACATTTGGTATAGTATTGCCTGGTTGAAAAAATCCGGTCTGGCCAATCTTTAAGCCTTTTTCTAAGGCGATTTTTTCAAAACTTTCTCCTGATTTCAAACGCACTAAAATTGACTTCGCTTCTTTCTCGGCAAGAATCTGTGTTTCAGTTTCGATAAAGCGACTTCTAACTTCATTTTCTATAGTGTTTAATTTCGGCACGTAAGAAGGTTTTTTTTCAACAAGCTGTAGAAGGTAATAACCATTTTCGGCGGTGATAACTTTACTGACGTCTTTTTCCTGCAAATCCATAAGCTCTTCGGTTACATTTTTAACTGATGCTAATTCCGGCGGCAGTTTGTTAATCGGGAAGAAATCCGTATAGTGAACCATCAGGTTGTTTTTTTTGCCGTAGTCTTCCATATTATTTTCCTGATAGATGACGTCCCTGGCTTTTTTTGCCGCCAGATAAGCGTTTTGCATTCCTCTTGTCTTCTTTAGTTCTTTAATTATTGAATCCTGAACGCTGGCTAGAGTTAATGTCTTGCCGTCTTTTGTTTTATATTTGTCTTTGTAGCTGTTGTAATAGCTTTTGATATCTGTTTCGGCTGATGTTTGACGGGGCAGAATCGCCGGAAAAATATATATATTTAATTTTTATCTGTTCGGCGACACGGAACAAATTGCCGTTGCGCTTTAAATAATCTTCCAGTTCGGACTGAGCGGGAGTGATTTTCTTTTTGATATCATTGCCGGAAATTTGCAGAAAATTAATGTTAATTTTCCGGTTCTGCAACTCGTACAAATCGTAAATTTCCTGATCGGAAATTTTAACGCCCTCACGAACAAAGGATTCGATTTTGTTTGCTATCATATCTGCTTTATGGAGATTTTCAAAATCTTCAGAGGACATTCTATTGTAGCGAAGTATTTGCTTATATTTGCGTTCATCAAACACGCCGTTTGTTTGTAATACCGGTAATGACATGATTGTGTTTCTTAATTCTTCGTCGGAAACTTGAATTTTTAAATCAGCGGCTTTGGCGATGATAATCTGCCTGTTCAGTAAATCATTATAAGCTTTTTTCTTGAGATCCATTTTTTTGAGTATTTCCGGAGTAAATTTTGCTCCAAGACGAAGCCGGGCCATATCCAGCAATTTTTCGTATTCGTTGTGAAATTCAGCTTCGCTGATTATTTTTTTATCAACTATGGCAATTGTGTTTGTGCTTTCGCCTCCTCTGCTGGAACCGAAGTAAAGAACAAAAACTATAATAATGATCAGCTATGATTGCGATCATGAACCAGCCGCGCGCGTGTTTGCGAAAAAATTTCAGCATAAAAATCACCTCAAAAAGATAACGAATTTGTTCAATAATAATTAAACTTTTACTTTATTATTATAGTCATTTGCAAAATGCAAACATAATTTAAAAAGGCGTTGATTAGGATAATGAAATACTGTATAGAAAAATCATTCTACGAAAAGTCATTATATTATTTGCGAAAAAACAGGAGGATAAATGTTATTTGATTATATATTAGGAAAATTTTCCAATGATCTTGCCATTGATCTTGGCACTGCCAATACCATTGTTTATGTCAAAGATAAAGGCATAGTTTTAAATGAACCCTCTGTTGTAGCCGTGCATCAGGACTCAAGAGGAGATGAAAAAGGTGCTTGCCGTAGGCAATGAAGCTAAAAACATGCTGGGGCGCACTCCGGGTAATATTGTCGCCATCAGGCCGATGCGCGACGGTGTTATTGCCGATTTCGATATAACTGAAAAGATGCTGAAGCATTTCATTTTATGTGTCCATAATCGCAAATCTTTGGTGCGGCCGCGAATTATTGTTTCCGTGCCGTCGGGAATAACTCAGGTGGAAAGACGCGCCGTACGTGAGGCGGTGGAATCGGCGGGCGCCAGAGAAATTTACCTGATTGAAGAACCGATGGCCGCGGCCATCGGAGCAGGTTTGCCTGTTTCCGAGCCGACAAGTTCGATGGTTGTTGATATTGGCGGCGGGACAACGGAAGTCGCCGTTATTTCCCTTGCCGGAATTGTGTATTCGAAATCAGTGAGAGTCGCCGGAGATAAAATAGATGAGGCGATTGTCCAGTATATGAAGCGTAAGCACAATCTGCTTATCGGAGAAAGAACGGCGGAAATAATAAAAATGGAAATCGGCTGCGCCTATCCCTTTGATGAAATTAAAGTCGGTTCCATAAAGGGACGCGATTTGATTTCGGGAATTCCCAAAATCACGGAAACCAATTCGGAAGAAATAAGGGAGGCCATTAACGAACAGATAACTTTTATCGTTGACGCTATTAAAGATACTCTGGAAAATTCTCCGCCGGAACTTGCCGGTGATATAGTTGACCGCGGCATTGTTCTTACCGGCGGCGGAGCGCTGCTTGCATAATATTGACGTTCTTATCAGAGAAGAAACCGGATTCCTATTACTATCACGGATGATCCTCTCTCTGCTGTAGCCAGAGGCGCCGGTATGGCTCTTGATCAAATAGGCGTGCTTAAAGATATTGCTCTTGAGGTTTAAACAAATCCGGTCTTGATGCTGTTTGCGATTATTTTTACTCCGATGGTTCTTTTATTATAATGGCTATTATTGTTTTTGTGGAAGAGCAACCTGGCGCAAGAAACCTTTTTCACTTATAATACTTTTGATGTGTAAAAAAACTCTGTCAACATTTCATCCTGGCTGATAGCGTTTAATCATGCGATTTGGAATTCCCAGTGCCAGCCGGTGTAAGAAAATTACCGGAGGTTGACCCGTTATGAAGAGATTGCAACTTTTCTGCGTTTTTACGATTGTTTTTCTGTCAGGGTAGAAATGTTTTTCTTAAAAAAATACAAAATAATTATTTTTATCTCAGTTTTACTTGTTTCAGTATTGATTATGATTACATACAATCTGAAATATGGCACGGATAAAAGTTTTTTGAGAAAGATAGTATTAGAAACAGTATCTCCGGCATATGAGGTTTTGAGCGGATCCATCCAAAGCGTTAAAGATGCTTGGCTTCGCTATATCTTGCTTGTCGGGATTCAGGAGGAAAACAGAAATTTAAAAAAGAAGATTAACGAACTCAAAGCAGTTATCGTTTCATATCAGGAAGGTTATCAAGAAGCACAGAGGCTGAGAAAACTTTTATCCATTTCAGAAAATAATAAACACCGTTTTATTGCAGCCAGGGTTATCGGCAGAGAGCAGGCCGCACTTTCCAGAACTGTGTTGATAAATAAAGGGTCATCTGATGGTTTGAAAAACGGTATGCCGGTGATTGCTTATCCGGGATTGATAGGTCGTTTAATTGATGTTTCCTGGCATGTTTCACGAGTGCTTTTGTTTATTGATGAAAACAGCAATATTGATGCGATTGTCCAGCGCAACCGTACTCAGGGAATTGTAAGCGGAGCCGGATCGCGCGGGATGATATTTAAATATATTTCCAAGACCCAGGATGTTAAGGAAGGAGATGTTGTTGTTTCTTCCGGTATGGGAGGCGTGTTTCCCAAAGGTTGGCTGATTGGCCGGGTAATCCGTGTTGACAAGCAGGCTGCCGGTCTTTTTTTAAAAATCAATGTCGCCCCTTTTGTTGATTTTTCCAAATTGGAGGAATTGTTAATTTTAGCCTCCGACGAAACTGTAGTTGAATAAAGATGCTCTATTACCTGTTATTGCTAATCTTATCAATATTATTAATAGTATTGCAATCAACTATTACCGATATGGTTTTCTCCAATTATTTCGTATTCGAAATGTCTCTGGTGGTTGTTATTTACACCGGATTTCATCTTGATTTAATTAAAGGGACCATTCTGGCATTTTTTCTTGGTTTTGTACTTGATTGCGTCGGCGGTTCGGTGCCCGGATTATTCGCTTTTGTTTATATTATTATTTTCTGGTTTTCATTTTTTATATCCGATTTATTGGATACCGAAAAAACACATGTTATTGTCTTTTTCAGTTTTTTTTGCGCTCTCCTGAAAGAAATTATACTGAATATATTTTATTATCTGGCCTTCGATATAAACTTGTTGCTGGATGCGCATTATATTATTTTTATGCAGGCTCTGATTATCAGTCTTGTCGCTCCCCTGTTTTTTTATCTGATGGACCGTACAGGAATATTTATTTATGAAAAGAAGGTATGACATGCTCAACGGGCACGAACCGGCAGAGTTCAAAGAGAAAATAAGAATAGTTGTTGCTATATTTCTTGTTGCTGTTTGTGTGTTAATTGCACGACTGGGATATTTGCAAATTATCAAAGGGGCGGAGTTTAGAAAAAAATCAGAAAATAATTCTATTCGTTTCAGGCAAATCAAACCGCTGCGAGGCCTTATTATGGATCGCAACGGGAATGTTCTGGTGGATAATAAACCGTCATTTGATGTGCTTTATATACCAAACAAGAATAATGCCAATGAACTATCGGTGGAAAAATTAAAAGAGCTCTATGAAAGCAAATCAATGGATTTTCCTTTTGACCAGACTCTTTTGAAAAATGCAAAGCCATACTTGCCGGTTAAGTTGGACAAGAATGTGAGTATGGAAAAAATCGCTCTTGTTGAAACCAATGCCCTGAATTTGCCCGGTATTTATGTTGATGTTTCACCGATTCGATTATATTTGGATGGAGAAATACTAGCCCCGGTTATTGGTTATACCGGCGAAATCAGCAAAGAAGAAATGGAAAAAAGTAATGATAAGTATGCCTACGGTGATATTTCGGGAAAGCACGGATTAGAAAGGTTTTTTGATGAATACATTCGGGGCCGTCGCGGCGCTGAACTGGTCGAAGTAAATGTTTACGGCAGAGAAATAAAAAACTTGGGCAGAATAGATCCTGTTTCCGGTTATAATATGGCGTTGACCATTGACGCTGATTTGCAAAAGGCGGCCTGGGAAGCGATTAAAGATAAAGCAGGGTCAGCTGTCGTAATGGATCCGCGAGATGGTGAAATCCTGGCTATGGTTAGCTCTCCTTCTTTCGATCCTAATTTATTTAACGAGGGAATTTCCAGCGACCTGTGGAACCAATTGCAGAATAATCCTTTCGCTCCTTTATCCAATAAAGCGATTTCCGGACAATACCCGCCAGGTTCAACATACAAGCTGATTATTGCCGCGGCAGCTCTGGAAGAGGGCGTTATTACCCCCGATACTAAAGTTTTCTGCAACGGATCTTTTACTCTGGGTAATAGAACTTATCGCTGTTGGAAGAAGGGTGGGCACGGTCATGTTGACCTTCATAAGGCGATTGTCGAATCATGCGACGTTTATTTTTATACCGTGGGGAAGATGTTGGGGGTGGACAAAATAGCCGAGTACGCGAAACGTTTTGGTTATGGAGAACTAGCCGGAATTGATTTGCCTAATGAGAAAAAAGGATTGGTTCCATCCAAAGAATGGAAGTTGAAAAAGAAAAAAGAAGTGTGGCAGCTGGGCGAGACGATATCAATATCCATCGGACAGGGTTATAATCTTGTCACGACTTTGCAATTGGCTAACGCCTTTGGCGCTTTTGCCAACGGCGGCACTTTGTGGCGTCCTTATATTGTAAAGCAAATCGAATCGGCCGACGGCAAGGTTTATAAAGAATTTTCTCCCGTTAAAAAAGGAGAATTAAATTTAAGCGCAAAAACCATTGAGATTTTAAATGATGCTTTGAAGGGAGTGGTTAATGAGCCCGGAGGCACAGGCCAGAACGCGAAATTGCCGGACATTGAAGTTTGCGGCAAAACGGGAACTTCACAGGTGCTCGGGTTGCCTGAAAATGAAAAAGCTCGACGCAGAAGAATACTTGGTGCTTTCCAAAAAGATCACGCTTTATTTGCGGGTTATGCGCCATCGAAAGCTCCTGAAATAGTTGTGGCGGTGATTCTGGAAAATGCGGGCGGCGGCGGCGCGGTTGCCGCTCCGGTGGCTCGCAGAATATTATCCGCTTATTTTGAAGGGAAAAAAAAAGAAAAACGGCCACAGGAAATGGCTCAAAATAAAAATTTAAATGAGTTGAACAATAATGACACTCGCTGAAAACGAGTGTAGCGAATAACCTAAAGGTCACTGTAGGTTTGAAGCGTCAGTGGAATTATCCCCTGAGCGAAGCGAACGGGGATAGAATTCTTGGCGTAAGGTTGAATTAATTGCTTAAAGGATGCCGATGATTTTTCTTAAATTTGATCGCCGCATTTTTCACTATTTTGACTGGATGCTTCTGACTTTTGTGCTTTGCGTATGCATTATGGGCATTCTGAATATTTATTCCACGGGGTTTAGCGCCGCAGAAGATCAAACTCCTTTTTACCTGAAACAAATCCAATGGGTTGTCGTGGGATTAATTTTCATGATGTTTATTTTTTTTGTGGATTACCGTGTAATCATTCAGTATGCATATATAATCTATGGTTTTATAATCGCTCTTTTAGTGCTGATTTTTTTTGTCGGTTCTTCTTCACATGGCGCTCAAAGATGGATCGGTGGCGGTTTCTTTGCTGTGCAGCCTTCTGAATTAATGAAAGTTGTAATAATTATTGCTCTGGCCCGTTATTTTGATAATCACAAGTCCAATGAACCATACAAATTAAGGGAGCTTCTAATTCCCCTGTTGATAGTTGGCGTTCCTTTTGTGCTTATTTTAAAACAGCCGGATTTAGGCACCGCTCTGATATTAATTATCATTTTCGCGTCTATTGTATTTTTTATGGGAGTGGATAAAAAATCATTAATTTTCGTAATCGTCAGTGGTGTGATATTACTTCCGATTGCCTGGAGTTTTTTAAAGGATTATCAGAAGGAAAGACTGATTACATTTCTCAGCCCTGAAAATGACCCGCTGGGTTCCGGCTATCATATAATCCAGTCGATGATTGCCGTCGGTTCCGGAGAGATTTTAGGCAAAGGTTTTCTAAGCGGCTCTCAGACGCAATTAAAATTTTTACCTGAGCAGCAGACTGATTTTGTTTTTTCGGTATTTGCTGAAGAGTGGGGTTTCATTGGCTCGATGATTTTGATAATAATGTTTGCTATAATAATTTTTTGGGGATTAAAAATTGCCTTGCAAGCCAGAGATTTGTTAGGCACAATTATAGCGTTCGGCGTAACCGTTCTTATTTCGTGGGAGGTGTTTATCAATATAGGAATGGTTTTGGGAATTTTGCCTGTTGTTGGAATTCCCCTTCCTTTTTTCAGCTATGGTGGTTCGGCCATGCTTTCTTTGATGGCGGCAATGGGTTTGTTAATTAATGTAAGTGCGCGAAGGTTTGTTCTTCAGAAGTAGTGATTCGTAAATTTAGAAGAAAATTTTTGTTAATTTGATTTAAGGGGGATAAAGTGTGGGAAAAAAAGAAAGAGGTTGAAGAGATTAAAGCTTTTTTGGGACAGGGAGCAGAATTTGAAGGCAAGCTGATTTTTAACGGATCCGTCCGTATTGACGGAAAGTTTCAAGGAGAAATTTTTGGCCAGGGTTCTCTGGTTGTCGGACAAGGAGCGATGGTTCAGGCTAATATAGCGGCAAAAGTGTTTACATCAGCGGTGACGTTCAGGGCAATATTGATGTGAATGAAAAAATCAACATCCACTCGACAGGGAAATTTTCAGGAGATGTGCGAACGCCTGTTTTTATTATGGAGGAAGGAGCTTTCTTCGAAGGCAGATCTCATATGGCGGAAGTGATACAAAAAAAAATTGAAATATAAACGACCGATTGCTGGTCATCTGATTATTTTTTCGGACCTTTTTATTAGGATATATGATTAAAGCTTGATAAACGTCTTCAGTAATTTATCCATTTGTAATGATTGATGATTATAAAAATTTAGACTGCTGGTCAGAAAATTCTTGACAAGAAAAAGATGTTATGGTTAGTAATCCCCAGTTTTGAGTATTAGGAAATAAGAAATCCGCTCTTCCGTCAGGTAAAATATTCAAAACATAATTGAATAAAAAACTGTATGCACTTACAACTTTCACGTGCCATTAAAAATCACTGACTGTGAAAAATCTTAAAGCGGTTTTTATAGAAAGTGCAAAAGATAAACAGAGGTAAATAATGGTTACAGTCATTCCTGATTACACGCTTTTAATCCAAATGGTTGTCTTTGTTGCTTTGATTTTTGTCCTTAATATTGTGTTGTATAAACCAATTCTATCCATTCTTGACCGGCGCAAGAGACAACTCGAAGAATCGGAAAACGAAATTAAACTCTTTAATGAATCCGTGGAAAAAAGAGTTGCCGAGTATGAAGAAAAATTAAAGCAGGCTAAACTCGAAGCGTCCGAACAAAAGAAAGAAATAATTCAGGAAGGAGTGAATCAAGCTAAGACTATTGTGGATGCTGTGCGTAATGAAATACCCGCGATCGCACGCGAGTTTCAGCAGAAAATGAATAAAGAAATCCAGAAGGCTAAATCTATTCTGGAAGGTCGTTCCAAAGACTTATCTTTGGAAATTGCCCGGAAAATACTGGGGAGGCCTGTATAATGAAAAAAATAATGTCCTGCATTACAATTATCATTACTTTTCTGATTTTGGTCACAGTAGCTTTTGCCTCGGGTGAAGCCGAAGGGGGCCATGAGTCAGCGAAGTGGTTTGATTTAGTTAAGAAGTCTTTTAATTTCTTTGTATTAATCGGATTATTATATTGGTTTTTGGCTTCCAAAATAAAAGAATTTTTTCATAGGTCGTCGCGCGGAAATTAAAGAAAGTCTTGAAAAAGCGTGGAAAGAAAGGCAGAGGCGGAAAAAAAATACAGGAATATTCGGAAAAAATGGATAAGGCTTCAATCGAAATTGATGGCATCTTAGAGATGATTAAGGCTCAAGGTGTAACCGAAAAACAGAAAGATAATTGAAGATGCCGAAAAAAGTCGCCGAGAAAATGAAAGAAGATGCTCAAGCCCGTATTGAGCAGGAATTGAAAAAAGCTTCTTACAATTGGATTAGAGGCTAGTGCTGATTTCTGTGCAAATGGCGGAGGAAATCTTAAACAGAAACATTACCGCAGAAAGATCATGAATCCATGGTTAAAGAATATATAGATAAGGTGGTGAGTAAACATTGATCAGCAATATTTCCAAACGTTATGCTCGTGCATTTTTTGAAATCGCGGAAAAGACAAAAATTGGAGAGATATTATAACGAACTGAATCAATTCTCTTCGATTATTGCTCAAAATAAAGCTTTGAGAGACTTTTTATTTAACCCGATCTTTGAACAGGAAAACAAAAAAAAGTCTTGGAAAATATAATCGGTCAAGATTAAGTTATCTGGCATGACGGTCAATTTCTTGAAATTGCTGGTTGATAAGAAAAGGATCGATATTTTAGAAGATATTGTAGTTTGTTATCGGCAATTAATGGACGAACATTGAAAAAAGTGCGAGTCAATTTAAAAACCGCATTCCCTCTTTCCCGATAACTGCAAGACTTTATCAACTCGAATATGGAAAAAATAATTGGCAAGAAAAGCGGACATGACGGTGGAAACAGACTCCTCTCTTTTAGGGGGCGTGGTTATTGGTGTTGGCGATACACTTTATGACGGCAGTGTAAAAATCAGTTGAAGCAATTGAGAAATCTCTTAGGGGAGGCAAGATAGGACATGGACACAATTAAAGCGGAAGAAATTAGTCAAATTATTTCTGAGCAAATCAAAAGCTACGAGAAAAAGCTGGATATAAGTGAAACCGGGACGGTTTTATCGGTTGGTGACGGTATCGCCAGAATATACGGCGTGCAAAATGCTATGGCCATGGAGCTTCTGGAATTTCCGGGCGGTATTTTGGGCATGGTTCTCAACCTGGAAACTGATAATGTCGGTGTTGCCGTTCTCGGTGAGGTTACTCACATCAAAGAAGGAGACATTGTCAAAGCAACCGGAAAAATCGCGCAGGTTCCGGTCGGTGAAGCACTGCTTGGCCGGGTCATTGACGCTACCGGGAAACCGCTGGATGGAAAAGGACCAATTGAAACCAAAGAGTTTCGCCGGATTGAAATGGTTGCTCCCGGCGTTATTCAGCG
>CAWDSG010000002.1:0-606401 GCA_963804975.1 uncultured bacterium | reverse complement strand
CGCAAAGGCAAATTTTGATATAAATGATATACTCATATTATGAATAGATCTAATAATAAACTAACCGTTAAAGAGGAATTTGAACTGGTCGATAAAAATGACAAAATTATTTATGATAATGTGATAAAAAAATATCCTTGGATTATTGAAAAAAATCAAAAATGTATTTTGAGTCCAGACAGTGACGGTTTACTTTGCGGTTTGTTTATGTCGAATATACTGAACTGGAACATAGTTGGTTTTTATGATGGAAAAGTTTTAATACTAAAGAAAGGAGAAAATACTAAAGATTGCATTTTTCTTGATATGGAAATTTTTAGGGACTATATAAAAAGTTTAGGGCACCATATGGTTTTATACAATAAGAAAAATATACCGAAAAATTGGTTAAATTTTTCAAATTGCATACAACCAAATAATATAAGAGGATATGATGGCAAAACAACTTTTCAGAAAAAATATCCACTTGGCGCAATCCATCTTATTTTGGGAATAGTAGGATACAAGAGAGAAATAGAGATAAAAAAGACTGCTATTTGTCCGCTTTTATATACCGATGGAACTTTCAAGAATTTATTTAATTATCCTGACAATTGTTTAAGTTGGTTAAATTTTTTATGTGCAGAAGAAAAAAAGAATCCATTGAATTCGATTTTTTTCAATGATCATTACACAACTTCTTCTTTAATGATGGCATTAAAAGATTTTTTTGATCGATTAAGAAAAATAGCTGATGGACATAGAGGAGGAGATAAAATAAAAATATCTAATTATAATGGAGAACCAATAAATTTGGAAAGAAAAGATAATTGTTTTAATTTATCAAATATGGAAAAAGAAAAAATAAAAAAATTTCTTAATATATTGGGAGAATTAACTAGTTGGAATTTTATTGATAAAAATTGGATTTTTGAAAAATTTTCTGTTTATAAATTTAAGAAAGAAAATTTAATACCAAGCAATGGAAGGTTTAATGATTTAATGAAAAAGAATCCTCTATCGTGGGCAATGACTAGCTCTGTGGCGATAGAATATACTATTGAAAAACCTGACAAACTCCCTTAATTTTAAAGCAATTCAATCTCTTCTCTTATCCTTTTTTTTGCTAGTTCGCAATATTCTTTAGATATATCTATCCCAATATAATTTCTATTTAATTGTATGGCTGCCAATGCCGTTGTACCACTACCAATGAATGGATCTAAAACAATTCCATTTTTTGGGCAGAAACATCGAATAAAATCTACAGGTATTTTATCTGGAAAAGTGGCAGGATGTTGATGTTTAAGACGAGTTCCATCTCCACAAGTGGTGTAGTCCCACAAGGTTCCTCGGCATTTCATAGGATTAATAAAAACTCTTTTTGATTTCAAAGTTTTTCCATTGGTTAAGCGCGTGGCACAGCCGGTCATGGTTTTTCCTCCATGTTTAGAAGGAATTTTTAATGGTTCTTTATTGAAATACGCTGGTCTTTCTCCTTTAAGAAAAATAGGGATATACTCATGATCAACTCGAAATCTTTTTGTCCACCACGCACCTTCGGCGCCATGTTTTTTATATATAATTGTTTCAAATAATTTAAATCCAACATTTTCGCACCAATCAATTATAGTTTTAAAAGAAGTAAGTGATTTACCAAAATTTTTTGTTTGATCTTGTATAACCATTGCTATAATTCCGCCATCTTTTAAAACTCTAAATAATTCTTTTCCTGTACTATGTAAATTAAAACTAAATCCATTATATTTTCTAATCCCGTCATATGGTGGAGAAGTAACAACTAAATCGATTGAATTGTCTGGTATACTTTTTAAAACTTCTACACAATCACCGCAAATAATTTTATTTAATGGTAATTTTTCACTTCGTTTTATATTTTTAGGAATGATTAATTGTTCTGTAAAATTGGATTCATTATTTTTAATAATATCAACGACAATTCCTTGAATAGTTAATTGCGATGGTTTGATATAAATAGGTTGCATTTCGGAATTTGCTGGTTGTAATCTAATCTGATTTTTTTCTTTATAATACTTTTTGAGCGTGACTTCACTATTATCTATAAGAGCAACAATTTTTTGTCCATTTTCAGCAGTTGGTTGATTTTTAATTAAAACTATATCGCCATCATTTATATTTTCTTCAATCATACTGGTACCGGCAACACGAAGTGCATAAATATTTTCTCCTTTGGATATTTTTGATTTTGCAATGGCAATAGTTTCTTTTTCTTGAATTGCTTCAATTGGCTGGCCAGCAGCAATAGTGCCTAAAAGAGGAATTTTTATTAAAGATTCTTCTTTCATAACACTTATAGACCTTGCTTTATTATCTTTTTTATCTAAATAGCCGCCATTTATTAATTTTGTGATATAAAAATCCACAGTAGAAACAGAAGCGAGTTTGAAATGTTTTCGGATTTCTTCAAAAGAAGGGGAGTAGCCATTTTTTTTCTGGTATCCTTTTATATAATCCAAAACCAACTTTTGTTTTTTTGTTAACATGTTTTTGATTGACAAAAAATCTTACAATTTATATACTTGTATTATACTAGAACAAAACTAGAAAATCAAAATAGTTATCAACACTTACAAATAAAATATATGAGTAAAAGAACATTACAATTAGATTGGCAAGGATATTATGAATATATAACAGATAATGTGCAGAAATATGCTCCTGCTACTGGGGGTGTATACAAAATTTCAATAAAACAAAATGACGGAACGCTCAAAGTTCGATATATTGGACAAGCAAATAATTTAGATAGAAGACTAAAGGAACATTTGGACACAGATAATGAACCAAACGAATGTCTTGCAGAAAGAATTAAAAAATACCATGCAGAATTTTCATTTGCTGAAATTAACGAACAGGAAGATCGTGATGGTGCAGAGTTAGCTCTGTATAATCACTATACTCCAGTTTGCAATGACTCTGTTGATATTCCAAGTGGACCTGATGTAGATATAAATTATAAAAAATAATATATTATGATAAAAAAAATAAAGATTACAAAAAAATACAAAACTATCCCAAAAGATTTTATATTGGAATTAGAAAGGATGGCAACTATTACTGGGGAAAATAATTCTGGAAAAACTAATTTTATTCAGGCTATAAATGATAGAAAAAATGTTGAATTTTTTGATAAGAATGAAGAAAAATTAGATCCGGAAATTGTTTATATAGCTGCTGAAAATATAAGACCTTCTGACAATGAATGTAAATCTTCAGCAAAAACAACCAACTTAATTAAAAATTTATCAAAATTATTTTCTAATCTTGAAATTAAATTTGAATTAAAAGAAAAAGATAAAATTATTAAGGAAATAGAAACTTTAATAAACTACGCAAATAAAAACTTAAAAAGTTTTACTGGAAATGAAAAACATAGCCTGGAATTGAAACCTAACAAAGACGAACTTGATTCCGCTATCATAATACAAGCATTAATTGAAGATATCACGGGAAATGAGGATGGAGAAGAAAGAAAATTAGAAGTTTTAGGACAGGGAACACAAAGAATAATTACAGCATCTATTTTAAAGGCGTATGTAGATATTCTTATTGAGAGGGGAAAGCATGCTCAAAAACCAATACTCATTCTTTTTGAAGAACCTGAAATTTATTTGCATCCAAAATTAAAAAAGACACTTAATGCAACATTAAAAAAGATTGCAGAGCAAGACAAACACCAAATTATAATGACAACGCACGATCCATATTTTGCTTATACTAATTTGAAAGAAAAGGACAGTATAATTTACTCTTTCTTTAGAAACGAAACGGACGAGACAGATAAAAAAGAACCAGATGTTATTTTTGGTATTGAAGATGAATTACTTCATATTCATCTTTTTACTAAAGTATTGCAAAAAATTAAGAACATTGAAAAATTAGATATCAGTAATATGACTCAAGATGGAGAATTGAATAAATATTTAATAAAATATTGTGATGGTGAGGTAAGAAACAATATTTTTCCGAACGGCAAAATCCATATTTTAGCACTACCTTTACATATTAGACATATAATTCATCATCCCGATGATGAAAAAAATAAATTTAATGATACTGATTTAGAAAAATCAATAAAAATATTAAATAAAATTTTAAATGAATAAATAGAAGATAATTCAATATATTTATTAAAAATCAAAAATATGAAAAAAGAAAAATATTTAGAAGAAGATAAAGATTTGCTCAATGAAATAGATGATATGAACATTAAAATGTCACCAGAAGTATATTCGCAAGAAAAAAGAATGAGAATATTACAAGAGATTCAGATCAAATCTATTTTAAGGAGCAGAAAAACAAATAGCGATATGGATAAATCTACCACAAGATTTTCTTTCGTATTGATTTTTGTTGGACTTATCCAAGTGGCTATTGCAATCGTTCAATTTTTACTAGTTACAACCAGCAATCCATATTTTACAGGATGGAAAAGCGTTATACCGATAATTTTTATTTTTATAGTAATTTTTATGGTGTATAAGGCTATCAAAAAATTAATGATAGAATATAATTTATTTCCATCTAAAAAAACAACCCATGATCAAAAAGGTTAAAAATAAATATGTGGTGATGTCGGTTTGTTATAAATAAAAGTAGGTGGTACGGGGGAGTAAAATTTGATAAAATCTGATTATGGATTTTATATCATATCTAAAAACTCTTAAACCGAATGATTGGAATAAAAAAGCCAATAGCAAATGGACAATCAAAGATGTTGTAGCTCATATGGTTGGCTGGGAAAAAGAAGGCGTTAAGGTGTTGCGCGAATTTATGGAACAAGGAAAAGGCAATCTATGGTTTTTGCACACTGGCAATTACGATGAATTTAATGCAAAGTCGGTCAAATATTATCAAAATTATACAGTAGAAAAATTAATCGCTGAATGGGAAAAATATATGTATGAAATTGAGGACCTGATAAAGCAAATTGGAGAAAAGAAACTGCGCAGCAGAGAAGATATGCGATGGCTTTTTGAGAAGGATACTCCAGAAGGACATGAAGGACATTATAATTATCATTTCAAACAAATTAAAAAAGCTATCAAAAAGAAGCAATAATCTATGATCAAAAAGATTAAAAGTAAATATGTGGTGATGTCGGAGACGAGTGGGAGGAAATTCGGAAGTTATAGAACATTAGCTGAGGCAAAGAAACGCCTAAGGCAAGTTGAGTTCTTTAAACACAGAAAAGAAGCTCACCCCGTCAAATAGAATTCAGATTTGACAGGGCAGGAAAAACGTTTGGGGCAGGTTGAATTTTTCAAGCACCGAAAGAAATAGGGAAATGCAGAGGTGCGGCGCGGCCAAAGGCCGCGCCGCATTTTACGCTTTGTTGGTGATTTAGATTTATTTTTGGGATGTGCTAAAATACAGCAAATGAAAAAAACATTATTATTTTTGGAAAAGTCATTTTTTAAGATTATAAAAACAATTTATTTGTGGATTCCTGTTGTGGTCATTGCTTATCTTTTATTGAGTTCAAATATAAATTTCCATGCACTGACTGCGAAAAAGATTTCTAGCTTGATGGAAAATAATACGTTTTTCCTTATTTGCGCGGTAGTGATACTAGTCATCTATTATAAAGCTACGAAATTCTTTTTTTACATACTTCCGATTTTTGCCGTGCTGGCATTTTTTCTTGCAGGCAGTATAGATTTTAACGGCATAATAACAAAAATTATTCTCGGTGTAATGGGAGGAAGCATCACTTATATTATTTTGGCGGTTGTAATATTGATTGTATATTATTTCTTGGTCAATTTTATAAGCAGAAAATTCTTCGTAGCCAAAGGTTTGGGAGTCGATATGACAAGAGGCACATATACTTTTGAAACGAATCTTGTGGCTTTTGTGGGAACGCAGACAACAGGCGCGGGCATTCAGGTTTTTCCTACCTATTTTCCGGTGGAAGAAATGAATATCCGGACATATAAAGATGCCGATGAAAAACTTACCGACTTCAAGACATTTGATTTTGATTATACCAGCAAGACGAATCCGCTTTTGGAAAAAGAACTTTTCAAACTGTTGGAAAAAGTTTTGCAAAAACACGGTCTTTCCCGCTCAGAAAAAAATCCGCAAATTACAATCAGTATGGATTTTTATATCGGCAAAAAAGAGCAATACACTCCGCCGACTACGGTCACGAGCACCGAATTGAAATCCGTCTGGAATTACGGAATGATCGGCTGGAATGTGGGAGGATTTACTTCGCAGGTGCCGGTTACAAGTTCAAGTTCAATTTCCGGATATACTACGACGAGTTATTACAGCAATATCCGCCTTAATTTCCTGAATCATGAAAAACTTTTGAAAAATAAAAAAACCGAAACACCTCCATTGATATGGCTCGGTGAAACGGACGAAGAAGGATTTAATCAGGATATCCGCGGAATCGCGCCGATCATGTTCGAACAGCTTTTAAATCAGTTTTCTGACGATTCCGCAAATTCTCATAAATACGCAATGCAGAGATATTGCTATAGCGGGCTTGGACTCGGATTTGATACCAAGAATTGGCATATTGTCCGCTATGTGGAACCCGGTTCTGTGGCGGCAGGACGCTCCATAAAACCTGGAGATGTTTTGATAACCGTCAATGACAAACCTGTTTTAAACTGGCCTTCTTTCAGCAAATGGCGTTCAACCAGCATGAATCTTTATCGTTCCAAAGATCCATATTTTCAAAATATTTTATCAAATCGAAACGGTACGGAAGTGGAAGTGAAAATCAGAATGGCTGAGACCGGAAGAGAAACTGTGCTCAAGATGAAACCACGCAGCGAAGACAGATACGTGCAGGTTTCGGTTTAAAAAATGTCGGACTTATGAATAAGAAAAAACTTTTTTATTGGTCTTTATATGATTTTGCGAATTCAATAATCTTTATCAATTTTCTTTTATATTTTTCTCAATGGATGGTCATTGACGGAGGACTTTCTGATTTTTGGTATAATGCAATTTTTGCCATAACTTCTATATTATTATTCTTTTCTGCTCCGACGCTAGCTTCATTTACAGATAAGTATGGCGGTAGAAAGTATTTATTAAATTTTGCCACCATAGGAACATTTCTGGGTTATGGTTTAGCTACTGTTTTTGCATATTTGGGAACACAATATATTTTTATTATCGTAATTTGTTTTTTGATAGGACAATATTTTTATCAGCTGTCTTTCGTATTTTATAATACATTGATTGAGGATGTTGCAGATACAGAGCATAGAGCGAGAGCTTCAGGTATCGGTCAATTTTCCAATAGTTTGGGTCAAGTAGTTGGTCTTTTAATTGCCTTGCCTTTATCTGCGACAAGATTATCACCATTATTTCCGTCCCTGATAATTTTTATTATTCTTGCTCTTCCCATGATGATTTCTTTTATTGATAGCAAGCCTAAAAATAATAAATTCAGCATTAAGGTTTTAAGAGAGGGAGAAAAAGAATATGTAAAAAAAATGATTGCTTTTTTCTCAATCTCTATTGCTGTGCCGATGCTTATTGCTTTCTTTTTCTTTAATGATGGATTTATTACAATTTCCAATAATTATCCGATTTATATGGAAAGGGTTTTTGGCGCTCCAGACAATATAAAAAACTATTTATTATTGGCAATACTTTTTATGGGAGGAATTGGGGGAATAGTTTCCGGTTGGGTTGCAGATAAAATTGGTGAGCTTAAAACTTTAAAAGTCACCTTAATTTGTTGGATAATATTGATTCCCTTGCTTGCTTCGGCCAAGGGTTTGGTTTCTCTGACTATTTTTTCTGTTGCTCTAGGATTTCTTATCGGACCTATTTGGACAGTGTCACGGTCTTATTTGAGTAAAATTTTAGAGAAGGAAAACCTTACTTATGGTTTCACTTTTTATACTTTAGCAGAGCGTTTTGCCACATTGTTTGGCCCATTGGTTTGGGGCGGTATCATTGCAACTCTTGGAATAGCAAGTATAAATTATCGCATTGCTTTAATGTCGATGGTTGCATTTGTTATTATTGGTTTAGTTATCCTGTATAAGTGGAAAAGAAAACCTAAAATTCAAACAATATGAACAAAAAAATAATTTATACTATCTTGATTCTTGTTTTGTTGGTCGCTGGCATCAGATTTTTCTCTGGCGAGGATGGCTGGATGTGCAATAACGGTGAATGGATAAAGCATGGCAATCCGAGCGCGCCTGCGCCGGACGCGTTCCTATGCGGGACGAAAAATATTCTGGAAAATTATCTGAAAAATAATATCTCGCAAATTTCTCCGGAGAAAGAAGTTTTGGGCGGAAAATTTTATATAACAAATCTTACGGAAATTTCTTCCGATACGGCGGAGGTGGAATATGAAGACGGGCACATTGCTTTGCGCGCCAGATTCAACTTTAAAATAAGCAATGGGGAAGTAAGCATTACGAATTTTACGCTGATCAAATAACTCTTTTATTTCTTTTAAATTGTGCTATATTCAAAACAGATTTTGCTCTTGAAGCAGTGAGTTGCACATTAAAAACAGGGAGGTCTGGCTATGAAAAGAATAGTTAAAAAAGTTAAAACAGTAATAATCGCCGGCCTTTCCAAAATGAAGGATATCGGCAAAAACCGGAACAAAAAGATCAGGCTCTTAAAAGGGTTTGATAAAAAGAAGAAAGCGGAGAAAAGGAAACAAAGGGAAAAATTATACAAAACGATTTCTTCCTGCCTTGAATTCTGCCGCCAGTCTGCCGGAGGCAATTTTGAAAAATTAATGAGGAAAACCGTTCGGCAATTAATTTTAGAAATCGGAAAAAATTCTGCAGAAAACGAAATCGTCTCTTTAGCCTATATGAAAACATATATTCATTTCGGCAAACTCGATATGCCCGGTAATGCAGACGATAACACTTTAAAAGATCAAGCATCACAAAATGTTACCAAATGGTTGGAAGATTATCAAAAAAAGAAGAGAAGTAAATAATTTTGTTTTGCCTCAAGCCGCGCCTGATATGGGTGCGGCTTTTTTATTAATGCGCGATTGCAAATCCTAAAACTTTTTTCGCTCCGGCTTTGCGCAGGGTTTTTGAGGCCTCTTTCATTGTGGTGCCGGTGGTAATGACATCATCTATCACAATTATATTTCTGCCTTTTACTTTTTCACTGTCGGCTTTGAAGCTATCTTGAAGATTCTTCAATCTTTCCGCGCGATTTTTAGATTTTGACTGGTGCGGAGTTTCTTTTATTTTTGAGAGCGCGTCAAAATTGATTTCAAAATTTTTCCTGCCTGACCGGCAGGCAGGCTCCCCGTCAATTTTTTCTATTTCTTCCGCAATAAGCGTGCATTGGTTGAATCCTCTTTCGCGCAGAGTGGATTTGCTTGCCGGTATCGGCAAAAGAAGCGGATTTTTAAAATTTGAAAAAATCGTTTCGTCGGAAATATTTTCAAGAATGAACTCATAAAGGAGTTTTGAGAATTTTTCGGTGATTTTTTTGTTTGCCCGGTATTTTATTTCCCAGACCGCCTTATGGGCAATATTGTTTTTGTATTGGAACAGCGCTTTAAACCTGCTTTCCTCAAGCTCGCCTGATTGCGGTATCTTTTCCATGAGATTTTCAAGAGACATCTCTTCTATTTCCAAGACATCCGCATCTTTCGGCAGAATGAAGCCGAACAGGAGCTCAAAAAAATCTTTAATCTGCTTCATTTTTAAGGTTTTTACCGTTGAATGGGCTATTCATTGTGTTATAATAACAGCAAATAACAGCAATGCCTAATTTTTTCTCAAATTTGTTGGATTCATTCTCTGGGCCGAAAAAAAGCATGAGTGTGCTTGGCATTGATATCGGTTCGTCCTCCATCAAAGTTGTCCAGCTCAAAAAGAAAAACGGGAAAGCCATACTTGAAACTTACGGCGAATTGGCCATCGGCCCTTATGCCGGCACCGAGCTTGGCAGAGCTGCCGTGCTTCCCGCAGCCAAAATCGCCGAGGCGATAAAAGATCTTTTGAAAGAATCCAACACGACGACGGTGGACAGCGGAATGTCCATTACCATCGGCGCAAGCTTTGTGATTTTCATAAAAATACCGACAAAAGAGGAAAAAAATCTTGCCGAGATGGTTCCGCTTGAAGCAAGAAAATATATTCCTGTGCCGATCTCCGAAGTGACGCTTGACTGGTGGGCCATACCGAAAGACGAGAGCACCATCTCCGAATTCCAGAACGGCGAGAAAATCGCGGAAGAGGGCGGAACGGAAGTCCTGCTTGTCGTCATTCATAACGACGTGCTCAATAAAAACAAGGATATCCAAAAACTTGCCGGACTCAACACTACTTTTTCAGAAGTGGAGATTTTCAGCACCATAAGGGCTGCGCTTGACCCATCGCTTGCTCCGCAGATGATAATGGATTTCGGCGCGAGCGCCACAAAAGTATTCATCGTGGAAAAAGGGATTCTCAAAGCGTCGCACATCATCAATCGCGGCTCGCAGGATATCACACTTGCCATTTCAAGCTCAATGAATATCCCTTTTGACGAGGCGGAAAAAATGAAAAGGACGCAGGGAATTACCGACAATAAAATCAATACTGGCATATCGGAAGTTTCTTCAGTGACCGTGGATTATATATTTGCCGAAACGGGGCGCTTCATACTTGGCTATTACAAAAAATACAACAAGAAAATCAGCAAAATAATCTTGACGGGAGGCGGAGCGCTTCTTAAAGGCATCAAAGAAAAGGCGCAGAGCTCTTTTGAAACGCCGGTGGAAATTTCAGATCCGTTTTCAAAGGTTGAATATCCCGCTTTTCTTGAAGAAGTGCTTAAAACGGCGGGGCCGGAATTTACCGTGGCCATCGGCCTAGCCATAAGAAAATTGCAGGAAATATAGGATATAGTCCACAGTTTTTAATGGTATTGTTGTATTGTTTTTTGATTTTTTGGGTTATAATAATAAATAGAAATGGATCCAAAATTCCAAACATCTTTTATACCGAAAGCGCCCATCATGCAGGCAAGAAAAACTAAATCAAGCATTAGTTTCTTTCTGCTTATCTCAATCATCATTTTTTTGGTCTCACTTGGACTTTCAGCGTATGTCTTTTTGGAAAAAAATTATCTGATACAGCAGATCGCAAGCCAACAAAATACCATCGCTACGAATAAAAGCGGCCTTATCTCCGATTCAAATACCGTGGAAAGCATCATAGACCTGAATAACAGAATCAATATCGGCAAACAGCTTTTGGACAGCCATGTCGCCGTCTCGCCGATTTTTGCATTTCTTCAACAAGTGACGCTTCAGAATGTCAGGTTCAACAGTTTCACTTTTTCATCGGCAAGCAAGGACAGCAACGGAAATACGGTTGTCGGAATAACGCTCTCGGGCGTCGCGCATGATTGGGAATCAGTCGCTTCCCAGGCGGACGAGTTTGATATGCCTGATTGGAAAAATATCATCAGCGGGCCGAAAATATCAAACTTCGGCTTGAACGCGGACGGAAGCGTTTCGTTCACATTTTCGGCGAATATCAATCCGCAATTTTTGTCTTATGCGAATATGGCGAATGGCGGCGTAAATGCCGCAAGCAACAATGCTTCGCAGGCGGCGCAATAATATAAATCAATTATGAATCTTATCGTACCAATATTTTTAATACTTGCATCACTCGGAGTATTTTTCGGCTATGTTGATCCGAATTACAAAGGAAGCGCTGCGCCGGCCAATGCGCAGGATTATTCCACTTACAGCGTTTCCGCCCTTCAGGACGAACTTGCAAAATATCAGGATGTGGCGAAAAGCGCGGTTTCAATAGTCGCCGAAAAAGACAATTTGGTCAATAAAAAAAATACAATCAGCACTGACGAGCAGGCGCGCCTTGAAAAAATGCTTCCTTCAAATATTGACAACATAAGATTGATTATTGAGATAAGCCAGATTGCGCAGGGAAGGAATCTGGTGGCCAAGAATATAGTTCTCGGCAATATTCAAAACAACAATACCGGCGCGTCCGGCCAAACAGCGAGCCAATACGGGACGCTTTCCCTGAGCTTTGCGGTCAATTCTTCATACGCAAATTTCCTGAATTTCCTATCGGATTTGGAAAGCAATCTGAGATTGGTAGACATCACGAATATAACCTTCAGCTCGAATGATACGGGCTTTTATGATTTTAACGTCACATTGAATACGTATTGGCTGCAATAATCCCATAATTATATGAAAAAAAATATCATCATTTTAATAATAGTCGCACTCGTACTCATGGTTGCTTTCTGGTATATGGGAAATAAGGGGACAGGCGCCGGCAGCGCATCTCTCTCGGCAAGCCAAAGCACTTCCGAATCCGCAGATGCGCAATATATTTATTCCCTGCTTCAGCAGATGAACCGGGTCCAGCAAAACGGGCAGCTTAACGATTCGGTTTTCTCCGAACCGGCATTCCTGAATCTGAAAGACAATACGGTCCTGTTCAATATGCCTCCGGCAGGAAGAAATAACCCTTTTGCTCCGGTCGGAAGCAACAGCAATCCCGCTCCATCCACTTCAACAATCAGATTAAACATCAAAAAATAACAAGGCGCCTATGAATATCCTTGAACTATTAGCGGACAAAAAAATAATCAATAAAGGCGATACGGGAAAGTTGGAAAAACAGGCGGTAACGGAAGGAAAATCCACAGAAGAAGTTTTGGAAGAGCGTGGAATTCCCGCCGATACCATTCTTGGCGCAAAAGGCGAATATTATAATCTTCCGACAAAAAATCTGGAAGGCAAAGAAGTGCCTTTTTCCGTTTTGAAATATGTTTCCGAAGATGCTGCGACGCATTATGGTTTTGTGCCGCTTGCTTTGCGGGACGGAACGCTTGAAATCGGAGTTCTTGACCCGGAAAACATAGAGGCGAGGGACGCAATAAGCTTTACTGTGGGCAAATTGAATCTGCCGTACAAAATATTCATCATTTCGGAAAAAGATTTCAAGAAAGTCATTGAAAATTACAAAGGGCTTTCGGGCGAAGTGAAAAAAGCGCTGACCGACCTTGAAACTGAGCTTTCGACGGATGTGAGCGATGTCAAAATCATCAAAGGCGAGAAATCGGCGGAAGAAATCGGGACGAAAATCATAGAAGATGCGCCAGTGACGAAAATCGTGGCGACGATCTTGCGCTATGCTACCGAAGGCAACGCTTCCGATATTCACATAGAGCACATGAGCGACAAAGTGCGCGTGAGATTCAGAGTGGATGGCGTGCTGAACACAAGCCTTGTCTTGCCTGTTGAAGTGCATCAGCAGGTTGTGGCCAGAATAAAAATCCTTGCGAATATGCGGCTTGATGAAAAAAGGAAACCGCAGGACGGGCGTTTTTCGGCAAGCATTGAAGGAAGAAAAATAGATTTCAGGGTTTCTACTTTTCCCACGCAATACGGCGAAAAAGTCGTGATGAGGATCCTTGACCAGGAAAAAGGGGTCAAACCGCTCGATCAGATGAAATTATCTCCGAGAAATCTGGCCATGGTCCGTGAAGCGATGAGTCGGCCTTACGGCCTCATACTTATTTCCGGTCCGACCGGAAGCGGAAAAACAACGACGCTTTATTCAATGATGAATGAAATGGATAAAGACCACAAAAATGTCCTGAGTTTGGAAGACCCTATTGAATACAATATTGACGGCGTAAGCCAGTCGCAGGTTTTTCCGGAAATCGGATATGATTTTGCAAACGGCTTGAGGACGACCTTGAGGCAGGACCCGAATATCATCATGGTTGGCGAAATCAGAGACAAGGAAACCGCGGGGCTTGCCATTCAGGCGGCGCTTACCGGACATTTGGTGCTTTCCACAATCCATACCAATACCGCTTGCGGCGTTATTCCGAGATTGATAGATATGGAAGTTGATCCGTATCTGATTGCTCCGACGCTTATCCTGGCTATGGGACAGCGATTGGTGAATGAACTCTGCGCCGGCACCGGAAAGCCGATACCCGCGACAGGAAGCATCAAGACAATGATAGACAAGCAGTTTGCCGACCTGCCTCCCGAATTCAGGAAAGAAATTCCGACCGATTATGAATTGCTGGAAAAAGAATCCACTCCGCAATGCCCGAACGGCACAAAAGGCAGGATCGCGGTATTTGAAATGTTCAAGATGAGTGGTGAAATAGAACAGGCCGTTTTGAAAAATCCATCCGAATCGGAAGTTTTCAAAATCGCTAGAAAAAACGGCCTTATCACGATGAAAGAAGACGCTCTTATAAAAGCCATGCAGAAAATCATACCGTTTGAGGAAGTCAACCAGCTGTAATGGCTGCTAAAAACATAAAAATAAGTTAAAATATATAATAATAAAGATATGGCTGACTATAAAACACAACTTAATGAATTGGTGGACATCGTTTTTCACGAGGGAGCATCCGACCTTCATCTTTCCGAGGGGAAAAAACCGACAATCCGTGTCTCGGGGCTTCTGCTTCCGCTTATCAAACGCGATGTAATCGGCAAGGAAATGATAATGGGCATTCTTTCCGAGCTTGTCACAAAAGAAAACAAGGATATTTTTTTGAAGACAAAGGAGCTTGATTTTTCATATGCCATAGAAAACGGCGAGAGGTTCAGAGGCAACGCTTATTTTCAGCAGGGAATGGTCTCGATTGCGCTGCGCCTTATTCCGAAAAAAATCCGAAGCATTGCCGAGCTCAATCTGCCGGAAGTTTTGAAAAATTTTGCAGACAAGCCACAGGGATTTTTCCTTGTTGTCGGCCCTGTCGGGCATGGGAAAACGACGACTCTTGCCGCGATGATAGAATCCATTAATGAAAGCAGGGCGGAGCACATCATTACCATTGAGGATCCGATTGAATATGTTTATGAGCCGAAAAAATCAATAATAGACCAGAGAGAAGTTCGCATAGACACATTTGATTTTGCCACGGCGCTTCAGAGCATGTTCAGAGAGGATGTTGATGTCGCGCTTATCGGAGAAATGCGCGGAGCGGAAACGATTGCCATTGCGGTGACCGCAGCCGAGACCGGCCACTTGGTTTTTTCCACGCTCCATACCAACAGCGCCGCGCAGACAATCTCAAGAATCATAGATTCTTTTCCGGCGGAACAGCAGGACGAAATACGGATCCAGCTTGCCGGAAGCTTGACCGGCATCCTTTCGCAAAGATTGATTCCGAGAATTTCCGGAGGGCTTATTCCGGCATACGAGATCCTTATAAATAATAATGCCGTGGCAAATCTTATCCGCGAAAACAGGATCCATGAAATCAGCTCGGTGATAGAAACAAGTTCGCAGGAAGGAATGGTGGATATGAACCGATGCCTGGCGGAGCTTGTGTCCCGCGGAGAAATCACTGTTGAAAATGCTTATATATATTCAACCGACGCGAAAATCCTCCAGAAGATGATTTAGTTTTATTTTAATTTCAATGATTTTCAGATATAAAACATTAGACCAAAAAGGCAGTCAGAGCGAAGGCACAATAGATGCCATCAATATTGACGTGGCGATCAGCGCTCTGCAGAAAAGAGGCCTTTCGATTGTTACAATAAGGCCTGAAGAAGAAAAAGGATCTTTTCTCGGTAAAAATGTTTCCCTGTTTGAGCGCGTGTCAAACAAGGATGTAGTCATTCTTTCAAGGCAGATGGCCACGCTTTTTGAAGCGCAGGTTTCCGCTCTCAGGGTTTTCCAGCTTTTGGCGAGCCAATCGGAAAATTCTCTTTTGAGGAGAAAATTAAGCGAGGTCGTTGACGATCTTCAGGCGGGAAGCTCAATTTCCGCCGCTTTGTCAAAACATCCGAAAATTTTTACGCAATTTTACGTGAGCATGGTGAAGGCGGGCGAGGAATCGGGAAAACTTGACCAGACATTCATGTATCTTGCGGACCATTTGGACAGGACATACGAAGTCAATTCAAAAGTAAAGACCGCCCTTATCTATCCCGCTTTTGTTATTTTTACTTTTATTGCCGTTATGGTGCTGATGCTTGTCTATGTCATTCCGAAAATCAGCGACATTCTTACCACTTCCGGCCAGACACTCCCGGTTTATACCAGAGCCGTTCTCGGTTTCTCCGATTTTCTTGTAAGCTACGGATTATTTATTCTGATTGCGCTTATCGTCGGAGGTTTTTTCCTCTTCAGATATTTCATGAGCGATGCGGGAAAATTATCGCTTGATGAAATGAAAATCACCGCTCCTTTTGTAAAAAAACTTTATTCAAAGCTTTATCTGTCAAGAATTGCGGACAATATGAACACGATGATCATTTCGGGCATTCCGATGGTCAAAGGCCTTGAAATCACATCAACGGTCGTTGATAATCTTGTGTTCAAAGAGCTGCTTGAAAAAACAGTTGAAGACGTAAAAGCGGGAAGTTCGGTTTCGGATGCAATGGCGAAATATGAGGAAATCCCGGGAATATTCGTGCAGATGATAAAAATCGGCGAGGAAACCGGTCAGCTCGGCAATATTTTAAAGACGCTCGCGGATTTTTATCGAAGGGAAGTGACTAATGCCATTGACGGATTGATTTCTCTGATAGAGCCGGCAATGATCGTGCTTCTCGGCGTCGGCGTCGCGTTCCTCATGGCTTCCGTTCTTGTCCCTATATATAGCATTTCGGCGGGGATGTAATTGATTTTTGGTTATCAACACCCCTCTTTGCCATTTTTAGTTTCTCGGGTGTATAATCATCAGGTAAGCTTGAATATATCGCGATATATTTTATGTTTTGATTTTTTTATTTTTGCCTTGAGCAAGCAAATATGAAAAAATCAAAATAAGTCTTGCCTTTGGTAGATCTACCATAGGTATGGCAAGCTGACTTTATTAGAAATTAATTGATTTTTATCGATAAAAATTAAGATTATGAATAGAAAAATTAGAGGTTTTACATTAATTGAACTTTTGGTGGTCATCGCCATCATCGGTATTCTTTCGTCGGTCGTTTTGGCATCGCTTAATACAGCGCGAGGAAAAGGTTCGGATGCGGCTGTAAAAGGAGCAATGGACAGCTTAAAAGCGCAAGCAGCCTTGTATTATGATGGCAATGGAAATCAGTCATATGATGTTGTCGCAGGCAGTAATGTCTGTAATTCCACGACAGGTATGTGGACTGATGCTCAAGTAAAGGCTATTGTTGCAAATGTTATCTCAAATGCAGGGACTACAGTAAGCTGTGTATCATCCAGTACAACATATGCAATGTTCGCCCAATTGAAAGGCGGTTCAGGAACAGGTTATTGGTGTGTTGATAGTACAGGGATGTCAACAGGATCCAATAGTTTCAATGCTAGTAATGGTTGTAAATAATTAAGAGAATTTCTTAATTAAATACCAAACAAAACAAACCCCGAGGTCTCACCTCGGGGTTTGTTTTGTTTTTAAGCCAAAAAACGTTATAATTATTGTATGAATGTCTTTAAAAAATCAAAAGGATTCACTTTAATAGAGCTTCTCGCCGTTATTGCCATTATCGCGATACTGTCGTCCATAATCTATTCTTCTTTCGGCAAGGCGCAGTCCCAAAGCAGGGACAAAAAAAGAATCGGCGATATCAGTTCCATAGAGCTGTCTTTGGAAGCGTATTTCAATCATTATGGACAATATCCGGTAAGCACTTCTTCCCTTATATCGGCATATCTTCCTTCTTATCCCACCCCGCCTTCCAATGGTCAAGATACTGTATATCATTATCTTCCGCTTACACAAACTCAAAACTCTTCCATTTGCACTTCGTATCAGCTTTGGATAACGCTTGAAAGCTCAAGCGCTTATTTATCGTCAAAAAAAGGATTTATTTCGCAAAATTTATCAGAAAATAATTCAAATGGAACTAATTTTTATTTATGTAATGGGGGGGATTCATCCCAAGAAACTCCAAACCAATCTTCTTTGATTTATGATGTAATGCCGCAATGACATTTATCAATGCAATTATTTTTTTCATAATTGGCACTATTTTCGGCAGTTTTATCAATGTACTTGTTCTGCGGTATAATACCGGGCTTTCTTTCGTTTCCGGCAGGTCAAAATGCTTTTCGTGCGGAAAAACTTTGCCGTGGCATGAAATGATTCCTATTTTCAGTTTTATCATATTGCGTGGAAAATGCAGCTCGTGCAAAAGCAAAATCTCATATCAATATCCGCTTGCAGAATTTATTACCGGGATTCTTTTCTTGCTGATATTTTTAATATTCGGCATAACCATTATGCTTCCTTTTTATATCCTTATCGTTTCAACGCTTGTCGCCATATCGGTTTATGATATCAAGCATAAAATAATTCCCGATGGAATGGTGATTTTTTTTGATGCTATAGCTTTTATTTTTTTATTGGCCTCGCATCAATTTGCGCTGTTTTCGCCGGCCGCTCCCATTGATTTTTGGGCAGGCCTTTTGCTTTTCGCTTTTTTCGCTTTTTTCTGGCTGGTATCTCGCGGAAAATGGATGGGTTTTGGCGACGCAAAGCTCGCTCTCGGCGTCGGCTGGATTCTCGGAATGTCGGGCGGAATTTTTGCCGTAATGCTCGCATTTTGGATAGGCGCTGCTGCCAGTTTGATTATTTTGGGATTGCAAAAGTTGAATATATCCCGCTTAGGGCTTACAATAAAGAGCGAGATACCGTTTGCGCCGTTTATTATTTTTGCGTTTTTTCTTGAATTTTTTACCGGCTGGAATCTTTTTATGTCAATGAATATTATTAAATAAAAAATTTATAAAAATGACCGGTTTTTTGAAAAAAAGGATAAAAAATAAACAAAATCGCGGATTTACGCTCATTGAGCTAATGGTCACGATTGTGATTTTTGTCATATTGACCGCGGTCGTTCTTTTCAGCCAAAGCGGCTTCAATAATACGATCCTTCTCAATAATCTTGCGTACGATATTTCGCTCGCCATAAGGCAGGCGCAATATTACGGGGTCAATTCCAATGAATCCCAATTGATAAATGTATTTTCTCCTTTCGGCGTTTATTTCAATATCGGCAGCGGAGGAAGCGCCACAAATTTTGTTTTTTTTGCGGATACGGATAATAGCGGAACGTTTTATGGCAATCTAAGCGAGGGTTCGGTAACAAGCTGCCCCGCAAACGATACGGAATGCATTCAAAAATACACGATAAACAGCGGGAATTATATAAGCGGCATTTGCGCTACACCGCCCGGTTCATCCGTTTCAAATTGCGGATTAAGCAATCTAACAATTCTTTTTCAAAGGCCAAATCCTGATGCTCGCATATATTATGATTCCAATGGAACAAGAATTGGCCCGTGCACAAAAGCAGATATCACCGTTTCTTCCGCAAACGGCAATAAAAAAAATATTATAATTACCGGTATCGGGCAAATATATGTTCAATAAATAATACACGAAAATTATGAATAGCAATAAAAATTATAAAAAAGGATTTACTCTCGTGGAAATGCTTGTTGCCTCGGCCATTTTTACGGTATTCATGGTTGTTGCCGTAGGCGCTTTATTGTCAATCATAAATGCAAACGACAAAGCGCAAGCCATAAAGACGGTTATAGACAATGTGACTTTTACGGTTGACGATATCGCAAGGAATATTCGGTCAGGAACAAATTATTCTTGCTACAACAATACCACTCAGATTAGTCAAAATAATACTGGTGGCAATTGCACTGGCAATGAAGGCAATGAAATAAGTTTTTATGCAAACGGCGATTCCGCAAATAATGTTTATTACAGATTTGCTCCAAATCAATATCTGTCATCCGGAGTGGGGAATATTTTGGAAATATGCCAAGGCGATCATTGTACAATTCCCAATGCGTGGCAAAGCTTGACTGCTCCGACATCCACAGTAAATATTACAAATATGACATTTACGATTTATGGAAACGGTTCAACGCAACAGCCGAGAGTTTTGATAGACGCAACAGGTCTTATACCGGTGAAAAACGGCACAAGCACGGAATTTGATATCCAGACTACAGCATCGCAAAGATACAGGCAAGAATAATAAATAATCTAAGATGAAAGTGAAAAATTACAAAGATAAAAAATATAAAAAAGCATTTACTCTTGTTGAGGCGCTTATCGCTATTTCCATACTTATGATTGCCATTGCAAGCCCGATGATTATTACGCAAAAAGGGCTACTGGACGCGGAACTTTCAAAGAACGAAATGACGGCGTCGTTTCTCGCCCAAGACGGCATTGAAGCGGTAAAAAATATAAGGGATAACGTTGCGCTTAATGCCGCGAACGGAACGGCTGAAAACAGCTGGCTCTCCGATTTAAGCGGCTGTATTTGTACGATAGGCGCAAGCTGTAATGATCCTTCAAATTCAGCACATTGTAATATTGATACAACGCAACAAAATCTTGCCAATGCCATTTATACAAGCAATTCTGCAAATCCTTTGGAAATAGAGCGCGATGCGAGCAATAATTTCACAGATTTTATTCTGGGCGCGCCGGCATACGGATATTCTGTAAAAAATTCAATTTTTTCCAGATATATAAATATTGCAACCACAATAAATCCGGACGAAGCGAAAATAAACGTGGAAGTCAAATGGAATGAAGCTTCAGGTCCGCAAAGCGTAACTCTCAGCGGTTTTATTTATAATTATTCGCCATATATTCAACAATGAAATTATCCATAAATAAAAAAATATGCTTGACTGCCTGCCCGGCCAAGGGCCAGGTAAAAAAAGAAATGTCTGGATTTGCCATGCTTTTTGCCGTGCTCGCCTCAAGCTTGCTGATCGCCCTCGGCATTTCAATATTTAATATTTCCTTGAAAGAACTGCAGATTGCCACCTCGGAAAAGGATTCGCAAGCGGCGTATTATGCGGCGGACAGCGCCGAGGAATGTGCGCTTTATTCCGATATCATAATCGGCGCTTTTCCGACATGCATTGATTCAGCCAATCCGTGTACATTAAGCTCTATGCAACCAAACTCGGTTACATGCAATGGCAACACAACAACTTTAAATCAGGTGCAAAATAAAAGCAATCCAAACGGCCTAGGGTATGATCCAACAGGTCTGACATATACTTATTCCACATCGACATTTTTCAGTTTTGGAGGCATTACGGATCCAAACGCTTCTATTTTTATAAGCAAGCAATTTAGTCCCGGGACCAATCCTATAATTCAAACCATCATTACTTCTTACGGGCATAATAGCGGAATAATCGGAAGAAGGGTTGAAAGAGGGCTTACAGAAACATACAACAGCCAGTAGTAAATTTTTTATAAAATATGAAAACTTCCATACCTCGCGATGTTCTGGACAGATACGAGAAACTGACAAAAACCATAAATCATAATAGGTATCTTTATCATGTTCTTGATAAGCCGGAAATCACTGACGAGTCGTACGATTCGCTGATGCATGAGCTTGTCGGCATAGAAGAAAAATATCCGCAATTGAGGACGACGGAATCTCCATCGCAAAGAGTGGGCGGAGAAGCGCTTTCCGAATTCAAAAAAGTAAAGCACGAGGTGAGGCAATGGTCTTTTGACGACTGCTTTGATTTTGATGAATTGAAAAAGTGGGAGGAAAAAGTCAAAAGGATGATTGAAAAAAAACCAAGTTTGAAGAATGAAAAGCCGGAATACTGCTGTGAGCTGAAAATTGACGGTTTAAAAATAGTTTTAACGTATAAGAATGGGAAATTTGTGCGGGGTGCGACACGAGGCGACGGGCAAATCGGCGAAGACGTCACCCAGAACCTCAGAACGATAAAGAGCATTCCGCTTATTTTGCCGAGGCCTGTTGATGTAATCGCTGTCGGCGAATGCTGGTTCTCCAAAAAAGGGCTTGATGAACTGAACAAAGAACGCAAGAAAAACGGGGAGACGCCATTTGCGAATACCAGGAATGTCGCTGCCGGCTCCATCCGCCAGCTTGATCCGAAAATCACCGCCAAAAGAAAATTAAGCTCGTTTATCTATGATCTGGATAAAATAAGCGAAAAATTTCCCGAGACGCAGGGCGAAGAATTAAAATTGATCGCAAGCTTGGAATTCAAGACGAATCCGAATTTTGAAATCGTTGATACTTTGGAAGGTGTGGAAAAATATTACAAAAAATGGCAGAAACTGAGGGATTCGCTTGATTACGGGCTTGATGGAGTCGTTGTAAAAATAAATTCCAGAAAAATTCAGCTGGCGCTCGGTTATACCGGTAAAACTCCGCGATGGGGAATCGCATATAAATTTCCGGCCGTGCAAGTGACCACAGTTGTGGAGGATATTGCATTTCAAATCGGCAGGACAGGCGTCATTACCCCGGTGGCTCATTTGAGGCCGGTGCTTGTCGCCGGTTCCACCGTCTCTCGAGCCACACTTCACAATGAAGATGAAATAAAACGGCTTGATATTAGGATCGGCGACACCGTAGTATTGCAAAAAGCTGGCGATGTCATTCCGGATATAGTGGAAGTGCTGAAAGATATGCGAAGCGGAAAAGAAAAACCGTTTGTCTTTCCGAAAAAAATCGCGGCATGCGGAGGCGACGGAAAAATTGAAAGAATTCCGGGGCAGGCGGCTTGGAGATGCGTCAACAAAAATTCATATGAAGTGCAAAAAAGGAAATTTTATCATTTTGTTTCCAAGAAAGCTTTTAACATAGACGGATGCGGGCCGAAAATCATAGATGCACTTCTGGACAACAATCTGATTGCGAATTTTTACGATATTTTTACGCTCAAGCGCGGAGATGTGCTGAATTTGCCGAGATTTGCCGAAAAATCCGCTGATAATCTTTTCTCATCCATAGAAAAATCCCGAGATGTTCCACTCTCAAGATTCATCGTCTCACTTTCCATTCCGCAAGTCGGGGAAGAAACGGCTATAGACCTGGCGAATCATTTCGGCAATTTGGAGAAAATCAGGAATGCGAAAATAGAAGAGCTTGAAATAATAAACGGCGTCGGCGATGTTGTCGGCAAGTCAGTATTTGAGTGGTTTAAGGATGCCGAGAACAGGAAACTGACGGACAAATTGCTGAAGCAGGTGAATATCATTGGATCAAAAAAACCGGTAAATAAAGGGAAATTAGAGGGCAAATCCTTTGTCATAACAGGCACGCTTTCAATGCCGCGCGACGAGGCAAAAGATAAAATTCGCGCGCTTGGCGGCGATATTTCGGAATCCGTCTCCTCAAAAACCGATTACGTGGTCGCAGGAGAAAATCCCGGCTCAAAATATGATAAAGCAAAAGAGCTCGGTGTGAAAATTCTTGATGAAAAAGAATTTTTGAAACTTATCGCTTAATTATTTCATTTTGAAAACCGGAAGCGGCTGATGTCCGGCTGGATTGTGGACTGTCGTATGGATATTATTTCCTCTGATCTGAAACCATGGCACGGCTTGCGCTCCTGCCGAATGATACGCTGTCGCGTACACATTATTATTTTCTTTTATTTTAAAATCTGGCAAAGCGCTGCGCCCTTCAGGATGATACGCTGTCCTGTAAATGGCATTACCGCGGACTTCATACTGCGGCTTCATTGAGTGCACTTCTCCGGCGTGGCCATAAGTAGTATTGTACAATTTTAAATTAGCCATGCCTGCAATTATATCACATAGCCATATCTTTTTATTTCCATCCGTAAATGAATTTAATCTTGTGCAATCTTAATAGTTTTTTCACAAAACAGATCATAATTTTCTGCAGTTTAGTGGAGAAAAATAAATTGACAAATAATTATACAGGTATATAAATATAATCAGAGTTAGTTTTTGTAGTGAACTTGAAAATTGAAAGGGTGGTGGCAAAGATGACAAGATCAAACGTTAAACTTCTTTTGGAACCAGGAACACGAATACTGAATTGGATAAGGTATCAAAATTTAAATGTTATGATCGGCCGTGAACTTCTCAATAAAAGAACGGTTCGATTCCTCAAGATTCGCGGTGGGAAAGCATATTTTATTCCGAGTGGCAGTGTTGCGGTAGTAATGCCTGGATCGGATCAACATCGAGTGGCTTTCCAAAAAATGAAAGTTCTTGAGATTCAAGATTTTAAGAATACGCTTATTGAGCGCAATCATTATCTTTGCACTAAGTGTTCAACTCTCACTGGTAAAATGGAAAGTAGCAAGCTCAGTGGCAGAGCCGGTCTTATGGATGCGAATTTTAAATGCACTCGATGCGGAAATCAATGGGAGTTAAAAAGAATATGATTTTTCTCCAAACTTCCAATTTCAAAGGGCTGCGCGCAAGTTTTTGCGCCAGCCCTTTTTATACTTATTTTCTTTTGGCTCGAAAAATGCTATATTTTTTAGTATGTTGGAGATCAAAGACATTGAAAAATTTGCCAAACTGGCCAGAATTGAACTAACGCAAAAGGAAAAGAAAAAACTGCTCAAGGAAGTGGATCCGATTTTGGATTATGTGGCCCAGATAAAAGAAGTCGTTTCAAGCGTTGATGAAAAAAGAAAAGCGGGCGAGCATAGAAATATAACAAGAGAAGATGCAGGCGAAAACGAAAGCGGAGCAAATACGGAAGCGATTGTCGCTGAATTTCCCGATAAAGACAAAAATTACCTGAAAGTAAAAAAGATATTATGATTGACTTGAAAAATCTGACAATTAAAGCGGCGCATGAATCATTGGTAAAAAGGGAGTATTCGGCTGTTGATTTGGCAAAAGCTTATCTTGAACGGATTAAAAAAACCGACGGCGATATACACGCATATTTGGAAATTTATGATGATGTACTAGAGCAGGCAAAAAAAGCAGATGAAATTATAAAAAATGGGAAAGCCACTGTACTAACCGGAATTCCAATCGCAGTGAAAGATAATATTCTGATAAAAGGAAGAATAGCGAGCTCGGCATCAAAAATTTTGGAAGGATATAAGGCGACTTACGACGCTACGGTCATAGAAAAACTAAAGAAAGAGGGGGTTATATTTTTAGGAAGAACAAATATGGACGAATTTGCCATGGGAAGCTCTACGGAAAATTCCGCTTACGGTCCGACGAAAAATCCGCATGATCCAGAAAGAGTTCCCGGTGGGTCTTCAGGCGGTTCGGCGGCCGCGATCGCTTCAAATGAAGCGCTTGCCGCTATCGGTTCGGACACTGGCGGTTCAATCCGCCAACCGGCAAGTTTTTGCGGAGTTGTGGGATTAAAACCGACTTATGGCAGGGTTTCAAGATACGGCCTCATGGCAATGGGCTCATCGCTGGATCAGATCGGTTCATTTGGGAAAACGGTGGAAGACGCGGAAATTATTTTCAATGCGATAAAAGGATCAAATATCATGGACAGTACATCTTTGCCGGACAAAAAAGAAGAAAAAATTACAACTGATAAAAAATTCAAGATAGGCGTGCCGAAAGATTTCCTCAATATCGGCGGAATCGACAAAGATGTAGCCAAGAATTTCGAAGAATCACTGGAAAAATTGAAATCGCAAGGCCATAAAATTATTGATATAAAATTACCCAATCTGAAGTATTCTCTCGCCGTTTATTATTGTTTAATGCCGGCGGAAGTTTCCTCGAATATGGCGCGCTTCGACGGAATGCGATACGGAAAAAGAGTTTCCGGCAAAGACGGCATTGAAGATTATTTTCTTTCAAGGCAGGCTGGCTTTGGCGACGAAGTAAAAAGAAGGATTATTCTCGGCACATTTGTCCTTTCGTCCGGCTATTATGACGCTTACTACAATAAAGCAAATATAGTGCGCGAAATAATCAAAGAAGATTTCAAAAAAGCTTTCAAAGACGCGGATATTATTGCCATTCCGACGGCGCCGAATGTTGCATTTAAAATTGGAGAGAAAACCAGCGATCCGCTCTCAATGTATCTTGAAGATATTTTTACAGTGCCGGTAAATCTCGCCGGAGTGCCGGCAATATCAGTGCCGTCCGGCTTTAAAAACATAAACCTGCCTACCGGACAGGCAGGCGGGAAAAACTTGCCGATAGGAATCCAGTTTATTGCGGACCACAGCAGGGAAGACATGCTGTTTTCTGTCGGCAAGAGTTTTTTAGGCCTGCCCGGCCAGGGAGAAAAATAATGATATAATATATTAATATGGCCACTTCCTCCAATTTTATTGCGATTATCCAGATTCTGCTCAATCTTATTTTTGGCGTGCCTTCAAATGCAGGCTCTTCAACGGTAGCTGCAAAAATCAGCAGTTCCACTGCGTCCTTTACGACCGACTCATTGTTTTATCTGATAAATTTTTTCGCAAAATACGCAGTTTTTGCTTTTTTATTTTCAATAGCGATGATTATTATCGTTGTAATTTATGCGGTGCGATACAATGCGATACGCAATAAAGTTATGGCAAAAATTCTGGCTGGTGGCGAGAAGGAAAGCGCATCAGGCGGAGAAAATATAGAAAATCCGAAATGGAAATTGGTTCAAGACCATATCAATTCGGACGACGAAAGCAAATGGAAGCTTGCGATAATCGAAGCGGATATAATCCTCGCGGAACTTTTGGATTCATTGAATCTGCCCGGCAAAGATACGGGAGAAAAATTAAAAGCAGTGGATGAAAGCGATTTCAAGAATATTGAAAAAGCATGGGAGGCGCACAAAATAAGGAATGCAATCGCTCATGAAGGTTCGGATTTTCTGATCAACCGAAGAGAAGCCCAAAGGGTAATAGGTTTGTACCAGAAAGTTTTTGAAGAATTTGAAATTATTTGAGTTTGTTTTTTCTATTTTTTGTTGTAATATACGCAGCAGCGGGGTAGAGCAACGGTAGCTCGTCAGGCTCATAACCTGAAGATTGTCGGTTCGATTCCGACCTCCGCAACCACGAGATAAAATAAAAATCACTTGCATTAACAAGTGATTTTTATTTTATCTCGTGGCAGATTTGTCTTTATTCAAAAAAATGCTATCATTCCTTTCTAAATTAATGTCGGCGTAGCTCAGTTGGCTAGAGCATAGCACTCATAAAGCTAAGGTCGGTGGTTCGATTCCACCCGCCGACACAGTGAAAAAGATTGTAGAAATAAAGGTTTTCTGTTATTCTTTTGCACAATGCGATCGTAGCTCAGCTGGTTAGAGCGCTCCCCTGTCACGGGAGAGGTCGTGGGTTCAAATCCCATCGGTCGCGCAAAAAATAAAAATATTATAAATAATCCAAATCTGATATACTGGTATTTTGATATGAAAAGAAAACTGATTTTAAAAATATTTTTATCGGCAATTATTGTAGGCAGTATTTGGTATGTTGCAGATCACTACTCTTTCCAATTTACGGTAAAAGCCGCGCCAAAAACAATTGCTGCTGTTTCTGCGACCTCTTCCGCCGGCGATAATCAGAAAAAAATCCGCATTCTTATCGTACCGGGCCATGAACCAAATGATGGCGGAACAAACTTTGAAAATCTCTACGAACGTGATCTTATGGTTCCAATAAGCCAGGATTTGGAGCAATTTTTGGATACAAATAAAAATTATCAAGCATTCATAACCCGCGGCACGCAAGCGTGGAATCCGACTTTTACGGATTATTTTCAAAATGAATGGAATCAGATTGTCGCTTGGGAGCAGGCGGCCAAGAAAACTATGGCGTTCAATATCGCTTCCAATGAAGTTGACCCTGAAATCCACAATAATACAGATATCGATGTTGCCATGCGCCTTTACGGCATTACAAAATGGTCAAACGAGAACAATATAGACCTGATGCTTCATCTTCATCTGAATAATTATCCCAATTCTCCGAAAACCACCGCCGGAAAATATTCCGGCATGGTCATGTATGTGCCGGCATCGGAATATGCAAACAGCGGTTCTTCAAAAGCAATCGCCGATGCGATATTCAAGCGCCTTTCTCTCTATAATCCGATAGACAATCTTCCCGTTGAATCAAGCGGCTTGATAGAAGATCCGGAGCTCATTGCGCTCGGAGCAAACAATACGTCAAAAGCGGCGAGCATACTTATTGAATACGATTATATTTACGAACCGCAATTTGTAAATCCAGAAGTGCGCAGCATCGCTTTCAAAGATCTTGCATACCAAACATATTTGGGTTTGCAGGATTTTTACAATCATAATGACGGCATAACCGCAACATCCTCATATTATCCAAACGAAAATGTCTACGCTTGGAACACGCAAGTCACAAGCGTGAATTCCAACCCGGAAGATATTTATGCCTTGCAAACGTCATTGATAATGGACGGCGATTATCCGCCGAAAGGCATGAGCAGGAATGACTGCCCGCACAGCGGAACTATCGGCACGTGCACAAAATCGGCTATATTGGCATTTCAGAAAAAATACGGAATTTCCGGCGAAAGCGCATTTGGCACAAAAACATTCAATCTTTTGAACGGTATCTATAACGGAAAGATAGATTAACAAGCGAGCTTTCTGAAATAAAACCCTGAGGTTTTACCTCGGGGTTTTATTGTTGACTTTATCATCGAGGGGGGGTAAAATACAGGTAAGTTGCAAACTTTACTAAGTTTAATTTTCTTGCCTTTATGGCAAGTATAATAACATTATGAAAAAATATATAGGTTTTATTTTAACAGGCGCAATAGTTCTCTCATTGTTTGGGGGAAATGTCGCGCAAGCAGCTGCGCTAACACAAGCGCAAGTGAACGCAATTATCGGTTTACTTCAAGCGTTTGGAGCCAGCGCATCAACAATCGCAGAAGTAGAAGCAGATCTTACGGGTAAATCGATAACCACAACTCCAATAATAAATAATCCAATAACGACACCAACTACGAATACAAACACATTTGTAGCTTCAAACTTAAACGGCTGGAGCCCGATTTATGTCTCATGGAACAGCTTGAGCGGATACGGCGATTGGCAGAATTCAAACAGTATTTTATCTCAAGACCAACTTGGCGCTTTGCATTATAAAATAGAAAATTCTGGTTTTGGAAATTTAGGATCCGATTATGCCGTGACAGCGAGAGTTCAATTTCTTGCTGGCCAAAATGAAGCCGGCATCTGCGCAAGAATGGATTCTCAAGGAAACGGCTACTGCTTCTCCACATCATGGGGAGGTACAAGCGGCACTATGATTTCAAAGTTCCATGGTGGCGATCAGAATCCGCAAAATCTTAACGGAGGCAATTCAGTAAATCTTCAGGACAATGTCTGGTACGACCTGAAATTACAGGTTTCCGGCAACACTATTTCCGGAAAAATTTGGCAGGATGGAACAAATGAACCTTTCGTATGGACTGCGCAAGCAAGTGACAATGATTTTATGTCGGCTGGAAATATCGGATTCTATTCTTACAATTCAAGCGTAAAAATAAGTTCTGTGAATGTTTCAGCAAATACTACGACAACCGTAACAACTCCAACTTCAGCTCCGACAATCACTTCAGTGTCTCCAAATTCAATATCTGATAATTTAACAACAAGTCCTACTCTTACAATTTATGGAACAAATTTAAGCGGTGCAAACAAAGTAAACTTGTCTTGCGCCGACAATTCTGGCTGTGGTGGAACAGACGGTATAACTCCAACATTCAACAGTAATACTGAAGTTCAGTTTGTTGCAGACGTAAGACTTTTCAGCGGTGCAAGCGCCTATAACCTCAGTATTTCTACACCAACAGGAACGAGCAACACATTGCCATTTACTATTACACCAGTAACTCAAACTCCAACTTCCACACCAGTTTCAGCCAGTCCATTATTAATTGCAAAGAACGGTAATTTTACAGATCAAACTATTATTGCGAACACATCATATCAAAAGATTGGTTCATTTATTTTGCAAAATCATTCGGCTACTACAAATATTCAATTAAGCAATATCACGGTTGGTATTGGCGGTACGATTCCTCTGACAAGTTTGGCAAATTTAAGAATTTCACTGGTAAATAATCCTGTTAATCCAAGCACATCAAACAATTTTTCTGTGAATAATGTCATAGTCGCAAATGCAAGTTTGGAAGTTGATATTTTTGCGGATGTTGGCGCAATAACAACAAACGGCACAAGCACGATTACAACAACTCTTACGGTTACAGCTGCAGGTGCAACAATATCTGGAAATGGTGCATCTGGCCAAACAATTTTTGTCGTCTCTTCAGTAATTTCAGTCGGTCCGATAAGCGTAAGCAGCAATCTGGTAAGCGGTTCTCCGGTACCGCAGTATGTGATAGGAGGGTCAACTTCGCCGATAGCAATTTATAATGTGGCAAATTCTGTCGGCAGCTCAGTTGTTACGGAAATGGATTTTCAAACGGAAGATAATGGCGTAATCGTTTCAGTCACTGCCGGCGGAGTCACAACTCCCGTAGTTGCAGGAAAAGCAATTCTTACAGGTTTGAATATTCTTGTTCCTTCAGGACTTGCCGGTGTTAATATTCCGGTATCGGTTACATATAATAAAGTCGGGACTGGCGGTCTTTCAATAGACGGACTTTCAAGCGGTCTTGAATTAGATACGGTTAAATCTCCTGCAAATACAGTCAGCACGATTATTTCATCAGAGCCGATGTTTCTTGTCGCTTCAAAACCGACGATAACGGTTTCATCTCCGTCCAATTTATTGAGTGCTCAGCCGGAACTCATAGATGTCACTGTTTCAGCCAATTCATCGGGAGATATTAGTGTTGACCAATTGCCGATTATGGTGACGACAAGCGGTCCAGGTTCTTTCCTTGGTCTTGGTCTTTCAATTCCAAGCCAATCGGTTGTTGTAAAAGATCAAAGCGGCAATACATTAGCAATTGTGAACGGCACGCTTTCTGTTCCTGCAAACGGCACTGGCAAAGTCAATCTGACATTTACAGGCGGCTACAGAATTTTAGCCGGCTCTTCGCAAACATTTAAAATTTTTGCAAAAGTATCCGGTTTTACAGGTATGGCCCAGTCGGTTCAAACAGGATTAAATAGTTCATATTTATTCAAATGGACTGATGTGAACGGAGGATCATCAGAAGGAGCTCTGGATGGATCTCATATTGTGAATTATCCGACAAATGCAGTGACGGTGCAGAGCGCGAACTAAAAATATGATTATTAAAAAATCTCCGAAATAAAACATCGGGGATTTTTTATTTCATAATCTTTATCACGCACTTTTTTATGACTTTCGGATTGCTGATGAGGGCGCCGGCTTTGTTCACCATCGCAAGCGGCGCGAATGATACTCTTTTGTCGGATTTTTTGACGAATTTGCTCAATTCCACCTTGCTTTCCAAAGAATAATTCAAAAGGACTTTTTTGGGAATCTTATAATTATTGCAAATTATATGATCCACTTTTTTATCCAGATATTTTTCAATTTTATTTATAAAATCCGAAGCAGTGTAATTGTCCGTTTCGCCTTGTTTGGTCATGATATTCAAAAACAGGATAATTTTTGCTCCGCTCTTTTTGATTGATTCTGTGATGCCCTCGGGCAGAAGCGTCGGAATGATGCTTGAATACAAGTCGCCTGGCGAAATGATTATGTATTCCGCCTTTTCTATTTCGGAGAGGACATTTTTTGAAGCTTTGACACTAGGTGTTAGGCAGACATTTTTTATGGAATGGACATTCGGATTCCAAAGAGGATTTTTGGCGATATTATCTATATTCGTTTCTCCTGAAATTTCATTGCCGATTTCAAGCCGCGCCCTAAGCTCGGTTTTTTTGTCGGTAACCGGCAATACTCGGTGTACGCCGATTTTGCAAATTTCCGCCATTTCCGAGAGCGCCGATTTTAAATTTCCTGTCTTTTCAAGCGCGAAAAACAACAGATTTTTTACGGTATGCCCTTCTATCGGCCCGCCAATATAGCGGTACATCAGGGCCTTTGAAAGGATTTTGTTGTTGGAAAGGGCGACGATGCATTTGGTCAGATCTCCGAGATAACCGCTTCCGCCATAAACATTTTTCATTATGCCGGTTGAACCGCCCGAATCTGTACTCGGGCAGATCGCAGTTATTTTTATATCCGAAATATCTTTAAGAGCAAGAAGCACTTGCATATGTCCGCTTGCGCCGCCGAATGTCACAATGTTTTTCATATTCAATAATTCCAAATTTATTTCGCTTCTTTGACCAGCTGAATTGAGCTTTTTTCAATAAGCTGTTTTTGGAGGGATTTTGCGATTGATATGTCAATGGTGCCGAGCACAACCTCCGATTCTTCGCCGTGCTTTTCTTTCTCGTTGTTTGCGGCGGTCAATATGATGAGTTTCCCGACGCCGATAATCCGCCCAAAAATGCTCTGGTCAACATTCACATCTTGGATTTGCCTGTAAGGAATTGAAACTTCGTCTCTGCTTATGATGCCGCGATGGAGTTTGAAACCGTAATCATCCATTCCGAATCTGCATCCGATGTAATGCAGGAGATTGATCGTTACGCCGAGAACAAGAATCAAAAAAGACAAGATATAGAACCCGCCGATCAAGAACAAAATAATTTTATTTATGGAATCAGAGCCGGTATATCCCGATCCTATAAAAATATTTATCAGGGTATTTTTTGCGGAAAGAACAATGAATGTCAAAAACAAAAGAACAACTCCCGGCAATACGCCTTTTATGATATATACAACCAGCGCTCTGAATCCCAATCTCTGATTCATAATTATATTGAATGATAGCATAATTGCAAAAAAGGCAAAAATCGCTTAATATTCTTTAAGTTATTTGAATTTTTAAATAGGCCGTTGTAGCTCAGTTGGTAGAGCACGTCATTGGTAATGACGAGGTCACCAGTCCGATCCTGGTCAACGGCTCACGAAAAGATAAAAGCCACCTTAGCTCAGTTGGTAGAGCACATCTTTCGTAAAGATGGGGTCCCGAGTCCGATCCTCGGAGGTGGCTCATGGAGAATATTGAACAAAAAATCAAAGAATTGGAAAGCCGGATACAAAGTCCGGATTTTTGGAACGACAAAGCCAAGGCGCAGGCGATACTGAAAGAAGTGAATTTTTTGAAATCGGAGCTTTTAGGCAAGGATAAATACAACAAAGGCCATGCCATTATGACTATTTTTTCGGGCGCGGGCGGGGATGACGCAGAGGATTTTTCCAGAATACTTTTTGAAATGTATTCCAAATTTTTCACAAAAAATAATTGGGATTATAAAATATTGGACGAAACAGAAAATGACCATGGCGGATATAGGAATATCACGATTGAAATTTTGGGCCCGGATGCTTACGGCACGCTGAAAAATGAATCCGGTGTGCATCGTCTGGTCCGGCTTTCTCCGTTTAATGCGAAAAATTTGAGACAGACATCTTTTTCAATGGTTGAAGTTGTGCCGAAAATTGAAAAGGACGGTGAAGTGGAAATCTCCGAAAATGATTTGAAATATGAAATGTCAAAAGCCGGCGGTCCGGGAGGCCAGAATGTAAACAAAAGAGAAACTGCGGTAAGGATTACCCATATTCCTACCGGTATATCCGTGCGTTCTGCATCCGAAAGATCTCAAGCCCAGAATAAGGAAAAAGCCATGCAGATTTTGAAAGGAAAATTATACAAACTGAAGGAAGAAGAGAAAAAAGTTGAACACGAAGGCGCTCATATAAGCAAGACAATTTCCATTGACTGGGGAAATCAGATCCGCTCTTATGTTTTTCATCCTTATAAAATGATAAAAGACCATCGCACTGGCGTGGAGACATCGCAGATTGATAAAGTGCTCAGCGGCGAACTTGATGAATTTATTGAAGCAGAGAAAAATGTGATATAATAATTATTCATGATTCTTTTTGAGAAAGTTACAAAGATATATTCAGGCAACACGGTTGCCCTTGAAGACGTGACGCTTTCCATTGAACCGAAAGAATTCGTTTCTATTGTCGGGCATTCCGGCGCCGGCAAGACAACTTTGGTAAAAATGCTCCTTGCGGAAGAAAAACCGACAAGAGGCAAAGTTTTTTACGAATCGCTTGATGTACACAAACTGACAAGACACGAGATCAGTTATTTCAGGCGGAAAATCGGCACGGTTTTCCAGGATTTTCGCCTTTTGCCGAATAAGACCATTTACGAAAATATCGCTTTTGCCATGGAAGTTTCCGGTCGGAGCGATGAGGAAATTCACTCCGATGTTCCGCATGTGCTTGAACTCGTCAACCTGTCCGAAAAAGCATTGAATTTTCCTCACGAGCTTTCAGGCGGAGAAAAACAGCGTGTCGCTATTGCGAGAGCGATAGTCAATCAGCCGGACATTATCGTTGCCGATGAGCCGACCGGCAACTTGGATCCGATCAACACTTACGAAATTATCCAAATTTTAAAAAAAATAAACGATCTTGGCACGACAATCATCCTGACGACACACAATAAAGGAGTTATTGATTCGCTTGGCAAAAGAGTGCTGACTTTGGAAAAAGGCAAAATCGTCAGGGATGATCCGACAGGGAAATATTCAATGTAATTATGATATAATTTATATATGTGGCTGTCTATAAAAAGAATTTTTAAATCAGGATTGCAGAATTTTTTCAGAAGCGGCATTGTTTCGCTTTCTTCCGTTTTGGTCATGACCATTACGCTTTTTATAATCGTTTCCATGATGGTGCTTGGCAGCTTTCTAAATTACAGCCTTCTGAAAGTTAAAGACAAAGTTGACGTTACGGTTTATTTTGTGACGACGGCAAATGAACAGGATATTTTGGCGGTGCAAAAATCACTTGAAGCATTGCCTGAAGTAGGGAGTGTTACTTATACGTCTCGCGATCAGGCCTTGGCGAATTTTGAAATCAAGCATCAGAACGATAGTTTGACTCTTGCGGCGCTTGATGAGCTTGGAGAGAATCCTCTGGGAGCGTCGCTCAATATAAAAGCAAAAAATCCTTCGCAATATGCCGGCATTGCGGATTTTTTGGGCGGTAACAGCAATGAACTTCTCTCTTCGAACGGTTCAAAAATCATAGACACCATAAATTATTCCCAGAATAAGATTGTCATAGACCGTCTCAACAGCATTATCAACTCCGCGAATCTGATCGGCTTATGGCTTGCAATCCTGTTCATTATTATTTCCGTTGTCGTTACATTCAACACGATCCGACTCACTATTTTTATGGCAAAGGACGAAATTTCCGTAATGCGGCTTGTCGGCGCCTCAAATAAATATGTCAAAGGGCCGTTTGTGGTGAGCGGAGTATTTTGCGGGCTTATATCGGCATTTCTTGTACTTGTGCTTTTTGCCCTGATAACATTTTTGATAAACAGATATTACGGAGTTTATTTTGTCGGCTTTGATGTGTTCCAATATTATATGAGCAATTTCTTCAGCATCCTCGGGGTTGTCTGCGGCTCGGCGATCCTGCTCGGAGCCGTCTCAAGCTATCTGGCAGTGAGAAAATATCTGAGGAATTAATTTTATATGCTGCGGGACTTGGACTCGAACCAAGATAACATCCTCCAGAGGGATGTGTCCTACCATTAGACGATCCCGCAATGAATGCAAGAATACTTTAAAAAATGATATTTTTCAAGCTAAATTCTATTTTTTTATTTCACTCCGAATAACGAGAAGAAGGCCATCGGATCTATTGATGTGCCGTTGATGCGCACGCTCAAATGCAAGTGCGGACCTTCCGAATATCCTGTCTCGCCGGAAAGCCCTACCAGCTGGCCTTTTTGCACAAGCTCTCCCACATTGACGGATATTTTTGAAAGATGCATGTAAATTGAAAGAAGACCGAGGCCATGATCAACGATGATGGTGTTTCCGTACGTAATATAATTTTTTGCCACTCTTATTACGCCGCGATTTATCGCATAAACTTTTGTGCCGGGCGGAGCGTGGAAATCAACCCCTTTGTGGGCAATCACATATTCGCCGCTGTTGCGGCTGAAACCGTACGGGTCCGTTACGATGACTGGAGCGAGAATTGGGTATGAAAATATGTTTGTCCAAAGCGCCTTGTCTTTGCGGGAGTAGGCAAGAGCTATACTTGCGTTGTCTTTTTCAAGTTCCGACACCACTTTTGTCTGGTTTGCCGCGCTGTTTCCGCCCAAACTCTCCGGCACCGGCAAAAATTCTTCCGGCTGCACGCGAGGTGCAACAAAGAATGAGCTTGAAGCTTGCAATCCATTTTTAAATGTCACAACAACCGTTGTTGTGCCGGTTTTTTGTCTGAGGTCAACTCCGTATAATGCCGTCGGTATATTTTTATATCTGAAGAAATATAAGGAAGGGGCACTTTTGACCGGCAGAGCTGATGTGCCTGATATTGTTATCATAATCGGATCGCCCTCTGAAATATTTTCCGGAGTTATATGCAAAACAGGCAATGCTTCCGTTGCGTTTATTGAGAAAGCGGGAATAAAAAACAAGATCGCAATTGTTATTGAGAATGAGGCGTAAAAATATTTCATCCCGATATTATATCAATAATGCAATAAACTTAAAATTGTCTTGACGAAAAATCCCGAGGTTAAACCTAGGAGGAATTACCCCCCCCTAGGTTTAACCTCGGGGTAATAACCTCGGGGTAATTTTGGATTATAATAAAACATATGAATTTCAAAGTGCGATCGGGCTTATTTTGTGCAATAATGCTTATCGTGGTTTTGATTGTTACAATTGCGGTTGCGCAAAATAAAGGAACCGATATTAAGAATATTAACGGACAAAATCCTATGAAAATAACCAGCGATGCTTTTCAAAATAACGGCAAAATTCCTGCTGAATATACATGCGACGGAAATGGAATTCGGCCGCCGCTTGAAATATCCGATATTCCGGAAGAAGCAAAAACTCTGGCGCTTATTGTTGACGATCCCGACGCGCCAAGCGGAGATTTTGTGCATTGGATAATTTGGAACATTAATTCCGACGCATCGATTATCGAAAGCGACAAAATACCGGATGGCTCAGTGGAAGGTTATACGAGTTTGGGCAAGCCGGGCTGGATTGCGCCATGCCCTCCGTCGGGAATCCATCGCTATAATTTCAAAATTTACGCTCTTGATACCGCGCTTTCAATACCAAAATCTTCAAACAAAGCAAATCTTACAGATGCTATGAAAGGACACATTGTTGATAGCGCAACACTTATCGGCCTGTATGGAAGATAAATCTAAAAAATAAAAACCCGAGGTTGAACCTCGGGGGAATTATCAACAGTGAAAAAATGGCGGAAATTTCCGGATGAATATGGTGAATAAAAAAGAGAAAAATAAATAAACGAATAATTACTATTTGGAAAATATCAATATATGGGACAATTTGTCATTTTATCTTCTACAACAAACTGTGATGCCAACTGACTAAAACCTCCATATAAACCAGCATCAGCCGGAACACTATCTTTTCTAGCTTGTTGTATAAAATTCTTTATTTCACTATTACAATAGGCATTTTCTAAATCATATGAAAAAGTATCATATAACATATCATGGGTAATAAGTTTCTGTTCATATACATTATTCAGCATTTCCCATATTAATAAATAATTATCTATTTCTGCTTCAGAATATTTTCCACCTTTTTGTTTAAATAAAGGAACATTATTTGCAATGTCATCAGCTAAATTTAAATAAATACCAGATCTCAATTCTTTATTAAAATCAAGCATTAAACTTGAAGCCTCAATTGTATAGGTAGCTTTAATCTGTATACTTAATTCATTAGCTTGTTGAAAAGAAGAAAACGCCATAGACATAGTAGCAACAACTAATAACATTGTTGCGACAGCCAGACCTTTTGTCCAATTAACAAGTTTTTTATTTTCAGATAGAATATTTATATTAAAATTATTTTGTGTCTTAAATAATTCTTTTTGATTTTTTAAATTTAAAAGATTTGTAATATATTTTAAATAAAAATCTCCATTTTGAGAGTCGAATCTTTCCCTAATGAATTCGAGCATTTCCTCCTCGGTTGATTCAACTGTAAATCTTTTAATTTTAGGATCCATTTTTTATAATTTTAAATTCGTTTATATATTATACATTAATTTTCTAATCTTTCCATCTTGATCAATTTTATGCTAAAATATATCTGTAAAAAATAATTCAATGAATATCAAATTAGGAACATTGCAATTTGTACCGGCAAAAGACCACCCCGAATTAGTTGCTCCGTCTGTTGCTCTTGTAATATCTAAACTTGCAGACAATGACAAAATCGGAGCAGTAGAAATAGATCCAAATCTTTCTGATACAGCGGTATTTTGCGATGCATATAAAGTTGATATGGACCATGTTGCCAACTGCGTTGTGCTTGAAGCAAAAAGAGCGGATAAAACTTGGTTTGCCGGATGTTTAATCTTGGCTAGCACCAAAGCTGACGTAAATGGATTGACTCGCCGAACACTAGATGCTCGAAAAGTTTCTTTTGCGCCGATGGAAAAAGCTGTGTCGGAAACTGAAATGGAATACGGAGGAATCACACCGGTTGGTTTGCCGGAAAACTGGTCGCTTCTGGTTGATAAAGATGTGGCTGATACGGATTATGTCATCATCGGCAGCGGCATAAGAAAATCAAAACTCGCCTTGCCTGGCAATTTTTTCGCATCATTGCCGAATGTGAAGATACTGGAAGATTTGGGCCAACAAAAAACAGTTTAAAATTTTATTTATTATGATAAAAGGAAAAATAAAAATTCCAAATACAATAGGGAAAAATATCGCGGCGGTTATTCATAAACCAGAAACAAAAACGGAGAAACTAGCTATTCTTTGCCCAGGTTTTTTGGATACCAAAGATTATTCCAGCTTTATTCTTTTAGCTAATAGTCTTTGTTCTCATGGATACACAATAATTCGTTTTGATCCGACTGGCACATGGGAAAGTGAAGGTTCTATTGCTGATTATTCAACAACCCAGTACCTCAAAGATGTAAAAAGTGTGCTTGATTATATGATAAAGGATGGAAAATATACGAATGTGCTTCTCGGCGGCCATAGCATGGGAGGATATGTTTCCATGCTCTATGCCGCTCAAGACAAAAGAATTTCAATGGTTGTCGCAATCATGAGCCCTTATGAAGGCGAAGTTGAAGGCAAAGTTTTAAAAACGTGGCAAAAAGACGATTTCAAAAAATCAACACGGGATATTCCGGATTCATCGGCAATAAAAGAATTTCTTGTACCATATTCTTTTGCTAAAGATCGTTTGAAATACAATGTTCTTGATGTGATAAAGAAAGTGCACGCTTCTTTATTGCTTATAGCGGGAGAAAAAGACACGACTGTTTTACCTGAAGAAATCAAACTTATTTTTGATATTGCAAATAAACCAAAAAAAATGATTACTATTCCTAATATCGGACATGACTATAGACATAATGTTTCTGAGATTGAAAAGGTCAATAATGAAGTTATTTCCAATTTATATATGTGATAAAATATGACAAAACTAGGAATTTTAGTTAAAGGATATGCTGGAGAAAAAAATGGGGAAGAATTTGCTTCTTCTATGGCCATATTGATTCAAAATGATGATTTGAATATCGTTGTTGACCCCGGAATGAATAAAAAAATGCTGTTGGACGGATTGAAAAAATACGGATTAAAAACAAAAGATATCAATTTTGTTATCTTAACCCATACTCATTTAGACCACTCTCTTTTAGCCGGTATTTTTGAAAATGCAAAAGTTTTGGATAACAGTGATATATATTCATTTGACGGAAAAATAACCAAACACGGAGGCAAAGTTCCGAACACGGACATAGAAATCATTAAAACGCCCGGGCACGACCAGTTTCATTGTTCTGTTATTGTTAAGATAGACGATTTGGGTAAAGTAGTTATTGCCGGCGATGTGTTTTGGTGGGCAGATGGGGAAGAACAAGAAACAGACAGGCAAGGTTTGCTGGAACATAAAGATTCTTATGTTAAAGATCCTAAGGCCTTAAATGAAAGCAGAGAAAAGATTTTGAGTTTGGCTGATTATATCATTCCCGGTCACGGCGAAATGTTTAAAGTAAAAAATTAAATTTTATTGGGAATTAAAAAATCCGCCCTTAAATTCTCGGACGGATTTTTTAATTTTTATTTGCTGGTTTTTGTGGACGTTCCGGTGCAATTCATCGCATTTACATTCCAGCCGATGCTATTCATCATGCGGTAGCCATGCCCGTATATTCCAGACAATGTTCGGAGCTCACCAAGCTGCATTCCGAAACAGAAGACAATGATCAAAATGATCAAAGCAAAAATCTTTTTCACGATTCTGTGCTTGCACATATGGCCTTGGCCCATGCCGCATGAGCACATTCCTTCCTTATTTCCTTCCATTATGATTATTTATTATTAAAAATTTTGGTAATACTCGACCGTGTAATTATACTACAATCCGGTTTTCGGACAAACAAGAGAAAAAAGTTATAAACACTTTTCTTTTTGAAGAGAGTTGCTATAATTCTCCCATAGAGAATGAAGAAATCTAAAAGAAGTAAAATAATGGGCGGACACTACATATTGGATTTTTTTGGATGCAGTTCAAAACAATTGGATTCAATGGAATTTTGGCAGAAAAATCTTCCAAAAGCGGCGCACGTCGCCGAAATGGAAATTCTTAACAGCCATTTTCATAAATTCGAACCGCACGGAATAACCGGTTTTCTGCTCTTATCCACATCGCATATTTCCATCCATACATGGCCGGAGCATAATTTTGCGGCATGCGACGTATTCAGCTGCGGATCCGAAGAATTCACAAAAAAAGCCGTCGATTATCTCAAAAAAATCCTCAAGCATAAAAAATGCGAAATGGAATATGTGGATAGGGGATATATAGTTTAAAAAATTAAGATTTATAAAAATAAATATGGCAAAAAAATTTGAACCATTCGGCTATCTTATGACGCTTGACCTTTATGATTGTAAAGCTGGGCTTTGCGATGACCTGCATTTTTGCTATCGGTTCCTTGAAGACCTTGTGGAAAAGCTAAAAATGTCAAAACAATCTCCGCCTTTCATATTCAAAAGCGACGAAAATAAATATCCGGATAAAGCTGGCCTTTCCGGCTGGGTGCCTCTCATAGAAAGCGGAATACAGATCCATACGCTTACGCCGAGGAATTTCATATCAATAGATGTTTACTCATGCAGAAAATTTTCAACGGAGCATATAAAAGAGTTTGTCCACGATTATTTCGGATGCAAGGAAGTTGAAATGAATTTTCTTGAAAGGGGAGTGAAATATAATGAAATAAAATAATTTTTCATATGCCGCTTTTCAGACATGGTATAATCGCTTTATGACAAACAGGAAAAAAATATTTGCAATCGGCTTGTTTGCGGTCATTATCGCATTTTTGATACTTTTGTATTCGGGAATTTTTCATTTCCATGCGCCGGATATACGCACATACAAAGGATGGCTGCCGATATTGATTGCCATCGCAGCCCTTGTTGACAGCGTCAATCCATGCGCTTTTTCCGTATTGTTTATTACTATTGCATTCCTATTCAGTATCGGGAGATCAAGAAGAAAAATATTTCAAGCCGGACTTTCCTTTGTGTTTGGCATTTTTGTGACTTATGTGCTGATCGGCCTTGGAATTTTGCGCGTGCTCTCCATTTTCAATATCCCGAATCTGATGGCGAAAGCCGGCGCTACGCTCATAATTCTTTTCGGATTACTCTATCTGATAAATGAATTTGCGCCGAATTTTCCAATCAAGCCGAAAATTCCTAAGTTTGCATACGGGAAAATAGCCGTGCTTATGGAAAAAGCCACATTGCCGGCGACATTCATTCTAGGCATCGTTGTAGGGCTTTTTGAATTCCCGTGCACCGGCGGCCCGTATCTTTTTGTGCTAGGGCTCCTGCACGATCAGCATCAATTTTTCACAGGTTTTGCTTATTTAATTTTCTATAATCTCATATTTGTCCTTCCGCTTTTTATTGCCCTTCTCATCGCTTCAAACAGAAAAGTTTTGGAAACTATGGATACTATAAGGAAGGCGGAAACGAAAAAAGCCAGGATATGGCTTGCGCTTGTTATGATACTTTTGGGCTCTCTTATTTTTGTGATACAATAAATAGCGGGCAAAAGCTTGCGAGGCAAACCGATCAAGTCGCTCATAATAAATTTTCTTCTCGGAAAACTCGCTTCGCTCAAACAGTTCCTCGCAGAAAATTTATTATGAGCGACTTTCTCAAAAATCGCATTGCCTCGCTTGCTAACGTTAATTAAGAAAATACAAAAAATACTTGTCCCGTTGTAAATTCCGAACAAATAGTATAAAGTAAAATAATAATCGATTATAAATAAATAAAAATAGATAACAAAACATTAGCAGCTTTAAAATTTTACAACTGGGATGAAAAACGACAATTTAAATTACGAAGAAATCCTGAAAAAAATAGAAGAGCTAAAAGTAGGCAGGAATTTTGATCTGTCGGTTGAGGAAGATCTAGCCATTGCCATTATGAATCTCGTCAGTTTGGAGGAGCATTTTTTCTTTACCGGCGAGAAAACAGACAAACCGGAATATTTTGACTTTCTGACTGAAATCCGTTCGGTAAGGACAAAGCTCCTTGCGAAAATGATAAACAAGACGGAAGGGGAAAGCTGGTGCATATCAAAGCATTTGCTCGCGGCATCTATGAGATTGTTTGAAGTCGGCGTGAAATTCCAGGCGGATAATAAAAAAGACGAAGCAAAAGAAATGTTTGAAGAGGCGTACAAGATGTTCACCACATTTTTTGCGCTGCGTTTGAAAATCATAAACACTCCGGACCTGCCTACCGGTCAGGCAGGTTTAAAAAAGATATCAGGTGAGGGGAAACCGATGAATATGAAAGACATAATGAACAAACTGATGGATTGCTGCAAGGAGTGAAAGCTCGCGAGGCAAACTGAGAAAGTCGCTCATAATAAATTTTCTTCTCGGAAAACTCGCTTCGCTCAGACAGTTCCTCGCAGAAAATTTATTATGAGCGACTTTCTCAAAAATCGCATTGCCTCGCTCGCTTGATAAAGATAGTATAATATCATTATGAAAAACGAAATAAGCAAACAGAATAAAATAATCATGGGCGCGGCAATCGTAATTGCGGCGATTGTTGTTATATTCGCAATAATGAACGCGAAAAGCGCGGATACAAATGCATATTCAAATGTGCCGAGCAAATATGACGCGTTTGCCGAGTGCCTGGCAAATGCCGGCGCGACCATGTATGGCGCCGCATCATGTCCGCATTGCCAAGCGACAAAAGCGGCTTTTGGAAATTCATTCAGATTTATAAAATATGTTGAATGTCCCGATAATACGGAGCTTTGCATTGATAAAGGCATACAGTATTATCCGACATGGATTATTGGTTCAAATATTATTTCCGTTGGTTTTGACGGCGACAATACGATGAAACTTCTGGCCTCATCAACTAATTGCGTTCTTCCGCAAAATTAATTTTATAATTTAGATGAAAAAATTTATAATTATTATTGTTGTTTTACTCGTATTTGCGATAATCTCGGCATTTATTTTTGATTGGGGAAGAAATGGTGCAATTACTCCGATGCCGGATCAAAATATGGCGGCAACTTCCGATATGCCCATAATTTATTTTCCGCACGATGGCGAAACAGTGACAAGCCCGATACAGATAAGCGGAAAAGTGAGCGGTAATTGGTTTTTTGAAGGATCATTTCCCGTACAGCTTCTTGATTCAAACGGCAATGTGATTGCGTCAACGACCGCCAGCTCGCCCGAGGATTGGGCGACGACAAACAAGATTGATTTTTACGCGACACTTTTTTATCCGAAAGCGACGATTACTGACAGAGGACTCTTAATTTTGAAAAATGACAATCCTTCCGGCGACCCGGCACGCGATAAAAAATATTTTATCCAGGTTATTTTGAAATAGAAAAAATATTATGAAAAAAATATTCAGCTTAATCAGCCAGCCGGCTCTTTTTGTCCTCTATGTTCTCGGTTTCATTTTTACTTTTTCCACATCTCTGCCGTATTATGTGGAATCAAGCTTCCTTTCCGGCCTGACCAATGAGCAGATTACCGGCTTTATCTTCGCTATCTGCTCCATACTGACTCTGGTTGTTTTTGCATTTGCGCCGAAATTATTCCGGAAATTCGGAAATTACAAGCTGACAATGTATCTGTGCGCAATAACATTCATTTCTCTTTTGGGAATAGTTTTTTCAAAAAATATCTATGCAATACTCTCCGGTTTTATCTTGAGCTATATTGCAATAACAACTATCGGATTGTGCATGGATGTATTCGTAGAGCATAATTCCACCAATATAGACACAGGAAGGATCAGAAGTTTTTATCTGACAGCGGTAAATCTAGCATGGCTTCTCTCGCCATGGCTTTCAGGCCTTCTTGTGGGAGTCGCCTCATATTCAAAAGTATTTTTTGCGGCAGCACTTGTCATGATACCGACGATGTTTATGATTTCTTACAACTTGAAGAATTTCAAAGATCCGGAATATTCGGAAATAAGATTTTTAGGGACAATCCGCGAAGTTTGGAACAATAAAAATATAAAATGCATTTTTGCCACAAACTTCCTGCTCCAGTTTTTTTTCGCATGGATGATGATTTACACGCCGCTTTATTTGAATAAATATGTCGGTTTCAACTGGATTACAATCGGAACAATTTTTACCATAATGCTTCTTCCTTTTGTCTTTATCCAGGTGCCGGCAGGGGAGCTTGCCGACAAAAAATACGGCGAAAAGGAAATGCTCTCAATCGGTTTTATAATTATGACGATTTCCACCGCGCTCATACCGCTTATAAGCAATAAAAGTTTTCTGATCTGGGCGATATTGCTTTTTCTGACGAGAATCGGCGCGGCAATAGTCCAATTGATGTCGGATACTTATTTTTTCAAGAGCATCGGAGAAAAAAATATCAATGTCATCACGATGTACCGCTTCATGTCTCCGCTTGCGTATGCCATTGCGCCGCTTTTGGCGATTTTATTCCTTTTGTATTTCAATATCGGATATATTTTCTTTCTTCTCGGATTTCTGATGCTCTTCGGCCTCAGATACAGCTTGGCGATAAGGGATACTAAATAACAAAATAGCTGGTTAAAATCTGATTATTATCAACATTTCCATTGTTTTACTAAAAATTATAAGCTATAATATAGCTGTAAATTACGTATCTGATGGATACAAAAATTACACAAAAATTTTTCAGAAAAATGTGCGATTTTCGGTTATATACGATAGCCAGCATTTTTCTTTTCTCTCTCCTTATATTCGCTCCCGGCAGCATCTTTGCCTCCTTTTATAATCCGGGGGAAACGCTTGATCCCGATTGCCCTATGGAGACCGGAGGCGTACCAACGCCAAATTGCGGAGTGTATCCCCAGTGGATTTCCACTTCAACAAGCGGTAATTTATATTATAATCTGGGAAATGTCGGGATAGGCACCTCAACTCCAAGCACAGTGCTTTACATTATCGGTACTACTACCACATCCGGTTTAAACATCTCAAATCTTTCAAACGCGTATCTGGCTGTTGATGAAAATGGAAATGTTTACGCCACAACCTCTACCGGTAGTACGGGTTCAAGCGGTAGCCAATGGACAACAACCGGTTCAGATATTTATTATAACGCCGGCAATGTGCTCATAGGCACGTCAACTTCAGGAGCGTCCTATTCAATGCAGGCCTCGCAAATAGCCACCACTTCGGTTGGAAGCAGCCCTCAAGCTGTCGCTGTTCTCGGCAACTATGCATATGTGGTTAATCACGACGATAGCACCGTCTCTGTCGTTGATATCACGGATCCTTCCTTGCCGGAAACGTTGCCTAACACCGCTTCAGTCGGAACGTATCCTTCAGGCATTGCCATTTCCGGCGATGGTCTGGGCGACTACTATGCGTATGTGACCAATTATGTAGATGATACCGTTTCCGTAGTTGATATCACGGATCCGAACAATCCTTCGGAAACCGCTTCAACTTCAGTCGGAACTCATCCTTTGGGCATTGCCATCTACGGCAATTATGCGTATGTGACTGATAACGGCGACAACGCTATTTCCGTCGTTGATATTTCAGATCCCAATAATCCGTCGCAAATCGCCGCCACTTCTTCGGGAGAAAGTCCTGAGAGCATCGCAATTTCCAGCGACGGCCATTATGCGTATATAGCTGATCACGATCCGGAAGGCACCGTTTCCATCATTGATATTTCTGATCCTTACAATCCGACGCCGATTGCCGGCATTTCAACCGGAGCTTGGCATACGAGCGTCGCTATTTCCGATGACGGTCTTTACGCATATGTAACCAATTATTCGGACAACTCCGTTTCCGTTATTGATATTTCAAATCCCGCATCTCCGGTATCTTTGCCTGATGCCGCTTCGGTAGGAAGCAGTCCTTGGGGCATCTCTGTTTCCGGCCGTTATGCGTACGTAACCGATAGCAGCGACAATACCATTTCTGTTATTGATATTTCAAGTTCCACAGATCCGATAACGTTGCCTGACTCTCCCGCAGTTGGAGGCGGTCCTTACGGCATTACCGTTTCCAATGGCTACGCATATGTGGCTAACAGCGGCGAGGGAACTATTTCCGTTGTTGAGCTTAATTCCTCCATTTATTATCCGGCTGCGCTTGAAGTCCAAGGAACAAGTACAAACGCTATCGCAAACTTTTCCTCATCAGATGGCGCTTCCGCGCTTTATATCGCTGCCAATGGCAATGTCGGTATCGGCACCTCAACACCAAATTCTACGCTTACTGTTTCTGGTTCAATTTATAATTACATCGGCGATTCGTCGCAGATTTCCCAGATTGCCACTACTTCGGTTGGATCTCATCCTTCAGGCATCGCCATCTCTGGTCGTTATGCTTATATAACTAACGGCGACGATAATGATATTTCCGTCGTTGATATTTCAAACCCTTCTGCGCCAATTCAAATCGCCACCACTTCGGTTGAAGAAGCTCCCACGGATATTGCCATCTTAGGCAATTATGCGTATATAGCTAATTATGGTTCTGGTGATATTTCTGTCGTTGATATTTCAAACCCTTCCGCGCCGGTCCAAATTGCCACCACTTCGGTTGGAATTGGCACTAACGGTATCGCCATCTCCGGCCATTATGCATATACAGCCAATGGCGGGTCCAGCGCTATCTCTGTCGTTGACATCTCAAACCCTTCCGCGCCAGTAAAAATCACTACCGCTTCGGTTGGTTCGGCTGGAAATCGTCCCCAATATATCGCTATCTCCGGCCATTATGCTTACGTGACTAACGCCGATGACAGCACCATCTCTGTCGTTGATATTTCAAACCCTTCCGCGCCAGTAGAAATCGCCACCTCCTCTGTTGGAAGTTATCCTTGGGGCATCGCTGTCTCCGGCCGTTATGCATATGTGGCTAACAGAGGCGACGGCACCATCTCTGTCGTTGACATCTCAAATCCTTCATCTCCTTTAACTCTACCTAATACAGTTTCAGTCGGAGGTGTCCCTCCCTATATCACTGTCTCCGGTCGTTATGCTTATGTGACTGATAATGGTGACACCATTTCCGTCGTTGATATTTCAAACCCTTCCGCGCCGGTCCAAATTGCCACTGCTTCGGTTGGAAATTATTCCTGGGGCATAGCTGTCTCCGGCCGTTACGCTTATGTGACCAACAACAACTCAAATAGTATTTCTGTTGTTGATCTCGGCGGAATAGATACCGGCAATCTTCTGGCTGGTGCGATTGAAGCGGGAAATGTGAATGTGCAAAACAATATTTCTGCGGCAGGATTCGTGAATGTCGGCACTGCTCTTTCTGTCGGAGTAGGAGGTATTACTTCAAATGGCGATATTTCAGTAAATGGCACCACGACCACATCCAATTTAAATATTTCCAATCTTTCAAACGCATTGCTTGTAGTTGATGCAAATGGAAATATTGTTCCTGTCACAGCAAGCACTTCTGTTGTTGGTATATCCCAATGGGCAACAAACGGTTCAGATATTTATTACAATACCGGCAATGTCGGCATAGGCACATCCACTCCCTCATACAAGCTTGATGTAAACGGCAACGCACATATTGCAAGCAGTTTGACTCTTTCATCCATATCTTCATGTCCAGGCAATGACAGCGAAGCCCTGCTGACTGACGATTCAGGTCAGATTTACTGCGGGCTTGTCGCTTCCACTTCGGATATCATCGCATACGATGGCTGGATTACATCTCCTTATGTCATTTCTCTCTCCACCACTTCAAACGAGGTGATCATCGGCCCTTCGCTGACACCTCTTGCCAAGCTTACTGTCATCTCCGGCAACACTGCTACCACCACTTTGGCCCTTGTTCCTGACGGGGGAGCAACTGCAGATGTTCTTGATATTTATAATTCTTCCGGAAATCTCAACACCGTCTTTACTGCGGATGGAAATATGGGAATAGGCACAACAACTCCCTCCAATTTATTGACGGTCGCAGGAAATGCCGACTTTACAGGAAATGTGGGGATTGGGACGACTACACCTGAAAATTTATTGTATTTATCCGGCACTGTGGACAATGCTCCCTTGTTTACTCTCCAGAATCTTAGTGCTACCGGTTATACTCAAATGCAATATACCGGTACCGGCAGGAATTATCTTACCGGTGTTGGTAACGCATCTGAGTCGGCATACAGTTTAGCTGACAAATACTACATTTTTGATCAAAACGCCGGACTTCCTCGTTTCACTATTGATACTAGCGGTAACGTTGGTATCGGTACAACAACTCCTGAGAGCCCATTGGATTTATACGGCACTACTGCCTCTACTCCTTTACTTGCTCTCCAAAATCTTAGTGCAGATGGTTATACTCAAATGAAATATGTCGGCACCGGCCGAACTTATCTTACCGGTGTTGGTAACGCATCTGAGTCGGCATATAATCTAGCCGATAAATATTATATTTTTGATCAAGCCGCAGTGCTTCCTCGTTTCGTAATTGATACTAATGGCAATATTGGTATCGGCACGACAACACCTCTTTATACATTAGACGTAAACGGCATTAGCCGTTCTGGAGATTTTTATATCGGTAATGATAGCAGTAGCAGCCCGAATATTGTTTATGTGGGAGATTCTTTAACAGTTGGCGTTAACGGCACGTATCCTTACGATTATTATATTACATTGCCAACTTGGAATGGCCAAAGTTTTACTTCTTCTAATATCGGAGTTTCCGGCAGAACATTACAGACAATGTATCAGCAGGCCTACAGCAATCTCAATCCTCTCTATAGTATTAACTCAGGAATGAATATTGCTGTTATATGGGGCGGAACCAACGATCTTTTCTCCGGTTCTACCGCTTCAACTACATTTTCTTATCTAAAAGCATTTGGACAGCATGAAAAAGCACTGGGCTTCAAAGTGCTGGTTGCAACAATGATTTCCCGCGTCGGATTGGATGACCAAAAGAATTTATATAATAATCTGATCAGAGCGGATTGGCCGGAGTTTGCTGACGGTTTGGCTGATTTGGCTGCAAACAATGACTTAGGCGCGGACGGCGCTTACGCCAGCACAACTTATTTCTCAGGAGACGGAGTTCATTTAACTGATACCGGCTATGCACTGGTTGGATCAATTATGCAATCTAGTATTAATGATTTAGTTCAAAATAAAAACAGTTATTTTGTAAACGGCAACTTTATAGGCACTACAACCACATCAGCTTTAAATATTTCAAATCTTTCAAATGCATATCTTGCTGTTGATTCAGGCGGAAATGTTGTAGCAACAACTTCTTCCGGTACGGACTCAACATTAAACCAACCTATTTATTTAATGGTTACGACGCCGGGACAAACTCAGGTTATGAATCTTCTGGTATCAAATGACGGTTTAAGCTTTAATTTATTAGATACTTCTCCCGTTTATACAGATTTTATTTGGAATCCTGTTCCGCTTTACTATCACGGAAAATATTGGATTTGCTACATAGACGGTTCTTGGAGTCCTACATTTTCGATTATTTCATCAGATGATTTGACCAACTGGACTTTTGTTGCTTCCACCACTAATCCCGGATATGGTTATTCTGTCAATGCAGCTTGGTATGTTGAGGGTGATAATGTTTATATTACTTTTGCCAGCGCGACAACCTCTGGGGACAATCTTTCTCTGTGGATTACACAAGCACAAAATTCGGATCTCACTTCGTGGAGCGCTCCCGTAGCATTGACTGGAGATTTTAACGGAGCAGCTTCAATCGACGAACCTGTGATTGTTAAAAAAGATTCAACATACTATTTATTTTATTTGGAAAGCGGACCGGACCGGGAAGCAACCTCCTCCAATCTTACCGGCCCTTACACCACACTTAATCCGGTTGCGCCGCATTGGAATGGACTTTACGAAGGTTATTCTTTTGTTCAATTGCCGACAACACCAGTTACATGGAGAATTTACTACGCAGATTTGGACAAGACCCACAATAATGCATTTTACAAAGAATCTACTGATTTAATAGATTGGGGAACAGAAGTGCCAGTTAAAACAGATACTATTGATCCAAATGTCGCTAATGTCATCAAACTTACCGATCAAAATAGTTTGAATAAAATTTTAAGTATGGCTGTCTCAAAGGCCAACGATAAAGCCAAAGAAAATACTTTTGGTGAAAAAGTTAATTTACAAAAAGGGGCACTGAGTTTATATGGTAGTAGTTACGGATATAATTTTGGAAATGGAGTAGGATCTCCTTCCAGTGGCCTGACAACCGATGCAAGCACTCTGGAGACATATATATACGATTTCACTAACGGAGGAATCCGGCTAACTGGTTATTCCAGTTCAACGTGGTTAACTTACCTGTTAGCAAAATCCGGAACATTATTAGCGCCTCAGGGTATAGATGCTTTAGGATATTCGGTGGGAACAACAACACCGATGGCAGGTATCACAGCCAGTATTAATGCGGAAAATGCTCTAACTATACAAGGCGGAATTATCATAGGAACAACGAGCGTAAGCAGTTTAAGTATTCCTGATATAACAGCAAGTACATTAACGGGCGGAACAGTCAATGTTGATGATTCATTAGTGATTGGTAATAATCCTCTTGGGACTGGCGGAACTATTACAACTGATGGCGCTTACACTGTTCACACATTTACATCATCCGGAACTTTTACAGCTTCTCCGCTGGTTTCCGATTATAGCATTTTGATTGTTGCTGGAGGCGGAGGCGGAGGGGGAGGAGGTGCTCCGGGCGGAGGCGGAGGCGGAGGCGGAGTTATATCTTCTTCAAGTATGTCTTTAGCGGGAAGTTATAGTGTTACCGTGGGTAATGGCGGTGCAGCGGGAACAAACGGCCAAGATTCTTCTTTAAATGGTTTTACAGCTATTGGCGGAGGCCATGGTTGTACTTCTTCAAGTGGTGATGGAGGATCCGGAGGTGGAGGAGGTATTTCTTGCGCAAGCGGGGGAACAGGAACTGAAGGCCAAGGTTATGACGGAGGAGACGGACACGGTCTTGCTGGAACTTATGAAACTGGAGGCGGAGGCGGAGCAGGGGGTCCGGGCGATGACTATACAACAGATCAATCAGGAAACGGTGGAATCGGAACTACGTCTTCAATTACTGGTGCCGAAGTTTATTATGCTGGAGGCGGAGGAGGAACTGCAACCGATCAAGGAGCCGCAGGAGGGACTGGCGGGCTTGGCGGCGGAGGAGATGGAGCTTTAACGGCAGGACCTGTCAGCGGAGAAAACGGAACTTCAAACCTTGGAGGAGGAGGCGGCGGTTCGCATACTGGTACGCCTGGATCCGGAGGCAGTGGTATTGTTATAATTCGATATCTTACTCCGGCTGTTCAACAAGCGGAAATCACTTTAACACCAGACGGCAATTTAAATTTTGGATCTGGCATTATAACTACAACTTTAGGAATTGGAACTTCAACTCCTTCTGCCGTTCTTGATATCTACGGCACAAGCTCTTCACCAACCACAGATCTTTTCGCAGTTTCTTCATCAAGCAATGAAAGATTGTTTACTATCACAAGTGCAGGCAATGTCGGTATTGGCACCTCAACTCCGGAAGCTACACTGACAGTTGCCACAGGCACCATTCAGATCATGAGCCTTTCAAGCAGTACAATGGCTGAAATCACAGTAGATATTCAGGGAAATATAATTCCAGGCGGAGAATCAGATGAAATACTGAAAAACATTCAAGGTCCGTATGAAAGAAGCTTATCCGATGTAATGAAAATTAATTCCATCAACTATACATGGAAACCGGGAACGGGATATGATACGGCAAATGTCTACTCAGGATTTTCAGCCCAAAACATGCAGCTTGCCATTCCTGAAGCTGTAGCCACTGACACAAGAGGATATCTGGCCATTACAGACAGGACGATCATCGCTGCTCTCGTCAATGCCATAAAAGAAATCGGCTCGTTCATAATAAAAGTTGAAAACGGACTGGCTCATCTTACGGGCATTGCAATTGGCACAAGCGGGAAACCGGAAGGGATTACGATGTATGATAAATCTACAGGACAGGAATATTGCGTAATTATTGATAATGGCATCTTGGTTAATAAACTTGGGGCTTGCGAAATACAAAATTCTTCAACAAATGCTGACAGCACTGCTTCAGTCCTGAACTCAGGAGGAAATTCTTCAGGAAATGCAAATATACCAGCTTCAAATTCAAATTCAACAACTACCTCAATAAATATAATTCCTTATAATACAAATGTTTCTATTGGTTCTTCCACCTCATTTTATATAACCGATCAAAACGGAATAACACTTTCAACAACAACCGCATGGGCAATTTCGGATGATTCGGTTGGCACGATTGATCCGCTGGCAGGAATCTTTACCGCATCTTCAACTGGAACTGTAATCATTACCGCGACTGTCGGAAATCTTTCCGCTTCAACAACCGTTACAGTAATATCATCCGGCGATTCCGATAATAATCCGATTCCATCGCCACCGACTTTATTGAGTATTGCAATCACAACTCCGGCAGACAAACTTGTTTACATCATTGGCGACACCCTTGATATCGCAGGCCTTGTCGTTACCGGAACTTATTCCGATGGTTCAACTTCAATCAAACCTATCACGCCTGAGGACATAACAGGATTCGATTCATCAACCACAACCGCAAGCGAAACACTCACCGTAGCTTACGGAGAGCAGACAACAAATTACTCCATTTCGGTTAATGATCAATAATATATAAATATGCGTGATTTTTTTCAAAATAAATTCTGTCATTTCGGTTTTATTATTTTACTGATTTTTTTATTTCCGGCAATTTCTCATGCGGCAACCGGCACCATAGGAACTACCACAAACGCCGCTTGGAGCAATAATATCGGCTGGGTAAATTTTGCTCCGATAAATTCAAATAACGAAGCATACGAAGGCGTATATGTAACTGACTCTACTTTAACAGGTTCTGCCTGGTCGCAAAATTATGGCTGGATCAATTTTGCTCCGCTAAATGGCGGGGTGATAAATGACGGACACGGCCATCTTTCAGGCACTGCATGGGGAAGTAATATCGGCTGGATCGGTTTTTCGGGAGTATCAATCAATACGACTACAGGTAAATTTTCCGGAACCGCTACAGGTACAATAATCGGCATTCTGACTTTTAATTGCACTCATTGCGACGTTGAAACTGATTGGAGGCCGGGAACTACCACTCCTCCTCACCCACCGACTGGCGGCGGCGGCGGAGTTCTGATACTTGACACTACTCCTCCCGTTATCACAATAAACGGCAATATCACAATTTTACTTACAGTTGGAGATACTTATATTGATGCCGGCGCAACGGCAACGGATAATGAAGACGGAAACGTTACTTCAAGGATAAATATTACCGGCCTTCCGATCAACACTTCAGCGACGGGAACATTTTCAATTGTTTATAAAGTTTCTGACAATGCTGGAAATATGGCGGTGGCAACAAGAACAGTAGAAATCATTGCGGCTCCAATAATAGACAATATTCCGCCCGTTATTACAGTAACAGGTGGTACTCCAACAACGGTTTTTTTAAATTCAAATTATGTGGATAAAGGCGCAACAGCAATGGATAATACGGATGGAAAAGTTCCAGTTGTTATAATTTTTAACAATGTTGACACAAATATTCTCGGGACATACTTTGTTGAATACGAAGCTACCGACACGGCGGGAAATATTGCAAATGCCACAAGAAAAGTTTATGTAGTTGAAGAAAGCACATCAACAGATAATATTCCTCCGGTAATTACTGTCACAGGAGGCACCCCGATAACCATAACTGTCGGTTCAACATACACTGATGAAGGAGCGACAGCGTTTGATAATGTAAGCGGATCGGTTCCTGCCTATGTAATTTCAAACAATGTAGACACAAGCAAACCAGGCACATACGAGATTACTTATACAGCCACCGATGAGGCGGGAAATGTTTCAACCGTGACGAGAACGGTTAATGTGGTTTCTTCTCCGATTAATAATCCCAAAAATCCTAATAATCAAAACCCATTGATACCTCCCGCTTTAACCAATGAATTAAACTCCATTGTAAATAATTTTAGCGGAGTGGTTGGAGATTTAATCAACGGCTTAACAAACGGAGTGAAAGATATTATCAGCAATCCTTTTTCTGTGGCAAAAGATATCGCTGAGGGCACCAAGCAATTCGTAAACACAGATACAGGTTCTGCTGTTACAAAAACAATTTCCACTTTGGGTGTCGCTACCGGATTATCACTGCCTGTAGCTGCCGCATCGGTTTCAATTTCCGATTTTTGGCTGTCTTTTCTGCGCCTTCTCGGATTCTTTCTTGAATTGTCCGGCCTGAAGAGGAAAAATCGCCCTTGGGGCACCGTGTACGATTCAATCACAAAAAGACCGCTTGATCCTGCGGTAGTGTCGCTTATAAACACTGAAACGAATGTGGAAGTGGACTCGGCTATAACTGATATTGACGGAAGATACGGATTTCTGGTGCTCCCGGGCAAATATAGGATAGAAACAAAAAAGACAAATTACACTTCGCCTTCGCTGAAAATGATGGGTAAATTATTTGATGAAGTTTACAATGACTTGTATTTCGGAGGAGAGCTCGTGATTATAAACGAAAACGAAACGATAACAAAGAATATTCCGATGGATCCTCTGTCGTTCAATTGGAACGAATTTGCCAAGACCAAGATGGACGTGAATAAATTTATGAAAGGCAGCGATGTGACTTGGGCGAGGATATCCAAAATTCTATTTTCCATAGGCGCCATAGTTTCCCTTATTGCTTTGATTTATGCGCCGGTGCCTTACAATTACATAATATTCGGATTATACGTTGTGGCTTATGTTTTGAATTATGTCGTCTTTAAAACCAAGAAATCAGGCAGGATTGCGGAAAAAAACACGAATATTCCTTTATCGTTCGCCATAGTGAATATTTTCAGGGAAGGCGAAGATGCTCCGTTTGCAAAGAAAATAGCCGATAAATTCGGAGGTTATTACGCGCTTCTGCCGAATGGGAAATATTATATCAAGGTGGAAAAGAAGAATGACGACGAAACATATACCGAGGTTTTGAAGACATCTGTTCTTGACGTCGCCAAAGGAATTCTCAATCTTGATTTCAAGATTTAACAAAAACCCCGAGGTTAAACCTAGGGGAGCTCCCCTAGGTTTAACCTCGGGGTTTTCCCTCGGGTTTTTTATTTAAACTCCAATCACTACCGGTATAACCATAGGGCGTTTGGCTGTTTCTTGGAAAAGATATCTTGAGACATTGTCGGTAATCATATCTTTCAGCAAATCAAAGTTTATCGGATTTCCGATAGCTCCTTCTTCAACGGTTTTTTTGATTATAAATCTCGTTTGCTTCAGCAAATCCTGTGATTCTTTCAGATAAACGAAGCCGCGCGAAATCAAATCCGGCGATTTCCTGAGCTTGCCGGTGTTGATGTCAATGCTTGCCACGATGACGAACATTCCGTCCTGGGCCAGCATTTGCCTGTCACGAATAACAACCTCCTGGACATCTCCGACGGAAAATCCGTCAACCATGACGATTCCTGATGGCGCTTTTTCTTTCAGCATTTTTATTTTGGTTCCATTGTCCGTGATTTCCACAACGGAACCGTTATCAGGCACAACGATATCTTCTCTTTTCATGCCGATGGAAACCGCGAGTTCCGCGCTCATTTTAAGCATATAGTGATGACCATGAACCGGCATAAAAAATTTGTGGGGAATTTGCCTGTATATCCATTCAAGCTCGCTTCGTTTTCCGTGTCCTCCGGCGTGCACATCGCTGTCGGCGTATGTAATTATTTTTGAATCATGCCTGTAAAGGTTGTCTTTGAGCGCGGCAACGGACACTTCGTTGCCTGGAATAACGGAAGAGGAAAGTATTATGGTATCGGTTTTATTCAATCTTATCTGTTTATGCGAATCGTTGGACATTCTCATTAAGGCGGCGAATTCTTCTCCTTGAGCTCCGGTTGATACCACTATGATCTTATGCGGCGGGTAATTTTGCATTTCCTCAACAGGGATGACGTTTTTTGTGTCGGCAATTTTCAGGAATTTTATCACTTCAACGTTATTTTTCATGCCGCGCCCTTCAAAGATGATTTTTTTTCCGTATTTTTCAGCCATGTCCAGGAAGCCGATTATTCTTTCAACCTGTGAAGAAAAAGTGGAGATAATGACTCTTCCCGGAACGTTTTTAACGATATTATCTATAGTTCCAATAACCGTTTCCTCGGATATGTTCCACCCCGGCTTTTCAACGCCGGTGGAATCGGACAAAAGCAAAAGAATATTTCTGTTTTTGAAAAATTTATACTGCTCGTACTCTTCGGCTGTCGGAACGCCATTTACGCTGTTTACCCTTACGTCACCAGTAAAGACGATGTCTCCGAGAGGCGTTTCTATAATTACGCCTGTTGAATCGGGTATGGAATGGGTAACTCCGAAAAATTTAATTTTTATGTTTGGCGTAATAGGCAAAAAGTCGGTTTTTTCATCCACGATTTTTATATTAAGCGGAGGCAAATGAGGAAATTCAGTTTGCCTCTTTTTTATAAGAAGCGCTCCGAATTCTCTGGTGTAAATCGGAGGATTGCCGATAAGCCCCATAATAAAAGGTATGGCTCCGATATGATCCAAGTGGCCGTGGGTGATAACTAGGCCTTTGATTTTGTTTTTCCTGTACTCAAGATACTTGGTATTCGGAAGCATATAGTCAATGCCGGGAGTTTCCTCCGTCTTGAATTGGATTCCGGCATCAACCACTATTATGTCGTCGCCGAATTCAATGGCGGTCATATTCTTTCCAACCTCTTCCGCCCCGCCAAGAGGCACAATCCTGATATTTCCCGGGAGAAGCGGCGGAATAACCTGCTCTCTTCTAAGGGCCGATTCGGAAGTGACTTTTCTCATCGGAGCGCCTTTCCTGTCTATAGGCCTGTTTCTGTTATGGCGATTATTGTGGCGGTTGCTTTGATGGCTATGGCTTTGCGATGGGGACGGGCCTTTTCTTATAAATACAACTTTTTTTTCTTTCTGCTGGTTTGCTGCAATTCCGCTTTCGGTGCTAAAAAATCTTGGATTTTCCGGTGAAAATGAACGCGTAGGCCTGATTGGAATTACCTCAGGCCTTTTATGCCCGAAGTTTCTTCCTTGCGCATTGAATCTGTTTTTTATCATATATTTAATTAAAATTTTTAGTGAGCGAACATTTTCCAGATGTTGTTTGTTTCGATATACCAATCGTGTATGTCCAAGAATCTTTCGTATGGCAAGGTTATCGTTCCCAAAGACAATCCTTTGATTTTGCCGGGAACAACGTAAATGAATTCAGGCGAATACAAAAATACCGCCGGTACGTCTTTTTCTATATAATTTTCAAATGAAAGATAATCTTGATTTTGTTTTGCCTGATCGAGCGTGCTTCTTGCATCTTCCAGAAGCTTATCCACTTTGCTGTTCGTGTACATGGAAATATTAAGCCCGGGATCGTTTCTTTGCGAAGAATCCCAGAATGCGAAGAAATCCATATCGCGTCCCGTGACAAGGCCGTAGAGAAGAGCGTCAAATTTTCTCGGGCGTATGACATTTTGCTCAAGATCTCCGAGCTCAAATTGTTTTATATCCACTTTTGCTCCCAATTTCTGCCAATCGTTTTGAATGAGTTCAGCTGTTTTTACGAGATCCGGACTGTTGAGTGTGGATATCGAAAAGGCAAGCTGTACGGTTTTTTTCCCGGCTTGTTTTTCCAAGATGCCCGTTGCGGGATTTTTTGCCCAGCCGTTTTTTGCAAGTGTGCTTGATGCAAGCGAAACGTTATATATTGTCGTAGTTCCCGAAGTTTCATCTTGTATAAATCCTGCCGGTATCGGCCCCTCAATCGGTTTGCCGTACCCCGAAAGAACTTCATTTACGATACGATTTCTATCCACGGATTCATTCAAAGCAACTCTTACCGCCGGATCGGATAAAGCGCTGGATTGGCTCTGGTTGAAAAAAACCGCGAAAACTCTCGGCAGGGGGGAAGTTATAATGGCTGAATCATTTTGTTTTTTGATGCCGGTGATTTCTTTCGGATCTATGGAATTCATTGACTCAATATTTCCGCTGTTGTACGCATTGATCAATGTTTTTTCATCCCGATAGAAATTTATGATGAGCTTGTTGATAAACGGCTTTCCGAGAGCATATTTGGGAAAGGGCACCAATTCATAATATGTCGGGATAATCATCATGTCTTTTTGGAGTGTTTTCATATCGCTTATTTTATACGGACCAGAACCGATCGGCTCTACGTTATACTGGCTTAAAGGAAATTCTTCATCGCTCAAATTTCCCCAAATATGTTTTGGCAAGATCCCGACTGTAAGGTTCTCCAAAAATGATGCGTATGGCTGTTTCAGCGTAAACTTTACCTGATTGTCGCTTATTTTTTCAACTTTTACGTCATAAAATGCCGGCAGTTCAGGGCTTTTAATCGTACTGTCCTGAATTTCATTTATTGTGTAAATCACATCGTCTGCGGTGACTTTCACCCCGTCGCTGAAATAAACGTTGTCTTTCAATGTGAAAGTGTATTCAAGGCCACTTGTGGAAATCTGATAACTTGCCGCAAGATCGGGAACAAGCGTATCTTCAGAAGTCGCTTTCATAAGGCCGGAATATAAAAGTTCGGTAAGATCCTGGTCCACATCAGAAACCGCAAGCACAGGATTTACGAATCGCGGAGAACCAATGATGCCTTCCGTCAAAGACCCGCCGTCTGCAGGCACATTTACCGAGATGGACTGGTTTAATTTCTCAAGCATAAAAAGCCCTGAAATTATCAATATGGTTATAAGGCCATAGAAAACAACTCTTTCAAATATGCTTAAATTTGAAATTATATTTGAGAGCTTTTCAAAAAACTCCACACTCCATTTTTTATTGAGAATTTGTTTTATTCTGTCTTTCACGAATTATATTTTTATCTATTGTATGGCATTCAAAACAGTATTGAAAACAGCTTTCGAAAAGCTGAATACTTTTTTATCCCCACACCAACTTCACTTTTTTATCTTTTTAATACGCAATAAAATAATAATAAAGTTGGTGTGGGGATTTATTTAGACAATCTTTATTAGAATTATGATATCAAGAATATGGGAACAATGCAATAGTATGCTATTTAAGAAGCAATGCTGCAAGGGATGCCAACGCGAAAAGCACGGCAAACAGGATTGTGGCGTTGAAAATGCCTTTTTCAAAACCTCGCCTGGTATGATAGCCGGCATTCCAATTGTCCGCTCCTCCGAATACTCCGCCGGCGTTCGTGTCCGATTTCTGCATCAAAATGGCCCCGGTCAGAAGCACGGCAAGTATTATCTGTATATACGGCAAGAATGCGATTAAAGTTGTCATTGGCTGATACTATAGCAAAAACTGCTAAAAAATCAAGACATTTATGAATTTAATCATTATTATATAACTATTTTCCTTCCGTATTTTATGGTATGATAAACATCAAGCAATTTTCATTGCTTTTAATTATTGAAATAAAAAACAAACATATGACTGGAAATATACTATTGATAATCTTGGCGTTTTTGGTTATTTGGGCGATTTTTGCCTACAATAGATTCATTACCCTTATAAACAGGGCAAAAGAAGCATGGTCCGACATAGATGTGCAATTGAAAAGAAGATATGATTTGATTCCGAACCTTGTGAGTACCGTCAAAGGTTATGCGGCGCATGAAAGCGAAGCGTTTGAAAATGTTACAAAAGCGAGAACTCAAGCGATGGGCGCGCAGAATATCGTTGATAAAGGCAAAACGGAAAATATGCTTTCAAGCGCGCTCAGATCGGTTTTTGCAATCGCGGAAGCATATCCCGACCTTAAAGCCAATCAGAATTTCCTGTCTCTCCAGAGCGAGCTTTCCGACACGGAAAATAAAATTCAGGCATCGCGAAGATTTTATAACGGCAACGTCAGGGATCTGAATATAGCCATTGATACTTTTCCGAGCAACATTGTCGCAGGAATTTTTCATTTCTTGAAAATGGAAATGTTCACTCTTGATGAAAATGGAGCGGTCGCCAAAAATCCGGTGGAAGTCAAATTCTAGTTTCTAAATGGAAATCAAAGACAAAGAACTGCATAGAGTTGATGTTACAGCTATCATATATAAAGACGGCAAGTATCTCATTACAAAAAGAGCGCCTAATAAAAAAAGATTCCCGAATAAATGGACGGTGCCGGGCGGAGGTCTTGAAGTGGATGACTATATAAATACTCCGGTCAGCACAAAATCAAACCAATGGTATTATGCGATAGAAAAAACTTTGCGCAGGGAAGTGAAAGAAGAAGTCAGTCTTGAAATAGAAAAACCGGAATATCTTTTGGATTTAACTTTTATAAGGCCGGATGGGCAGCCGTGCGTAGTCCTAAGTTATTATGCGAAATATAAATCAGGTGTTGTTAAGCTTGATGAAGACAGTGTCGATTATAAATGGGTAACTCTTGAAGAAGCCAAATCTTACGATATTATAGATGGAATCTGGGAAGAGATAGAAATGGTTGATAAAATTCTCAGGAATAAATAAGCAAATGTCCACTTTATATACAGAACAAGACAAAAATGTTCACAGAACTTGGCTTTTAATGAGCTTGTTTCTGGTCATAATCATTGGACTTGGATATTTTATAAGTTATTACTACAATAGTCCGTGGATTTTGTATTTTGCCATAATTTTCAGCGTCGTTATGAATATCGCAAGTTATTGGTATTCTGACAAGATTGTCCTTTCGGTTTCCGGCGCGAAGGAAGCCGACAAGAATCAATATCACGACCTCTATAATACAGTGGAGAACCTTTCCATTACCGCTGGGCTTCCGATGCCGAAAGTATATATAATGAATGACCCATCGCCGAATGCTTTTGCAACTGGAAGGAATAAAGAACATGCGGTAGTATGCGTTACAAGCGGACTTTTGCGGATTTTGGATAAAAATGAGATTGAAGGCGTGATTTCCCATGAGCTTTCGCATATCGGCAACAGGGATATCCTGCTTTCAACCGTTGTTGTGGTGCTTGTCGGTTTTGTTTCGATACTTGCCAATATTTTTATGCGCGGAAGCATGCTTGGCGGAAGTCGCAGCAGAGAGAAAAGTGGAGCAGGAGGTATAATAATGATTGTGGGGATTATCTTCACGATTCTTTCGCCGGTTGTTGCGATGCTCATACAGTTTGCCGTATCGCGCAAAAGGGAATATCTCGCAGATGCTTCAGGAGCGCTTCTTACGAGATATCCGGAAGGCCTTGCTTCGGCACTCGAAAAGATTTCAAAAGCGGATATTCCGATGAAAAATCCGAGTATGGCGACAGCGCATCTTTTCATTTCCGATCCGTTTCGCGGACTTGGCAAAAAAACTGTTGCGCTCCTTTCCACTCATCCGCCAATCGCAGACAGAATAAAAGCGCTTTTAGGAATGGATTTGAAATAAATTTTCGGAAGTGAAACCTTGAGATTTTGTATTTAAGGTTTCTCCTCGGGAAATCCAAATTATAATTAAATGGAAAATAATTCAAACAAAAAAGAAAAGTTTGCAAAAAAAATTTCTGAAAATATAGAAAATAAAATAAAACTGAAAGCATTGCTTTTCAAGGTTTTTGATGAACCAAGGCCGAAGTATGTAGCCAAAGTTACGATAATGGATAAATTTTTGAATGCGGTTTTGCTTTGGGCAATTCCTTTATCGGTAAGGCCGAATGTGGTAACGGTTTTCAGATTTATTTCAATTCCTTTCATAATCATTCTTTTGCTTGAAAATAATTATGCGATTGCTTTTATTTTGTTTTTGATTTCTGCGATTTCGGATTCAATTGACGGCGCGCTTGCAAGGACAAGAAACGAAATTACCGATTGGGGAATCGTCTTTGATCCGTTTACAGACAAGCTTCTGATAGGAAGCGTCGGCGGCATTTTGATTTTCAAATTTATAAGTTCGGCCATCGCATTTATAATCGTAGGCATTGAACTTCTGCTTGTAGCCACTGCGTATTATAGGTTCAAAGGAACGATTGTGCCAGCAAAAACAGTTGGAAAAATTAAGATGATCCTTCAATGCTGCGGAGTCGGATTTATTTTCCTTTTTATGCTTTCGGGTTTAAATATTTTTTTGACAATCGCAACTTACACACTCTATCTTGCGATACTCTTTGCGCTTCTCAGCGTTTTGATTTATCGTTCCATTTAGAGTATTATCGCATCTAAGGAGGGTTCGCATAGTTGGTCTGGTGTTGAAAAGCGAATATATGGAGCTTTTCAAAGCCGGAGCACGGCGGTGCGAGGCGGGGTCGCGTAAATTTTCAGCAGAAAATTATATGTGACCAACTCTGGAAAGACGATGTGTTATTCGTTTTAAATAAAACGGAAGGGTGTCGGAGTGGTCTAACGAGCAGTCCTGGAAAGACTGTGTGCTGGAAACGGCACCGCGGGTTCGAATCCCGCCCCTTCCGCAAAAATAATTTATTAAATATGATATGAAAAAAGTATATCTCGCAGGACAGCCAAATGAATATGAAAATAATTGGAAAGAGGTATTTAAGAAAATACCAGATTTTAAATTTTACGATTGGGAATTTGATTCAAATCAAATATCGCCTGAGAATTATTTTCCAGATGATTTAAAAGCAATTCAATCGGCAGATATACTTATTGCAAATCCTGGTCTTGTTTCTTCTGAAGGAACTTGGATAGAAATAGGATATTTTTACGCAGAACATACAAAACAGTCTGGCGATCTCTGTAAAAATTTAATTATTATTTGGAAAAAAGATCGAGATCCTAAATGGTCAATGGATTTTGTTAGAAAAACCGGAATTGTTGTTGATTCTGTTAAACAGGCGGTGAAAGAATTAAAGAAATTAAAATAACATTCATGATATAATACCAATATGTCCAAAAAAACCTTTATTTATCTCATTATTTACCTTGTTATCATTATTGCCGCTATTCTTATCGACGGGAATCTTGGCAAGAAAACCTCAATCAATACCGCAAAAGAAAATTCAATCATTTCTGCAATTTATTATTGTGAAGAGGGAACAATAAATGCGGCTTACGGAACGAGCAGTGTTTCTATTTCTCTTTCCGATGGAAGAAAAATGATTTTGCCACAGACGATTTCTGCCGATGGAGCGAGATATGAAGCAAGCGGTATTGTTTTTTGGAATAAAGGCGACAATGCATTTATCACCGAAGGAAATGCAACGACATATTCAAATTGTGTCGCCGGAATTGAAAAACAAATTGATGCAGACACTACAAACTATACCGATATGTCAAAAACTTTTTCTTTCATATTTCCGAATCAATTTAAACTTTTTGGCGGAGATATCGGATATTCGCAAAATTGGCGGGAGCAAAATACGAGCTCAGGAATTCTTTTTGTTATAGTAAATATTCCGCGGACATTTTTTGCAGAAAAAACAAATTTCGGAGAAGCGAAGTTTACTGTTGGTACAAGCGCTGATCCTGACGCAATAAAAAAATGTTTGATTTCGGAATATGGAAATATGGAAAAGGTTTCGACAACAACGATAAACGGCGTGCAATTTATAAAAATGAATTTTTCAGACGCAGGCGCAGGGAATTTTTATGAAACGACAAGTTATAGAGCAATTCATGACGATGAATGCTATGCGATTGAATATACCATCCATTCTTCAAATATTTATAATTATTCTCCTGACCAGGGAGTCAAAGAATTTGATAAATCAAAAATTGATTCAGTTTTGGAAAAAATAGCGCAGAGCTTTAAATTTTTGTAATTCAATTTAAAATTTAAATCATTTTTTAAATAAACGATATTTTTAAATTTTAACGATATGAAATATAATTCCATCCATACCTATATCCTTTTGATAATTTTATTCGTAATTTTTGCATTTATTTTTTTAAAACAATTTCCAAATAATGTTGTTAATATTGGCAATTCCGTTTATTCCACCGGCTCCGCCGAAATGCCGGGAAGTTGCGGAAATTATCGGAAAGGCACGATTATTGCGGACAATAAAATAATAAATATTGATATTTCCGATAATGAATGCAAGAGAGAACTTGGTTTGTCCGGCAGAAATTCACTCGCTGATAATGCCGGAATGATATTTATTTTTGAAAAAGACGGGAATTATGATTTTTGGATGAAAGACATGAATTTTCCGCTTGATATGGTTTGGATAAGCGCAGATTTCCACATTGTCGGCGTAGAAAAAAATATTTCTCCCAAAACATACGATGCAGCCAATCCGAAACTGTCGGAAATTTTTGGCCAAAATTATATCGCTCAATATGTTCTGGAACTGCCGGCAGGATATTGTGATAAAAATAATATCAAGGTCGGAGATAAAATAATTTTTTCAAAAATATAATTAATCAATAATGATTTATTGATTTGAATTTATTATAAAAATTGAAATAAAAAGCCTAAAATTTATAAAAATTGCATCATATAAAATTTTAAGTAAGACGTATATATTTTATTATAGTAAATTATTGCTTTTTGAATATAATGGATTGAAAAAGTTCTCTATAAGCTCATTTTTTGCGATAAAAACAGAAAATAAAAAACGATAACCGGAAAAAAATTTTTTTTTGAATCAAAAACATCTTTATTTACAAGCGTATTACTGTCGTATGCTTTACAATCCTTTATTTTTGATTTGTTTTTTGAAAAACGCTTCATTTTCTATTTTTTTTATTTTTTTTAGGTGTAGAATTAGCATACATTTATCAATCAAAAATAATTTTCACGAATCATGGTAAAAACAGGCAACGGCAGAGCGCATCTGATAGACAAAATTAAAAAAAGGGACGGCGACATAGTCCGTTTTGACCTTTCAAAAATCAGCGGAGCGATTTATAAGGCGATGAAAATTGTCGGGGAAGGATCTTCCGAGGAAGCCGAGCTTGTTGCAAACAAAGTTTTGGCTGAACTTGTCAGAATCGCCAAGAAATTCAAGGACTTTTTGCCGGATGTGGAAGGAATCCAAGATATCGTTGAGAAGGAACTCATTCTTTCCGAGTACGTAAAATCGGCGAAGGAATACATTCTTTACAGGCAGGAAAGGAACAAACTTCGGGCCATCGGCCTTTCTGTTCCTCCCGATGTGCGCAAAAAAATTTCCGACAGCAGCAAATATTTCCGCGGACCGTATCAAGAATTTATTTTCTATCTGTCATATTCCAGATGGCGCGATGATCTTCGCAGAAGGGAAACATGGGAAGAGGCGATAGACCGCTTCATGGATTACATGAAAGAAAATATTAACGGGAAGCTTACGCCAACTGAATATGCGGAGATACGGACAGCGATACTCAATCAGGAAGTTTGTCCGTCCATGCGGCTTCTGTGGTCTGCCGGTGATGCATGCCGCAAATCCAATGTCTGCGCGTACAATTGCGCGTACATTGCTCCGGTATCGTGGAGAGATCTGTCGGAGATAATGTATATTTCAATGTGCGGAGCCGGATGCGGTTTTTCCGTTGAGCCGGACAACGTTGAAAAATTTCCGCAAATTCAAAAACAAACTGGGAAGAAAGCGCCGACAATTGTCGTTGAAGACAGCAAAGAAGGATGGTGCAACGCATTCGTATCGGCATGCGAAGCTTGGGAGAACGGGCTTGATATTGATATTGATTATTCAAAAATTCGTCCAACCGGAGCGCGACTTTTAACTATGGGTGGCAGAGCATCGGGTCCGGATCCGCTGCGCGAGCTGATGCAATTTACGCGCAGAAAAATGCTTGCCCGGCAAGGACGCCGGCTTTTCACAATTGATGTCCATGATATCATCTGCCAGATCGGTTTGATTGTTGTTGCGGGCGGCGTCAGAAGAAGCGCACTCATTTCTCTTTCAGCGTTTGACGACCATGATATGCGCGATGCCAAAAAAGGCGCGTTCTGGCAGACAGAAGGACAAAGATCCATGGCAAACAATTCCGCCGTATACGAAACCAAGCCGTCTGCCGAAGAATTTCTTGATGAATGGTCGGCGCTCGTCTCGTCTCATTCCGGAGAAAGAGGCATATTCAATCGCGGAAGTCTTGAAAGCCAGGTGCCGAAACGCAGATGGAATGTAATTAAGGATAAGAAACAAGTTGGGCTCAATCCGTGCGGCGAAATTTACCTTCAATCGAAACAATTCTGCAATTTGACCTCTATAGTTGTGCGTCCGGAGGATACTCTTGCCGATCTCAAGCGTAAAATGCGCATAGCTACAATTCTCGGCACTTATCAGGCGGTATTGACCCATTTTCCCTATCTTTCCAAAGAATGGGGCGAGAACTGCAGGAAAGAGCAATTGCTCGGGGTCTCCATTACCGGCTATTTTGACAATGAAATCATTCGCAATGACAAGCATCTTGCCATGCTTCGTGATGAAGGAATCGCAGTGAACAAAAAATACGCGAAACGATTGGGCACAAATCCATCTACTGCGATTACTTGTGTCAAACCGCACGGCAATTCAGGGCAACTGCTTGCCGTTGGTTCAGGCATGCACACATGGTATTCAAAATATTATATTCGCCGCGTGCGAGTTTCCGCAAACGACCCTTTGCTTCGGCTTGCAAAAGATCAGGGTGTGCCGGCGCATCCGGAAGTCGGATACTCCACATCCAATGCTTCCACAATGGTGCTTGAGTTTCCATGCAAAGCTCCGGAAGGAGCGCTTGTGAACAAAGATGTCAGCGCGCTCAATATGCTTGCCGAATGGAAGCGATTAAAGCTGCATTTTACGGAACATAATCCGTCCGTAACCGTTTATGTTGCCGACAACGAATGGATTTCAGTGGCAAATTTTATTTATGAAAATTGGAATATTGTCGGCGGGCTTTCATTTTTGCCGCGCGACAATCATGTGTATCAGCTTGCGCCTTATGAAGAAATAACAAAAGATGAATACGAGCGCCGCAAGAAAATGCTAGGATATTTGGATTTTTCAAAACTGATGACATACGAGCAGGAAGATCTGACAAACGGCGCCAAGGAGCTTGCCTGCGCCGGAGGAATGTGCGAGATTATATAAATATATAAAATTTTAAAAACAAAAACTGTCGAGAGGCGGTTTTTGTTTAAATTGATTTTTCTCAAATTTTCTGTTATTTTGATGTCTGTTCTTGCGCCCATAGCTCAGTCGGTAGAGCAATTGCCTCTTAAGCAAAAGGTCGTTGGTTCGATTCCAACTGGGCGCACATTGCGAATAATTGAAAATCACCATATTATTTTTTAAGCGATTTTCTTTCGCAATGTGCGAGCCGGAGGCAGACGTGCCGAGGCGGGGTCGCGAGATTTTCTAGCAAGAAAATACTTGTGACCACAAATTGCAGATATTGCAATATTTATTATTGGGCGGGTGGTGAAATGGTAGACACGCTAGCCTTAGGAGCTAGTGCCGCAAGGCATGGAGGTTCAAGTCCTCTCCCGCCCACAAATTTTTAAAAATTTGCTATACTCATCTCATGTGTGGAATTTTTTCATATGTCGGAGAAAAAGAAGCTTTGCCTATAATTATTGATGGCCTGATTTCTCTTGAATATAGAGGATATGATTCCGTCGGTGTTTATTTGCCTGAATCTGGTTCAGTTAAATCTGTCGGAGCGGTGGATAAATTGCGAGAAAAAATCACAAGCAAATTAAAAGGCAAAAGCGGAATTGCTCACTTGCGCTGGGCGACTCACGGGGAACCGACGGAAGAAAATGCTCATCCGCACTCAGATTGCAAAGGTAATTTCTGGGTGGTTCACAACGGTATTATTGAAAATTATAAAGAACTCAAGAAAAAATTGATACAAAAAGGCCACCGTTTCAAATCAGACACTGACACGGAAGTGCTGTCGCATTTGGTGGAAGAGCATTTCAAAAAAATCAAAAATTTTGAAAAAGCCGTCATCTCTGCGCTAAAGGAAGTTCGCGGAACTTATGGAATTGTTTTTTCTTTTAAAAAAGAGCCAAATAAAATCATTGCTGCAAGAATGGGAGCTCCTGTTGTGCTCGGTATTGGAGAAAACGAAAGATTTGTTGCTTCCGATGCTTCGCCGATTTTACGGCACACAAAGCAAGTCATTTATCTTCAAGATGGCGATGTCGCCGTTCTGACATCGGGAAGCCATGATATTTTTTCCTTAAATAATTTGAAGATAAACAGAATGCCGGAAAATATTGAATGGAAAGCGGATCAAATTCAAAAAGGAGGTTTCAAGCATTTTATGCTGAAAGAAATAATGGAAGAGCCGGAAGTCGTAGAAAATACCATTCGCGGAAGAATTTTATCGCAAAAAGGCCTTGTAAAGCTTGGCGGGCTTGAATCTGTTGCAAACAAGCTTGAAAAAATAAAAAGAATTATAATTGTCGGATGCGGTACGGCATATTATGCTGGGCTTGTTGGCGAGTACATGATAGAAGAATATGCCGGAATTCCGACCGAAGTGGAAGTCGGATCAGAATTTAGATACAGGAATTCAATAATAGATAAAGAAACACTTTTGCTCGCAATATCTCAATCGGGCGAAACAGCGGACACGCTCGAAGCAATAAGAGAAGCAAAAAGAAAAGGAGCACTGACGATCGGTATTGTAAATGTGGTTGGTTCTACGATTGCACGCGAAACTGATGCAGGAATTTATAATCATGCAGGGCCGGAAATCGGCGTTGCTTCAACAAAAGCTTTTGTTTCCCAACTCGTCGCACTAGCGATGCTAACCGTATTTCTCGGCAGACAAAGAAAAATGTCCATATCGGAAGGCAGAGATATACTGACGGAACTTGAAGCGATGCCAAAAAAGATTGAAAAAATTCTCAAGGAAAAAGATAAGATAAAATCATTGGCCAAAAAATATGGAAAATTCAAGGATTTTCTTTTTATCGGCAGAAAATATAACAACCCAATCGCTTATGAAGGTGCGCTTAAACTCAAAGAAGTTTCTTATGTTCATGCTGAAGGGTGCTCTGCGGGGGAGATGAAACACGGTCCGCTTGCAATGATTACAGAAGACTTTCCGACGGTTGCAATTTGCCTTGACGATAATGTATATGAAAAAATGTTTTCAAATATCCAGGAAATAAAGGCCCGCAAAGGCAATGTGTTGGCTTTAGTGAGCGAAGGAGATAAAAATGTAAGTAAGATTGCCGACAATATCATTTCAATACCAAAAACAATTGATATTCTTTCGCCGATCTTATCTATAATACCGCTTCAGCTTTTCGCATATTATTTTGCCGTTGAAAAAGGGCACAATGTTGATAGGCCGAGAAATTTGGCAAAGAGCGTGACGGTGGAGTAATAAAAAAGCCCCAAGCGATTTTGCAAGGGGCTTTCGGAAACACAGTGTTCCAATTACTTAACAACTAGAATCCAAGGTTCATCAATACGGCCTTGTTTGTATTTTAAAACCAACAACTGAACTTGTGAACCAATCGGGAGATTTCGAGTTGGAGGAACGACTAACGCCGATCTCATCTCCCTCATTTCGACGGATTTAATTAACACCCGTCCAATTTCCATGCCATTTACCTTCTCTACAGGAGAGATAACCTTAAAGGTGAGATCTGGCCGAAAATTCCCGACAATTGGTTTCTCAAAAAAAGAACTGTTTTCTTCGTTGTTATTGGTTTCAAAACAACCAATACTGGACAAAGCTATTGTACAAATAACAAACAACACCATCAATTTTTTCATACGTACCTCCGTTTTTGATGTATTTACGTTAAGATGATAGCATATTTATGACTTTTTGTCAAGAAAAATTGGAGTATTATAAAAAGCCTATATTTATAGGCTTTTTATGAATTGTGCCTGGGGCGGGAATCGAACCCGCATCCGCGTTAAGCAGACAACATTTTAAGTGTTGCGTGTATACCAGTTCCACCACCCAGGCAAACAATTTCGCCGAAATATCAGTGCCGATATTTCTGAGGCCCAGGGCGGAATTGAACCGCCGCATAGAGATTTTGCAGATCTCTGCCTTACCACTTGGCTACTGGGCCTTATTTGCTTTTCAAAGATATCAAATCTATCTTTTGTCTATGTTTTTCGCCCAGATCTATCCCAAAATCAAACATTGGAATTCTGCCTAGCTTGGTATTATTTTTCACATATTCCCTGAACTCGGAACGCATTCTTTTGGCGAATTCAAGGGCTGAATCCTGTTTTTCCTCCGGCAAAACAGTAAAAAGAATAGTAGCATATTTTTCATCATTTGAAAGTTTCGCGTCAGTAACAGTAATAAGCGAGGCGCCGTTTGATTCTCTTTGCAAGAATTCTGCTGCGGCGCTTTTTATTATTTTTATTATTTTTTCACTTCTGCTTGCTGGCATCCTACTTTTCCATAATCTTAAATATTTCCAATTTGTCTCCGGGAGCGGGGACGATGTCGGACTGGAATTGGCAGCCGAACTCCACTCCTTCGCGTGCTTCTCCGATCTTATTTTTATCTTTTTCCAGATCCCTTATCTTTCCTCTGCCTATTTCAACGCCCTTGCGCATTATTTTTACATCTTCTCCTATGAAGATGGTTCCTTTCTCAACTCTTGCGCCGATAATGTGCTTATCCTTCATTGTGCTGAAAAATTTCAAAACCTTCGCTTCAGCAGTGGTTTCTTCCACCATGACTTTCGGGGTTTTATTCGCTACTTCTTCCGCGAGCCACTCGGAAATCTTGTAGATTATATCAAAGTTTTTTATTTGCACATTAAATCTTTCCGCTAAATCCTTCGCTGATAAATCTATGCCTACATCAAAACCAAGTATTGTTGCGGGATTTCTTCCTGAAGCGAGCTTAACGTCATTTTCCGAAATATTTCCGATTCCGGTGCTGATTATTTTAATTTTTACTTTATCGTTTTTTATTTTATTTATTTCATGCTCTATTGCGTCTATTGCGCCGGCAACTTCGGCTTTTATCACGATTCGTATCAGGACTTTATCAAGATTTTCAGTGGACTCATCGGATTTTGATTTTTTTACAGAAGAAATTGTTTTTTGATTTTCTTTTTTTGTCTCAATAAATTTCTCCGCTTCCTTTTTGCTTTTGAAACTCTTGAAAGGCCTTCCGACTTTCGGCAATTTATCAAAACCGATAACTCTGACGGGAGAGGAGAATGACGCTTCTTTTATTTTTTTACCCAAAAAATCCTCCATCATTCTCGTTGAAGTGATGCTTTCTCCCGAGACAATATACATTCCGCTTTTCAAATGGCCGTTTTTTATTATAAGCACGGCTGTTATGCCTTTCTGCTTGTCCATGCGGGCTTCTATGATCATTCCTTCCGCCAGTTTTTTTGTGTCGCCTTTCAGTTCAGCCATTTCCGCGACAAGAAGTATCATATCCATAAGTTCCGGGATTCCCTTCCCGGTTTTTGAAGAAATTGGGACATATGGGACGCTTCCGCCGTATCCTTCTATGTAAATTCCATTTTCAATCAAGCTGCTTTTTGTTTTTTCTATATTTGCCCCCGGTTTGTCTATTTTTGATATTGCCACAACAAAAGGGAGTTTGCTGTCATTTATGGCTTTAAACGCTTCAAGAGTTTGTTTTTTGACGCCGTCTTCGGCGGAAACAACAAGCACTGCGACATCGGCAACGGTTGTTCCCGATATTCTCATTGCACTAAACGCCTCGTGTCCCGGAGTATCAAGAAAAGTTATTTTTTCTGTTTTACCCTCGGGAGTTTTATGGAGAACCTCATAAGCTGAAATTCTCTGGGTGATTCCGCCAGCTTCACTTTCCGCGATATTGGTTTTTCTAATATAATCCAGGAGAGTGGATTTTCCATGATCAATATGCCCCATTACGCAGACAACGGGAGAACGCTTCACTATGCTGTTTGAGGCATTTTTTTCCATGGTAATTTTTAATTTTGTTTGTGTGGTATTTCACGATTTGATTCGTATTTTTCAGGCGAGCTAATAATAGCTTTTACAGAGACTTGGGAGCGCGACGGCGCGAGCACGAGGAATTTTCTAGCAAGAAAATATCCGTGCTCTGGAAAAGTTATTATTAGCGAGCCTTTATATTATACTTTCTTTGGCTTTTTGCAAGGCAGTTTTTTCTTCTGTGCTCAATTCGTATTCAGATTTAAGGTTTTTTACGGGTTTTCCAAAGACACTCACATGATCTCGGGAATACATGCTTGATATGACAACACCGTCGCCTTCGCTATCAATAAGAGCTGTGGAGAAGCTTTGATTGCCTCCTGAGCCATCGCCTTTGAAAGGATTGAATCTCACGGTTTGATTTCCGGAAATGGTTTTTTTCAACCTTTTTTCTATCAAATTCAATCTTTCCGTGGCTTTTTCCGAATAATTTTTCATATAATCCGCATCTTTTCTGAGAGTATCTATCGATTCATCCAAAGTGCCATTTCTTTTTCCGAGAAGCTTTCGCAGCTTTATTTCAAGGCGAATAATCCAAAAGAAGAGAAGTAAAATTATTATCGCGACTCCGGCAATTGTGTATATATCGAAAGTCATATCTCTATTATATATTTTTTTGCATTGTTGTAAATATCTTTCTAACTTGTTATATTCATTTCCAATGAGGAAAATTTATTTGGATAATGCAGCGACTACACCTACCGATAAAAGGGTAATTAAGGCAATGAAAAGATATTGGGCGAAGGATTTTGGAAATCCGAGTTCAATCCACAAAATGAGTGTGGAAGCGAAAAAAGCAGTACAAGAAGCGAGGAAAAAAATCGCGGATATTTTGTCTGCGCACGACAGGGAAATTATTTTTACTTCCGGCGGAACAGAAGCGAATAACTTAGCGATTTTTGGCTTGATTTCTGATAAAAAAGCGCATTTTATAACTACGGAAATTGAACACAGCTCAATTCTGGAATGTTTCAAAGAATTGGAAAGGCGAGGTTTTAAAGTTGATTATTTGAAAGTTGATGAAAACGGTCTGATAAATCCTAAGGATTTGCGAGATTTAATAAAACCGGAAACCGTTCTTGTTTCAATCGGATATGCAAATAGTGAAATCGGAACAATCCAGCCGATAAAGGAAATTATAAAAGAAATTCGCTATGCGCGAAAAGAATTTGGCATAGAAAGAATCGATTACCCTTATTTTCATACAGACGCTTCGGCAGCGGCGCAATATTTGAATTTAAACGTTGAAGAACTCGGAGTGGATTTGATGACGCTTGATGCACAGAAAATTTACGGACCGAAAGGAATTGGCGCACTTTATGTGCGAGACGGAGTAAAAATTTCTCCGATTATTTTTGGCGGAGGGCAGGAAGCAGGAAGAAGGAGCGGGACGGAAAATGTGCCGTTGATTGTCGGATTTGCAAAAGCGATGGAGATAAATGAAGAGGTGAAAGAAAAAGAAAGTGTTAAAGTTGCACAGATGAGAGACGAATTTTTTGACTTCGTCAAAAAATTCGTCCCGGAAGCTATAATAAACGGCGATTTGAAAAATCGCTTGCCAAACAACATCAATATTTCAATTCCCGGACAGGATGGCGAAATGATGGTGCTGCGCCTTGATGAAATGGGGATTGTTTGTTCTTCGGCAAGCGCTTGCGCTTCCGGTTCGGGCGAATCAGAAGTTGTCAGAAGAATAAGCGAAAGAGCAAATTTATCTGCAAAAGAAATTGACGCACGAGCCAAATCGGTTTTGAGATTTTCTCTCGGCAGAGAAACAAAAATGAAGCATATAAAATATCTCTTGAACGAATTATTCAAAATTTGCAAATAGACAGGTTTTGGCTTATTATTCAATATAATTATGGAAAATCTCACTAAACATCAAATAGTGCTTCTGACGCTTCTTGTAAGTTTCATCACTTCTATTGCTACCGGAATTGTGACCGTGGCTTTGATGAATCAGGCGCCGATCGGCGTCAGTCAGACGATCAACCGCGTTGTAGAAAAAACGATAGAGACCGTGGTTGCAACATCAACTCCGTCAAAGAATAATCAGACAACTATCAAAGAAACGGTTGTTGTGAGCGAAGATGATCAGGTTGTGAGCGCCATAAATAAAAATACTGGAAGCATTGTCAGAATATATGAAAGAGGCGTGGATCAGAACACGGGTCTTGCCGTGGCCGATTTTGTCGGAATCGGCGTTGTCGTATCAAATGACGGAACTATAGCAACGGACAACGGAATTATATTTACGGATGGAAAATATTTTATGAAAACAAATGACGGGATATCATATGATCTATCCATTATGGAGGTAGATCCGAGCCAGAAAGTCGCTCTTTTGAAAATAAATATAAATGGCACGAGCACTCCCGCATTGTCTAGCGTTGCGCTTGCAAGCAACGATTTGCAGCTCGGCCAAGCAATAGTTTATATCGGAGGGCAAACAAAAAATGTTGTAGCGACGGGAATCATTTCAAGTTTAAATACAAAAGATATTTCCGCTTCTTCCACGGCGGCATCAACGACTCCGCAAATCCAAACAATCGTCATCTCAATGCAAACAAGTGTTCCGAGCAGCAATCTAATATCCGGCGGGCTTTTGTTCAATCTTTCCGGCGAGCTTGCGGGAATAAAATCAACATATTCAAGCGGAGATAATCTATTTGCTCCCGCAAGCGCAATACGGGATGCGATTTCTATTTTGAAGAAATAATTGATAAGCGAGCGAAAAATAGCTTTTTTAGAGCACGGATATTTTTTTGCTAAAAAATTCCTCGTGCTCGCGCCGACGCGCTCCCAAGTCTCCAAAAAAGTTATTTCTCGCTCGCTTATTTCTTTTTGACTCAGCTTATTTTTGAGGTATAATGGATTCATAAAGCTAATTTTAGCCTTAATTTTAGCCAAAAAATATGCCTCCACTGAATAATTTCACAACAAAAGCAAAAGAAGTCATAAGAAGGGCTCATGAGCTTGCTATTGAACGTGGACAAAATCATGTAAATCCGCTTCACCTTCTCGCTGCGCTCGTACTTCAGGAGGAAAGCGTCGTCTCGTCTATTTTGGATCGGCTTGATATTGATATCGTTTTATTTACGGACTCAATACTTGAAGCGATAGAATCAAACAGCACTTCAACGACTCTTTCTCTTCACAATCAGATTTATCTGACGCCGGAACTTGCGCAGATCCTTGAAATGTCCGCAAAGGAAGCGCAAGAGCTGAAAGACGATTTTATTTCCACAGAACATCTTTTTTTGGCGGCACTTGACGTGCCTTGCTCGTCACGCGATCTTCTGCAGAAATTCAAAATTGACAAAAGTACGATTGTAAAAATTCTTTCGGAATTGAAAACCTTGAAGCCCGATGAGCTTAATCAGCCGAAAAAGTACCGTGCAATTTTAAAATACACGAGGAATCTCACGAAGCTTGCAAAAGACAACAAGCTTGATCCTGTTATCGGCAGAGACAATGAAATCTCAAGAATCATACAAATACTTTCCCGCCGGACAAAAAATAATCCGATTCTTATCGGAGAGGCCGGCGTAGGAAAAACGGCGATAGTGGAAGGGCTTGCATCAAGAATCTCAACAGGGGATGTGCCGGAGTCATTGAAAGACAAAGAACTGGTTTCCCTTGATCTCGGGCTTTTGATAGCAGGGACAAAATACAGGGGCGAATTTGAAGAAAGATTGAAAGCCATAATAAAAGAAATAGAAAAATCGGAAGGGAAAATAATTATTTTTATTGATGAGATTCATACGATTGTCGGCGCAGGCGCGGCCGAAGGTTCAATGGACGCTTCAAATATGCTCAAGCCGGCGCTTTCGCGCGGGGAACTCAGAACCATCGGCGCGACGACTCTCAAAGAATATCAGAAAATAGAAAAAGACCCGGCTTTGACAAGGCGTTTTCAGCCGGTGATTGTCGCCGAACCGACGCTTGAAGATTGCATAGCAATACTTCGCGGACTCAAAGAAAAATACGAACTTTATCACGGAGTGAGGATCACAGACGATGCGATTCTAGCCGCGGTGAATTTGAGCTCAAGGTATATCACAGACAGATTTTTGCCTGATAAAGCGGTGGATCTGATAGACGAAGCGTCTTCAATGCTGAAAATTTCTTTGGAAAATATGCCGCCGGTGCTTGAAGAAGCCCGCAGAAAAGTCATGCGCCTTGAAATAGAAAAAGAAGCCTTGAAAAAAGAAACAACGGCGGAAAAAAAGAAAGAAAATAAAAAAAGAGTTGATGCGATTGAAAAAGAAATCGCCGATTTGAAAGAAAAAACGGCTGATGTGGAATTGCGCTGGACAAACGAAAAAGAAATTCTCGGGAGCATTAAAAGTTTGAAAAAACAGCTGGAACTTCTGAAAATAGAGGATGAAAATGCGGAAATACAGACGGATCTTTCCAAAGCGGCGGAAATAAGATATGGAAAAATTCCGCAAGCGGAAAAAGAACTTGATGCAAAATTGAAAAAACTGAAAAAACTTCAGGTTTCAAGAAGGGTTTTGAAAGAAGAGATAACGGAAGAGGATATTGCAAAAGTAGTTTCGAAATGGACTGGAGTGCCGGTTTCTCGCATGCTTGAGTCCGAAGCGAACAAACTTGTGAGAATGGAAGATGAACTCAAAAAGCGAATTGTCGGGCAGGATGAAGCTGTCAGAAAAATTTCGGAGACGATAAAAAGATCCCGTGTGGGAATCGCCGATCCGGGGAGGCCTATCGGCTCGTTTATTTTCCTCGGACCGACTGGTGTCGGAAAAACAGAGCTGACAAAAGCGCTTGCCGAATTTCTTTTTGACGATGAAAAAGCGCTTATCAGAGTTGATATGTCGGAATTTATGGAAAAACATTCCACTTCAAAACTCATCGGTTCGCCTCCGGGATATGTCGGCTATGAAGAGGGTGGAGCGCTTACGGAAATGATAAGGCACAGACCATATTCTGTGGTGCTTTTTGACGAGATTGAAAAAGCTCATCCGGAAGTTTTTAATCTTCTGCTTCAGGTTTTGGACAATGGGCGACTGACCGATTCAAAAGGCAGAACGATTAATTTCAAAAATACCGTGATTATAATGACTTCAAATATCGGAGCTCAATTCATAGATAAAATGGAGCAGATCGGATTTAAAACTTCCGATGGGAAAGCGAACGAATATAGTTTGGTGAAAGAAAAAATTCTTGCGTCTTTGAAAGATTTTTTCAGGCCGGAATTTATGAATCGTCTTGACGATGTGATTATTTTTGACGTTTTGAGCGAGCAAGCGATACGAAAAATCGTAGATATTCAGATTGATTTAGTCAAAGAAAGATTGAAAGTAAAAGAAATTACTCTTGATATAAAAAATGAGGCCTTGGAATATCTGGCGAAGGAAGGATACAATCCGCAAAACGGAGCGCGGCCGCTAAAACGCCTAATTCAAGATAAAATTTTGAATCCGATCGCTTCGCTTATAATCTCGCAAGAAATCGTAAAGGGCGGAACTGTAGCAATCGGAATGAAAAACAAAGAACTGGATTTTGAAGTGAAAAAAGGAAAGAAAGGAATGATTATTGAAAGGGAATTGGTTGAAAGCTTTTAATTTGAAAAAATCATAAAAAATGATATAGTGCTCCTATTGCGCCGGTCGTATAGCGGCAATTACGGGAGACTGTAAATCTCTTGCCTTCGGGCTTCGCTGGTTCGAGTCCAGCCCGGCGCACATTTTAAAAACACCCTTAGCGGATGTTTTTAAAATGTGCGCCGGAGAAACTGCCGGGGGCAGTTTCGTGCTGGACTCGAAGCCCCATTGTGTAGATTTTATGAGTGTAACGAAATAAAATCTCCAATGGGGGTACTGAAACTGTAAGTTTCGAGAAATGTACTCATGATCCAGCCCGGCATATTTTTCCAAAAGTGGATAAATCAAAACTAAAAACACTTTTTTACTCAATTTTTCTGAAGAAAAATGAAAAAATTCACCAAAAAATGGCTTAAAATGGTCTTTAAACAAATTTTATTTACAAATTCTATTTTTGTCCTTATTATTAGCGATTTTTCTTGTAAAAACCATTGTATTTCCTTGCATATCGTTTTATAATTATGGTACTGAAAAAAGGTTGCGGAATTTTGGACTAAAAAGACCTTTTAATGAGATTTTTGTTGCATACTTTAAATGTATATAAAACATTTTTTAAGTAAAAAAGTCCTGGCGAAGCTATTAATAATAGTATCGTTATTCTCCTTAGCATTTAATTTTTCTTACGCGGCATCCGGTACGCCGGCAATCCTGGGCTTCCAAGGCAGATTGTATGATTCAAGCGGAAATCTTTTGGGCGGCAGCGGGACGATCTATTATTTTAAATTTTCTCTCTGGGATAATGTAAGCACTACGACTGGCAATAAACTTTGGCCGGCACTCTCTCCAAATTCTGCTTCAACAACGGTCAGACAGGGAGTTTTCAATGTGAATATCGGAGATACCGCAAATGGATATCCGGATGCGCTGAATTATAATTTCAACACAAACAATACAGTTTATCTTCAAATTGAAGTTTCGTCCGACAATATATATTTTGAAACTCTTTCTCCGCGCGAGCTCATAACCGCTTCGGCATTCTCACAGCTTTCAAGTGCAGTTTCCGGAACAGGGCAATCTTCATTCGGCACCACGACGCCGATTGCAAATTCGGTTGTCAGTATTCTTTCCACATCTACGAATTCCACGGCGCTCACAATTGGTGGATTTGTAGGACAAGTCGCAAATCTTTTTCAAATTCAAAATTCTTCCGGAGCGAATTTATTTTCTGTTGCCTCAAGCGGACTTTTGAGCGGAATAAACGCATCATTTACGGGCGCAATTTCAGCTTCAAATATTTCCGGAACTTCAACTGGTACAAACAGCGGCGATGTGGCAATAGGCACCGGGAACGGTCTTTATTTAGCAGGACAAACTCTTTCGCTCGGTTTAGCTTCAAGCACAGGAACGGGCGCCTTATCAAGTGCTGATTGGAATATATTCAATGAAAAACTTTCCACGACATCCGCTGCCGCAGATTATGTTTCCACGACAACCCTGACATCAACATATCCAAGCTTCTCATACGCTTCTTCCACTTACGCTTCCACATCATTCGTAGTGAATAATTTCCCGACATTTGCTTATGCTTCAAGCACATTCGCTTCGACATCGTGGGTAAATGATACATTTCAAAAAGCTTTAACAAATCCGGTTACAGGAACGGGGTTAGTTAATCAGCTTGCGATATTCAGCGGCACTTCGGAAATCACAGGTCTTGCAACAGGAACTGCGGGAACATTTTTAAGGTCATCGTCTACATCACCGACAGGTTTTGATTGGGCACTGGCTTCGTCGAGCGGTGGAAGTGGGGTCTGGGGTTTTATTACCGGAACACTTTCAAGCCAAGGTGATTTGCAAACCGCTCTGAATGAAAAACTTTCCACGACATCCGCTGCCGCAGATTATGTTTCCACGACAACCCTGACATCAACATATCCAAGCTTCTCATACGCTTCTTCCACTTACGCTTCCACATCATTCGTAGTGAATAATTTCCCGACATTTGATTACGCCTCAAGCACGTTCGCTTCGACATCGTGGGTTTACTCAACATTCGCTTCCACTTCGTGGGTCACCGCAAACTATCCAAACTATGCATACGCCTCTTCCACATTTGCCTCCACAAGTTTTGTAACAAATAATTTTCCGACATTTGCTTATGCTTCAAGCACATTCGCGTCGACATCGTGGGTTCTCGGAACATTCGCCTCCACTTCCTGGATTAATTCGACATTTCCAAGTTTTGCTTATGCTTCCTCTACTTTTGCCTCCACTTCCTGGATCACTTCCACATTTCCAACATTCGCATACGCTTCATCGACATTCGCGTCGACAAGCTTCGTTGTAAATAATTTTCCAAATTTTTCATACGCATCAAGCACTTACGCCTCCACCTCATGGGTCATCGGAACTTTCGCTTCCACGAGCTGGGTGACAAACACTTTTGCCACTATCCTTTCGCTTGGAACAGATTACATTTCCACTTCCACTTTCACCTCCATTCTCTCGTCTGATTATGTTTCTACTACAACTCTCACATCCAATTATCCGACATTCTCATACGCTTCATCAACCTTTGCTTCCACTTCATTCGTAGTGAATAACTTTCCGACATTCTCATACGCTTCTTCCACTTTCGCTTCGACATCATTCGTCACAGCCACATACGTTCCTTACACCGGAGCAAATGCAAATGTGAATCTCGGAGCAAACTCTTTCACCGTTTCCGGCACTTCCACTCTTGCCACTACTTCAATCACATCTCTTTCGCTTGATAATGGTCTAAGCAATTCTTTTCTTGCAGTTGATGCAAACGGAAACATTATTTCAACGACAACTCCTACAAGCGGAGCGAGTTTGAGCGGAGGCGCTACAAACACTCTTGCGTATTGGACTTCATCAACGACAATCGCTTCACTTGAGACGGGAACACCCGGAACATTTTTAAAGGCTTCTTCAACTTCATCAACCGGTTTTGAATGGGCATTTGCTTCAAGCGGCAGCGCTACCGTGGCATGGGGCGCTATTACAGGACCACTTTCAGATCAAGGAGATTTGGAAACCGCTTTGAACGCTTTGCTTTCCACTACCACAGCTTCATCCACTTATTTGAAGATTGCGAATGCAACATCGACGTATGTTTCATTCAGCTACGCTTCCTCCACCTTCGCCTCAACTTCATTTGTTGTGAATAACTTCCCGACATTCGCATACGCTTCCTCTACTTTTGCTTCCACCTCGTGGATAGTTGGAACTTTTGCTTCCACTTCATGGGTTCTTTCGACATTCGCATCAACATCCTGGGTCCTCGGTACATTCGCTTCCACAAGTTTTGTAACAACAAACTTCCCGACATTTGCGTACGCCTCTTCCACCTTCGCATCAACTTCCTTTGTCACCGCAACCTATGTCCCTTACACCGGTGCGACAGGAGCAGTCAATCTTGGGACTCAAAGCTTCACGGCAAACGGCACCAACATCATGGCCTCAACCACTATCTCTCAAGTCACTTTGGGCAACAATCTTACAAGCTCATTCCTTGCAGTTGATCAAAACGGAAACATCACTTCCACCACCACATCAGAGTTTGTCACAGGCACTCCATGGACAGGGATGAGTTATCTCACAGGCGTCGTAACTTCGGGAGGGACTCTCTCAGGCATTGGAACCGTCGGCTCTCCGCTTGCATGGTCAAATACGAATAACTACATTTCAAACATCTCCGGCCAGGATCTTTCCACCGCGGACAATTCCACTTCGCAGTTTCTCTCTTCCGCCACCGCTTCATCGACATACGCTTCGACCACATGGGTCCTTGGAACCTTCGCTTCCACTTCATGGGTGACAAACACTTTTGAAACAATCACCGCTCTCGGAGCAGATTATGTTTCCACCACGACACTGACTTCAACATATCCGAGCTTTGCATATGCCTCTTCCACATTCGCATCAACATCCTGGGTCCTCGGTACATTCGCCTCGACTTCATATCTGACATCCAACTATCCAACCTTCGCTTATGCCTCCTCCACTTACGCTTCCACCTCATACCTCACAGGAAACTATCCGACATTCTCATACGCATCATCCACATTTGCATCGACAAGTTTTGTAACAACAAACTTCCCGACATTTGAATATGCTTCTTCTTCGTATCAGCCAATGACCACTCTTGGAGATATCATTTATGGCGGAGATTCAGGAGCGGCAACAGTTCTTTCCGGCAACACAACAACTGTCCAAAAGTTTCTCGCTCAGACAGGAGATGGAGTGAATTCCGCAGCGCCAAGTTGGCAAACTTTGCCGGCACAAGGCACCCTAACCTATTATTTTCAAAATACAGCATCAAATGTAACTGGATACAAAAAACAACTTCCAACTCCTTATACTCCAAAAACAACTTTATCAACCACCACTCTTCCGGTTGGAACCGATGTTGTGCAAAACTGGATTACAGATCCGGGTTTTCCAAATCTTACTTTTATTCCCGCAGGACAATATGAATTCCATATTCATGCTGCAAGACCTGTAGCAAACGGCAAGACTGTCACGTTGTACGCAGAGATTTGGGAAGCCAATTCAAGCGGAGCGAATATAGCCAGAATCGGCACATCAGAAGTAACACCAGCCATTGGGACTTCAGAAGTTGAATATCGCTTGTACTTCGCAACATCAAGCACATATATTATGGCCTCAACTTCTTCGAGAATAGTGACAAAGGTTTATGCAACAATTTCTGGACCAGGTCCATTTTCTCCGACAGTAGATCTTTATTACGGAGACGAAGCCGATTCGCATATTGCTCTTCCTTCAAACACGGTTGATGCAACAAATTTTGTCCCATATTCAGGAGCGACCGCGGATGTGGATTTAGGAACTCACAATTTTACGGTCTTGGGGACATCAACGTTTGCCACATCAACATTTAGCGGAACTGTGGGCATCGGTACTACCACTCCAAACGCAGCGCTTTCGGTCATTGGTACTTCCACAACACAAGGACTAAACATTTCAAATCTTACAAACAGTTTTATTGCGGTTGATACTTCAGGTAATGTCATCTCTACCACCACATCCCAGTTTGTCACAGGCACTCCATGGACAGGGATGAGTTATCTCACAGGCGTCGTAACCTCAGGAGGGACTCTATCGGGTATTGGAACCGTCGGCTCTCCGCTTGCATGGTCAAATACGAATAACTACATTTCAAACATCTCCGGCCAGGATCTTTCCACCGCCGACAACTCCACCTCCCAGTTTATCTCTTCTGCCATGGCTTCTTCCACTTACGCTTCTACCAGTTTTGTAACAACAAACTTCCCGACGTTTACTTACGCTTCATCAACTTTCGCTTCCACTTCCTGGGTCCTTGGAACTTTTGCATCAACTTCATATCTGACATCCAACTATCCGACATTCGCATACGCTTCAAGCACTTTTGCTTCCACGAGCTGGGTGACTTCAACTTTCCTTCCTCTTTCAGCTTCCACCTCTCTCCCATATCTTTCAAACACCCTGTCTTTCTTGGCTTCCACCTCTCCTTTCACAACTGGATATATTCAATACGCCACATCAAGCGGTGCTTTGACCGATTCTGGGATTTATTATGATTATGCGACGAGGAATGTGGGGATTGGGACGACTTCTCCCGCGTCATTGCTTGAATTGGATACTGAAAATATTGGAGCAACCGCTGCCACCACATCAGGTTTGTCTTTGATAAACAACACAGCTGCAGCTTCAGGAAGCCAGCAATACAGCCCTTCAATATGGTTCAAATCCTACGGTTGGGGAACGACAGCGTCCACTTCACAGCCAGCTGAATGGCAAATAACAAGCGTGCCTCAACAAGCGACAGTTGCAAATCCTCAACTTATGTTTAATTCTTCCTCCAATAATTCTGCTTATGCCACCAGATTAACGCTTAGTCAGGGAGGAACTTTGACGATGACAGGCGCTCTTACGGGAGCGACAACAGGAGGTTTTTCAAACACCATTACCGATACAATGAATGGTATTGGAACGACAACTTCTGGCAATGCTGTCTTAATTACAAACACAACTGCGGCTACAGCGGGAAACAGAATCCAATCATCTGATTTGCTTACATTTTCAGGATTAGCTTATGCAGTTTCAACCGCGAACAGCCAAGCGAACCAAATAGCTCTCAATATACAACCAGTATCTGCTTCCACCACATATCCGACTTTGGTAATTTCAGCCAAAGAGGTTAATGGAAATGTTTTGTCCTCTGCCAATGCTCTTATGGTTGTTTCTGGCAACGGAACGGTGGGAATTGGAAGCTCCACGCCAAGCGCTTCTTTGTCTGTTGTCGGCACGACCACAATGGTAGACGGCACAAGTTTCACTCCCGCCATTGCAAATTTCGCTTCTTCAAGCGGAACTTCAGCTTTGTATATAGCTCCATCAGGTTACGTAGGAATAAATCAAACAAACCCAACTGAACAACTTAGTGTTGTTGGAGCTACATCAAACACTCTCACGGCTCTTTCCGTGCAATCTAGCCCTTCCACAAATTATACAGGAACAATTATGACTGTTACTCCTAGTTCGGCAATGACTTCTGGCACTGGTTTATCTATATCTCAAACAGGAGCGACTTCTCGCCAGACAGCATTATCGGGAAAATTATTAAATGTTTCGGGAGCGACAAATCTTACAGCAAACTCATATGCAATGGCAGGAAATATAGCAAGTTTTTCAAGAAGCTACGATTATAACAATGCTGGCCAAACTCTTACAGTTACAGGTTCGGTAGTTGATATAAATGATACGATGACACAAACAGGAGGAACTATTGCTCATTCTGCAAATGTTCTCTCCATAACGCAGGGATTCGCTACTGCAACAGGAGCAGTGTTAAATGTGACAGGAAAAGGAACAGGAGATTTATTGGATTTGGTTGATAATACAACCACAGTATTTGCGGTAAAAGATGGGGGAAAGGTGGGGATTGGGACGACTACGCCTGCCACAGTTTTGTATGTGGTGGGAACAATAACGACTCAAAATCTGAACATTTCAAATCTTTCAAATTCATTCCTTGCGGTTGATATGAATGGAAATGTGATAGCGACTTCAACGGCAGATCTTTTCACTAATTATGTAAATTATAATTATGCTTCCTCCACTTTCGCATCAACTTCATTCGTAGTGAACAACTTCCCGACATTCGCATACGCCTCATCAACTTTTGCTTCCACCTCGTGGATAGTTGGAACATTCGCTTCCACTTCGTGGGTGACCAGCACTTTTGAGACAATCGCTTCTCTCGGAGCAGATTACGTCTCCACCACAACCCTCACCGCAAATTATCCGACCTTCGCTTACGCCTCATCAACTTTTGCTTCCACAAGTTTTGTAACAGCAACTTATGTTCCTTATTCTTACGCTTCCTCTACTTTTGCTTCCACCTCGTGGATAGTTGGAACGTTCGCTTCCACTTCGTGGGTGACAAACACTTTTGCCACAATAGCTAACTATCCAACCTACACTTATGCTTCCTCAACATTTGCTTCCACAAGTTTTGTAACAACAAACTTCCCGACATTTGCGTACGCCTCTTCCACCTTCGCATCAACTTCCTTTGTCACCGCAACCTATGTCCCTTACACCGGTGCGACAGGAGCAGTCAATCTTGGGACTCAAAGCTTCACGGCAAACGGCACCAACATCATGGCCTCAACCACTATCTCTCAAGTCACTTTGGGCAACAATCTTACAAGCTCATTCCTTGCAGTTGATCAAAACGGAAACATCACTTCCACCACCACATCAGAGTTTGTCACAGGCACTCCATGGACAGGGATGAGTTATCTCACAGGCGTCGTAACTTCGGGAGGGACTCTCTCAGGCATTGGAACCGTCGGCTCTCCGCTTGCATGGTCAAATACGAATAACTACATTTCAAACATCTCCGGCCAGGATCTTTCCACCGCGGACAATTCCACTTCGCAGTTTCTCTCTTCCGCCACCGCTTCATCGACATACGCTTCGACCACATGGGTCCTTGGAACATTCGCATCAACTTCCTGGATCACTTCCACATTCCCAAGTTTCGCTTATGCGAGTTCCACTTTCGCATCAACTTCATTCGTAGTGAACAACTTCCCATCGTATGCATATGCATCAAGCACCTTCGCTTCCACTTCATGGGTGACAAACACTTTTGAAACAATCACCGCTCTCGGAGCAGATTATGTTTCCACCACGACACTGACTTCAACATATCCGAGCTTTGCATATGCCTCTTCCACATTCGCATCAACATCCTGGGTCCTCGGTACATTCGCCTCGACTTCATATCTGACATCCAATTATCCAACATTCACCTATGCCTCTTCCACATTCGCATCAACATCCTGGGTCCTCGGTACATTCGCTTCCACAAGTTTTGTAACAACAAACTTCCCGACATTTGCGTACGCCTCTTCCACCTTCGCATCAACTTCCTTTGTCACCGCAACCTATGTCCCTTACACCGGTGCGACAGGAGCAGTCAATCTTGGGACTCAAAGCTTCACGGCAAACGGCACCAACATCATGGCCTCAACCACTATCTCTCAAGTCACTTTGGGCAACAATCTTACAAGCTCATTCCTTGCAGTTGATCAAAACGGAAACATCACTTCCACCACCACATCAGAGTTTGTCACAGGCACTCCATGGACAGGGATGAGTTATCTCACAGGCGTCGTAACTTCGGGAGGGACTCTCTCAGGCATTGGAACCGTCGGCTCTCCGCTTGCATGGTCAAATACGAATAACTACATTTCAAACATCTCCGGCCAGGATCTTTCCACCGCGGACAATTCCACTTCGCAGTTTCTCTCTTCCGCCACCGCTTCATCGACATACGCTTCGACCACATGGGTCCTTGGAACATTCGCATCAACTTCCTGGATCACTTCCACATTCCCAAGTTTCGCTTATGCGAGTTCCACTTTCGCATCAACTTCATTCGTAGTGAACAACTTCCCATCGTATGCATATGCATCAAGCACCTTCGCATCAACTTCCTTTGTCACCGCAACCTATGTCCCTTACACCGGAGCGACGACAAACGTGAACCTTGGAGCAAACACCTTCACAGTTTCAGGTACGAGTACTTTAGCAACGACCTCAATCACACAGCTTACCCTTGGCAACGGACTTGCAAGCACATTTTTAGCGGTTGATCCTAACGGAAAAATTATTTCTACAACGACACCGACAGGATCTTCTCAATGGACAACAAATGCTTCAAGTATTTATTATTCTGGCAATGTCGGAATCGGTACAACCTCGCCATTGGCAAAGTTTGAAGTTTATGGAACAGCCGGCAACAATGCCATAGCTAATTTTGCATCTTCAACAAACTCATCAGTGCTTTATATCGCGGCATCCGGTTTTGTCGGCATCGGCACAACAACTCCAGCCACCGCATTATATGTCATCGGCACTTCCACTATTCAAAACTTAAATATTTCAAATCTTTCAAATGCATTTCTTGCGGTTGATTCAAGCGGTAATGTCATTACGACAACAACACCTTCCGGCTCCTCGGCTTCTTCCAGTTTATCTGCAAATGTAATTTATGCCTCAACATTATCCGGAATACACAGCGACTCAAATCTTACAAGCGGCGGCGGCACAGATGATACGGCAGTCCTGCAATCCGCCATTGATACGCTTGCTTCAGAAGGAGGAGGAGAACTAATTCTTGACAAAGTTTTCCTGGTGGGAAGCCTGCATGTCCCTAGCGACATCACCATCAGAGGGCTTGGCTGGAACACCGGACTTTATCGGGCTGACCATACCGACGCTCCTATAATCAGGAACGAAAATCCTTCAACCACAACGGCGCAGGACACAAACATACAGCTGATTAACTTCCAGGTGAGCTTGAACGGAATAAATCAAGATGCAACGCCTATCGAATCAGAAGGCGATTGCTGGGTGAACGGCGTTGCATTTTACGGAGTAAGCGATGTCACTCTTGATACAATAAGGGTTTATAACGCAGACCAGCCCAATATTGAACTGCCCATTATGTTCACGAACACTTCATATGTAACGGTAGAAAATACTGAAGTGTATATGGGCTTGTCCACCAACAATGACGGCATCCATTTTACCGGTCCGAATTCTCACTTGGTCTTAAAAAACATCAAAGGAGCGGTTGGCGCCCAGCTTATTGACTTAAACAGCACAGATGCAGTGAACGGCTTGCAGGATTGCTCCGCTACTCCTTGGATTATTAACTCGGGAGACATTACCGATGTTTTAATCGATGGGATTGAATTTATGGGTTCCGAATATGGCATCTCTGTTTTGTCGGGGGCTAACAACATCAAGCACCTGACTATAAAAAATGTTCACGGTACAACAGTATATTGGACTATCGGTTTTTGGAATGCTTGGGATGCGCCTACCTATACAGGCGGAATAATAGACGATGTTCTTCTTGAAAATATCAGCATGACATATGGCCAGCCGATTCAGGCTTACCATATAGGATCGGGATTGGTTCATATCGGCAATCTGCAAATTTCAAACAGTCGCTGGGCGTATAACGGCGCGAATGTACCCTGGTTTAATATTGAAAGCGGCGTGACCATTGATTCATTGCAGATGGACAATATTACTGTGAATAATTCAGGCCAGCCGCTTATAAAAAATGATGCGGAAATAAAAACCTTAAGCATGAACGGAATAAAGTGGTATCGTCCAGCCGGTTCTTCTCCATCCGGATACATGATTGGCGGCAACGGAACTACCGACTTGGTTTCTATGGTGGATTTGGATCTTTTATATTTGTCCGGTGCGATTAATCCGACCCAGACAGTCGGAACATCCACATCATATATAGCAAACGATCTGAATGTTTTGGGAAACGTCATTTCAAGCGATGACATAAGTGCTCAAAATTTGAACGCTTTGACAATCAATTCAACCACTTCTAATTCAACGGAAGCCAATATTTCAGACACTTTGATAACGGGAACGGCAAATATAACACAAGCGATCACTTTTGGAACGACTACTGCCGGACTTGGCGGAACGGTTACGGTCGACGGCGCCTATACTATCCGCACGTTCACATCATCCGGAACTTTTACCACTCCGGCATCAACCACTGACTACAGTGTTTTGATTGTCGCAGGCGGAGGAGGCGGAGGAGGCGGAGGAGCTCCAGGAGGAGGCGGAGGAGCCGGAGGAGCCGTAGCTTCTTCAAGTATAACTTTGGCAACAAGCACTGCCTATACTGTAACAGTGGGTGATGGCGGAGAACCAGCCGTAAACGGCGACGATTCTTCCTTTGACGACCTTACAGCTTCCGGCGGAGGCCATGGTTGCACTTATGAAGGCACAACCGGCGATGGAGGATCAGGCGGCGGCGGAGGTTACTCGTGTCCTACCGGAGGAGCCGGAACTGCCGGCCAAGGTTATGACGGCGGAGACGGTGCTGGCGCAGTTGACCCTTATGAAACTGGAGGAGGAGGAGGAGCGGGAGACGTAGGTGGTACTTATACATCTTATCAGTCGGGAAATGGCGGAGTTGGCACCTCAAGCGGTATCACTGGGTACACTGCTTATTACGGAGGGGGAGGTGGCGGAACCGCTTCTACTCAAGGAACTGTATACGGCACTGGCGGCGCTGGCGGTGGAGGGGATGGAGCGATAGACGGCTCGAGTAACGGATCAGATGGAACCGCAAATACTGGAGGTGGAGGAGGCGGCTCGCATGGCGGGACAGGCGGCTCCGGCGGCAGCGGTGTCATTATAATCCGATATCTCACTCCGGCCAATCAGCAGCCGACAATCTACTTAACAAATATAAATGGGTTATTTAACTTTACGGCCGGTATTTCAATCGCCGGCGTCTTAGGAATCAATACCTCTTCGCCAGCCGCTTTTCTTGATGTCTACGGCACAAGCACTTTGCAAAAAGCAAACCTCTTCACAATTTCTTCATCGTCATTGGCAAGATTATTCACTGTTAGCAACGCAGGTTATGTCGGCATCGGCGCATCCAATCCGCAAAACGCTCTTTCTCTTACAGGTGGAGACAATATTTCTATAGATATGTCCACTCCGGCAAAACCTACAATCGCCTCGTCAACTACAGGAGGCACTCTCTCTGCTAGAGTTTATTACATCAAAATTTCCGCGTCAGACGGAGTGGGAGTTACCACGCCTAGTACAGAAGTTACAGCTACAACCACAGGCACTACCGGTTCAATCACCCTTTCCGGATATTCTGTAACAGGAGCGTCTTCCTACAGGATTTATTTCGCCACATCTACCGGCGCAGGAAATGAAAACGTCTACATTTCAACCACCACTACAACCTTCGTTCTTTCAACATCAACTCCGGCTGTTTATACTGCAGGCACTGTGCCTACAGTTACAACCGCTTATGTGGATAAAATATCAGCTTCGGGAAATTCGTGGCTGTTGGGAGGCAACGTCGGCATCGGATCATCAACACCGGTCTCTCTTCTTGAACTCGGCAAAACAATATCAGGTACGACCACTCTCTCGGCGGGCGCTCTTTTCGACGAACAGGCGTACACATTCACCGATGCAAGCACTTCAATAGGCAAAACAGGCACCGGCATGACATGGAATTATTTCGGTCAGCAAACCATCGCGGCAACCAATGCTTCCACAACTCAAACTAACCTGTTTGGCGTATACATTGCAGGTGCGCCAACCACTTCAGGCGGAGGCATAAAAAATGTCGGCACAAGCACTGCGCTCTTTGTAAATGGCGGAACTGTTTCTGCTTCTACAACGATTGCCTACTCATTGGTAGTTATTGCCCCGACTGGAGCAGCCAGCAACTACGCCGCTTACTTTAACGGAAATGTCGGCATTGGCACTTCAACTTCAAACAGCATTCTTTCTGTTGCTAGCACATCCGCATCTCTTATCAGTCCTGCCTTTCAAGTCCAAACCGGCTCAACCGGAGCTCCGACAAACGGCCTCGTCTATTTCAACTTCAACGGAGCTAGAACAGCTGGTGGCGCCGCTTTCCAGATCACCGACATCTCAACTACGATTGCCACCACAACCCAGATCACCTCAAACTCCCTTACCACAGGCAATGCTCTGACCATCAATGCGACCGGTTTGACAACAGGTTCGGGTGAAGCGATCTTTACGACAGGCACTTCCCAAACAGGTCCCGCTCTTCTGGTGCAGACAGGTTCAACTGGCGCTCCGACAAACGGCCTCGTCTACTTTAACTTCAACAGCGCTCGCAATACAGGTACATCAAATACAGGATTCCAGATTACTGATCTTTCCACAAACGGCACCACAACCCAGATTACTTCAAACTCAATGTCTACAGGCACTGCTATGACCATCAACGCAACTGCTTTGACATCCGGCTCGGGACTTTCAATAATCACCACAAACACCACTCAGACAGGCCCTTCACTCAAGGTCCAGACCGGAGGAACAAGCGCTCCTACAAACGGCCTCGTCTATTTCAACTTCAACGGAGCTAGAACAGCTGGTGGCGCCGCTTTCCAGATCACCGACATCTCAACTACGATTGCCACCACAACCCAGATCACCTCAAACTCCCTTACCACAGGCAATGCTCTGACCATCAATGCGACCGGTTTGACAACAGGTTCGGGTGAAGCGATCTTTACGACAGGCACTTCCCAAACAGGTCCCGCTCTTCTGGTGCAGACAGGTTCAACTGGCGCTCCGACAAACGGCCTCGTCTACTTTAACTTCAACAGCGCTCGCAATACAGGTACATCAAATACAGGATTCCAGATTACTGATCTTTCCACAAACGGCACCACAACCCAGATTACTTCAAACTCAATGTCTACAGGCACTGCTATGACCATCAACGCAACTGCTTTGACATCCGGCTCGGGACTTTCAATAATCACCACAAACACCACTCAGACAGGCCCTTCACTCAAGGTCCAGACCGGAGGAACAAGCGCTCCTACAAACGGCCTCGTCTATTTCAACTTCAACGGAGCTAGAACAGCTGGTGGCGCCGCTTTCCAGATCACCGACATCTCAACTACGATTGCCACCACAACCCAGATCACCTCAAACTCCCTTACCACAGGCAATGCTCTGACCATCAATGCGACCGGTTTGACAACAGGTTCGGGTGAAGCGATCTTTACGACAGGCACTTCCCAAACAGGTCCCGCTCTTCTGGTGCAGACAGGTTCAACTGGCGCTCCGACAAACGGCCTCGTCTACTTTAACTTCAACGCAGCCCATACCAATACCGGATTCCAGATTACGGATTTAGCGACAACTGGCACAACGACCCAGATTACCGCGAATTCTAGTACCGGAGGCACTGGATTAGCTATAATTATGAATTCGAGTAGTAAAGCAGCCGGCGCCGCATTGTTTATCCTTGCAAGCTCTACTGCCGCATCATCAACTACAGCCGATGCGGGGATCATAATTGATCGAAATTCAGCTTCTGGCAATGGACTTCGTTACATTCGTTTTGGAAGTATCAGCGGCCCTGAAATTGGGGCTATTATAAATAGTTCCAATTCTGCCATCTCGTATGTCACAGGTTCCGATAGAAGATTAAAAACGGACATAACAGAAACTCATTATGGGCTTGCCGATCTTATGAAAGTTCAGGTGGCGGACTTCAAATGGATTTCAGATGGTTCTGGGGATACTGGCTTTATCGCCCAAGATCTTTACAATATTTATCCAAACGCTGTTACTGCCGGAGATAACGGTACAGATCCTTATATTCTCGGCACAACAAATACCTGGTCTGTAGATTATGGCAAATTAACTCCGCTTATCCTGAAAGGTGTACAGGATTTAAATAATAACTTTATTGCTTCAACAACAGCTCTTGAAGCAAGTTCCTCGGCAGATGAAGCAAATATAAATGAAATAAATAATACATTATCCAGATTCTTGAATGCTTCATCATCAACTCTTACAATAGATAGCATTACCGCCGGCGTTGAAATAATCGCCCCGAGCATAAAAGTCAACGGCTTGATTGTGGACAGCGTTTCCTCGCTTGCGGATGCAATCAGCTTTATGAACGACACGATATTCTTCGGCAGACCATACTTCAATACCGATACGGCGGGATTTGCCGTCATCGCCAAAGGCCAAGAGTCGGTTGATGTGAAATTTGACAATCCATATCTGGAACAGCCGATCGTAAATGCGACCATTTCTCTCAATAAATCCGACAATCCTGCTGCAGACAGCGCCGCTGTCGGGGATATTTTTGCGAACGATATCCGATATGTTATCGCAAACAAATCAACAATTGGCTTTACAATTATTTTGAACAAGCCGGCGATTGACAATACAACTTTCAGCTGGACGGCATTTGCGATAAAGAACGCGAAGACATTCGGCTATCCTTCGGATTACACGCTACCGGCGGCATCTTCAAGCCCGCCATCAGGCGGTTTATCGGGAAGCGGTTCATCGGGCAATTCATCTTCAACACTGACAACCATTAATATCACTCCAGTGACAGCCAGCTTGACTATAGGTGATGCAACAACCACACAGCAATTGTCGGCAGAAACTCTTGATCAAAATGGAGATTCTATAATAGCTACTCTTACTTGGGCATCGGACAATGTTTTGGTCGCTACGGTTGACGATAGCGGCTTAGTCACGCCGGTTGGCGCAGGCACGGCGAATATTACCGCTTCAAGCGGTTTGATTACAAGCGATTCTTCGGTCATCACTGTTGCTTCCGTTTCAGCTCCAATGCCTACTCTCACTGCAATTAACATTTCTCCGGCAACGGCAAATTTGACTGTCGGTGATGCAACAACCACACAGCAATTGTCGGCAGAAACTCTTGATCAAAATGGAGATTCTATAATAGCTACTCTTACTTGGGCATCGGACAATGTTTTGGTCGCTACGGTTGACGATAGCGGCTTAGTCACGCCGGTTGGCGCAGGCACGGCGAATATTACCGCTTCAAGCGGTTTGATTACAAGCAATCCCGCGGCTATTACAGTTCAGGATTCAGCAACATCAACGCCTTGATAATAATTTTAAATCTCCCCAGGGGTTTCACTCCAAGTTTCAACATAAATGCCTTTTCTAAAAATTATATATGCTGTATAATAAAGGATATTAAGGTTTCAATAAAATTGTTAATTTAATGAAGTATAAGTTATTAATTCCATGGATTCTTTTCGCTTTGTCTCTTGGCGCGAATGCTTATTTGATTTTACATTCCAATCTTATTAATAATTCCTCAAATTTGACCCAACAAGAAATTACTGACACAGTAAATACGGTAGGCAAACTTATCGTGCTCCCTACGAATGAGACGCCGACTATTGCCGTTGTAACGGATCTTTCGGTGCTAAAAAATCAGCCGTTTTTTGCCAATGCAAAAGTAGGAGACAAAGTTCTTATTTATACAAAGGCGCAAAAAGCTATTTTATACGATCCGCAACTGAACAAGATTGTTGAACTTGCTCCGCTAGGCACGACTAGTAGCCAGGAAACCGCAATCGCGCCGGCAGCCGCAACCTCGGCTTCCTCCAAGGCCAAATAAAAACATAACGGCAATAAATCCCGAGGTCTCGCCTCGGGGTTTTGGTATTGTGAATCGTTGCATTTCATAGTACAATTTCACAGATTATATTTTGTTTTCAATTATGAAAATTTGGACGAAAAATTTAAAAAATAAAAAAGGTTTTGTTTTTATCTTGGTTTTTGCCGCCGGTTTCCTGATCGGCTTTTTCGCTGTAAATATTTATAATGACATCCTTAATAATCAGCTGCCAAATGTGCCGAATGAAACAAGGGAAGGAAATGCGCAGTACTCATATATTAATCCTCTTTTGGAATGCGATACCGGCAGCGCAATATCTAAAGAACTGATTTTATTTAAAGATAAGTTGCAGTCCGAAATAGACCAGGAAATAAAAAATCAAAAAGCCAGTTTTATTTCGGTGTATTTTAGGGATATGAACAACGGCCCTTGGTTTGGAATTAACGAAAAAGAACAATTTACGCCGGCATCTCTTCTCAAGGTTCCGGTCATGATGGCTTATCTGAAGGAATCCGAAGCAAATCCGGATATTTTGAATAAGAAAATTAAATTTACCGAACCCTTGGATGGAGATACGCAGTATTTTAAAGAAGATGGGCTTGTTATGGGCGCTACATATACGGTAAATGAATTGATAGAAAAAATGATAATAGATTCTGACAACAACGCTGCGAATCTTTTACTTTTGAATTTAAATTCATCCAAATTGGATGATGTTTATAAATATTTGGGTATAAATTTGCCTCAAGATCAAATTATAATTACTGTTAAGCAATACGCCACTTTTTTCAGGATACTTTTCAACGCTTCTTATTTAGATCAGGATGATTCTGAAAAAGCTCTGCGTTTGTTGGATGAAGCTAAATTTGATAATGGATTGAAAGCTGGCTTGCCTGACAGTATTAAGGTCTCTCATAAGTTTGGCGAAAGAACCAGTTCTGCCACTGGGGATAATCAGCTTCATGATTGCGGCATTGTTTATTATCCGAATCATCCATATCTGCTTTGCGTTATGACAAGAGGAAATAATTTTGATGTTCTGGCTTCCGTGATAGCTGATATATCCAAATTTGTCTATAATAAAGTAGATTCGCAATTCAAATAGGCATTAAAAACCCCGAGGTTTAACCTCGGGGTTTTTATCAACATGTTTACAACTACCCCGAGGTGAGACCTCAGGGTTTTTCCAGAGGTTTCTGTAGGTTATTGTCTTTCATAAATAAGCCGTATATTATATAATAAAAGGTGCTATTGAATATATATAATATGGAGCATAAGCAGAAAAAAGCTGCACTGTTCATATATCATGAGTACTTTTTTTAAAAAAACACCGATTAAAACCCCGAGGTGGAACCTGGGGGAATCCCCCAGGTTCCACTTCGGGGTTTCTTTGGTTTTTATATTTATTTTTTTGTTTTCTGGCATACTTTACGCGCAAGAATATAATTCAAGCGATTTCAAAGTTTCCAATCCTGTGATTGACCCTGGCGGGGGATTTTCCCAATCAGCAAATTACCAGCTTCAAGGCTCAATCGGACAGATATCAATCGGCCCATCCGTTTCGGCCGGTTTCAGAGCCAATCTTGGATTTGAATATTTTTCATTTGTTTCTTCGCCGATTATTTCATCAGTGGCAGGCGACAGTCAGGCGACTATTTCCTGGACTGCCGCAACCAGCACGCTCGGATGGACGGTCGGAGGATATAATCTGGGCCAAGCGGCTGCCTCGGGTGGACCATACACATTTACTTCGGTTGGCAATGTTACAAGCAAAATAGCCGCTCCGCTTGCAAATGGCACGACGTATTATTTTGTTGTGCAAGTTCTTGATGCGCTTGGCAATGCCATTGCAACTTCCGGAGAGGTCTCCGCAATTCCAGTTTCATCCGGTCCGCCACCGGCTACAACTTGTACCGATCATTCCGCCACAAACTACGGCGGTGCGCTTCCGTGCACTTATCCGCCCTCGCCAATTATCGGCGGCGGAGGCGTTGGCATCACTGTTACCGGGGTAAATTTTTCCGGAAGAGCATATCCCAACAGCACGGTTACATTGCTTAAAGACGCTCAAGTGACTGCCACTACCGTTGCCGGACCGGATTCCAATTTTCAAATAAACATCTCCGGGCTTTCCGGCGGAAATTATTTTTTCAGCGTTTATTCGGAGGATAATAATGGCGTTCGTTCTTCTCTTTTGACTTTTCCGGTAAGCGTTACAAGCGGAGCTACAACAAACGTTAGCGGTATTTTTATCGCGCCAACCATAGCTGTTGATAAAAGCGAGGTAAAACGCGGAGACAACATTGCCATTTTTGGCCAATCCACTTTAAATGCCAATATTATAATCTCGGTAAATTCCGACCAGGAAATTTTTGCCACGACTTCTTCCGATAAGAACGGGGTATATCTTTACAATATGGATACGAGCGTTCTTGAAATTGACAAGCATACCGCGCAGTCAAAAAGCTCTTTAAACGGAAATATCAGCTCTTTTAGCAGCCCGGTTTCTTTTTTGGTTGGCGATAAAAATGTGCCTGTTTCCAAAGTAACTTGCCCGGTAAAAGGCGATTTAAACGGCGATTGCCATGTCAATCTGGTTGATTTTTCCATTGCCGCATATTGGTATCACAGGATTTTGAGCGGTACGTTTAAAGCAGTGGAAAAAAGCGAGCTCAATGGAGACGGGAAAATTGATCTGACAGATTTTTCCATTATGGCGTACTACTGGACGGGATAGCGGAAAGTTAAAAATGCCGATGAATATTTTTGTAAAAATAAAAAATAATATTTCAAAATCAATTCTGGCATTTGTATGTCTGTCTTTTTTTATATTTGCAATTTATGCTTTTGCGCAACAAGCAGTGTATGTAAATGCGGGAACATTGCTTCAAAAAGCGAATCTTTTTCTATCTCCGTCGACAGCCACTATTATAGAAGGTTCAACAATAGAAATTCCTGTTTTTGTAAATACCGAAGGCAGAAGCATCAATGCGGTTTCGCTTTCTGTGAATTTTAATCCGTCCAAGATGATTTTGGTGAATCCGTCAAACAGCAATTCCATCATCGGCATCTGGGTTGATCCTCCGGCATATTCAAATACAAAAGGAACTTTGGGACTTTCCGGCGTTATCCCAAATGGCGTTACGACCGGGAGCGGTCTCATTACCACTATGACATTTCGCGCAATAGCTGCAGGCCAGGCGACCATTTCCATTTCCGATATGTCGCGAGTGCTGGCAAATGATGGGGAAGGCACGGCGGTACAACTTCAACTTGGTCGGGGAAATTACACTATTTTGCCAATCGCGCCGGAAGGTCCGCAAGTTTTTTCCGAGACGCATCCATTTCAAGATGCATGGTATAACAACAACAGCCCGGTGCTTGCATGGAACAGAGACGACGGAATAGTCGGTTTCAGTTTTACGCTTGACGACAAGCCATTCACTGTTCCGGACAATCAAATAGATGCTACCGATACGGTTATTTCGTATCCGAATCTGTCCGACGGTCTCTGGTATTTCCATATTAAAGCGCAAAAGCAGGGAATTTGGGGCGGAACGACCAATTTTGTAATACGCATTGACACGACACCGCCTGCCGATTTTACCCCGCAGGTGCAAATGACGGAGATTTCCGGCAGCAATCAGGCGCTTATATCATTCTTTACGACCGATCAGATGTCCGGTCTTGACCATTATGAGGTCGGTGTGATTAACACCAGCAAATCCTCGAACGAATCGCCGGTTTTTGTAGAATCGGATAGTCCATACCAGCTTTCTCTCAAAGCTTTTGAAAATGCGCGAGTCACTGTGCGGGCTTTTGATAGAGCGGGCAATGTCAAAGACGAATCAATCAATATCGCTTCTCCTGTCACATGGCTTGCATTTCTTGAACAAAACTGGATCATTATACTTTTACTTCTCTTTTTACTTTTGCATTACTTTTTTGGCCATAAAATTATTTCTCGAGTGAAGAGAGTTATGAAAGTTGCAAAAGAAGAGGAATCACAGGAAAAAACCGAAAAGCGGATTGAAAAGAAAATTCAGAAAAACGAAAGCACGGATAGTTCAAAAGTTGAAGAAAAAAGTTTGGAAGAAAAGCAAAAGGAGATCAAGGATCAGTATTTGAAAAATCTTGAAACAATGAATGAGAATCAATTTAATGCTCTGATCCAAAACAAAGCACCGGCGGCGCCGCCTGTCGCAGAAAGCGATTATAACGACGACAAGCTTTTGCCGCTGGTAAAAGACGATGTAATTAATAATCAAATAATAAAATGAAATATGAATATTACAAAATAATACCGGTATTTATTTTCCTTTCGATTTTTGCTCCCAAATTCGCATTTGGGGCGGAATTTATCGCAAGCTCTTCGGCAAAAAATATAAATATCGGGGATCAATTTGAGGTCAGTATTCTTTTGGATGCGCAGGGAGAAAACATAAACGCAGTCGGCGGAACAATCGCATACCCGGCAAATCTTCTGGAATTGAAAGAAATCCGCGATGGGAATTCGCTTGTGAATTTTTGGGTGGACAAGCCGGCAGACACGAGGGACGGAGTTGTATTTTCCGGAATTACTCCGGGCGGATATGCCGGCCAATCGGGACCGATATTTTCTTTGATTTTTGTCTCAAAAGAAGCGGGACAGGGAGGCATAACACTGAAAAGCGGACAACTTTTGAAAAATGACGGCTCCGGAAGCGAAACGCGGTTTACTGTTTCCGATTTTAAATTTTCTGCCGTTCAAAATGAAAAAACTGCGCTAATGACGGTGCCGGAAATAAAAGATACTGCGCCGCCTGAATCGTTCGTGCCCGAAATCGGCCAAGACCCTGCCATATTTCTCGGAAAATGGTTTGTGGCTTTTGCTGCCGAGGACAAAGGAAGCGGGATAACCCGATACGAAGTGAAAGAATCAAAATATATAATATTTGATTTATCAAAATGGAATCAGGCGGAAAGCCCATATCTTCTGTCGGACCAAAATCTTGAGAGTTATATTTTTGTTAAAGCGATTGATAAATCAGGAAATGAAAGGACTGAGAAAATTTCACCAAAACATCCGCTCGCGTTCTATGAAAATCCCGATATCTGGTTTATAATAATAGTGATAGCGGCTTTTCTCTGGCTTTATAAGAAAATAGTATGGAAAAAACGCAAATAAAATCAAAATATTATAAATTACTGTTCGTCGGATTGATTATCGGTCTTTTTCCTTTCGCGGTATCTGCGGCAACGCTTACATTTTCTCCAATATCCGGCACTTATAGCGCCGGCTCGCAAATAACGGTGAATGTATATGTATCAAGCGCTGATCAGTCGATGAATGCCGTATCCGGCGCGATATCTTTTTCTACAAAATATCTGAGCGTTTCTTCCGTTTCAAAGGCGTATTCAATCATATCGCTCTGGACCGTGGATCCAACTTTTTCCGCGAGTGCCGGTACGGTTAATTTTGAAGGAATCGTCCTTAATCCAGGTTTTATCGGTTCAAACGGAAGAATAATTTCTATAACTTTTACCGCAAAGTCAGTGGGAAACGCAAGCGTCACGTTTGATTCGGGTTCCGTATTGGCGAATGATGGCATAGGAACAAGCCTTCCCACTACATTTGGAAGTGCGCAATTTGTGATAACAAGCGTATCACCAAGCACAAACGCTGTGCAACTGACCGCGCCTGTCGCACCAACCATATCAGTCATCTCTCCAACAATAAATTATTATTCGAAAGCGATTCATGAAGGCAATTCTATCGTGATAAAGGGAAACAGCCGGTATCCGGATTCAAAAGTGATTATTTGGCTCGAATATAACAAAGAAGACATTAAAAGCTATCCGATAACGAATAATAAATATGGAGATTTTGTTTTTGCCGAAACAAGCGGAGCAAAAACAGGCACATATAAGGTCTGGGCGCAATCCGTGGATGAAAACGGCGGAATAAGCAGTTCATCGCCGACATATGCCATATCTGTCAGTTCGCCGTTTACTATTAATATTTTCGGATACGATGTGAATATCATCGCTGGCTTATCCATTGCCTTTCTTATACTGCTCATACTTATTTTTGTTATCCAAAAGATGGTGGCGAAAAAATGCAAGACAAGAGACGAAACATTGCGGATGATTCTTCATGCCAATAAAATCGCAAATGTCAAACTAAAGTATTTCAATGACTATGTCGGCGCCCAACTTGATATTTTGGAAAAAGATAAGAAATTTAAAACAACGCCCGGAGCACTTGATGTCATAGAAAAAGTCAGGGAGCATATTGCCGATTACAAGGAGTTTATTGACAGGGAGAAAAAATAATTATAAATCCGCCATTCGCCATTTATTTTTATCGTTTTTCTGATAATATAGGTGGGCAATGAACATACGCAATTTCAGCATTATTGCCCATATTGACCACGGAAAATCCACTTTAGCGGACAGGATGCTTGAAATTACCCATACAATAGAAAAGCGCAAAATGATGGATCAGGTGCTTGACTCCATGGAGCTCGAAAGAGAAAGGGGAATTACCATCAAAATGCAGCCCGTCAGGATGGTTTATAAGCCAAAGGGCGGCGAAGAATATATCTTAAATCTGATAGATACTCCGGGCCATATTGATTTTTCCTATGAGGTTTCAAGGGCGCTGAAGGCCGTTGAAGGGTCCATTCTTCTTGTGGATGCCACACAAGGCGTGCAGGCGCAGACCCTGACGACTTTGAATATGGCAAGAGAATCAAATCTTGTGATAATTCCTGTCATAAGCAAAATAGATTCTCCGCTCGCAAGAGTTCCGGAAGTCAAGGAGGAAATCGCCAAGCTTTTAAAAATAAACGAAAACGAGATATTGGAGGTCTCCGGAAAAACCGGCGAGGGAGTGGAAAATCTTCTGGATGAAATAATAAAAAGAATTCCTGCGCCACGAGGCGAATCCGGCGAGGAAAATTACGAATTGAAAATGGATGAAAAATCATTCAGGGCCTTGGTTTTTGATTTCAAATATTCAAATCACAGCGGAGTCACTGTTTTTGTCAGGGTTTTCAACGGCGAGGCAAAAAGAAATACCCCGCTTATTTTCAAAGTTTCCGGGCAATCTTTTACTGCGGCTGAAGTGGGTATTTTTTCCCCATCCGAAGTGGCAAAAGAAACTTTATCGGCTGGAGAGATCGGCTATATTGTCACAGGAATCAAGGAATCAAACATCGCTTCCGTTGGAGATACCGTATCTCATATAAAAGATACAGAAGCGCCTCTCCACGGATATTCTCGGCCGTCCCCGGTAGTTTGGGCATCCATATATCCTGAAGACGCAGATGATTTTGCCATGTTGAAACTTGCTTTGGGAAAATTACGCCTTTCAGATTCATCTTTTACATTTGACGAAGAGACATCCGGAACTTTAGGAAGGGGATTTAGATGCGGATTTTTAGGAATGCTTCACTTGGAAATAATCGTTGAACGCCTGAAAAGGGAATTTTCTTTGCAGCTCATCGTCACGACCCCAAGCATCAATTATGAAATCACTTTTAAGAATGGCAAAAAAGAAATGATTTTTTCTCCGTCGCTTTTTCCGGAGGACTATATGATTGAAAAAATAATGGAGCCATGGGTGAGAGTGAGGATTATCACTCCCGGAGAGTATATCGGCGCAATAATGCAGCAATTATACGAACACGAGGCGATAATCGGGGACTCGGAAAGTTTCGGGGACAACAGAACATCTCTTACTTTGGAAATGCCGCTCAGAGAGCTTATGAGGAATTTTTTCAATGAGCTGAAAAGCATGACTTCTGGCTATGCATCCATTTCATACGAGCTTATGCCCATGAAAGAAGCGGATGTGGTGAAAATGGAGATTTTGGTGGCAGATGAGCCGGTACCGGCATTTACGAGGATTGTTGCAAGAAGAAGAATGCAGGATGAGGCCGATAAAGCCGTGGATAAGCTTTACGAAGTCATTCCGAGACAGATGTTTAATTTTAAAATTCAGGCGAAAGCAACCGGAAGAATCATTGCTTCAAGGTCTGTTTCCGGCATGAAAAAAGATGTGACGGATTATTTATATGGCGGGGATATCACCAGAAAAATGAAGTTGAGGGAAAAACAGAAAAAAGGGAAAAAGAGGATGAAAGAGCGCGGAAAAGTGAACATTACCCAGGATGTTTTCCTGAAAATGATGAAATCCGAATAATTTCTATTTTTTAGCGAGCGAGGCAATGCGATTTTGAGGGCTACGGAGCGCGACGGCGCGAGTATCGAGTAAATTTCCAGCAGGAAATTATGCATACCTTAAAATCGCATTGCCGAGCGATCCTTTACCTTCCAAACGGCGTATAAAGCAGAACCATTCCGAGTATCATAAATACGGTCAGGATAATCACCACAACATTGAGCACCTTTCTGGTTTTTTTGTGAAAAAGCATTTTTGTAAGTTTTTGTTATTTTATCTTATGCTATATAATTACATATGAATATTAGCATAATATATGATGGATTTTCAACAAAAACGAAAGGTCAGGAAAGCGCTCTATTCAAGAATCACCATTTTTCTGCTGCTTATTGCCGTGATATTTTTGGCTCGCGCTACATATCATATATATACCACTGAAAAAATAAGCGCTGAAAATTACGCTTCAGTCCTGAAAAACTATAATAATTTAGAGACCCAGAAGGCCGCGTTAAGATCAGAAATCAATAAACTAAGCACTGAAAGCGGACAGGAAGAAGAAATAAGGAGCAAATTCAGTGTTGCAAAACCGAATGAAGCTGTTGTACTGGTTATCAATGGCACAAGCAGCAATCCGGCGAGTTCAACAAACCAAAATACGAGCTTATGGCAGAAATTCCTGAATTTATTCAAATAATTTGCGGGTATGATTTAGTGGCAGAATGCGACCTTCCCAAGGTTGATATGCGAGTTCGATTCTCGCTACCCGCACAAAATACAAGCAATTAAATATCAACTGCAAACCTCAGGCTTTGTTTTTATTCCTTTACAAAAACTATTTTTTATAATAAGATTATTTTGAAATGAGTTGTGCTGGACGAAAAATAGAATGCTATTCATTTGGCGAAGGATATATTGTCCAGCACAGCCGTTGTTCTTTAAATTGTTGAGCGAAGGAGATCTTGTCTCCTGATGAGACGTTATATAATTTGCTCAACTTTTTGCATAGGACGAAAATAGAGCTGTTCTTATAAACGACATAAAGGCTGTCCTGTTGCAAAACCCCTTCTGTTTTAGAAGGGGTTTTAATTTGGGAGTCTTGACAATTTGAAATAAATTTTGTAATGTATGAACAGACGAACTATATTAGTTCGTCTGTTCATTTACATTATTGTCCTTGGTTTATTCTCAGACGAAAATAATCTGCAAAACAGAATAAGGAGGCGCTATGCGCTACATAGGTATCAGGCATCGGGTGAAAAAGACTGTGGAGGGCGAAGCTCGTCCGACACAGGTTGTCATATGCGAATCGGAGGACGAGAAAGTCCTCGAGCTTGAGGATGAGAGTTCCGAGCTAGATTTTGCTCTCGGCCGTTTTACAAAAAAGCCGAGCAAAACCAAAGAGGGTCTCAAGGCGGGCGACATCGTCGCCATGGCCCTCGGCGGTTCCGGCGACAATTTCGCCTATGCTCTTTCAAGACAGGCGGAAAAAGTCGGCGCAAAAGTTCTCCGTCTTCCACCTTTTGTTCTCAAGGAACGCAGGAAAGGAGAAGACAAGGATGCCGACGCTCGGCTTCTTGCGGAGCTTGTCAAAACTGAGCCGGGGCTTTTTTACGAAGTCACTTCTCGGGATCGCGTGCTTATCAAAATCCGCGAGACCTTTGGCGCAAGGCAGGAGGCGATGAAAGAGCGGATTGCATGCGAACAGCTTCTTTACGCGAATTTCATCGGCAAAATTTTCCGCAGCGAAGAAGGTCTTTATCCGGAAGGAAAGATCGAGGAGTCGTTTGCAAAGGCAAAGGCTAATGATGTTATCTTGCAATCGCTCGAGGATGAGGAAGGAAAACGGATAAAGGAAATGAAAAAAGCCCTGAATGAGCTTGACGTATACACGGAGGTTTTTTCCAAAGTAGATGGATGCGGACCGATGATTGCCGCGAGCATCATCTCTTCCGTCATCGATATCCGCAGGTTTCCGACCGACGCCAAGCTAAAAGCATTTTGTGGCGTTCATGTTTTGTCCGACGGAAAATTCGCAAGGAAACGAAGCGGTGCGGTTGCCAACTGGAGCCCAGAGGCTCGACAAGGGCTTTATCTTTTGGGCGACCAGTGGAACAGGCGGCCGGATTCCGTGTGGGGCAAAAAGCTTCGGGAATACAAGAAGATTTTTCGCTCCAAGCATCCTGAGGAAATCGTGGCCGGCAAGCGCCGGTACACAAAAGGCCACATTCACAAGATGGCGACTTGGCGGACGATTACGAAGTTTGTCGAGTGGATGTACCGCGAGTGGTGGAAGCTTGAACGGAAGTCATCGGAAACTGCTTTGAAAAAAGCGAGTTAACGAGTAAGAAATGTTGCGCTGGACGATTACTCCCGTGTCATTAAATTGGCGGATCGAGGGCTGTCCAGCGCAGCATATGTTGATTGGACGAGAGGATGTTTGTTTTTCAAGAAACGATGTGTCAAGTGTCCAATCATTAGTTTTGCAGTTTTTGTTGGTTGCGCTGGACGCCTGATCCCATGTCATTCAATTGAGACGATGATCGTGTTGTCCAACGCAGCCGTTGTTCTTTAAATTGTTGAGCGAATGAAAGTCTGTCTCCTGATGAGACGTTATATAATTTGCTCAACTTTTTGCATAGGACGATACTATGACTGTCCTTATAAGACGATTCTGTTGTTGTCCTATGCGAATCCCCTCCGAGATAATCGGAAGGGATTTTTTTTATTGATTATTCAATGATATAATAAATATATTAAAAGATAATTTATGAAAAAAATGCACAAAGTAATAATATATTCAACGCCGACATGCCATTACTGCAATATGGCGAAAGATTTTTTCAAAGAAAATAAGATTGCCTACGAATCTTTTGATGTAGGATCCGATCTTGCAAAAAGGAAGGAAATGATAGAAAAATCCGGCCAGATGGGCGTGCCGGTCATTTATGTGGATGATCAGATAGTTATGGGTTTTGACGAGGATAAATTGCGAAAATTGCTTGATATTGAATAAATATTCGCGGAGCACTGCAAATTAAAAGCACGATAAAATCGCTCTCGCCAGAGCGATTTTTCTCTACTCAAAAAATTTTCTGCTGAAAATTATTCTCCGTAAGGCATTTAATTTGCAGTGTCCCGCTCTCTTAAATATGTTATATTATCTTTGTTAATTGCCGCCATAGTTCAATGGATAGAACAATCCCGTCCTAAGGGATAGATGTAAGTTCGATTCTTACTGGCGGCACATAATTGATTTGTGGTATAATATCTGTATTATGAAAAACATATTTCAACCAAAATATATAGCGATAGCCGCAATTATCATTGTGTGCATTATTATTTTATTTATCGGAGGGAACAAAGGAACGTCTAATGATCAAGCGGCTCAATCTTCGACAACATCCGCATTAGGGGCCTCGTCCTCAAGTTCGTCTGCCGCAAAAACCAGCGGCCAAACATATTACAATTATTCACTCGGTTTTTCATTTACCAATCCGCACCCGACAACTTGGATTATGAGCACGAATAACAGCGACGGCAGTTTGGTTTATTTCGGTCCGAAAATCCGTCAGGCCGGCGTCGGTCTCAAGGTTTATTATTGGCCCGGTCCAAGTGAATTTCCGACGGTTGTAAAAATTACGACTATCCAGGATTTAAAAAATGCAGTCGTAGAAAAATACAAACAGGTAATTCCTTCAAATATAGTCGTTATCAATACCGGCGGTTTTTATATGGTTGAAGTGAAAGGGCTGACAAATGCGGATTTCAGCACAACAAACGCTTATTTTGTGCTTCTTCCTTCCGGAACTTTGAATTTCGGCGGAGCGGGCAGTTTGAGCGGTTATATACATAAAATTTAATATGAATCCATATGAAAAAGAGCTTTTAGAGGAGACAAATAAATTGGCGCGGGAAAACAATAAAATTCTCCGCGGTCTTCGAAGTTCCCACAGATGGTCTTCATTTTTTCATTTTATATATTGGATAATCATTATAGGCATTGTAGTTGCGTCTTTTTATTATCTGGAGCCATATATAAATACGGCTCTCAAGGCATATTCCACCATACAAAATGATTTTACGAATGTGAAATCGGCTATAAATAAAATCTCCAGTTCAACCAGTGCTTTAAAATAATCATTTTAGCTGGAAAAATCTATTGAAATAGTGTATTATCCAACCCAATGCCGAGGTAGCTCAGTTGGTAGAGCATGTCCCTGAAGAGGATGTGGTCGCCGGTTCAAGTCCGGCCCTCGGCACAAAATAAAAACCGCTCCCTGCCTGCCGGCAAAGGCAGGTTTTTAGCGGTTTTTTTAACTTTTCTTACGCGCTTTTTACTTTCACTTTTGCCTGTTTGTTCTTGTCTATTTTCGGAAGAATGATGGTTAAAAGTCCGTTTTTATTCGTTGCCTCGGCTTCTTCCACATTGATTTCTGCTGGCAATACGATTGTTCTTGAAAAGACGCCCCAATAAAGCTCCTTATGGAAAAAATCATCACCCGAAAACTCGCTCTGATCTTCACGTTTGCCTTTAATCGTGACCATATCCCTTGTGATGGAAATATCCAAATCTTCCGGTTTGACACCCGCTACCATTGTTTTTACGACAATTTCATTCGGTGTCTGATACATATCCACGGCAAGTTGGCCTTCCGTTTCGGAATCCGAATCGTCCGGAAATCGAGCTGTTTCCTTGCTATTTTTATCGTTGGTGTCATTATTCGCCCTGACCATGCCTGTTAATTTTTGAAAAAAAGATTTTTTTGCCATTTTTTGTAATTTATATTAATAATAATTTTAATTTATTTATCTATTTTTTCCAATCTTATCATTTTTATCCTTTCAAGGATGAACAATACTATTATAACAGTAATCCAGATTACTTCCAATACGATCAGGGAATTTTGCCCGCTTGACATCATAAAGAAATTGAATACTGCATGTATTATTATAGCGGAGCAGATGCCGACAGCGATCCAAAAATATTTATGAAGCTTCTTGTCGAAGAAATTGAAACCGATGAAAATACCGATCGTCGCTGAAGAAACCGTATGCAAAAGCATCGCCCCGATAAAGCGCATATTGCCGGTATAAATGCTCAAATGCAGATTGTTTTTGATTATGGGATCCATAAGAAACAGCATATTTTCTATTGCTGCAAAGCCGATTGCCGTGGTAATCATATAAATAATAGGGTCAATCGGCTCGTTGTCGTCCCTTGACCTAAGGACCAGGATATATGCCATGATGAATTTTAAAACCTCTTCTATGATTGGCGCAAATAATGTAATCAAAAGAAGCTGGCCCAGAGCGACTCCTTTTTGATTTGCGATATCCTTGAGCCACCCAAGTATTGATTGCAGAAAATGCCCCGGGAAAAAAATGTTTGGATCGGCATTAAAAACAAGTTTTTCAAAAAAGAGAGAAAGAAAAACCGCTGCAATGCCGCCTATAAATGCCAATAATATCATTTTTTTCGGTTCGGGATTTCTTTTTTCTTCATTCCAAAAAATCAGCCAGACGATTGATGGCAGGAATCCGCCGAGGAAAGCTATGATTATTGGTATAAACATTGCATTATATTTTATTTTTCAATCGGCCAATTTTCCACAATAAGCAGGCCTTTTGCATCCGGCAATGATTGCCAGATTTCTTCGGTGAGAAACGGCATAAAAGGATGAAGTATTTTCAGACAGGATCTTAATGTACTGAGCAAGAACTGTTTTCGCGACATTTTTTCATCTCCTGCGCCGTTTTTGAAAATTTTCTTGCTTTCTTCAAGGATTATATCGGCAAGAGTGTGCCAGATGTAGTGATAAATTTTTTCCGATGCCATATAAAATCTGTATTCTTCCATATCTTTAGTAATATCAATTACAAATTCTTTTTGTTGTTTGATAAGTTCTTTATCAATTGCCGAGAATTTTTTGAATTGCTCGTCATGCTTAGTTTCTCCTACAGATTCCAATATGAATCTTGTGATATTCCAAATCTTATTTGCAAAATTTTTGTATGCTTTTACTTTGTCATCTGACCACTTGCTGTCCGTGCCTGGGGTATTCCCAACAACAAGCGCCATTCTGCTTGCATCTGCTCCAAATTTTGAAACAATATCTATCGGATCAATGCCGTTATTCAAAGATTTTGACATTTTTCTGCCTTTTGCATCGCGAATCAAACCGTGTAGGTAAACTATACGAAAAGGAATTGTGCCAAGAGTATAACCTGTCATCATAATCATCCTGGCTACCCAAAAGAACAAAATTTCATATGCGGTTTCAAGCACATCTGTCGGATGATACCTCTTCAAATCATCCGAAATTTGTGGCCATCCTAGCGTTGAAAACGTCCATAAAGCGCTTGAAAACCATGTATCCAGAGTATCTTCATCTTGGGCCCATCCATCGCCTTTTGGCGCCTCTAATCCACAATATATTTCTGATTCTTTGCCTGTCGTGAGCGGAGTCGAACGATACCACACCGGAATTCTGTGGCCGTACCAAATCTGCCTTGAAATACACCAATCATTCAAGTTTTCTATCCAGTGAAAATATGTTTTATTAAAATAATCAGGAATGATTTTTATCTGTTCTTTTTCAACAGTATTTTTCATTATTTCTTTCAATGTTGTCATACTGTCAGATTTAATTCCGCTGATTTCCGAGTGAGGGATTTTGAAAGATTTATTTACTGCAACAAACCACTGCTCCATTATTTGCGGTTCTACTATTCCTCCTGTTCTTTCTGCTGTGGCGACGTTATGAGCATAATCTTCTTCTTTTACAATCAGACCTTTGTTTCTTAATTTTTCTAAAATTTTTGGTCGAGCTTCAGCTATTTTCATATCAGTAAATTCTCCAGCAATAGGTAAAAGTCTTCCATATTTATCTATTATTTGTTCTTTGTCCAAATTATGTCTTTGTCCGATTTCAAAATCCACGAGAGAATGCCACGGAGTGATCGTCATAACGCCAGTGCCGAACGACATATCAATGGATTTATCTTTGATTATTGTCGCACTGATCGGTCCATTGATCCATTCCAAATCTATTTTTTGTCCGTCTTTATATTCGGCATATCTTTTATCATCAGGATGCATTACAACATATTTATCGCCGAATTTTGTTTCCGGTCTAGTTGTGCCGATGATAAATGGCCCATATTTGAAATAATAGAATTTAGTTTTCTCTTCTACGTACACAATTTCGTCGTCAGAAATTGTAGTTTGGCCTTTCGGATCCCAGTTTACTATCCTATTACCTCTGTAAATCAATCCGTCATCATACATTTTTTTGAAAACGGTACGGACGGCCAAATTCCTCTTTTCATCCAAAGTAAACGCTTCACGAGACCAGTCGCAAGAAGCACCGAGGGTTTTTGTCTGCGAAACTATCGTATGGCGATTTTCATCGACATATTTATCAATTCTTTTCAATAATTCTTCTCTGCCGAGGTCGTATCTGGATTTACCTTCTTCTTTTTTAATTATCTTTTCAACTTTTGACTGTGTGGCGATGGCGGCGTGATCTGTGCCCGGAAGCCAAAGAGTTTTTTTACCGCGCATTCTTTGATAGCGGATCATAATATCTTCAATGGTGGCTGTAAGTGCATGGCCCATATGAAGCACGCCAGTTGCGTTTGGCGGTGGCATCATTATTGCGTATGCATCTTTTCGCTCTCCAAGAAGTTTGTCTGGGTTAAAAAAGCCGGAATCTTCCCACAATTTGTATATTCGAGCTTCCGTTTCTTGTGGATTATAAGGTTTTAAGAATTTGTCATTCATTGCGATTTATAATAGCAAAAACTTGCCCGACTTGGTAGTCATTCAGGCGGGTATGGCGGTTTTTGGAAATTATATTTTTTAGTTAAAAAAAAGCCACGGATGGGGGTCCGCGGCTTCAAGAGAGGGGGAACCTCTCAGTGATCGACGATCGCCGAATCACATATAAAAGATAATACACACACATTTACCAAAAGTCAATAATAAGAAAAACCTTCCTGGAAGGGAAGGCTTTATCGTTGGTGGGGAGAGCCTTAACCGAAGTTAAGGAATCACCCCTTATATATTTGCGATTTTACCGAAAAAACTCTGCGGCTGGTGTTTAAAGAAGCGGTTAATAACGACTTTTTGTATGGTGCCTCTTTTCACGTCATTGCTCTAGAGATTCTCCGTACGCAGGTTCCAAACAGGAACTCTTTAAAGATCGTAATCGCGCAAAGGCGATGGCAGTCTTGATCACTTGTTCCTCTAAGGTGGCTTAACAATTGATCATGGCTACTAAGATTAGATGTTAATACTTTATATTTTTTAGGCAAGACAAAACTGTGGATAATTTAATCCAAGGATAAATTGCCTTTGGCTATGAATTTATCGTTATATTTCTTGCCTGAAATGATATTTAAATAACCGGCAATAGCTATCATAAAAGCATTGTCCGTGGAAGCGCTTATTTCCGGTATCATAAGTTCAGCATCCAATTCTTTTGAAAGTTTGGAAAAATCATCTCGTATTTTTTTGTTTGCGCTTACGCCGCCGCCGATGATTATTGTTTTTACGCTGCACTGTTCCACTGCGTCCTTTGTTTTCTTGACGATCACTTCCACCACAGCGTCTTCAAATTCTCTGGCGATTTCTTGCTTAATTTCGTCAGTTAAATTTTCTATTTTTTGTACAGTATAAAGCACGGCAGTTTTAATTCCGGAAAATGAAAAATTCAAATCTTTTGAGTGGATCATCGGGCGGGGAAGAGGATAATTTGTTTTTTTATCTGGAAATTCCAATCTTTCATATTCTGCAAGTTTTGATATTTTCGGTCCACCAGGATACGGAAGTCCGAGAATTCTTGCAACTTTATCAAACGCTTCTCCCAAAGCGTCGTCCTTTGTATTTCCGATAATTTCATATTGCAGAGGTTTTTTGACAAGCACGAGCTGGGTGTGCCCGCCGCTTACAAGAAGTGCAATTGCCGGATAATTTATTTTTTTAAATTGAAATTCTTTTTCTGCGATTTTATCCAAAGAAGCGACAATTATATGCCCTTCCATATGATTTATTGGAATTACAGGAATATCCCAGATTTCTGATAAAGCTTTTGCAAAAGTTACGCCAACCCAAAGCGCCGGCTCCAGTCCAGGCCCGTTTGTCACCGCGATAGCATCAATTTCCGGTTTCTCTATTTTTTCCGCAAGTTCTTTCAAAGTTTCAAAAAGCCCTTCTTCTCTGTTGAGGATTTCTTTTATTTTTTCTATTTTCCCCGTATTTAAATTTTGTTTTTTATTTTTGAACAATCCAGCTTCAGCCAGGCATTTTTCCAAAAGAGGAGTGAGGTTTTTTGCATGTTCTCTTTTTGCCATATTCGGATAAACCCCGCCGTATTTTGCATGCAAAGCCACCTGAGAATATAGCTGGTTCCCAAGCATTTTAATTGTCCCTGCAGAATTTTTTTCCGCTTCAATCAAGCAAACTGCAGTTTCATCGCAACTTGTTTCTATTCCTAAAATTCTCATATCAATTTTTGCGGAAGAGGTGGGATTCGGTCACAGTTTTCACCTTTCGTGAACTCAAGGTGAAGCCGCGACCCCGACTCGCTTCGCTCCGTCTTTCGAATCCACACCTGCGAAGCCAAAAATTGATACAGGATTTATATCAATTTTTGTCTTTGCGGAAGAGGTGGGATTTGAACCCACGAGACCCTTGCGAGCCTACCGCTTTTCGAGAGCGGCGCCTTCAACCACTCAGCCACTCTTCCGTGTTAAATGATACTAACATTTTTTGTCTTTTTTACAAAAAATGCTATATTACCTGAGTTATTTTGGCCCTATCGTCTAACGGTTAGGACACGGCCTTTTCAAGGCTGTAATCAGGGTTCAATTCCCTGTAGGGTCACCAATTGAGATTTATTAGCACCAGATTGCTGATTCATCTTGTAAACTAAGGATAGTTTAGTGTTTCCAAACTTTTCTCCATTAAAAGTAATTTTCTCGGGAAAGATTTGTTTTTGGAAACGCATAGCATAAGTATAATTTGTCTTTTTGAAGCGAACCCAAGTTTTTGCTGTCTCTCTAACAAAGTTAAAACAATGACTGAGAGCTTCCTCCATATCAAATTCTTCAATGTGATTATCTTGAAGCAAAAGTCTTTTTGCATACATCTTTTTATTTGTAATCTCTTTCTGTTCTTGAAATTCATCATCTGAAAATTTACCCATTTTATATAAGTCAAAAACTTTTTGTCGTTCTTGCTCTAATCTCTCAATTTCAGTTCTAACTCTTGCATTATTTTCATCTAATTTTTTATAATTCGTTTGCCAAATATCTGTAACAATGGCTTTAAAGATTTTCTCATATTTATTATCTGGTGTTAATTCATTTAGATACTCAACAAACAACTGCTCAAAAGTTTCCTTGGGTATAAATTTTGCTTTTGGACAACCTTGTTTATGATGATGATAATAAGAATATTTTGCTCCTCTGCTAGTTGGAGTGCTTCCTGTTAATGATGTTTGACATTCAGGACACATACATATTCGTCTTAAGGGAAAATCTGGATTCAATACTGAGCGACTCATTTTGATATAGTTTTTCCTGTAACCTTTTTGGCATTGAATAAATAATTCTTCATTTACAATTGGCTCAAAATCACCTTTTACATCTAACCCCCAATTTTTTATTTTTCCGCAATAGAGAGGATTTTTTAAAATCTTTTCTATCAACTGCATGCAAATTAGTTTTCCTTGTTTTGTCCGAAAACCTCTTTCACTTATGTATTCAGCTAGTGATTTATAGGTATATGTGCCTTTGGCATACTCTTCAAATATCATGGCTATATAGGGTGCTGTGGTCGCTTCTGGTGCAATATTAGAGCCTTGAATGGGTCTATAATAGCCGAGTGGTGTTTGCCATTGCCAAATTCCTTTTTTAAGATTTTCCATCATTCCACCCTTTGACCTTTCAGTTCTGACATTATTATCAAACTCGGCAAATACAGATAATATTCCTTCAGTAACTCTTCCCATCGGAGTCTCGTCAATTCTTTCTGTAGCTGAACGAAGAGCAACTCCGAGTTTTTTTAAAATGGCTTGCACTGAAACATGGTCTGTTTGATTACGAGCAAATCGGTCAAGTTTATAGACAATAAAATGATTAACTTTATTCTTCTTATTACCACAAAAACCAATTGCGTTTTTAAATTCCGTTCTATCGGTGGTCTTTGCAGATTCTCCTTTTTCAATAAAAACTTTGATAACCTCCACGCCTTCACGTTTTGCATATTCTCTGCAATATCTTTCTTGTGATTCAAGACTTGTATTTTCTACTTGCTCAACTGAAGATACTCGGCAATAGATTATTCCTGTTTTTGTAACTTGTTTTTCCATACTTCCATTTTATACTTATCTTTTTCATTTGTGAATGACCCAACGGGATATTTGGAACCGAACTTTTGCTCCAACCAATCCTCAAATATCAATTGTCCAAAATCATAGAAAGATTTACGAATACCATCAAGCTCCTCATTTGTTAAATGAGCTGTGTTAATGGCATCTATTTTTCTTAATGATTCAATACTTAACATGGTATATATCCTTGCTTCCTAGCTAATTTTTAGGCTGAATTTCGCCCTCCTCAGCTATGTTTGTGAGATACTCCAAATAATCAACGAGTTCTTTTTTCTCACTTTCTAAGTAATCATCTTTAGGTATCAGTTCAGTGAAGGATTTGACGAGAGATTTCCTTGAAAACTTTTTACCCTTAACTGCCCGAGCCAAACAAAGATAATCTCCGAGATTAGAATTACGAACTTGAATTTTTTTATAGTTTGCTTCTATACTTCTCATAAATTTAAAAAACCTAGTTATAAATTGGTAGGTGGTATCCATACGACCTGCCAATTTATAAATAGGCTTTAAAACTTTGGATACCACTTCACTTTTTTTAAAAAACAAAAAACTACGATTCTGTTCGTAGTTTAGTATAGGAATAAGTGAATATTATAAATACAGACAAATCTTTACCTAAAAATTTGTATCTTTTTGCTTTTTATTAAATATCATCTTTTCATTTTGCGTCTTTGTATAACAGCTTTTACAATATCTGGATTTACTTTTTCGTATCCAATAGTATTCATCAATAAACTAATTGCTTGATATTTATCCATTTTTTTAATTTCGTTTCCAAAATACATATGCTTAATTCCAAAAGTTTCCTTAATTCCTTTTACAGTATAGTAATTCAAATCTATAATCATCCCATCTCTTTTAAAATTGAGAGATTTTTTTATTTTCTTAGGTTTAATTAGGTTTTGACTTTTACTATAAAGTTCTAATACCTCCTTAATTAACTTTCTATTTTCTTCTATATATTTTTGAATATCATCAATGGTTGAAAATGATTTTATTTTTATATATACACCATCTTCAATTTTCTCTTCATAAGAATGAAATTTTTTATTATTTTTAATCATATATACCCCCATTCCTGAATATTTCATTTCATTTAATTGTTCATCATCAACGTTGTTGTGGTAAAAAAATTCAATCATTATCATACGAAAATGAAGCTCTTTTAGTAAACCTTCATAAGGGATAATCCTTTTTGATTCTTCTATAAATTTATTTGTGGTTGTTTTTCTATTTAATTCCTTTTTACTTTTTATAACTTTCTTATGCCAAGTTTCAAACTCGTCAGATGAAAGAAACCCATTATTAGGCATTTTTAATTTTTCTCTAAATTTTATAGCTAATTTATATATCCTTCCATCAAGAATAACTCTGTGCCAAAGTGATAATACAGGGTTATTTTCCTCATTTTTTTTCAAATTATCTAATTTGATTTGAGAACGTTGCATTAGCCAATTTTACCATTTTAGTATATTATTATAAAGTTAAAATTTAATAAGAAGTAGCCTAAACTAGTAGCAATACTGGCATGGTGAATGAGACTGATTAGAGATAAAGAACCCATCATGTGGGCTTTGCTCTAATCAGCCGTATCGGGAAACTGGTATGGAAGTCGCAAGACTTCACTCACGTGGTGGGCTTTTTGTATCTCTTTATTAAGTAAATATAAAAAATAAATATGAAAAAATATCTTTTAACTTTACTTTTAATAGCAATTGTTATTCCTTCAGTTACTTTCGCTTCATGGTGGAATCCTTTTTCTTGGTCAATATTTCATAAACCAGCAAAAACAGAAATTATTAAAATTGCTACTTCAACCATTTCTACAACAACTATTGTAATTGCCACTAGTTCAGTGGAAGTAAAAAAACCTGAAATTGATAATTCGGCAATTATAAAAGCTGAAGTTGAAAAACAAGTAAAAGCAACTCTTAAAGCGAAAGCAGATGCGGATGTAAAGATTGCTCAACAAAAAGCTGATGAACAAGCAAAAATTGATGCAACAGTAAAAGTTCAACAAGATGCCGCAAATTTAGCCGCACAAAATGCTGCAAATCTGGCTGCACAACAAGTTGCGCAAAATCTTGTCGCTCAACAACAAGCCACACAAAATGCAGCTAACCTCGTTGCACAACAACAGGCAACCCAAGTCGCTGCAAATAAATTAGCTACAGACCACATAATGGCAAATCCAATAATAGTTCAAATAGCAGATTTACCACCAACAAATTCTTTAACTCTAAACGACGGTTCAACTATAACAGCAATAGGATATGCTTATAATGCTTTAACGGCAGACCAACGAGCATTGGTTACAAACGCCGATATTTTTCTCGCTGACATAACTCAAATAACTCAATTAACTCAAGCAGCTATTCAAGCCGAAAATACAAAGAAAGCAAAATTAAATGCTATAAATTTACAGATAGCTAATCTTAATGCAAAATATACAATTGATATAAATAATGCTAGAAACAAAACAATAACAATGAACGATATGAACGGATTAATTTCAAAGATTAATACGCAGTACACTCTTGATTATAATGCTCTGCAAGCTCAATATCAGCAAATCCAATATAGTAATTAAAAAATATGGATGACAATACATACAAAGCGTTTAAAAAAGGATTTAATATTATATTTATTTTATTAGGTATTATTTTAATAACTGTGATAGTTATTGCTCGTAAATTAGGAGTTCTATTTTAATAATAAATAATTACTCTATGTATCTGATATATTATTTATCTTTCTGTTTTTAAAAATCGTTCTAGAGCCTCATTCACTTTTGCTTTGGTCTCTGGGTCAATGATAACTTCATTTTGTATTTTCTCAACAACGTAAGCACCTTTTAATTTGTATGCCATATCTAATCCTTTACTAACAGCTTGAGTATCAATTTCTCCAGTTGAGATAACATCAATTCCGCCTGTGGTCGTATTATCTTTTGTAATAACTTGTTTTTTATTTAATAGTTCTAAATGTTTTTCGCCTAAGAGTGAATTAGGTAAATAAGTATTTATTAATTCTTTCCAACCCAGACTCTCAGTTAAATTCTTTGGATTTTGAGCTGAAGCCTTTGTATACCCAACTTCTTTCATGGTTTTTGATATATTTCCACGATTTTCCACGATTTTATTAAATGCTCTTTTTTGTTTATCCGTTGCCATAATTATTAAATAACAATTCTAATCCCGTAAGGGAGTTAGCCTGTGACTGTTTTTCTTTAGTTTTAAGCATATTCTTTGTGTGCTATTATATCTTTACCAAAGTGATTCCAAGAGATTAGCTCTGCTATAAGCTGATTCCAATTGGCTCCCACTTGGGTCACTATGAAAATCACAAAATTTGGACATTGCTGCATGCTGATTGAAGAAAATGGAGTCAGAATTCTCACTGATCCGGGAAGTTATTCAACAGCGCAAAATGATGTTAAAAATATTGATATCATACTTATTACTCATAACCATCAAGATCATTTGCAGACGGATTCTTTAAAACAAGTTTTAAAGAATAATCCGAATGCGGAAATTTTTACAAACAGCGAAGTAGGACAGGTTTTGGATAAAGAAGGAATCAAATATGAATTATTGGAAAATGGGCAAAACAAAACTATAAAAGATGTGTTGATTGAGGGTGTCGGGGAATTTCACGAAAATATTCACAGAACTTTATCAAAAATGGAAAACACAGGATATTTTATTGCCAATAGGTTATTTTATCCGGGCGATGCTTTTACGGTGCCGGATAAAAAAGTTGAAATTCTTGCCGCTCCGATATGGGCTCCATGGCTTAATATACAAGAGGCAATTGATTATATTGAGGAAATCAAGCCAAAAATTTGTTTTCCAATTCATGATGGTCCTGCTGTTCCCGGAAGTCTTGCATATAGATTGCCAAAACAGATTCTTGAACCGCTTGGAATAAAATTTATTATTCCGGAAATCGGAAAAGAAATAGAACTGTAATTTTTTTATGATATAATTTATTGTATGGCAGATATCATAGAAGTTAAAAATTTAACCAAAAAGTTCAAAGATATTACGGCGGTTGACGATATTTCATTTTCGGTCAAAGAAGGCGAGATTTTCGCTTTTTTGGGGCCTAATGGCGCGGGGAAATCCACAACTATCAAAATACTGACGACGCTTTTGAATCCTACGGCAGGAAAAATCAATCTGAACGGTTTTAACGTATTGGAAAATCCTGACGCAGTCAGGCATTCTTTCGGTATAGTTTTCCAAGACCCAAGTTTGGATGACGAATTGACTGCTTGGGAAAATATGGAATTTCACGGCGTGCTTTATGGAATAGAAAAAAAATTGCGAAGGGAAAGGATAGAAAAACTTATGACATTTGTGGAACTTTGGGACAGGAAAAACAGCTTGGTAAAAACATTTTCCGGCGGTATGAAAAGACGCCTTGAAATTGCCCGAGGTCTGCTCCATCATCCGAAAGTCATTTTTTTGGACGAGCCGACAATAGGCCTTGATCCGCAAACAAGGAACCATTTATGGAATTATTTGAAAAATCTCAACAAAACCGAAGGCACGACGGTATTTTTCACGACACATTATATGGAAGAGGCAGATAAGATAGCGCAAAGAATCGCCATCATTGATTATGGAAAAATTATTGACTCCGGCACATCGGAAGAATTGAGAACGAGGACAAATACGAAAAATCTGGAAGACGCTTTTCTTTCGCTTACCGGGAAAAAAATACGCGAAGAAGAATCGGGCGCGGTTGACCATATGAGACAGCGCAGAAGAGTATGGGGCAGTAGAAGATAAAAATAAAAATATGAAAACAATTTATATTTTATGGCTCAGGCAATTGAAAAGGTATCTGAGATCGCGATCGCGGGTCATCGGCTCTCTTGCTCAGCCGCTTTTATTTCTTATTGCTCTTGGATACGGGCTCGGGCCGGTTTTTCAAAAAGCGGGAGAAGGGAATTATGTGCAATTTCTGGTGCCTGGAATTGTCGGAATGGCAATTATTTTTTCGTCGGTTTTTTCCGGAATAGAAATTATCTGGGACAAGCAGTTCGGCTTTTTGAAAGAGACGCTTGTGGCGCCGGTCTCGCGCGTCAATATAATGATTGGCAGAACTCTCGGCGGAGCGACGACATCCACAATGCAAGGGATTATCGTTCTTCTCATTTCTGTTCCGATCGGTTTTAAAATAGAAAATATCGCGTCTATCATCTGGGCTATTTTGCTTATGCTGCTCATATCGCTTCTTTTTACGGCGCTTGGAACGATCATTGCCTCACAGCTTGACGATATGCAGGGTTTCCAGCTCATCGTAAACTTCCTTGTTATGCCGCTTTTCTTCCTTTCAGGAGCGCTTTTTCCGCTTGCCGGACTGCCGAAAGTTTTGGCGGCGCTTACGCGCGTTGACCCGCTTTCATACGGCATAGATGCATTCAGGACGATTCTTGGCGGAGTTTCCACATTCGGACTCGGCTTGGATCTGACAGTGTTATCAATTATCACTATCATCTTTATTGGCATCGGAAGCTACGCGTTTTCAAAAATACAGATTTAAGCCCGTATTTTCATATAATACATATGATATAATATATGATAATTAATCGATTAAACGAATGAATCAGAAAGACGAAAAAAGCAGAGAAGAATTTTTTCTTATTGCAACGCATGAGCTTCGCACCCCGCTTACCGCTATCCGGGCAAGCGCCGAGCTGATATTGAGCTCATATGCGGATCATATTAAAAATGACGATGTTAAAGAACTGCTTACGAATATAGATACGGCAAGCATCCGCCTGATAAAAATCATAAATGATTTCCTTGAAGCTCCGAGCCTTGAAAAAGGGAAAGTGCAGATAAAAAATAAAATTTTTGATGTTGCCGGCCTGATCGGCAAAGTCATCAATGATCTGAAAATATTGGCGACCAGGAAAAATATCACTCTTTCATACGACAATAAAAATAATTGCCTGCTGGATGTTTGCGCCGATAAAAACGGCATAGAGCAGATTCTTATCAATCTCATCGGCAACGCCATCAGGTTCACTTCGGAAGGCGGCGTTACGGTCAAAAGCGAAATGGACGGTGACTTTATAAAGGTCAGCGTATCCGATACCGGCACAGGCATTTCTGAAAAGGACCAGAAATTCTTATTCAAGAAATTCCAGAAAGCCGATAAAGGATTGGCTTCAAGTGAAAATATGCAAAGTACGGGCCTTGGCCTATATATTTCGCAGCTGTTGATCTCAAAGATGGGCGGAACGATCAAGCTTGAAAAAAGCGAATTGGAAAAAGGAAGCACGTTTTCATTTACAATTCCTATCGCAAAATGATATAATTCAGCATACGAAAATTATACGAATTATTACGAATGGCTGCGAATAAATAAAATTACAATTTAAAATAACACAAAACATATGGCAACTATTTTTATGGCAGAGGACGATCCGCTCATGATAAGCATTTACGATAAAGTTTTCAAGGTCAATGGTTTTGAAATGAAAATGGCGCTTGATGGCGTGAAAACGATGGCGGATTTGAAATCCATGGCGCAAAAGCCGGAAGTCGTCGTTCTGGATATCATGATGCCGAACAAGGACGGTTTTGAAGTTTTAAAAGAGATGAAAGCGGATCCGGATTTGAAAAATATTCCCGTAGTTGTCCTGACGAATTTGTCCAGCAGGGCGGATTTGGAAAAGGGCGTCGATCTCGGGGCGGAATTATGCCTGGTAAAAAGCCAGCACAGTCCCATGGAAGTTGCCACAAAAGTAAAAGAAATTTACAGCAGGCATCATCCGGCAAAATAACGTTTAGCATTTAAAAAATTCCCGAGAGGGAATTTTTTTGTGGGCGGTACAGGGCTCGAACCTGTGACCTCAATCACGTCAAGATCGCGCTCTACCAACTGAGCTAACCGCCCAAACTTAGGCAACAAAGCTTATCATATTTTATTTCATTTTCAAATACTGATAAATATTTTCAAGCGCTTTTATGGCATCGCCGGCGGCGATATTGTTTTGCTTGTAAAACCCGTCTGTGCAATCACCGGCGGCCCAGATGCCAATCTCGGAAGTCATTTGCGTTTTTGGATCTACTATCACTTGTTCCAAATCATTAAGTTTTACGATTCCATGTTTTATGTATTCAACGGAAGGATCAGAGCCGATTTCGACAAAAATTCCGGAAACAGCCAATTCTTCAGTTTTTCCTGTTTTCTTGTCTTTATAAATTATTCCTGTGACAAATTTATCGCCTTTTATTTCAAGAATATCTATATTTGTAAAGGATTTTACTTTTTTATTGGCGAGAACTTTCTGCATAATGACGGGATCGGCCCTGAAATCGCTTCTCTGGAGTATTGTCACGATTTTTGCGTAATCCAAAAGCTGCTGCGCCGTTTCAAAAGCCGCATTGCCTCCACCGATGACTGCCACATCCGACCCCTCAAAAAGAGGAGCGTCACAAGTCGCGCAATATGTTATGCCTTTTCCTTCAAATTCTTCCGCTCCTTTTACTTTTAATTTTTTCCTTACACTGCCCGATGCGATAAGCACCGTTTTTGCCTGATATTCGGATTTATCGGTTTTTATATTGAAAATATCGCCTTTTTTTTGCAAATCTAAGGCAGTTTCCTTGTTTTTTATATCAACTGCATCTTCGGCATAAGCCCTCAGATGCTTTTCCAGATTTTTCGCCAATTCTCCTCCGGTTATTGAAACTGCGCCTATCCAATTCTCTATATTATCGGAAACAAAACTTTGATTTTGAAAACTTTCCGTTACGAAAACGGTCTTGATTTTTTTTCTTGCCGCGTAGACGCCGGCGGCTACGCCAGCCGGCCCTCCGCCGATGATTGCTAAATCGTATATCATATATTTATTATATTTTTCATTATATAAGCGAGCGAGATATGACTTTTTCAGAGATTTGGGAGCGCGTCGGCGCGAGCACGAAGAATTTTTTAGCAAAAAAATATCCGTGCTCTGAAAAAGTCATATCTCGCGAGCGTTCACTTAATTTTTGACCTTCTCAAGAATGACGGAACGGCGCCCCAGTCGTCTTTGTCATCATCTTCCATTTTAACGTTTTTCCTATGCTCGCTTGCTGATTCCAATTTCGCGGTTTTACCATCTTTCGTTTCATTTGGCATTGCCGGCGAATTGAATATTTTTCCAACCTTGTTTTCTTCTTTTCCCGAAGACATTGAATAAAACAAAGATTTTTTATTTTGGTTTTCCGAAAAACCTGAAGCGATTACGGTAATCTGTATCTCGTTCTTTCTGAGCTTGTCGGTGTGAATTGTGCCGAATATGACTTTTGCGTTCGGGTCTATGGACTCGGTAATGATTTTCGCCGCTTCCTGCACTTCAAATAATGTAAGGTCATTGTCTGCGGCGATTGAGAACAGGACTCCTTTCGCGCCATTGATAGAAACTTCAAGAAGAGGGGAATTGATCGCCATCCGCGCGGCTTCCTCGGCTCTTTTCGGGCCGCTTGCTCTGCCGATGCCCATAAGCGCCGAACCGGCATTTTCCACGACCGCTTTAATATCGGCAAAATCCACATTTATAATTCCCGGAATCGTTATCAAATCCGAGATTCCTTCCACGGCCTGCCGGAGGACATCGTCGCAAATTGCAAAAGCCGATTTCATTGTCGTTTCCTTGTTTACCATTGCCAATAACCTGTCGTTCGGCACGATAATGATGGCATCCACGCACTTTCTCAATTCTTCTATGCCCTGCTCGGCAATTTTGCTTCTCTGGGACCCTTCAAAGGAAAATGGCTTTGTGACCACAGCAATCGTGAGAATGCCGAGATCTTTTGAGATTTTTGCCACAAGCGGCGCTGCACCGGTGCCTGTCCCTCCGCCTTCTCCGAGCGCGACGAATACCATGTCGGCGCCTTTCAGGGCTTCCTGAATTTCGTCTTTGGTTTCTTCGGCGGCTTTTTTGCCAAGCTCCGGATTCATTCCGGTGCCCAGTCCTTTGGTCAGATTTTTCCCGATGTGAATTTTTTTATTTGCCAAAGAATGATGCAAATCCTGCGCATCTGTATTGGAAACAATAAATTCAACTCCTTTGATTTTGGAGTTGATCATATGATTGACTGCGTTTCCTCCCGAACCTCCGATGCCGATGACTTTTATTCTGGCGAAGGTTTCTATTTCCGGTTTTATTTGTGGCATTTTTAGATAGCTGTTAAATTGACATTAATAATAAAAAAACAACTCAAATTTGTTATTCAAATAATATCAGAAAAAGCAGCAAAAGGGAAAGTATTGCCTAATCATTTATTTCGTGTTGAAAGATATATTTTTTATTTAATATACGTGATATTATATTCCTTATGAATCTTGATAAGCTTAAAAAATTTTTAAAAATAGCGAAAAAAAATACTTACGCCTCGAAAACAGCGGAAAAAACAAAATCACAAAGATTATGCTCTTCTGATTACGAATATTCAGAAGGTGATTTTATGTATCACGATACTTATTTTGGCGGAACAAATTTTATCGGAGAGGAAATTGTGTATGAAAATAATAAGCCGATATGGGGAATGAATTATAATGGTTATACGCTTGATGAAAAAATATCTGAAGCTGAAATTGATAAATCATTACGTGGCGCTCTCAAACAGTTTGATACAGATATCATTCCTGTTCGCGGACCGAAACTATACAAAATAGACAATCTTGAATATAGAAATAAAGTGGAAGGAGATCTGAATAAATTTGAAGGAAGAGAAGAAATTTTCAAGGATAAAAAACTGATTTATTATGCTGTTTTTAGCGGAGGATTAATCAAATAATTTTTAAACTAAATATAATTTTAATATGAAAAATCTAAATTCTTACTCGCAAAAAATGGACAAATTGCTTAAAGAAGCAAAAGATCTCATTAAAGAAAATCCTATCAAAGCTCAAACGGCCGTTTTTGATATTCGTGGCAAATTATATGAGTTGGCTTTTGAAGTAGCACCAGACGCGCGCCAAAATGATATTGATGCCATGAAAGAATGGATTAAGCCAAAAATTGGCGAGACATCAATTGATATTGCTGCCGGCACAGGATTTCTTACAAAGAGCTTGGCGGAATGGACTAAGAATACGGTTTATGCTGTTGATCCAAGCAAAGAACAGCTTTCAATCTTAAAAAAGAATATAAAATCTCCTTTTATTAAAACTGTTGTCGGATCACTTGCTCAAGAAACAAAAGATGAGAGGGTTGGAATCCTCAATCAAATTAAGGAACAGGTAGATTTTATCACCAGTTTCGGGGGTATACACCATGTTTATTATCAAAAGAAAATGATGGAACACGCGGAAAAGCTTCTAAAATCCGGCGGAAGATTTGTAGCGGCCGATGTTGGCAATAATACGGCACTATCAAAACATTTTGATGAAATTGTAACTAAAAAATGTATCACGAGCCATACCGCATATTGGCTTTCAGAGAAAAAATTAAAAGAGCTTATTTCTGATTTCCCATCTCTATCATTAAGCAAAACGGAAATGAAAATTCAACGCTGGGTATTCAATTCAAGGAGGGAAATGGCGCTTTTTTTCAAAGGATTACATGCATATGATTTGCCTGACGATGAAATTGTAAAAGATTTGCATGATTATCTTGGATTTAAAGAAGAAAACGGAAAAATAATTCTCAATTGGCCGATGTTATTCTTTGAGATTGTTAAGAAATGATAAAAAATTTCTCATGCTTAGCCTCGGGAAACTATGTTGTTATGGCAGAAACTGTTTGAACCAAATTCCCATTCCTTTGAACATTTTTTCTCCTCTCGGAAAATGCAGGCCATCCGAAATATCGTCGCCATTATTCAATCCCCAGACCGCGAGCCCGTATGCGACCGACCAGGAATTATCTTTCAGATGATTTTTGATATCCGGACTCGGATTTATTGCTGCAAGTTTTGCCGGAAGTTTCAGGAAATTTTTCGCCGCATCTTCCAGACCTGCGATATTTGAGCTGCCGCCGGTAAGCATGGCTCCCGCAGGCAGAAGTCCGCTTCTGCCGATTTTTTTCAGATGAGTTTCTATCGCTGAGAATATATCCGCCGTTCTTTCGCTGACTATGTCTTCAAGTTTTTTCTTCGGATAATCGTCATTGCTTACGGAACCAATCTTCAAACTTTCCGCTTCATCGATTGGAATCCGGAAACCAAGGGCAATGTCGTTTGTAATATCGGAACCGCCGACGGGGAATACTTCAATCGATATGGGAAGATTATTTTCAAAAACAGCGATTGATGTGGTTTCCGAACCGATATTGACGAGCACGCAGCCGGCAACTCTCTGGGTTTTTGAAAGATTGACCAAGCTTGCGGCCAGGATTGACGCCATAACGTCAAGCACTTCCACATCGGCTTCCTCCACTGCCTTTATCAAATCATTCAAATGCTGTTCAAGGCAGATGACAAAAAGCGCGCGTACTTCAAATTTGACGCCGTGCATGCCGATAGGCCTGCCCATAAGCAATTCATCGTCTATTTTATAATTCAAAGGAATGGTAAAAATTATTCTTTTATTTATAAGTGCACTGCTCGGAAGCTCGCTTTCGGCTGTATTGAGGACATTTCTAATATCAAGCTCGGTGATTTCCGAATCGGCTTTTGATATGGTGACCAAACCTTTGCCGGGGATTCCTCCAAGTCCGACTCCGCCGACAGACACATATGCTTTTTTGATTTTTATTTTTGCCGATTTTTCCGCCTGGCTGACAGCTGCTCTGATGGATTTTACGGCATCGTTCATATTGGTGATGAATCCGTGGCGCAAACCTTTTGATTCGGCATAACCGAGGCCGATAATATGAGGAGCGATATTGCCGTCTTCGGTTTTTGCATTTTCAGCCACAACCACTTTTATCTGGTCCGTACCGATATCTATTCCGACTGAAATTTTTTGCGACATGGTTGATTTTCTTAATGAGCGCAGCGAATTTTGAAAATCATCACCCCCGTGTAGTAAAAATTTTTAAATTTTATCGCGCTAAAGCGCGATACTACACAGGGTAAGAAAAACATAGTCGCTGCACTCCTTATTTTTCTTATTATATCAAATATATAGATAAAATGTAAATAAGAAAAGTTAAAAAAAGATGCGGGGGTTAAAGGGACCCGCATCTTACTACTTCATTGGAATTAGTTTTTGCTTTGTGCTTGCAAATCAGGTTGTGCCGTCTTGCTGGGCGGCGAAACCTCCTTTAAGAACTGATTTTTACTCCGCATATTATATTATCAAAAAATTAATAATGATACAAGTAAAAAATTAGTCTATTAAACCTTAAAATATTTCCTGTATTTTTCTTCCAAAGTTCCCATTTTTTTGCCGTGATCATACCCGAGGAGATGAACTAGGCCGTGAATGAAAAGGAAAGAAATGAAATTATCATATTTTCTGCCGAATTTTTTGGCTTTGATTTTTGCGATTTTCCGGCAGATGAATATTTCTCCGGAGTTTTTATCCAGAGGAAAACTCAATATATCTGTAGGAAGATCGGTTTTTCTGTAAAGCTTGTTAAGCGAGCGGATTTTCTTCTCATCCACAAAAACAACACTCAAATCGTATTTTTCGCCGAGAATCTTATTTTTATATTTTATAAAAGGCAAGTTTGGTATCTTGCCTCTGGTCTCGTTTGTTATTGAAAAATTATTTTGTATTTGCATTTCTGTTAGCGAGCGAGGCAATGCGATTTTGAGGGCTACGGAGCGAGGCGGCGCGAGTATCGAGTAAATTTCCAGCAGGAAATTATGCGTACCTTAAAATCGCATTGCCGAGCGAGCTTTTATTTCTTGTGCCTTGGCTGGCCTTCAATCCTTTCCGCCATTTTGCCCATTTTTATAAGCTCTTCTATTTCCGCTTTTTTTGAAAGAGAACTCAATTTCTGCATTTTGACTTTGTAAGATGAAAGCACCCGTCCGGAATATCTGATGGAGCGGACTCTCGGAAGTATGCCCGAACCCTGCACTCTTTTTGTAAAGCGCCTCAGCAAGCTCGTATTGCTTTCGTTTGGATTTTTTTGTAATTCAATATTTGTCGCCATTGAGATATAAAGGGTATCATTTTTACACCCGGAAAGCAAGATTATTTTTTGACTTTTTTAATATGTTCCACAAGATTCTGAATCGGCACCGTAGTTTGCGTTCGTGTGGCGTTTTCGCGCACCATTACCGAGTCCTCCAAAAATTCTTTTTTGCCCATTATTATCACATAAGGAACTTTTGATTTTTCCGCAAGGGTGAACTGGCTGCCGAATTTGTCGCGGCCCAGCATATGATAAACGAATATTTTTTCGTTTTTGAGCATTTCAACGACCTGCAGACTTTTATGCTTCGCCTCATCTCCGAGTTGTATGTAAAAAGCAACCGGCTTTGGAAGCTTTGATATTTTTTTTGCCGCAGCTTTCTTTTTGAGGAAAATTTTGATGCCGGCTCCCGGATTGTCTTTCCTATGGCCGATTTTCTGCGATATCTCGTCGTGTCGGAATCCGATCGCGAGAGTGTTGCCGACAGTTCCGTCGTTTAACATTTCTTTTATTTCAAAAACCGTTCCTGAGCAGAATTTCCTGTCAGGCAGAAGATTATTGTTGATTTTGTACGGAATGTCCATTGTCTCTATATATTCAAGAACTTCTTTGAAATGCTCTCTGCTCGCGTCGGAAAGGCAGCTTATGGATGTCGGAGCATTTTCTTTCAGTTTCCCGGATGGATCGCAATCGGGGCATGAGAGCACGTAAAACGGATCTTTTTTGAAATTCTGCCTGCAATGAGCCGGAAGGGAATTCAGATTTTTCTTGTAATAATGCGTGAGCTCGCGGGCAAATTTGGCCGTGGACTCCTTGTCTCCGATTGTATTTATTTCTATCAGAAAATCTTTGTGTCCGTTGTCTTTGAGCATTGAAACCGTGGCTTGAATGATAAGCGCTTCGGCGATGCTTTTTTTTGTTCCCATCACTTCGAGATTGATGGTCTGTTTGGCGCGTTCTTTTATCGCATCAGTTTCATGCACGATCATTACCGGCTGGGGAAGAGTGTTGAAATTTTTTTCCTCATGATGCCTGAAAAGGGCGGCGCGTTCTTCCATGAAACCTTGCGAGAAAAGCCATGAAAGCCTGGAAGGATTTTTTGCCCAACTTTCTTTAAGTGAAGCGGCGCGGCTTACATCTTCTTTTGATATCTGAAGCGGTTTTATGGGCATAAAGCCGTAATAAATTGCTGCTTCGGCAATTTTCTGTATCGGAAGAAAACTGACAAAATTATTCTCTTTTTGCTTTCTTCCTGACCGGATAGATTGTTTTTTCCCTGACCGGACAGGTGATTTTTTTGCTCTCCTGGTTTTTTTTCCTGACCGGACAGATCTTTTTTTACTGTTCTTTCTTTTCATATATTTAATATTTGCTGTATTCTCCCGGAAAAACCGATATCTGATTCAATGGGAAAAGTTCCATAAATGCCCGGCCTTTTATATTTTCTTTTGGCAAAATTCCCCAAAGACGCGAATCGGAGCTGTTGTGGCGATTGTCTCCGAGAACAAAATATTGGCCGGCGCCAAGCGTAATTTTTTCATGGATATTTTTAAAAGCTGCCGAAGTTCCAGATGCGACTGACGGATCAAAATGCTCGTACGACTCATTCAATTCAAATCCATCCGGATTTGCGCTATTATAAATTTTAATATTGTCTCCGCTCACTTCCACCGTTTCCCCCGGAAGGCCGATGATTCTTTTTATATAAAAAATGGTTTTGTTGGCATTTTGCTTTTCCAGAGCCAGAGCTTTTGGCGGAGCTTTGAAAATCACGACATCGCCTCTTTTCGGCGCTTCAAACCTGTATGAGATTTCATCAACGATAAGATAATTGCCGTTCTGGAATGTATTGTCCATTGAGTCACCCGAAACGACAAACGGCTGGGCTATGAAAATCCTTATCGGCAATACGATGACGAGAGCAAGGATGATGATAGTTATGCTTTCCTTTATGAAACTTTTGGCTTGTGGCATTGATTTTATGGCTTAAAATGGCCTTTTATTGAGATTCTTGGGCTATTATACGCTAAAAAATGAATTAACACAAATTTTATTGAATTTACTTTACACTTTTTATTTTTAGCTTATACTGTTTTTATGAATTACATAATCGCGGGGCTTGGGAATCCAGGGATTGAATATGAAGGGACAAGGCATAATACCGGCAGAATAGCTGTGGAAACTTTGGCAAAAAAAATCGGACTGGCCGGCCAGGGCGCAAAGGATTTTGTTGAAGATAAAAAAATAAATGCCGAAATTGTGAAAGCCAAGGTTGGGAAAAATACTGCGCTTCTCGTAAAGCCGAATACTTTTATGAACAAATCCGGAAATGCCATTGGTAAGCTTGTTAAGAGTAAAAAAGCTGCGGAAATGCTTGTGGTAATCCACGATGACCTTGATATTCCATTCGGCAGGATGAAAATGTCATTCAATAAAAGTTCTGGCGGGCACAAAGGTGTGGAATCAATAATAAGAGCTGTAAAAACAGAGGCGTTTATAAGATTGAGAATCGGGATTTCTCCGGCAACTTCAAAAGGGATGGCTAAAAAACCACAGGGCGAAAAAGCCGTTACGGATCTGATTCTTGGGAAATTTAAACCGTCCGAACAGGATGAATTGAAAAAAATAATGAAAAAAGCAGCGGAAGGATTGGAGATTCTGATAAAAGAGGGAAGAGATAAAGCGATTGGATTTGTAAATTCAAATTAAGAATAGATAAAGGACGCTAAGTTAAATTTTCTTCTCGGAAAACTCGCTTCGCTCAGACAGTTCCTCTAAGAAAATTTAACTTAACGTCCTTTATTATAGGTATATTTTAACTATTGACTTTTGTACTCAAATATGCTATCATTTTAAACGAATAGTTGTGCATCTGGAAACAGATGAATTCGCAGTACCTATGGAGGATGCAATGAACACGCTTCAAAACGCAAAGGAAGCATTGAAAGATATACAAAAGAAAAGGGAAATTGCCGCGGCTATCAAGGCGAGAGAAGAACGGGCAGAAAGAATGCGGATTGAAGCCGAGAGGGCAAGAATCGAAACTCTATCGGCCGCCAGAAGGAATAGAAATTACTGGTATCCTCTGGCATCTCTCATTATTCGCTTCGCGAGCCTTGAAGCGATACCGGCTCTGTTCAGACATTTGCCGATAATGAGTTCGGAGAATCACAAGATTATTCCGGGATCCGGCGTCAAGATTATAAAGCCCGTCGAAAACTGTTCTGCCGAGGATGTTCTCCGTGATTTTGGAAGGGCAGAATACGAAATCGTGGACATTACCCTTCAAAAACACAAGAGCGAAATACCCGGCGGCTTTCAGGGAGATTATTACACAGTTCGTTTCGGTCTGGTTCCAAACGAAATTGTTGTGGTTCCTGAAAGTCTAATAAAGTTTCGGAAGGACCGTGTCGCTCTTTGCGGTGCGATGCAACACATGTTGGAAAAAACAACGTGGAAGGTCCAGGCCTTTGCGAACCCTCTTTTCCGAGATGGAAAAAAGGTTGAATTGGAACAATTATTGAATATCAACCTTTCGGCCAAAAAAGACCTTTTCCATAGCAATAAATCTGGTGAGGGTGAAGTGGAAGTTCGGCTTCGGGCAGGATATCATCTTCATATTTTGCGGAAAGGGCATCCTGTAGTTTACAAAGATAAGGGTGAAATTTAATCAACAGCCCAAAGGCGCGTTTGGAGGAGAAGTTTTTCCCCAATCGCGCCTTTTTATTTGAAATTTTATTCTACAAAACTCAGTCCCATCTTCTGGCTTTTCGGTTCAAAAACGTTGATTTTGAATTTGTAGCTTTTACCCAAACTGATTTTTTCCTTCATTTTCGCTTCCGAGCCGAAATCGGAAATATGCACAAGTCCGGACACACCTTCCTCAATGCTTGCAAGCGCGCCGTATTTATTGAATTTGATGACTACCGCCTCAACTTCATCTCCTTTCTTGTATTTTTTCTCCGCTTCGATCCAGGGATTTGTTTTTAAGGCCTTGATTGAAAGGGAAACTTTTCCGTCTTTTACGTCAATGACTTTTACATCCACTTTGTCTCCGATTTTAAACATCGCTCTCGGATCTTCCACAAGCGCCCAATCAATCTCGGAAATATGGACTAATCCTTCCAGTCCGTCTTCAAGCTTCACGAATATTCCGAAGTCCACTGCGCCAGTAACTTCACCGGAGAGCACATCGCCGACTTTGTATTTGTCCGCCATTTTCTGTTTCTCTTTTTTCTCAAGATTTTTCTCGGAGAAAATAAGCTTGCCTTCTTTCGGGGAAGCGGTGATTATGGCAACGGAAATTTTCTTACCGACAAGTTTTTTCAATTCTTCCATGATCTTGTCTTTGTCGCCGTCCTCAATCTTCGGATAATGTTCCGATTTGAGCTGTGATGCAGGCAAAAATCCCGTAATGCCTTGCCAAGAAATAATCAGTCCGCCCTTGTTTGCCTCCTGCACAGGAAGTTCAAAAGTCGTTTTATCTTTTATGGCTTTTTCCGCCTCATCCCAGATAAGCGCCTGTCTTGCTTCTTTGAGCGAAAGTTCTATATATCCTTCTTTGTTTATGCTATCGACTATTTTTGCCGAAACGGTGTCGCCGATATTTATTTTCTTTATGACATCCCGAGCAGAGATAAATTCCTTGCCGTAAATAAGGCCTGTGCCGAACGGCTCTAGGTCAACATATACTCTGGCTTTTTCAACACCGATGACTTTTCCTTCAACGACTTCTCCGGCTGTCGGAGGATTTTTTGTTTCATTGAAATACTTGGCCATTAAGCTTGCGCTTTTGGCTTTGGCTTTTTCATCCATCAATATGTCTATTTTTGCTGTTTTTGGTTCTTTTGTTTTCATAAATTAAAAATGCGCTTAGGGGCGCAATGTTTTTGTCCGCTAAAAAGTTTCATCTGCCTTCGGGCCAAATGAGGTTAGCTTTTTACGCAACCCTGATAACGCTTGTAATGGTACTACATTATTATTAAATTGCAAATATAAATAAAAAGGCCCGGGAAACCTTGCGGTCCCCGGGCTCAAGTCATTACAATGGCTATTCGGACCAAAAATCGGTATACGCCAATGTATAGTAGAGTACAAAGAAACAAATAACTATAAAAATTGCCAAATACAACCATAATTTTAAAGCAGCAAGGAAAATTATTCCGCATATCATAACCCACAAGAAAGAAATCTGAAAATAAGTATTCCTTTGGAATTTTTTACTCTTGGTTCTTAACCAAGGACCGGGACCGGGCATCGGACACCTCCTTCTATGATTTTAACAACCTGCGCTTGAAGTTTTTCCATTAACGACGATAGCACGACTGAATATTTTTGTCAAATATTTAGCGGAATTTTGCGGAGCAAAATTCCGCCCATATCGCTAAATTTCCACTTTTTTTCCTTTCATTTCTAATTAAAATTTGGTATAATTCACCCATGATAATAACCTACCAAGGAGTAGAGTTTTTTAAAGTCCAATTTGGCGATACGACCATAGCTTTTAACCCTATTTCAAAGGAATCCAAGTTCAAACCGACGAGGTTTTTTGCCGATATCGCCTTAGTCAGCTTGAATCATCCCGATATGAACGGCACGGAAAATCTCTCTTATAACGGCAAAGATCCGTTTGTTATTTCCGGTCCGGGCGAATACGAAATAAAAGATGTTTTTATAAAAGGTTTTGCTTCAAAATCAGCTTATGGCGGCAAGGAAAAAATAAACACAATTTATTCCGTAACGCTTGAAAATATGAATCTTTGTTTTCTCGGCGCGCTTTCCGATATTAATCTTTCAAAGGAAGTCAAAGAAGAGCTTGGCGATGTTGATGTATTGTTTTTGCCGATTGGCGGAGACCTGCCTGCCGGTCAGGCGGGTGGCGTGCTTGACGCGGCGAAAGCTGAAAAACTTTCCATTGAAATTGAGCCGAAAATAATCATCCCGATGCATTACGATGCGGTGAGTTTAAAAAAATATCTGAAGGAGGCGGGAGAGGAAGGCGTCAAGCCGATAGACAAGCTTACGCTCAAGAGAAAAGATCTGGAGGGTAAGGAGGGCGAAACAGTAGTTCTTTCAGAAGTATAAAAGTATGAGTTTTATCGACAAAATAAAAAATTGGCCGAATAAAAAGAAAAGATTTTTTTCGATTGCCGCAGCTATTTTTTTGACGATTGTGATAGTCGGCCCCTGGTATTGGCTTGAAATAGCGCAAAATAAAAATACCGAGCCGGCGCATAAATCGGATTCGCTAAGTTCTCTCAATAAATTATTTCAGGATATCTCGGGCGAATTCCATACGGCAAGCGAGCAATTTGGGAGCACGACTGCGTTTATCAAATCACAACTTGCAAGCACTTCAGCTTTAAATGCAACGACAAGCACAGAAAAATAAAATCAAAATTATAATTTAAAAATAATGGCAAAAGAAGAAGAGAAAAAAATAAGTGCGCCCGTTATAGAAGCAAAAACTTTGTCTAAAAGGAGCATTTCCACGGAAATGAAGGAATCATTCATTGATTATGCAATGTCAGTTATTACCGACCGTGCATTACCAGACGTCCGCGACGGACTCAAGCCGGTGCACAGAAGAATTCTTTTTGCTATGGGACAAATGAACCTGACCGCAGGAGCCAAAACGAGGAAATCCGCCGGAGTGATTGGAGAAGTGATGGGAAATTATCATCCGCACGGCGATACTTCCATATATGAAGCCATGGTCAAAATGTCGCAGGATTTTGCCACCCGCTATCCTTTGATCATCGGGCAGGGAAATTTCGGAAACATTGACGGGGATTCCGCGGCAGCCATGAGGTATACCGAAGCGAAGATGTCAAAAATTTCAAGTGAAATACTCAAGGATATTGACAAAGAAACCGTGGATTTCAGGCCAAATTATGACAACACCAAAAAAGAGCCGGTAGTTCTTCCGTCTGCTGTGCCAAACTTGCTTTTGAACGGCACTCTCGGCATCGCTGTCGGTATGGCGACAAATATTCCGCCTCACAATCTTGGTGAAGTGGTGGATGCAGCTTTGCATCTTATAGATAACGGAGATGCGACAACTGAAGATCTGCTTCAATTTGTAAAAGGCCCGGATTTTCCGACAGGCGGAACAATTTACAATCAGGCCGATATCAATCACGCCTATGCCACGGGCCGCGGAGGCATTGTCACAAGAGGACAGGCTGAAATCGTTGAAGACAAGAAAGGAGCGTTCCAGATAATTATTTCTTCAATACCTTACAGAGTTAACAAAACCGAGCTTATCATGAAAATCGCCGATCTTGTCCGTGAGAAAAAAATTGAAGGCATCAAAGGTTTGCGGGATGAATCCACAAAAGATATCAGGATTGCCATTGACTTGAAAGGAGGCGCTCAGCCGCAGAGCGTTTTGAATTATCTGTACAAACATACCCAGCTTGAAGATACTTTCCATATAAATATCGTCGGACTTGTAGACGGAGTGCCGAAAGTGCTTTCGCTCAAGAGCTGTCTTGATGAATTCATAGAGCACAGGAAAATTGTCGTAAAGAAAAGAACCGAATTTGATTTGAAAAAAGCCGGAGCGAGAGAGCATATTCTGCTTGGCCTCAAAAAAGCGCTGGATCATATAGACGAAATCATCAAGCTCATAAAGAAATCAAAAGACGTGGACGATGCGCGGGCGAATCTGATGAAAACGTTTAAGTTTTCCGAAATCCAGGCAAATGCCATTTTGGAAATGCGCCTTCAGAAGCTTGCCGGGCTTGAAAGGAAGAAAGTTGAGGACGAGCTCAAAGCAGTTCAGACGCTTATAGAAGATTTAAAAGATATTTTGGCCAAGCCAAAAAGAGTTTTGATTATTATTAAAAATGAATTGACTGAAATAAAGCAAAAATATGGGGATGAAAGGAGAACAAAAGTAATAAAAGGCGGAGTAAAGACACTTTCGGACGAGGATCTGATCGCTGATGAGACGAATGTTTTGGTGCTTACCGCCGGCGGCTACGTAAAAAGGACGAACCCGGACGAATACCGAAAACAAAGACGCGGAGGAGTCGGCGTGGTGGATCTTGATACGAAAGACGAGGATTTCATAACCCATTTTCTCACGGCTTCAACGCACAGCGATATTTTATTCTTTACAGACAAAGGAAAAGCATATCAGATAAAAATGTTTGAATTGCCGGAAGGGAAGCGTGCCACAAAAGGAAAAGCGATTGTGAATTATTTGGCAATTTCAGGCGAGGAAAAGATCACTTCCGTTTTGGCTATGCCGAAAGAATTGAAAAATCTCAAACTCTCCCTGATTCTTGTGACGAAAGGAGGTACGGCAAAAAGAGTTGATGCGGAAAATTTCAAAGATGTAAGACGAAGTGGTCTTCTAGCCATTTCTCTTGATACAGGAGATGAGCTACGATCGGCGCTTTTTGTCCATGAAGGAAATGAAATAATTATCGCTACCGCAAAAGGCCAAGCCATAAGATTCAAAGATAAGGATGTGAGAATTATGGGCAGGTCTGCCGGAGGAGTACGGGCAATCAAACTCAAGAAAGACGACTTTTTGGTTGGTACGGATATTGTGAATAAAGAAATGAAGAATCCTGAATTTCTTGTGATAAGCGCAAACGGATACGGAAAGAAAACTTCGCTTAAAGAATATAAAGTGCAAAGCAGGGGCGGCTCGGGAATCAAGACGATGAAAGTTACTCCGAAGACCGGCGAAATAATCGCTTCAAAAGTTGTAACTGATGAACAGGAGGAGATTGCAACTATTTCAAAAAAGAGCCAAGTCATAAGAATCGGCGTGAAAGAAATTCCAAGCTTGGGCAGACAGACGCAGGGCGTGAGAATAATGAAGCTTCGAGAAGGAGATTCTATTGCGTCGGTGACGTGCATTTAGCTTACTCTCTTAAAATCTATTCTTATTTTGAGCCGCTTTTTACTCTTGACTTTTATTTATAAATATGATACCATTTAACAGAAGATCGTTTACAAAAACAAACAAGGAGAAATAACAATGAAAAGTGTTATTTGGGTTGTTAGTTTGCTGTTTCTTTTGGTTTTTGCCTCTCAATCAACCAGCGCTGCATCATCGGTTTATTTGGAATCCATTTCCAAAATTACCGTTGATTACTCTCGCTCGATATCGGATTTATTAAAAGCGGGCAAGTATGACGCGGTGGATCCTCTGTTGAGAAGCGTCAATGAAGGGAGTTTCCTTTCATCCGAAAAAGAAAAAAAAGAAGTTGAATTTGGGCTATTTCATTTCGGTAAATATATGTTATCGGCAAAAGCTGTATCAGAAATGAAAAAAGCGGGTTATCATCCAGCAACAACACAAGAACTTCTTCTTTGGGGAGAAAATAACTCAGAAAAATACAGCAAACATCCTGTGTTTGCATTAGGTTCAATCGTGGATATCGATGGAGGCAGGCGTGCTGGTGTACTGCGCAAAGCAAGCGGCAGACATTGTGCTGATCTAGTTTTCTTCGGTAGCGGTTGGTGGCTCGACAGTTGTTTTCTTGCTGTTCGCAATTAAGTTTCAGCAGGTTTATAAAAACCGCACCCCGTGGAAACGCGGGGTTTTTTTATGCCAAAATTTAATCTCAACTTTATACACTTTTTACTTTTTACTTTCTTTTTCAATAAGGTTATAATATTTGCAATAAACCTATGTTTTCGGATCCTCAAAAAAATATAGAGCAGTTCAGCTTGGGAAAAGGAATGTATGTCGCTGATTTTGGCGCCGGCTCAGGTTTTTATTCATTTGCCGCGGCGGAAGCTGTGGGGGAAACAGGAAAGGTCTACGCCATTGATGTCCAGAAGGACTTATTGACGAAGATTAAGAATGAAGCCAAGAATATCCGCCACTTGGCGAATCTGGAGATTGTCTGGGCAGATTTGGAGCATTTGGGAGGAACAAAATTGAGAGAAAATTCAATGGATGCCTGTATTGCTGCCAATGTTTTCTTCCAGCTTGAAAACAAAGACAATGCCGTCTCGGAAATCAAGAGAATTCTGAAAGATAACGGCAGAGTGCTTCTTGTGGATTGGTCCGCTTCATTTGGCGGCATGGGCCCTCAGCAAAAAGATGTTTTTTCACGGGATATGGCAAAAAAACTTTTTGAAAAACACGGTTTTATGGAGGACAGGGAAATTCCTTCGGGCGCGCAACACTACGGAATTATTTTTAGGAAATTATAGAGCGAAGCGATAATAATTTTCTAACCCTGTGAAATATCCAGTGAAATAGACAAATAGATATGATATAATTTCACTGGATAAGATTTGAGATTAAAAATTCTCTCAAATCTTATTTCACGGGGTGATGATTTTTATATTCACTTCGTTCATTAAAAATCAATCATGGAAAAAGGCAGCAATAAATTCAAAATGGTTCTTTTGTCGGTATTCGGTTTTTTTATCGTTGTCGGGCTCCTTTCGTTTTCCTTGTTCAGGTCAAATAATTCCGCGAACAGCCAGGTGAATGTTTCCATCTGGGGCACGGTGGCCAAAACCACTTTTGATAATTTTATTTCAAAATACGAGCAGGACAAGAATCTGCAATTCAAGCTTACTTATGTAGAAAAAAATATTTCTACAATAGATAGCGATCTTGTGGAAGCGATTGCCACAGGCAAAGGGCCGGATGTCATACTCATACCGCAGGAGCTAATGGACCGATATTTGGATAAGGTTGCCTTTATCACTTCAATTCCGCAAAGGACATTTTTGGACACTTATATCCAAGAGGCGGAAATTTATATTCAGCCAAGCGGAATGTTCGCTATCCCATTTTTTGTTGACCCGATGGTTATGTACTGGAACAAAGATATTTTTGCAAATGCGCTGATAGCAAATCCGCCGGCGGCCTGGTCCGAATTTCCACTGCTTGCAGAAAAGCTTACCAAAATAGATCAGAACGGAAATATCAATCAAAGTATCGCATCTTTCGGTGAGTACGACAATATCAATAACGCAAAAGCGTTTTTGAGCGCGCTTATCATGCAGGCGGGAAGCCCGATAGTTTCATATGATAGTTCAACCGGTTCTTTCATATCAAACTTGTACCAAAAATTGGCAAACAGCTCAATGATACCGGCGGTTTCGGCCGTGCAATTCTTCACCGATTATTCAAATCCGAAAAAATCAGTTTATTCGTGGAACAGCTCTCTTCCGCTGTCAAAAAACTTTTTCCTTTCCGGAAATCTCGCCACTTATTTCGGTTTTGCTTCGGAAGCGGCCGATATCGCCGATAAAAATCCAAATCTCAATTTTGACGTGACAATGATGCCGCAAACGCTGAATGCAACCGCCAAAACGACGTTCGGAGAATTGTACGGCTTTGCTTTTTTGAAAAGTTCGCCGAATAATCTTGCCGCGTATAACTTGATTTCCGTTTTGGCCGATTCCGACGGCGTTTCCGAATTTTTGCAGGTTTATGATGCGGCGCCGGCAAGGATAGACCTGATCGCTGCCGGCACGCCTGATCCGCAAAAAACCGTATTTTATAATTCAGCGCTTATTGCCAAAGGATGGGTTGACCCGAGTATTGACGGCACAAACAGCATATTTAAAGGAATGATCAGGGATATAACCACAGGCAATCTCAGCGTTGACGATTCAGTGCAAAAAGCCGATACCGAATTGAATAATCTGTTCCAGTGAATAATGTTGAGAATGTCCTTGAAATATGAGAAAATAAAGAGAACATCGGTTTAAAAATATTTTATGAAGAATAACAATCTTTATTATAAAATCCTTCCGTTTTTATTTTTTGCATTCATTGGTGTTCCGATGGCCGCTCTTGCAGCCGGGCTTGTTCCGTGCAACGGTCCCGATTGCGATTTCAGTTCTCTGGCGACTCTTGTAAATAACATCATCAATTGGTTTTTAGGAATATCTGTTTCAGTGGCAGCCATTACTTTTGCGATTGCAGGCGGAGAAATGCTTTTCAATCCCGGCAATACAGTCAAAATAGAAGAAGCTCTCGGGATGTTCAAGAAAACCATTATCGGCATACTTATCGTGCTATGCGCTTGGCTTATTATCCATACGGTTATCGCGGCGCTTGTAAATTCAAGCACGGGAGCATTGAGATTTTTAGGAAGTTAATTATCAATTAAATTAAAAAAATGAAAAAATATTGTAAAAAAATAAGAATAACAATTTTTATGTTTTTGGTTTCCGCTTCGGCAATTTTTATTCCCTCGGTTTCTTACGCTGCGCAGGCCGGAGTAATACAGAATCCTTTAAAAAACATTACCGATGTTCCGACTCTCGTGAATACAATTCTGGGTTATGTTTTGGAAGTGGGAAGTGTCGTCGCGATTGTTGCTTTTATTTATTCCGGATATAAGTTTGTGGCGGCGCGGGGAAATCCTGAAGGGCTTAAAAAAGCGAAAGATATTTTTTTCAATACCTGCATTGGCGTTGCCATCCTGCTTGGCGCAAAAATAATCGCAACGATCATTATCAGCACGATAAAGAATCTGCAATCGTAAAAATCAAAATGCAAAGATCAAATATCGAAAATAAAAAAATAATTTCAGTTTTTATTTTATCTCTACTCGTTGCTTTTAGTGTTTCCGTTTCTTTTTTTGCCGGAGCTCGTATTTCTTATGCGGCTACCGGCTGTTATTGCGAGCCGAATCTGGCGGTTTTTCCGAACGGCCACGATCCAAGCTGCGTCAATCATGTTTATGTCGGAAACGACCCGGCTTTTTGCGGCGGAGCTAGTTCAGCTGTAAACGGCTCCGCAACAACAAATTCTTTCAGCTGCAACCCCGGAGCGGTAACGGATTTTAAGAGCTTAATCATGAACCTTGTGGTAGGATGCTTCTATTATCTGGTGGTTCGCATTATTATCGGCCTTGCTCTTGTTTTTTTCCTTTGGGGAATATTCAAAATCATACGCGCAAGCGGCAAAGAAGACAAAGATACGGGAAAACAGTTTATTTTATGGGGGATTATAGGCCTATTTGTCATTTTTTCGGTTATGGGAATCGTAAATATTCTTCAATCTACGTTTAGATTGAATACCAGCAGCATCAATATGCCAAGATAAATGACGGATCTTTAGGCGTAATTATCCACTTGATTGTTGCTTTTGTAAGATTTATAATGTTTATATTATAATTAAGGTCGCGAAGTTTATTCATTAAAAGTAATTTATTTATGATGAAAAGAATATTAGCAAGCGCTTCGGTTGGAGTTTCTCCTCTTGTGGCACTCGCTCAAGGATATGCTCCAAATCAGGGTATTATGGGATTGTTTAGTTTTGCCGGTGTGATACTGAACAGATTGGTGCCTTTGCTTATAGGTTTGGCGGTAGTCTGGTTTATTTGGAACGTTATTCTTTACGTTATGTCCGGAAATGAAGAAAAGAAAAAAGCGGCAAAATCAGGCATGCTCTGGGGAATTATCGGCATATTCATAATGGTGTCAGTTTGGGGACTTGTGGCGATACTTCAGGCGACATTCGGCACATCGGGCGTACAGGAAAATATCGGCAGCCAGATTCCAACCATATAAAACAATATGCTGGATTTTATAATCCAAAAAACATATGCCGCCATTATTGTTCCGAGCGGCACTAATACCAATATTACCTTCAGTAAGTTATATCAGAATGTGTTGGATCAGATCGTCAAGCCGGTTATTTATCTTTTATTTGCTCTTGCAGTTGTTTATTTTGTCTGGGGCGTGATGGTTTTCATTCAGAATGCCGATGTTCCCGACAAAAGAAAAGAGGGTTATCAGCATATGATATGGGGAGTAATCGGCATATTCATTATGGTTTCGGCAATTGGAATCATCAATATCATTCTTGCCACCATTTAACCGAAAAATTTTGTAAATAAAAATCCGCGCTTAAAAAGCGCGGATTTTTATTTACTTGATTTAATTTATATATTGTTATATAATACAAGTATCCTTTTTATCGGATAGTTACTCCGGTTTTTAATCGGGGAGGAAAGTCCGAACATTCACCCAGCACCTTTATACTACGAATTATATCGGTATTAAAATATTCATCATTGGTAGTATAAAAGTGCTGGGAAAGGTAGCGGGTAACGCCCGTCCATAGCGATATGAGAGGTGAGAACAGTGACGGATTTTTTCGAAAGAAAAAATCTATCCTGCCGCAAGACAGGATAAATCTTTTAGGCGACTAAAAGAGTGCAACGGCAAAATCCTTACTTGAATGCAAGGCCGTGTCCGTTTCAGTGCGGAAGCGCCGCTTGAGCCAGTGAGCAATCGTTGGCCCAGACAGATGGCTATCTGATCATAGCAATATGATCAACAGAATTCGGCTTACAGGTAGAAAGGTTTATGGGAAGGGCCCGCGAAAAGCGGGCCCTTTTCTTTTGAATTGAATATCATAAAAAATACTGTATACTAAAAGCGAATTTATCATGGTTAAAAATTTTTTCAATATTTTCTATAAAAAAATAGAAGGCCTTCATGAAGCGGCGTATCTTCTAGGCCTTTTCGCTATTTTATCACAAGTGCTTGCGCTTTTGAGGGATAGAGTTCTGGCATCTTCTTTTGGCATCGGCCATACGCTGGATATTTATTATTCTTCTTTTGAAATTCCGGATTTTATTTTTGCCACGGTCGGCTCAATCGTTTCCATTTCGGTTCTTGTGCCTTTCATTACAAATCGGCTTGAAAAATCAACCGAAGAGACGAAATCTTTCATCAATACGATTTTCTCGTTTTTTTCGCTGCTTATTGTCGGCGCAAGCATCATTACATTCTTTTTAATACCGTTTCTCGCCCCGCACATTTTTCCGGGAATTGCCGATAAGACGGCCCTTATACGTATGGCCAGAATCCTGCTTTTATCGCCGATTTTTCTGGGAACCTCGAATTTTCTTGCAAGCATTACACAGGTCGGAAAAAGATTTCTTGTTTACGCTCTTTGTCCTCTTGTCTACAATGTCGGCATTATAATAGGCGCATTGTTTTTTTATCCGTTTTTTGGCATTTATGGCCTTGCTTACGGCGTTATTCTCGGCACGATTATGCATCTTTCCATTCAGCTTCCGTTTGTCTTCAAAAGCGGATTTTTCAGGGCGTGGCCGTTTCATTTTGACTGGCCGATCATAAAAAATGTTTTCCTCACATCAATACCGCGTACAATTACGCTTGCCATGACTCAGATTACAATGCTTGCTCTTGTCGGCATGGCGTCTTTAATGACTGTCGGTTCGATTTCGGTTTTTAATTTTTCAAGCAATCTTCAAGGGGTTCCGCTCTCAATAATCGGCATGAGTTATTCGCTTGCCGCATTTCCCACATTGTCGCGATTCATCACCAAAAATCTGAAAGAAGAATTTCTCTCGCATATTTCCGCTGCGCTTCGCCATACCATTTTTTGGTCCATACCGATCAGCGTCATCTTTATTGTGCTTCGCGCCCAGATCGTAAGAGTGATATACGGAGCGGGAAAATTTGGCTGGAACGGCACCAAGCTTACCGCCGCATCTCTCGCCATATTCGCTTTTTCCGTTATGGCTCAATCGCTGGTGCTTATTTTTATCAGAGGATATTACGCCAAGGGAAATACGAAAAAATCTTTGTATGCGAGCTTGATTACAGGAATCTTGTCAATCGGGCTTTCTTACGCATTCATAAAAATATTTTATAATATTTATTTCTTCAGATTTTTTATAGAACATCTTTTCCGTGTTGATGATATTGCCGGAACCGAAGTGCTGATGCTTGCGCTTGGGTTTTCTCTCGCCCAGATCATCAATTGCATTATCCTCTGGAAATGGTTTGAAAAGGAACATTCAGGTTTTTCGATTCCGCTTATTAAAACACTTTTCCAGTCCTTTTCCGCTTCTGTAATCATGGGTTTTGTGGCATATCTCGGCTTGAATCTGTTCAATAATATTTTTAATCTGAACAAAACCGGAGGCATTTTTATGCAGGGTTTTTGCGCCGGAATTCTAGGCATAGCCGCACTTATAATTGTCCTCAAGCTTTTGAAGAGCCGCGAATTTGAAGAAACAGTCCATACGCTCCATGAGAAGTTTTGGAAAGTCAGGCCGATTGTGCCGGATACAAGTACTACGGATCTCAAATAATACGCCTGCAATTGCATTTTCCGGCGGTTTGCGATATACTCTCAAAACTTAATTTAATATATATGCCACAGCCACAACTGATAAAACTTGCCTGCAAGGATTGTAGAAGGATCAATTATTGGACGAGAAAAAATAAAAAGAAAGTTGAGCGCAAAATAGAGCTTAAGAAATTTTGCAAATGGTGCAGAAAACAGACAGTGCACAAAGAAGCCAAGAAATAAAAACGGGGTAAGGGCGGCATGGCATAAAAATTATCTTCTCAAAAACTCGCTTCGCTCAAACAGTTCTCGAAGAAAATTTTTGCGCCATGCCGCCCTTTTTGGTATAGTGTTTGTATAGGGGAGATTAGTTAAGTGGTATAACTGCGGTCTCCAAAACCGCTGTCGGAGGTCCGATTCCTCCATCTCCCGCATATGATAAAACAAAACGCTCTAATCAAGATTTCCGGTTCATTGCTAAAGAATAAAAAAGCAATCGGAGAGATAAGAAAAATATCAAAAAAATATTTTACGGTGATTTTGATTGGCGGCGGAGAAAAAATAAACAAAGCTTTCAGAAAAAAGGGGTGGAAAGTGAAATTCGGCCCTTTAGGAAGAGTCACAAAAACTTTAAAAGAAAAACAGCTGGCAAGGGATATTTTGGAAGAAAATCAGGAGCTTGTTCAGGATATGTTTGACGATATGGGCATTAGCGCCAGAGTTGTTATTCCTGTGGATGATATAGCCACGGTGCTTTGTCATGTGAACGGCGATGTAAAGGTTTTATCCGCTTACAACGGTTTTGATAAGATTTTTATATTCACTTTTAAAGATATTGTTGAGAAGAAAAAGAAGTGGCTTAAGGAGCTTGCCGGCTGTTTCAAACATATAGAAAAAGGTTCTCTGGATAAAATTAAAGTTTTAGGATTTTAATATTTTATTTTTAATTAAACTCAATATTTTCTTTATTTCTTTAGGTTCAAACCATTTAATTTGCTTATTCCTTTTAAACCAAGTCCTTTGACGCTTCACGTATTGCCAGCTTTCATTTTTGATATTTTCAATCATTTGTTTGAGAGTAATTTTTCCTTGTAAATATAAAGCAGTTTGCCTGTATTCAAGCCCGAATGACTCCAATCTTCTCCGAGACACGTCTTGCTTATGCAAATTTTCAACTTCTTTTATCATTCCTTTTTTTATTCGCGCAAGCAGGCGAATTTCTATTCTTTTCTCCAATTCTTTATCAGGCAGATCAAGACCGATAAAAATGAAATCGTATTTGCTCGGCAATTCTTTTATTTTCGGAATATTGCCGAGAGATTTTGCTATTTCAATTGCCCGTATAAGGCGGACTTTGTTGTGCCGGTCAATGGATTTGGCGCGGGAAGGAGAAAGTTTTTTTAGTTTTTTGAAAAGCTTTTCGGCGGATTTTTTCTCAAGAATTTTTCTTAATTTTTGATTTGGCGAAACTTCCGGAAGCAATATATTTTTGGCAATGCTATCAATGTAAAAACCCGTTCCTCCGCAGATAATTGGTAATTTTCCGTGCGAGATTATTTTTTCAATCGCTTTTTCGGCAAGTTTTTTATAATGAGCAACCGAAAATCTGGTACTTGGTTTAACTACATCAAGTAAATGGTGAGGAACACCCACCATTTCCTTTTTAGTAATTTTACCGCTACCGAGGTTCATTCTTTTATAAACCTGCCGTGAATCAGCACTTATAATTTCACCATTACATTTTTTGGCGATTTGAATAGCAATATCGCTTTTACCGGTTGCAGTAGGGCCAAGAACAACTAAAACTTTTGATCTCATAAAATTAACTAATCTCTATCTATGATAAGTTCAATATCTGTAAGAGCAACTAATTTATGGTAGATATTCGAAGTATAACTAAATTTTATTGGAGCTTTAACTATTTTAGTTTCTTTGCCGATAGTTAGCTCAATTTTTCCTTTAACTAGATAAATAGTCTCAGCATCTTCATGTATATGATTGGCACTGATACTACCTTTTTTTCTTGCAATAAAACTTGATTTGCCACAATCATAAATAATACCCCTATCATCAGATTTAATTATTTTAATATTTTCTAAGTTCATAATTTGTGTTGTTTGTGCCAGAGGTGGGACTTGAACCCACAAGCCTTTCGGCGCTCGATTTTGAGTCGAGTATGTTTGCCAATTTCATCACTCTGGCTTCCGGCCAATAATATACGATTTATTAACAAAAATCAATTTTTACTAAATTATTTTATGTGATAAAATGTTCCCATATGGCCTCACAGTTTTATAACGATTCTATATTTTGGGTTGAGCTTGATAAGGTCAAACCGAACCCTTTTCAGCCGAGAAAAGATTTTGACGAATCAAAATTAAGGGATCTTGCCGAATCCATCAGGCAATACGGAGTTCTTCAGCCGATAGTCGTCACAAGAAAAGAAATTCAGAAACCCGATGGCGGGCTTGCCGTCGAGTACGAGCTCATTTCCGGAGAAAGAAGATTAAGGGCGTCAAAAATAGCGGGTATAGCGCAAATTCCGGTGGTAATCCGCTCAAACGAGGAATCCGATCTGATGAAGCTTGAACTTTCAATTATTGAAAATCTTCAGAGAGAAGATTTGAATTGCGTGGACAGGGCAAAAGCATTCCAGAAACTTGTGGATGATTTCGGTTTGAAGCATACCAAAATTGCGGAAAAAATCGGCAAAAGCAGGGAGTATGTTTCAAACAGCTTGAGAATTTTGTCTTTGCCGGAACACATGCTTCAGGCGATTTCCGAAGGCAAGATTCTTGAAGGTCATACAAGGCCGCTTCTGATGCTTATAGACAGAAAGGACGAGCAGGAAACTTTATTCAAGGAAATTATTTACAAAAAGATAACCGTGCGGGATGCGGAAATAATTGCCAGAAAAATCGCTGTTGAGAAGGCCAGAAAAAAAGAAGTCGTGTTTGATCCGGAGCTTACCGCGCTTGAAGAAAAATTTGCCGAATCGCTCGGCACAAGAGTTCATATTGAGAAAGGCCTTAACGGCGGGACTATTATCATAGATTTCTTTTCAAACGACGATGTCAGGGCGATATTTGATCTTTTGAATTCCCAGAAAAAAAGAAAAGTTGACGAGCTTTTGGATAAGCATATTTCTGAAATCGGCAATGTCGAATCGCAGCCGAAGCTTAATGATGAGGAAGCGACTGAAATGAACGACGAAAAAGATATTCAGGAAAAAAAGGACGAGGACTTATATTCGGTCAAGAATTTTAGCTTGTAAATAGACGAACATATATTATTGTGCTAGATTAATCTTGGCAAAAAGCTCTTTTAAATTGGAGGGTATAGAATGATGAAATGTTTGGTATGGAATTTAGTGTGGATTTTTCGTTGTCGGGGTTTGATTGATATGAGAATTATAATGTATGTTTGGGATATGGAAACATACATGAATCTTTTAGACAGAGCCAATCGTTCAAGCTTTTTCGAATATTCTTCAGCGTCTTTTTATCAAGATCAGTTTCTTAATGCAAGAAAATCAATAACTTCTTTAATAAAAAGATCTTATGGAGAAGAAACTGTTAAAGAATATCTTAATATTCCTTACGGTGATATAGATGCACAAGAAAAATTTATCGATACAATAATAAACAAAAAAATTAAACGATTTTTCTCTGAGAAGCGATCATAGCCGGGGTACGAAATGTATTCTCGGCTATTTTCTTTGATTCTTTTCTACAAAATTGCTTATATGGCGCTTTGCCATATTCGTTTTGGCGATATCCATCCATTTGGCAGACGGTTTCGCTGATTCCTTCGTTACTATTTGAACGATATCGCCATTATTCAGTTCCGTATCAAGCGAGACCATTTTATTGTTTATTTTCACTCCGCTCATATGGTTTCCAACATTTGAATGGATCGCATAAGCAAAATCAACCGGCATTGATCCTATCGGCAGGTCTATGACGTCGCCTTTGGGCGTCAGGACGAATATCCTTTCGCTGAAAAAATCTGATTTTAAATCTTTTATAAATTGGTTTTTTTCCAAATCGGTTTTGATGTTTTTTTGGGATTCCGCCAGATCCTTTATCCATTTCGGTGTCTCTTTTTCATCGGTATTTTTTGAATTTCTGGAAAAGTTTATTATTTTCGGCAGAAATTTGGCAAACCATCTTTTTTCCGAATCTGCGGTATTTCTCGAACCATATTTTTTATAAGAGATGTGGGAAGCGATTCCATATTCCGATTCATAATGCATTTCATATGTTCTTATCTGCACTTCAACCGAGGAACCGTCTCCGATAAGAACAGTCGTATGCAAGCTTCGGTAGCCATTCGGTTTTGGATAAGCGATGTAATCCTTGATTCTTCCCGGTATCGGCCTGAAAATGCTGTGAATTACTCCTAGAACTTTGTAGCAATCGGATACTGTTTTTACCATTATTCTGGCCGCGAGAATGTCATAAACTTTTTCCACCTGATAATCTTTCCTGATCAATTTCCTGTACAAGCTGTAAATGCCTTTATGCCTGTAATCCGTTTTAAAGTCGGTGATTTTTTCTTCGGCTAAAGCTTTCTTGACGGTCTTAAGGAATTTTTCAAGTACCGGCGCAGCTTCTTTTTCTTTGCTTTTTATGAGTTGGAAAGTTTCCTCATATTCTTTCGGATGGACATATTTGAAAGACAGGTCTTCAAGTTCGCGGGACAGCATCCTGATGGAAAGCCGGTCAGCAAGGGGAGCGTATATTTCCAATGTTTCAAGAGCGATTTTTTTCTGTTTATCTTTGTCCACGAATTCAAGCGTGCGCATATTGTGAAGCCGGTCCGCAAGTTTTATGATAAGCACGCGGATATCCTGCGCGGTGGCCACGAGAAATTTTCGCAGGGATTCAACGTGTTTTTCCGCGCCTTTGTATCTGACTTTGCCGAGCTTGGTAACGCCGTTTACCAGAAACAAAACCTCGTCTCCAAATTCTTTTTGTATCTGTTCTTCCGTAGCGACACCGTCTTCTATCGCATCATGCAAAAATCCGGCAGCAAGAGTGGGAGCATCCATCTTCAATTCGGCAAGAATTTTTACTGTTTCAAACACATGGCTGAAATAAGGATCTCCGGATTTTCGCAACTGTCCTTCGTGAGCTTTCAGCGAAAAATCATAAGCTTTTTGTATAAGCTCCTTGTCTTTTTGCGGCGGCGATTCCAATAGTTTTATGATTTCTTCCAAAGGCATATAATCAGTATAAAATTAAAAATCCATAAAGTCCATAAAGGAATTAAAAAACCGCTTTCAGGCGGTTTTTTAATTTTTCTTTTCAATCTTGTCCGGTCTATTGTTCGAACATTTTACATCACTGCATCTTTCAGGAATTGTTTTTGTGCCTTCCATCATCAAACTTCCGCAAGTAGGGCAGAGTTTGCCGGTCGGTTTTGCTTTTATGGTATATTTGCATTTCGGGTAATTCGTACAGCTGTAAAATACTCCAAATCTTCCTTTTCGCTCCGTCATCTCTCCAGCTTTACAGACAGGACACTTTATTCCCGTGGTATTTTGCGTAATCGCGTCTTTTTTTATATATTTGCATTTCGGATAATTTGAACAAGCCACGAATCTGCCGAATTTTCCTTCTCGTTCTATGAGTTTGCCGTCTTTACATTCCGGGCACATCTCGCCGGTTTCTTTCGGCCCTTCAAGCTCTTCACCGGTGATTGTTCTCGCGCCCATGCATTTCGGGTATTTCTTGCAGCTCAAGAATTTCCCGTTCTTTGAAAGTTTGATGACCATCGGGCCGCCGCAGACAGGACATTTATATTTTTTATCGGCTTCACCCAAGTTTGTCACTTTTGCGATCTTGTCTTTTGCTTTTATATCTTTTGAAAATGGCCCGTAAAAATCTTTCAAGGTTTTTACGTATTCTCGCTTGCCGGTTGCGATATCGTCAAGCTCGTCTTCCATTTCTGCCGTGAAAGTGTCGCTTATATAATTTGCAAAATTATTTTCAAGGAAAGTGCTTACCACATCGCCCGTGTCCGTCGGTATCAGAGTTTTTCCTTCTTTTGTCGTATAACCCCTCTCATCAAGAGTTTTCATAATCGTGGCGTATGTTGAAGGTCTGCCGATTCCTCTTTTTTCAAGTTCTTTGATGAGCCCGGCCTCGGTGTATCTTGAAGGAGGTTCTGTGAATTTTTCTGCCGAACGAATATCCAAAAGCTTCAAAATCTCATTGATTTCCACTTTTGGCAATTCAACATCCTCTCCGCGGGCATCCGGATCCGCTTTAAGCCATCCGTCAAAAAGCGTGCGTGAACCGTTTATTGAAAAAGTGGGAATTTCTTTGTCAACGCCGGCTTGAGCGATAATTTTTGTCCTCAATATTTTTGCATCAGACATTTGCGATGCAACAGCTCTTTGCCAAATAAGGCGGTAAAGCTTTTTCTGGTCATCTGCGTGTCCGGCGATTTCACGGCTCGCATCTGTCGGCCTTATCGCTTCGTGCGCTTCCTGCGCGTTTTTGCTTTTTGTAATATAAATATTTCTTTTTGCATAATTTACCCCGTATTTTTTGGAGACAACTGCGCCGATCTGATCCAGTGCTGTAGCGCCCAAGTTTGTGCTGTCGGTTCTCATATAAGTGATAAGTCCGGCTTCGTAAAGTTTTTGCGCTATGCGCATAGTATTTGACGGAGCGTAGCCGAGGCGGGTGCTTGCCGCTTGCTGGAGAGTGGAAGTGGTGAACGGCGCTTTTGGAGTTCTTTTTGTCTCGGTTTCTGTAACGTCTTTTACAGTCCAAGTTTCTTTATTTCCGATTTCAAGTATTTTTTCAACTTCTTTTATGTCGCGAGGTTCTTTATCGCAGGTCAAAGTTATTTTTTCTCTTTTTTTTGTTTCGGTATCGGCTTCAATAACCCAGAACTGTTCCGGTTTGAATGCGCGGATTTCTCTCTCGCGTTCCATTACGATGCGAAGTGCAGGTGATTGTACGCGCCCCGCGGAAAGTCCGTAGCGGATTTTTTTCCAAATAAGTCCGGAAAGGTCATATCCGACAAGGCGGTCTAAAACCCTTCTTGCTTCCTGCGCTTTTCTTAGGTTGTCGTCTATTTCGGTAGGATTCTGAATCGCTTCTTTTATCGCATCTTTTGTAATTTCATGGAAACGGATTCTTTTCGGATTCTTCAGTCCGACGGCTTCTTTGATATGCCAAGCTATAGCTTCTCCTTCTCGGTCAGGGTCGGTTGCAAGCAAGACCTCATCGGCTTTATTTGCCAAGCTTTTTATTTCGGAAACGATTTTCTCTTTGCCTGGGCTGATTTCGTAATGAGGAATAAAACCGCCTTCTATATCAATGGCTTTCTTGTTGGATTTTGGCAAATCCCGAATATGTCCGACAGACGCTTTGACGGTATATTTTCCATCCAAATATTTTTCTATCGTCTTCGCTTTCGACGGTGATTCTACAATTAAAAGTTTCATTGCACCCTAGTATTACACATAAATGTTATTTTATGCAAATTTTGGTATAATTAACTTATTAGTATTTATAATAATTTTAAAAACAATGCCAATTATTTTATTGATAGGTTTAATTCTTATATATTTATTCGTGAGTCTTATTTCTGGACATATAAAACAAGTAAAGAAAGAAGGGAAAATAATTAGTTTTAAAACAGTCATGTTTTTTATTGGAGAACTAGCAATATTATTTTTTATTTTGTGGGTCGTTATTGCTTTAAAAACTTTTAGTTTCTAAACTAATCTTATCTCTCCCATACTTTCTTTTATCAAACCTTTAATTTCCATTATTGAAAGCACTCCGCTAACTTTGGAAATCGGCATTTTTGATTGGCGGATAAGCTCGTCTTTTTGAAGCGGCTCTGCCAAAAGTTTGACGATAAGCATTTCTTCATCCGAGCAATCGGCATATTTCAATTTCAGATTTTCTATTTTCTGTTCCACTTTAAAGCCAAGAGCTTCCAAAATATCTTCGCTCGTCCGCACCGGAGTGGCGCCAAGGCGGATGAGCATATGCGGTCCGTCAGAATTTTTGGAAAAGATAGAACCAGGGACGGCGAGCACATCGCGATTGTATTCGGTCGCGTATTTTGAAGTGATTAAAGTCCCGGATTTAAGTTCGGCTTCCACAACAAGCGTGGCGTCGGATATCCCGGCCATAATCCTGTTTCTTTGAGGGAAGCTATATGGGGTGGCGCGGAAAGTCGGTTCAAATTCGCTAAGCAGCGCTCCGCCGGCCTCAAGGATTTTTTCCGCGAGATTTTTATTCGTAATTGGGTACAAAACGGACGGATCAAGTCCGGAACCGGGAATTGCAACAGTTTTTAATCCTGCGAGAAGCGCGGCTTTATGCGAAATAGCGTCTATTCCAAGCGCAAGACCTGAAACAATGCAGATATCATATCCGGCAAGCCCGGCAATGAGTTTTTCGCACGCATCTTTGCCATAGGATGTATAGTTGCGGGAACCAACGACGCAGAGGATTTTGGTATCCGGCGAGGGAAGTTTTCCTTGCAGATATAATTTCTTCGGAGCATCGGAAATTTCACGGAGTTTTTTCGGAATATTTTTGCCGATGAGTGTCTCCGTTTTAAAATTATTGAGCATTGTTGTTTATTCTAACATTTATTGTTAATATAATATATACGAATCAAATATTTTATGCTTGATATCAAATTCATCAGAGAAAACAAAGAATTAATCACGGAAGGCGCCAGGAAAAAGCACATTAAGTTTAATGTGGACGATTTGATTTCCGTAGACGACAAAAGAAGGGAATTGCTGACTTCAATAGAAAAAAAGAGAGCTGAGCAGAATGAGGTTTCTTTCCGTTTGCCTGATTTAAAAGACGAAGGACAAAAAAAAGAATTGCTTAGCCAGATGAAAATTCTGAAAGAAGCACTTCAGAAAGAGGAAGAAAAACTCAAAGAAGTGATGAAAAACTGGCAAATGCTGATGCTTCAAGTTCCGAATATTCCGGATGTATCCGTGCCTAAAGGCGATTCCGATGCCGACAACAAGGAAATAAAAGTTTGGGGCAAGATTCCAAAATTCGATTTCAAGCCGAAAGACCATATTGAACTCATGGAAAAGCACGACCTTGCCGATTTTGAAGCGGGGACAAAAGTAGCCGGATTCCGCGGATATTTTTTGAAAAACGAAGGAGCTGAGCTTGCATTTGCCGTCTGGCAGCTTGCGATAGATATTTTCAGGGAGAAAAAAAGCGATTATGGATTTATGATGGTCCCGTCGCTTGTCAGAAAAGAAACATTATTTGGTACAGGATATCTGCCGCAAGGAGAAGATGATTTGTATAAAACACAAGATAACGATTATCTTGCCGGCACGGCGGAAGTTGCCACAATGGGTTATTTTGCAGACAAAGTTTTGAATAAAAAAGATTTGCCAATGAAAAAATTCGCGTTTTCTCCGGCATTCAGAAGGGAAGCGGGAAGCTACAGCAAGGATGTCAAAGGTCTTTATCGCTTGCACGAATTTATGAAATTTGAACAAGTGATACTTTGCGAAGCGTCGCACGAGGTATCCGTGAAATTTCACGAGGAACTTTTGAAAAATGCCGAAGAAATTTTGCAGGCGATGGATTTGCCTTACAGAGTGGTTGTAAATTGCGGAGGCGATCTCGGCCAAGGGCAGGTGAAAAAATATGATATTGAGACATGGATGCCGTCAAAGAATAAATATGGCGAAACGCATTCTTGCTCGTATTTCCATGATTTTCAGGCGAGAAGATTGAATATAAAATACAAAGATGCGGACGGCAAATCAAAATTCGTCCATTCTTTGAATAACACCGCTATTGCCACTCCGAGAATATTGATCCAGATTTTGGAAAATAATCAGCAGGCGGACGGAAGCATAAAAATTCCAAAAGGTTTGCAAAAATACATGGGCGGAAAAGAAGTTATTGGAAAGAAATAAATTCGCTATGCAGCAGCGATCAAATATAAACCAATCCTTGAGGAAAAAGAGGAGATTGAGCCGCATAAGAAAAATCGGCCTCTCGGCTCTTTATATTTTATTTCTCATTTCGCTGTGCATTCTCGGACTTACCTCGGATAAGGTGCGGATACGGAATGTTTCCATTGCCGGCAATTCATCCGTATCAAGCAGTGAAATTTCGGCGATTGTGAATGCGGAGCTTAACAAAAGATATCTGCTGATTATTCCGACAGATAATTATTTGCTTTTGGAAAGAAATGATATTAAAAATCAGATTTTGAGCGATATAAAAACAATAAATTCGGTAAAAATATCATTCAAAAATTTAAATGATATAGAAATTAAAGTGTCCGAGCGGGTTGCCCAAAATCATTGGTGCGGAGGCACTCCGGATGTGCCGGGAAATTGTTTTCTGATGGATAAGACAGGTTTTGTGTTTGCAAGTTCAACGGTGATAAGCGCGTTTCCTGAATATTTCGGCATGATAACGAATCAAAATCCGATAGGAGAATTTTATTTTGACAGCCATAGATTTGCCGAAATCTCAGCTTTTATCGGAGCTTTGAGCCAGCTTGATTTTTATCCGGAGTATTTTTATGCGGTTGATGCTCATACATATCAAGTTTATTTGCAAAATGGAGGCAAGATTTTGCTCAATGACGAAAAAACATTCGGACAATCATTGATAAATTTGCAGGCGCTTGTAAATGACGGATTTATCAAAATGGACAAAGCATCGCTTGCAAAAATAAATTATGTTGATTTGCGTTACGGAAACAGGGTTGTATGCAGTCCTGCTGCAGTGTGTAAAAATTAATTAATATAAACAAGCGCAATTAAAAAATTTCTCCTCGAAAACTCACTTCGTTCAAACAGTTCTCGGAGAATTTTTTTAATTGCGCTTGTTTTTTTACAATAAACTATCCGGATCCACATTCACGGAGAAATTCATCGGAAGATATTTCAGTTTTTCGGAAATATTTTTGTCGGGCCATTTTCCTCCTGGGATTTTTATTATTCCATTTATGCCGCATTTTCCTTTTTTCTGCGGAATAAACGCGGGGAATACATCCATTTCGTACGGTTCTATAGTTTTTTGCAAATCTTCCGCGGATTTCAAAACGTCTTCTTTGGAACCTGAAACGGATATTTTTATGAGAGTTGAAAATGGCGGATAGCCGAGAGCTTTCCTATCGTCAATTTCATCTTTGAAGAAGTCAATCAAATTCCCGGTCAAAGCGTAGTTGAAAACTTTCTGCGAGCTGTCGCGGGTCTGTATTATCAGACTTCTGTCCGTAATAGCGCGTATTTTCAGCAGAATATTCAGAACCTTTTCGTTTACCCTGAAATCGGGGATTGAGAAAAAAGTATCCATGGAAACCACGGCGGAATTTTCAACTTTTTTTGAAAGATAAAGAAGCGCCATTTCCGTTCCGATCAGAATGCTTTCCGGAGAATTGTAAAATTTTTCCGCAATCTCTCCGGCTTTTTTGTGGGTTTTGGCAACATCGGCATCCAATCTCCAGATTTTGCATTTTGGGCACATTTCCTTCAATTTTTCTTCAATCAGTTCTGCGCCGATTCCAAGCGTTGCAAGCTTCCATCCTCCGCAGTTTACGCATTTTTCATTTGCACTTCTTCTTTCTCCGCATCTGTGGCACAAAAAGAAATTCTCCGTCGCTTTACCTGCCTGCCGGCTAGGTAGGTGCAAAACTACATGAGCTCCGCAAGAATTGCATTTGACTATATTTCCGCAATCGGAGCAGAGTGTGGAAGGGGAAAGGCCTCGCCTTGCGGTGAAAATGAACATATGCTCGTTATTCTCGATATTTTCCTTTATTTTTTTCTCAAGCTCCGGACTGAATATCCTGAATTCGTCTTTTTTTGTTTCTTTCTCATCATTTTTGCCCGTCTTTTTTTGCTTCATATCTATAAGCACTTCATTTGAAGTAGTGAGCGAACGGAATTTGAGCGGAGCGATTTCTATCAGCTCTCCTTTTTTGTATCGGTATATCGTTTCTGCGCGCAGAAGCAGGTCGCCGAAAATTATTTTTGCTTTTATTTTATTTGCGAATGCTTCAGCGAAATTTCTGATGTCAATGTATGGTCTTGTCTGCTGCTTGTAAGCCCGCGAATTTTCCTTGTCTATTATTATCGTGCCGATTTTTTCTTTTGGAATGCTCAAAAATGCGCCTGTGGCGATTATCAAAATAGGATGTTTTTCTTTGAGGATTTTATTTGTAATTTCTATGATTTCTTTCTTTTTCATCAGTCCATGAAGCGTAAAGGTGTAATGTTCAATTCCTTTTTTCAAGGTCTCAGTTGCTTTTTTAATATCCTGAATTGTCGGCAGACAGAAAAACACGGAATAGTTTTTTGCGAATTCTTCCCGAATAATGCTTTTATAATGGGCGTATCTGTCTTCGTCATTTGATTGGATGGCGAATTTTTCCGCAGCTTTTGGCGTTTCGGCTAAAACTTCACTTTTTGGGATTTTAAGCTTGTCCAGATTTTCGAAAAAAACCTTAGGAATCATTGAACCAAGTACAGCTCCGGTAAAGCCGGCATAATATTCGGCCGTATCCACCGATGCTTCCACAAATTCTTTTCTAAGCAAATTTGAATGTTTTATCTTTTCGATTTTTTTCAGCGAAAATGCTGATTTTTTTATTTCCGACTTCATGATTTCCGCCTCTCTGACGGACAGGACGATTGCCGAAATCGCTTTTTTCCTGAGCGGAACTTTTACCACGGAACCAGCGGGAACATCGCTTCCGGTAAAATACGTAAGCGTTTCCATTGTGATTCCTTTTGAAATTGGAATAACTTCCAGAATTTTCATTAGCTGTATAATGACAGAAAATAGGCGGTTTTTCAACTTTTCAAAATCTGATATAATGAATTTATGGAATCCTTCATAAAAAACGATATTTTAATTAAAAAGGCAAAAATTGAAGATCTTGGCGGTATTTTGAAATTAAATTTTAATTTATTTAAAAAAGAATACAAGGAGTATGACAAGAGTTTAAATTTAAAATGGACTTACAATGAAGGAAAAAAGTATTTTAAAAATAGAATTATGGGGAAAAACAGCTTTGTAGAAATAGCAGAACTAAAAGGTAAAATTATTGGCTATTTATGCGGTGGAATTTCTGAAAGAGAATTTTTTCTCAAAAAAGCAAAATATGCCGAATTGGAAAACATGTCTATCGAAAAAAGTTTTAGAGGCAGAGGAATAGGTACGAAATTAGCGAAAAATTTTATGAATTGGTGTAGGAAAAACAGAGTTTATCGCATTACTGTTAAAGCTTCTGCAAAAAATAGAGAAGGAATAAGTTTTTACAAAAAAATCGGATTTAAAGATCATGATTTAACTTTAGAAATGTTCGTTGGTTGACTTTAACTTATTAATGATTAATATAAAATTATATGGAATTACCAGCAAATCCAGAAAATACAAAAGAATTTATACTTCAGTTAACTGATGATATGTCTTGGAAAGAAATTCTAAAAAAGGTAGAAGAAAAAGGTGTACATCCTATTACTGAGAAAGATATTAAAGAAATTGAAGCTGTTATAAAATTAAGAAAATTAGCAAAGGAAAATCATTCCGAAATATTAGGTACGGATTAATTTCTAGAGAATCTTTATTTTTGCTCCGAGCTCATTCAATCTTTTCGCGATATCCTCATACCCGCGGTTGATGTTGTAAACATTTCTCAAGATGGATTTTCCGTGTGCGGCCAGCATTCCGATAAGCACAACAGCTGCAGGACGGAGAGCGGAAGGGGAAATAATTTCTGCGGGCTTGAGCTTCGTTTTTCCGTTTACGTAAAATCTGTGCGGATCGGCAAGGATTGTATCAGCGCCCAACCGATCCAGCTCTTTATAATGTATCGCTCTTTTTTCATAAACCCAGTCGTGGATGAGCGTCTGGCCTTTTGCTTGCGTGGCAATGACAGCAAAAAAGGGAAGATTGTCTATATTGAGCCCCGGATACGGCCGGGATTCTATTTTGTCGCCGAGAGCGACAAGATTTGACGGAAATGTTTTGATATCAACCAGATTTGTTTTTCTATTCAGCGCTTTATATTTTTTCAAAATTTTATATTTAAAACCCATTTTTTTGAGTTTCAATAGTTCTATTTCAAGGAAATCAATAGGGCAACGCTTGATAATGATGCCGGATTTGGTCACAGCTGAAACTGCGATAAAAAACATGCTGTCTATCGGATCTTCGGCAAGATAATACGTGATATTTTTATTTATTTTTTTGACGCCATGGACTGCAATCGTGGTTGTGCCGATTCCGTCAATTTTGACGCCGAATTTCTGCAGAAAGAAGCATAAATCCTGCACCTGATAATTTGCGGAGGCGAATTTAATCTTTGTTTTTCCGGGAATAAGCGATGCGGCCATAATTGCATTTTCTGTGACGGTATCTCCGGACTCATAGAGCGTGAATTCGCTGGGCGAAAGTTTTTTATGCGAAATACTGTAGCTATCATGCCTTGTTTTGATACTGATGCCTAAATTTTCTAGCGCAAAGAAATGAGGCATTACGGTGCGACTTCCTAGCTTACATCCGCCGGAATGCGGAAGCGAAAATTTTTTGAATCTATGGGCAAGCGGGCCGATGAGCATGATGATACTTCTTGTTTTTTCCGCAGATTCTTTGTTGATATTTTTCAGATTTATTTTATCCGCTTTGATTTCAAGGTTGCTGTCGATCCATCGCACCGATACACCGATGCTTTGAAGCACTTCCACCATCCTGTAAACCTCTTCGATTTTAGGAACATTTTTGAGAAGCGTTTTTCCTTTGTTCAATAGTGATGCGGAAATAATGCCCATCGCGCCGTTTTTTGATGTTTTGGTTATGACGGTGCCGGAAAGTTTTTTCCCGCCGTCTATCTCGAAATTCATCGGTCCTTTGTCGGTCATAAAAAGATTCTAGCATATTTATAGATTTTTTGTATAAATGAAACATAAAAAAAGCCATCCCCGAAGAGATGGCTGACCCAATATTTTTTATGGGTGTTTTGGTGACGCTCATAGAGATTAAGAATCTAACCTCCAACCTCTTGGTGTGCATTACCATAAGGTTCTCAGGTCACAAGCACGGTAACCATTTGTGAGCGCACTTAATCAGTATACTACCAAAACAAACTATTTTGTCAACCTCTGGTATTTTTAATTTGCAATTACTTAAAAAAGATATAATATAACTTTAATGAGCATATTCATTCGCAAATTGGGGATAGATCTGGGAACGGCGAATACGCTGGTTTTTTTGCCGAATAAAGGAGTGGTTCTCTTTGAGCCATCCGTCGTTGCCATAGCCGAGCAGGACAACAAAATTCTTGCAGTCGGGATTGAAGCAAAAAGCATGATCGGAAGGACTCCGGATTCCATTATCGCTTATCGTCCGATGAAAGACGGCGTCATTGCCGATTACAGAATTACCGAAGCAATGCTCAGATATTTTATAGACAAAGCTCTCGGCAAATGGAATATTTTCAAACCGGAAGTCATGGTCTCCGTACCCGCGGGAATCACATCAACGGAAAGAAGGGCAGTAGTTGAGGCGGCGATAAGAGCCGGAGCAAAAAACGCTTACGTGGTCAAGGAGCCCATTTTAGCTGCTATCGGAGCCGGCATTCCCATTTATGAAGCAATGGGGCACATGGTGGTGGATATTGGCGGGGGAACGACGGATGTTGCAGTCATTTCTTTGGGAGGAATCGTATCTTCAACTTCCGTGAAATGCGCAGGAAATAAAATTGATGCTGCTATCGCAGATTATTTGAAAAAAACTTTCAATCTTGCTGTGGGAGACAAGACCGCGGAAGATATCAAGATAAAAATCGGAAGTGCCGTTCCCGTGGAAGAAGAACTGGTTATGATTGTAAAAGGCAGGGACTTTATGACCGGACTTCCTCGCTCTACAGAACTCAAAACCAATGAAGTTGTCAAAGCTATTTCAAAAGAATTGAAAGATATGGTGAAAGCGATAAAAGATGTTTTGCAGGAAACTCCACCTGAACTTGCCGCGGATATTATTGACAACGGAATAATAATGACTGGTGGTTCAAGCCAGCTTAGAAATATGACAGAGCTTGTTTTCAGAAGAACTGGAGTGAAAGCGCAGGTTGCGGACGAACCGCTTTACTGTGTGGCAAAAGGGACGGGAATTGCACTGGAGCATTTGGATACGTATAAGAAATCTATTATAGCTAAAAGGTAATACAAATTGATATTGATATGGATTTGTATATTAAAGACAAAAATCTGCATCACGCATATTGCATTGTCGGCAATGCGGATGAGATTGTTTCCGAACTTGAAAATTTTTTGAAAAAGGAACTTGGTTTTAAAACGGAAGGCAATCCGGATTTTTGGCGAGGAGTTTATGATGTAATGGATATTGAGGATTCAAGAACCATAAAAAACCTTCACGGAAACAAGCCGGTATTATCGGATAAAAAAATATTTATCGTAAGCGCAAACTTTATTACAGAGAAAGCACAGAACGCGATGTTGAAACTTTTTGAAGAGCCGAGAGGCGACACGCACTTTTTTCTGATAATTCCTTCCGCAAACGGACTTATTGCGACATTGAAATCAAGAATGAACATCATTGAACATTCTGGCAAAAGCGATTCGGCGATTGATGTAAAAAAATTCATCAAGATGCCGATGGGCGAGAAAATGGAAGAGATTAAAAATCTTATGGAAAGTATTACGGACGAAGAGAAATCTAAAATTGAAGTTTCCAAATTTATCAATGCTTTGGAATCGGAACTGAAAAATAAAACCGATTTTTCAAAGGAAGGAAAATCAAAAACCGAAATGTTTGAAAGAATGGAAAAGGTCCGCCAATATGCAAGCGAGCAATCCCCATCGCTCAAAATGCTTTTGGAGTATTTGGCACTGGTTTTGCCGGCGGAATAATTCGGGTTTTTGTTTTTATATTTATTTTGGGATATAATATGACTATTATGAAAGAACAATCACCAATACGACCGGAAGATAAAATAAAAGAATTAAATGAATTTCTGGAAACAGAAGGGAAAGAGAGATCGCTGGTGTCAAAAGCAAAAGAAGAAAAAGTGTCAAATCAGGAAAAAAAAGCTTTCAAAAAAATTTTAGGATTGAAAGATCTTGAAACAGCGACCCTTGAAGATATTGCTGACAATTTGAGAGCAGAAGGAGGCCTAACTCGCGAAGGTCATGCGGAAATGATAGAAGGAATAAATGTTACGCCTATTCTCCTAAAAATAGCATTGAGGCATCTTCATATTGAGATTGGTCTTAAACAAGCAGAGGAACTCCTGCCTAAATTAAAAAGGAACTCAACTGAAAAAAAAGAAAAAGATAAAAAACAACATGGCGTATAATTTTAATATTCTAAAAGAAAAAATAAAAGGAGCGCAGGACTGGCTCGTTAAAGAATACACGACTTTGCGCACCGGCATAGCAAGCCCAGCGATTTTGGATGGTGTACAGGTAGAAGCGTATGGTTCAAGAATGCATTTAAACCAAGTCGCAAGCATCGGGATTGAGGATGCGAGAGTCATCAGAGTTTCACCTTACGATAAATCGCAGGCAAAAGAAATTGAAAAAGCCATAACAGCGGCAAATCTCGGAGTTTCGGTCGGCGTGGATGACAAAGGAGTAAGAATATTTTTCCCGGAGCTCACAGGCGATAAAAGAGATCTTATGGTAAAGGCGGCAAAGGCGAAGCTTGAAGATGCAAGAGTGAATGTCCGTACTATCCGCGATGAAATCTGGAATGATATCCAGGCGCAAGAAAAAAAGGGCGGAATGGGCGAGGATGATAAATTCAGATACAAGAACGAGATGCAGAAAATAATAGACGATGCGAATAAAAATCTGGAAGTTTTGTTTGGAAAGAAAGAAAAAGAGATAAATAGTTAAAAATGACCGTCATACTTTTTTTGATAATTCTGGCGATTCTTGTTTTCGTCCACGAGCTTGGCCATTTTACGATGGCGAAAATATTCGGCATAAGAGTGGATGAATTTGCCATCGGATTTCCGCCGACAGTTTTCAGTTGGAAAAGAGGCGAGACGGTTTATTCCTTAAATTTGATTCCTTTTGGCGGTTATGTGAAAATTTTCGGGGAAAATCCAGACGAAGAATCCATGAACGGCATTGATAGCGCGAGGAGTTTGGTAAATGCCTCAAAATGGAAGCAAATTGTCATTCTTTTGTCCGGAATCCTGATGAACTTTGTTTTTGCCTGGGTTTTGATTTCAATCTCATTCAATATCGGGCTTTTGACTTCCATTGAAGATCAGTATAAGGACAAGGCTCAAAATGTCTCGGTAATGGTTCTTTCAGTTGAAAAAGATTCTCCGTCTGATAAAGCCGGAATGCAGGAAGGCGATGATATTCTCTCAATCGTATCCGATAAAGCGCAAGTGCTGAATCCCGGGATTTCAGATGTTCAAAATATAATTGCCGGAAGCAAAGGAATAATAAATATAGGATACAAAAGAGGTAATGCCACCGGCACAGCAAAAGTCATAGCGGCGAGCGGTCTTGTTGACGGAAGAAAAGCCATAGGAATATCAATGGCGCTTGTCGGCACGGTTAAATTTGGTTTCTTCCAGTCATTTTATGAGGGAGCAAAACTTACGGTAATAGAGACGGGAAATATTGCAAAAGGAATAATTGGTTTTATCGGTGCGGCGTTCAGAGGCGATGGCGGTTTTCTTTCTCAGATTGCCGGACCGGTGGGGATTGCGGTAATGGTAGGGCAAGCGAGCAGTTTGGGCATCTCATATCTTTTGGGTTTTGTTGCAATGATTTCAATAAATCTGGCGGTTTTGAATCTGATTCCATTTCCGGCGCTTGATGGCGGGAGAGCTTTGTTTGTAATAATTGAAACAATTATCAGAAGAAAAATAAAACCAGTCATATTGAATTGGATAAATATGGTGGGTTTTGTCCTTCTTATCGCACTGATGATTTTTATAACTTACAAGGATATTTTGAGGTTGATTCATTAAACTTTGAATTTTTTGGTATACTTTCTTTATGAAAAGATCGGAACTTATCAAGAAGCACCAAAGATTTATTTATAAAAGTTATTCCATAAAGCAAACTAGAAATAAATTATCAATATCTTTTGTTTTTGAAATTGAACCGAATATTATATTTAAACCTAAAATAGTTTTTTTGGATTCAGATAGGCACTTTAAAAACTTAGACAAAAAGGTTCTCAACAATTTAGCATTTTATTTAGGTTTGACGGAAATACCAAGCTATTGGAAATCTACTTGCTCACCGGAAATTATCATAGAAGCAGGAAAACTTAACAGCGAACAAATTCGTTTCTGGAAGAATCTTTTGACTAAAGGTCTCGGAGAATTCTTTTATATAAACAAAATAGATTTTACCAAGAAGAATTTTGTTAAGATTATTAATAAATCTATTCAAGACTTTTCTCACTTTGTTTATACAAAGAAACAAAGTAAAAATACATTAATCCCCATTGGTGGAGGCAAAGATTCAATAGTAACTTTGGAAACATTTAAAAAGAAAGTCAAAAAATATAACTGCCTTCTGCTTAATCCGACAAAAGCATCATTACGTGTTGTAAAAATTGCTGGCTGCGAAAGTCCCATCATCATTAAACGGTATCTTGATAAGAAATTGCTTAAATTAAACAAACAAGGTTATTTAAACGGGCATACTCCTTTTTCCGCTTATTTGGCTTTTGTCAGTGTCACAGTAGCAGTTCTATATGATTATAGTGAAATAGCTCTTTCAAATGAAAAAAGCGCTAGTCAAGGCAATGTTCGATTTCATAATCACACAATCAATCATCAATATTCAAAATCCATACAATTTGAGAGGTCATTTAATGATTATTCTAAAAAATATTTAGCAAAATACATTAACTATTTCAGCTTTTTGAGATCACTGAATGAATTGCAAATTGCAAAATTATTTTCAAAATATCCAAAATATTTTTCTGTTTTCAGAAGCTGTAATAAAGGTTCAAAAAAAGATATATGGTGCAATAATTGCTCAAAATGCTTATTTGCATTTATTATTCTTTATCCATTTTTAAATAAGAAAGATTTAATCAAAATTTTTGGAGAAAATCTTTTTGAAAAACGAAGCTTATTAAAAACAGCAAAAGAATTATTGGGAATATCTGGGCATAAACCTTTTGACTGCGTTGGCACTTACGAAGAAGTTAAACAGGCTTTATCCATGGCTATACGAAAAACAAAATTACTATTACCTTATATTTTAGATGAGGTCTATAAAAAAGGTTATGTTAGATAATGGAACCAACTTTTCTTTTTGTCAAACATTTGTTTTTTATATGGAATTAAGCTATCATTTTGCTTATGAGACAATCAGAGCTGCTTAGCAAGACCCGCAAGGAAGGGCCAAAAGACGAGGTGTCAAAAAACGCAAATCTCCTTATTCGCGCCGGATTTATAAATAAAGAAATGGCCGGAATTTATTCTTATTTGCCGCTTGGACTGCGAGTTATGAAAAAACTCGAAGCTATCATCCGTGAAGAAATGAATGCAATCGGTGGGCAAGAAATGAAGACATCCATCATCCAGAGCAAAGAAGTTTGGGAAAAATCGGGAAGATGGAACGACGAGGTCGTTGATAACTGGTTTAAAACAAAATTAAAAAACGGCACAGACGTCGGATTGTCTTTTACAAACGAAGAGGCGTATTCAAACATATTGAAACAATACATAAGTTCTTATAAAGATTTGCCGATGTATCCGTATGATTTCAAGGAAATTTTCAGGAACGAGGAAAGAAGCAAATCAGGCCTTTTGCGGGGAAGGGAATTTTATTGGAAAGCGCTGTATTCTTTTTCAAAAGACGAGAAAGAACACAATGATTTTTATGAAAAAGCTAAAAAGGCCTACAAAAGAATTTTTGAAAGAGTTGGTATAGGTGATTTGACTTATTTCACTTTTGCTTCTGGCGGTTCCTTTTCAAAATTTTCACACGAATTTCAAGCTATAACTGATGCAGGAGAAGACACTATTTATCTTGATGAAAAGAAAGGAATGGCTGTAAATAAGGAGATTTATACAGATGAAATTTTAAAGAGTTTGGGTTTCAAAAAAGATAATTTGACGGAGAAAAGAGCCATTGAAGTTGGCAATATATTCTCTCTTGGAACAAGATTTTCGGAGCCGTTTGATTTGAAATATAATAATGAAAAAGGCGAAAATAAATTGGTGATAATGGGCAGTTATGGCATAGGTCTTGGAAGATTAATGGGTGCCATAGTGGAAATACTTTGCGATGAAAAAGGAATGGTTTGGCCGGTATCTGTCGCGCCTTTCAAAGTTCATCTGATTGAGTTACCATCGGAAAATTCAAAAGTTAAAAAAGAAGCGGAAAAAATTTACAACGAGCTTGAAAAAGTCGGCGTAGAAGTTTTGTATGACGACAGAGATGCCCGCGCTGGAGAAAAATTTGCCGATTCTGACTTGATAGGAATTCCTTTGAGAATTGTCGTTTCTGAAAAAGGTTTGGAAAAGGGAGAGCTTGAGATCAAAGAAAGAAAAACCGAAAAGGTCTCAATGCTGAAAGAAAAAGAGCTTTTTGATTTTGTTAAGAAATATAAATAAAAAAATGTTTAAAAATCTCAGAAAAAAAATAGACAAATATCTTTCCAATGACATTGGGATTGATCTGGGTACGGCAAATACCCTGGTTTATTTGGCCGGAAAGGGAATTGTCATAAACGAGCCGTCGGTAGTTGCCCTGAATCAAAAAACAGGACAAGTAGTAGCAGTCGGAGCGCAAGCAAGAGAAATGCTCGGCAGAACTCCTCCACATATTGCGGCTGTCAGGCCGTTAGTTGACGGCGTAATTTCTGATTTTGAAGTAACTGAAGAAATGATCGCATACCTCATCAAAAAAGCTGAGGAACTTTCCCCTAAAATACTCGGACCGAGAGTTGTAGTCGGTGTGCCAAGCGGTGTGACAAATGTTGAGATTCGCGCGGTCCGCGATGCCGCAAGGAATGCCGGCGCACGTGAAGTTCATATCGTCGAAGAGCCGATGGCGGGGGCGATCGGCATTCGTTTGCCCATACACGATCCGGTTGGAAATATGGTTATAGATATCGGCGGAGGAACTTCGGATATTGCGGTCATATCGCTTGGGGGAATTGTCAGGTCAAAAAATTTAAGAATCGCCGGAGATAAATTGAACAACGACATTATAAGCTACATCAGAAGCGAATTTAAAATATTGATAGGAGAAAAAACCGCTGAAAATATAAAAATATGCATCGGTTCGGTTGTTCCATGCGAGATACTTGAAGCTCCTATAAAAGGAAGGGACTTGATAACCGGTCTGCCTCGAGAAGTTATTCTTACGGATTCCGATGTGAGGGAAGCAATGTCGGGATCCATTGAAAGTTTGGTTGAAGGCACGAAAGAAGTTCTTGAAACCACGCCTCCGGAAATTCTTTCCGATATAATGCAACGCGGCATATATCTTTTCGGCGGAGGAGCGCTTATAAAAGGATTTGACAATCTTTTGAGCAATTATCTGAAAATTCCCGTGAGAATTGCCGATGATCCGCTTACTGCCGTAGCGAGAGGAGCAGGAATCATCCTTGAAAATATGGAAACGTATAAGGATGTATTAATACAGAAAGAAGATGAACTTCCGCCTAAGAAATGACAATTTTGGACAAAGAAGCGGCAAAAAGAAATTTATTCTTGCAAGTTTTTTCGTTGTTTTTTTCATAGTGATTTTCTCTTTTTATGCGCCGAGGAATATTTTATTCGGCGTTGCTTCGCCTTTTTGGAATATCAGAAATTCCATCACAGTTTTCTTTTCCGAAAGCATAGAGCTTATGCGTTCCAAATCTTCGCTCATTGCCGAGAATAATCTGCTGAAAAAATCGCTGGAAAATGACCGGGAGAATCAACTTCTTTTTGAAGCGATAAAAAATGAGAATGACAACCTGAAAAATATTCTTGGCAGGAAAAATAACAGCCAAAAGGAAATTCTTGCGGCAATTTTAACTAAACCGTTTTTATCGCCGTATGATACTCTGATAATCGATGCCGGGAGCGAAGACGACATATCGGCTGGAGATCAGGTTTTGGCAAACGGAAATATTTATATCGGCTATGTCGCCGAATTGTATGATTATTCGTCAAAAGTCGTCTTATATTCTTCGTCCGGAGAAAAAATGAATGTGCTTATAGGCAGCGATAAAATTGAAAAAGAAGCTAATGGAATGGGAGGAGGAAATTTCGTTGCCAAAACGCCGGCCGGCTCCGATATTAAAATCGGAGATCCAATCGTTGTTCCGTCGATTTCATACAATGTTTTCAGCGCAGTGGAAAAAATAGAATCAAAGCCTGCCGATTCTTTTGAAACAATTTTATTCAAAAATCCGGTAAATATTTCGGAGCTCCAATATGTGGAAGTCTTGCCGGGCGATAAGACCAAATAACCATGACGCGGATTTTTTCAAACTGCATACTTATCCTGTCGGTTTTTCTTCTTCCGCCATATCTCACTTTTTTTCTGATTTTCGCGTTTATTTTTATTTTCCATATATTCGTTGAATCAATCGTCTGGGCTTTCATTCTGGATATCCTCTATGGCGGCGGAGGATTCATGGGAATCCATTTCCATTATGTTTTCACCGCGCTTGCGATCATTATATTTATTTTGTCTTTCCCATTGAAAAAAATAATAAAATTTTACCGAATTTAAAAATCAACCACTTGTCCAGTTGTAAATTCCGAACTGATAATGACGAAGAAAAATATAGAAAAATTAAAAATTAATATAAAAATAAAACCAAATATTAACAGCTTTAAAATTTTACAACTGGGATGTTCAATAAATTCAAGAGAAAATTCAGAAATAATCGGTACGAGAGCAGGATAAAAGATATCGATCCTGACGAGATTTTTTTGGATTCGGAAAATCTGCCGAAATTCGACGTAAACCAGTTTGAAGGGCGGCTTGAAAAAACAATTTCCTCAAAAACATTCATTTCTTTCGGCATATTCTGTGTTTTGATTTTTTGCCTTTTTTTTATCAAATCTTTTTTATTGCAGGCGGTTCATGGCAGCGAATATCTCGAAAAAAGCAACAATAACATGCTCAGATACACGATTCTTTTTCCGCAAAGAGGCGTTATTTACGACAGAAACGGCGAAGAACTCGCTTGGAACATTGCCGGCTCAAGCACTCCGGAATTTTCGCTAAGAATTTACGATGACGCGCCGGGTTTATCCGATCTCGTCGGTTATTTGAAATATCCGCAGAAAGATAATTCCGGTTTTTATTATAATGAGGATTTTGTCGGCGAGGACGGGGTGGAAAAATTTTTTAATGGAGAGCTTGCCGGAGCAAACGGCCTCCGCATCGTTGAAACGGATGCAAACGGAAATATAGAGTCGCAAAGCGTTGAACAAAAGCCGATTGACGGTGAAAATATCACTCTTTCAATAGATTCCGATGTACAAACCGAGCTTTATAATATTATTGCCGGCCTCACGGCGCAAACCGGATTTACGGGCGGCGCAGGAGTCATAATGGATGCAAACACAGGCGAGGTAATAGCCATGACAAGCTTTCCGGAATATGATTCCCAGATTTTGACCGATAAGACAAACACAAAAGCGATCAACCGATTTCTTAGCGATAAAAACAATCCATTTCTGAACAGGGCGATCAACGGCCTCTACACGCCGGGTTCAATCGTAAAACCTTTTATAGCTCTTGCCGCTCTTTCCGAAAAAATTATTGATCCGAAAACCAAGATTTTAAGTACAGGTTCAATTTCCGTTCCCAATCCGTATGATCCGAATCATCCTTCAATATTCAAAGATTGGAGGCCGCAAGGATGGGTTGATATGGAGCAGGCCATCGCCGTTTCTTCAGACGTTTATTTTTATGAAATCGGCGGAGGATATGAAAACCAGAAAGGCCTCGGCATAAATATGATAGACAAATATATGGATATGTTCGGTTTTGGAAAAGATTTGCCTGAAGGATTTTTCAATGGCAGCGCCGGCACTGTTCCGAACCCGGAATGGAAAGCGGAAAATTTCAATAATGAAAGCTGGCTTATCGGTGACACGTATCATACGGCGATAGGGCAATACGGCTGGCAAGTCACTCCGATCCAGATGGCAAGGGCGATTGCAAGCATTGCAAATAGCGGAAAACTTTTGGCGCCGTCTATAATTTCAGGCGGAAATCCGAATGATTTCACACAATTAAATTTTGACAAAAATTATTTTAACATCGTGCGCGCCGGCATGAGAATGGATGTGGAGGGCGGCGTGGCGGTCGGCCTCAATGTTCCTTATGTGGCAATTGCCGCAAAAACAGGCACGGCTCAGCTTGGCGTTAATAACCAATTTACCAATTCTTGGGTGACAGGATTTTTCCCGTATGGTAATCCGAAATACGCTTTTGCCGTGGTTATGGAAAAAGGCCCGGCGGCGAATACTCTCGGAGGCGTTTATGTGATGAGGCAGGTTTTTGACTGGATGAATGCGAACAAACCGGAGTATCTGAAATAAGAATAAAAAATCCTTTACTTTCCGCCTTAAAATTGCTAGAATTTGCGCAAGTTTATAAATATAACAAAATCTAATATCACTTGTCCCGTTGTAAATTCCGATAGGACAATAACAAAGCAAGAGTTTGAGTGAGTTTAAATCATTATAAAGGTCAAAATAAACATTAGTAGCTTTAAAATTTTACAACTGGGATGGCCGATGTACAAAGAGAGTATCTTACGAAACAGAAGTATGATGAATTGGCAGCCGAGCTCAAAGAACTTAAGAATGTAAAAAGAAAAGAAGTTGCCGAAGCGCTTGATTATGCGCGCGGGCTCGGTGATCTTTCGGAAAATGCCGAATATCATGAAGCGCGGGCCCAGCAAGCGGATATAGAAGAGAGGATTTCCAAACTTGAATCAATATTGAAGAATTCCATTGTGGTGGAAGACAGGCACGGCGACCATGCGATGATAGGCAGCACGGTGACTGTGGAGAAAAATGACGGCCTGCCCGGCCAGGGAACAAAAAGAACTTTTATGATTGTTGGTTCGGCCGAGTCAAATATGTCAGGCGGCAAGATATCAAACAAATCTCCGATCGGCGCAGCGGTGCTCGGCAAAAAGAAAGGCGAATCGTTTTCTTTTAATTCTCCAAGCGGGAAAATGGAATATAAAGTTGTTGATGTAAAATAAAATATTAAATAATGGCTTTTGAAGAATTAAGAAATACCAGAATAGAAAAACTGAAAAAGCTTGAGAAGCTCGGTATAAATCCTTACCCGGCAGTTTCCAAAAAAGATTATTTGCTCGCTGAAGTTGTTTCTGATTTTGAAAAAATATCCAAAAAAGAAAAAGATATTCATCTTGTTGGTAGAATAATGTCCATCAGGGGGCAGGGCGGACTTGTATTTTTTAATATAAATGACGGCACAGGAACTTTTCAGGGGCTTTTGAAACGCGACGAAATGGATGAACCTGGCCGGTCAGGCAAACTTTTTGATTTATTTTCCGATACGGCAGATATCGGGGATTTTGTGGAAATTTCCGGAAAACTTTTTGTGACGAAGCGAGGAGAAAAAACTTTGCAAGTCGCGGATTGGAAAATGCTTGCCAAATCTTTGCGCCCGCTTCCGGAGAAATGGCATGGCCTTGCCGATGAAGAAGAAAGATTGAGAAAAAGATATCTGGACATCATATTCAATCCGAAAGTCAAAGATATGATTGAGAAAAAAGCAAAATTTTTCGTCGCAATTCGAAAATTTCTTGAAAAATCAGGTTTTATGGAAGTACAGACACCAGTTCTTGAAAATACCGCAGGCGGAGCGGAAGCCAAGCCGTTCATCACGCATTATAACGCGTATGACACGGATGTTTATTTAAGAATTTCTCTGGAGCTTTGGCTCAAGCGTCTCATTGTTGCCGGTTTTCCGAAGGTTTATGAAGTCGGCAGAATTTTCAGAAATGAGGGTGTTGATGCCGAGCATTTGCAGGATTATACGCAGGTGGAATTTTATCAGGCATATTCCGATTACAACGAGGGTATGAAATTTGTACAGGATTTGTATAAATATATCGCGGAAGAAATATTCGGCACGCTGAAATTCAAGATAAAAGGATTTGATATAGATTTAGGAAAGAAATGGGAAAAGTATGATTATGTTGAAACGATCAAAAAAACGACCGATATTGATGTGCTAAAAACAGATATGAAAGAAATAGAAAAGAAATTGCAGAGTTTGAAAGTGGAATATGACAGGAAAGGATTCAATATGAATCGCGGCATTGACGCACTTTGGAAATATTGCAGAAAGCAGATTGCCGGCCCGGGATTTCTTGTGAATGTCCCGGTAATAATGGAACCGCTTGCAAAGAGAATGGAGAAAAATAAAAATCTAGTGGAAAGATTCCAAGTGATACTTGCCGGAAATGAAATGGGCAAGGGTTTCAGCGAATTGAATGACCCGATTGATCAGATGCAAAGGTTTGAAGAGCAGGCAAAGCTTCGCGCAGAAGGGGACGAGGAAGCGCAGATGATGGATAGCGATTTTGTGGAAGCGCTTGAGTATGGAATGCCGCCGACATTCGGATTTGGTTTTTCAGAACTGCTCTTTATTTTTCTTATGGACAAATCCGCCCGCGAATGCCAAATTTTTCCGTTTATGCGACCAAGGGGATAAAATAAAAACTATTTTTTTTCTTGACTTTATTATTTTAAAATATTAATATATTTTTGGGATAACAACAGTAAGTTCTCATGGCACTACCAAGTTGTCGGGTTCCTTCATGAAAGGCATCATGGGAGTAGGAACTTTGGTGGGACGGGTTCGATCCCCGTTACTGGGCCTATAAGAGTTATTTGGTTGAGTAGAATACGTGGGAGACACTGAAAGAATTATGCCAGTAATTCTGGAGTCGAAAATGAAGCATAAGTGAAATACCACGCGCCAATTAACAAATTGTGGCTTGACCGAAAGGGTTCCGTGCGGAACCCTTTTATTTTTGAACTATTCATAACCTGTTGATAACTTAAAACGAGCGGAAAAGTTTCAAATGACTTTTTTGTTCGTTTTTATTTTTATAAGCTTATTTTGAGCCGTATTTTTTCTATTCATATTTTTTGAATAATCAGCCGGAATCATAGCGGAAGAGAAGTGAGATGACTTGTTGTATTGTGGGATAAAGTGTAATAAAATATACATCAGGTGGGAAGAAGTGGGAAGATACGAAAATTTACCTCAGTGAAATATAAATCTTCCACGATTTGATTTTGATAAATCAAAATATTTCACAGGGTGATGATTTTTAAAAATCTCGCTTTGCTCGCTTAAAAAAATCTATCATGTTAATCGGCGAATACATACATACACTGGACGAGAAGAAAAGAGTGTCTTTGCCTGTGAAATTCAGAAAGGAAATCGGCAAGAAAATCATCGTGACTGCCGGACTTGATAACTGCCTTTGGCTTTTTACTCTCGCGCAGTGGAAAAATATTTCATCAAAGCTTTCAAACTTTTCAATGCTCCAGGCGGACAACAGAAGCTTCAACCGCTATATGTTCGGAAGCGCCACCGAAGTGGAAGTGGACGCTATTGGCAGGATTCTTCTGCCTGAATTCTTGGTCAAGCGCGCAGATTTGAAAAACAAGGTCTCGGTAGTCGGCGTGCAGGACAGAGTGGAAATCTGGAACGAGGAGGCCTGGAAAGAATACAAAGGCGGAGTGGAAAAGAGAGCAGACCAATTGGCGGAGAAACTCGGACAGGCGGGCGCGTTATAAAAATATGATACATAAGACAGTTCTTTTAAATGAAGCAATAGAAAATTTAAATCTTAAGTCCGGATCAATATTTTTTGACGGGACTTTGGGGCGCGCGGGGCATTCTGCAAAGGTCTGTTCCGAATTCGGCGGCAAAGTGAAGGTCATTGCAGTAGATAAAGATTTGTCTGCCATAAAAAATGCCGAAAAAATTCTTTCCCTGGCCGGGCAGGCAAAAATCGGATGCGATTACAAACTTGTACTTTCAGATTACAGAAATATCGATGTGGTTCTAAAAGATTTAAATATTCAAAAAGTGGACGCGATACTTTTGGATCTTGGGCTTTCAAGCGATCAGTTAGAAAATTCCGGCAGAGGATTTACTTTCAAAAACAACGAACCTCTCCAGATGACTTTTTCTGAAAGTCCGGCAAAAAATATATTGACGGCCGAAATAATCCTGAATAATTGGAAAGAAGAAACCATTGCCGACATTCTTTACGGATATTCAGACGAAAGATATGCAAGAAGAATCGCAAAGGCGATTGTGGAAGAAAGATTGAAAAAAGAAATCAAGACCACGGACGAATTAGTGGAAATAATCAGAAACGCAGTTCCGGCATCTTACAGGAAAGGAAAGATTCATTTTGCCACAAAAACATTCCAGGCCTTGAGGATTGCGGTCAATGACGAGATCAGCGCTCTCAAAGAAGGAATGGAGAAAGGATGGAATTTGCTGAATAAAGAAGGACGAATGGCAATAATTTCATTTCACAGCGTTGAGGACAGGGAAGTCAAGAATTTTTTCAGGGACAAGTCAAAATCAAAAGAAGGAAAGCTTATAAATAAAAAACCAATTACGCCAAGTGAATATGAATTAAAAGAGAATCCTCGGTCAAGAAGCGCAAAATTAAGAATCATAGAAAAAATTTGAAAATAAAATGGTGGCACAAATAATCAAAAATCAAATAGAAAAAATAGGATACAGAGAAAAAAAGATTTTCTGGATTCTTTTTTCTTTATTTTCATTGCTCATTATTTTATACGGCTTTTTGGTGGAAAGAACATTTCAAAATGCCGTTGCCGAGCAAAATTTGGAAGGACAGATGTCATCTTTGAATTCAAATGTTGATTCCCTGGAATTTTCATATCTTTCGATGGAAAAAAATATTACCATGGATCTTGCATTGTCAAAGGGATATGTCGCCGTTTCGGAAAATGATTTTGCCGTCATTACCCCAGCCGAGAGCGGCTTAGCATTGTCTTTCAATGAAAATTACTAATTATTTTCAAAACAGAGTAAGATTAATTTTTTGCCTGATTGTTTTTTTTGCCTTGATTGTGGCCGTCCGCCTCTATTTTTTGCAGGTGGTATATGGCGATAATTACAGCGAAAAAGCGGATAACCAATATGTAAGCGTCTCAAACGACACGTTCGATCGCGGATCCATTTATTTTCAGGATAAAAACGGGTCGTTGATATCCGCGGCAGGCCTGAAGACCGGCTATATTTTGGCGCTCAATGTCAAAGTTATGGCGACCGATACGGACGAATATTACAAGGAAATTTCGAATATAATTCCGCTTGATGAGGCGGATTTTTATTCAAAAATATTAAAAAAAGACGATTCGTACGAAGAAATTGCAAGGGAAGTGCCTGAAGAAGAGATTAAAAAAATCAGCGTTTTGAATTTGCAGGGAATTATAATTGAAAATGAGAAGTGGAGATATTATCCGGGGAACGATCTTGCGTCGCGTATCATCGGTTTTGTGGGTTATGATGACACGGGTAAAAATTTGACAGGCAGATACGGCCTTGAAGCATATTACAATGACGTATTAAGCAGGAATAACAGTCCTATGTATGTGAATACTTTTGCGGAATTATTTTCCGATATCAAAATCAATTTTATAGAGAATAACGGAAAAGAAGGAGATGTTGTCACGACAATAGATCCTGAGGTGCAGGAATATGTTGAAAAAGTGGTTGCGGATGCGAATAAAAAATGGAATTCCCAAATGACCGGGGCAATCGTTATGGATCCGAATACAGGCGAAATTTATGCAATGGCAATGTATCCGAATTTTAATCTGAATAGCTTCGGCAGCCAAAAAGATGCCAGTATTTATTCAAATCCTTTGGTAAGCGATGCTTACGAAATGGGTTCCATAATTAAACCTCTCACTATGGCCGCCGGCCTTGACAGCGGAGCAATAACCGCCACAACTACTTACAATGACACAGGTTTTATCAATGTTGACGGAAACACAATACATAATTTTGACGGAAAAGCGAGAGGTATAATTCCTATGCAGCAAATTTTAAATCAATCGCTGAATGTCGGCGCATCTTTTATCGCAACGAAAATCGGCAAACCGACAATGCTGAAATGTTTTGAAAATTTCGGCATCGGTTCGGAAACCGGCATAGATTTGCCGGATGAAGCAGCCGGCGATATCAGCAATTTATTGGATAATCTCAATAATCAAAAACAAATTGAATATGACACCGCATCTTTCGGACAGGGCATTTCAATGACGCCGATCATTACTGCACGCGCGCTCTCGGTGCTTGCAAACGGAGGAAAACTGATCACTCCGCATGTGGCGGATAAAATTAATTACATAACGGGACTTTCAAAGACAATCGATTATACCGATGAAGCGAAACAAGTTATTAAATCGGGCACAAGCGAGAAAATTACACAGATGCTTGTGAATGTGGTGGATCAGTCCCTTGCCGGCGGGACATTGAAAATGAAAAATTACAGTATTGCCGCAAAAACAGGAACAGCCCAAATAGCGCGGCTGGCAAGCGAGGGAGGAGGCTATTACACGGACCAGTATTTGCACTCTTTTTTCGGCTATTTTCCCGCTTACAACCCGAGATTTCTGGTTTTCCTTTACACTTATGAGCCGCAGGGCGTCAATTATGCTTCCCAAACTCTAACAGCACCTTTTTTTGACGTCACAAATTTTCTGATAAATTATTACGAGATACCGCCGGACAGATAAAAAATATAAAAATAAAAAATGAAACGGATATTTAAAAAAATAATTTCTTCAATAATACAATGGCAGGCAAAGCTTATAATAAATAAATATAAGCCCAAAATAATTGCGATTACCGGAAGCGTCGGAAAAACATCTGCAAAAGATGCGATTTTTTCGGTAATGTCAAAATTTTTCTACATTCGAAAAAGCGAAAAAAGTTTCAATAGCGATATCGGCATTCCGCTCACTGTCATTGGCTGTCAAAACGCATGGAATGATCCGCTGCTTTGGCTTTACAATATTTGGATCGGTTTTTCAGAACTTTTTTTCAGAGTCAATTATCCGCAGTGGCTGGTGCTTGAAGTCGGCGCCGACAAGCCAAAGGACATAAAAAATATAGCCAAATGGCTCAAGCCCGATGCAGTGGTTATTACCGCATTCGCAAAAGTGCCCGTTCATATTGAATTTTTTCCGACAAGAGACGCGATTGTGCGCGAAAAAAAATATCTGGTTGACGCCCTGAAGCATAACGGCACGCTTATAGTCAACGGCGATGACGCCGACGCGATGAAAATGAAAGATGAATCCAAAAATTTATCGATTGTTTACGGCACGGACAACATGTCAAATCTTGTTGCATCCGACGAACAGATATATTACGAGAACGAAAAGCCGGCAGGAATGACATTCAAAGTGCAGTATGAAAATAATATCGTGCCGATTGTGGTCTATGGTTCGCTTGGGATGAAAAATATTTATGCGACTTTGGCGGCGCTTGCCGTTGGCATATCGGCCAAAGTGAATTTGGTGAAAGCCGGCGAGGCGCTTTTGAACCATGAGACGCCGAAAGGAAGGATGAAAATAATTCCCGGAATAAAAAATTCCATGATAATCGACGATACTTACAATTCCTCGCCGGTTGCAGTCACTTTGGCGCTTAATACTTTGGGAAATATTAAAGCAAAAGGTAAAAAATTTGCAGTTCTTGGCGATATGATGGAGCTCGGCAAACATTCGGTAAAAGAGCATTACGAAGCGGGGAAGCTCTCAGCAAAATCCTGTGATATTTTGGCAACCGTCGGCTTGAGGTCAAGAAAAATTGCCGAAGGCGCGCTTGATGCCGGAATGGATGAAAGCAACATTTTCCAATTTGAAGATTCTGTCGGAGCAGGCGAAGAAATTCAGAATATGATTGCGGAAAACGATATAATCCTTGTGAAGGGCTCACAATCAATGAGAATGGAGCGGACAGTGGAGGAAATAATGGCAGAGCCGGAAAAAGCAGGGGAATTGCTGGTGAGGCAGGAGGAAGAATGGCTAAAGAAGAAATAAAATAATTTGATAATATAATTGTGTATGAGGAAAATGTAAAAAAAGAAAAACATGGAAAACGCAAAATTTGTTTAGCAGTGGAATTTTATATATTAAAGAAATTATTGGTTAAAAAACCTGAAAAAATTATGGTGAGCGGAAAGAAGAAAGGGATAGATTAGGCAAATTTATATGTGGAACATGGCGAAAATTTAGCGAGCTTATTAATAATAATATGGATTTATATCATGCAGTTATGAAGGGAAAAAATATTGGAACGTTGCTCAACAAATTATTGAGATGTCGGGGATTAAAGTGGCAGCATATAATTGTGACTGCACAAAAAATGTCATGCAAGATAATTTCTGAAATTTTGCGCGAACTCGACTGAGCCGACGCGCTCCGTCTTTCTTGTTTCTAATTACGCAAATACTTTTGTCTTTTGAAATCATAAAAGTTATTTTTTGGAATGTTTAATTGCACTAATGTATTAATATTCATTTCTTTCCAATTATTAACAAGATCTTTATCTAAAAATCTAAGCGAGTTAGATGTATATACATCATAATTATTTTTTAAATCATTAAATAAAATATTTAATCCATAACTTAGGGTGTTGATCTTATTTATAAGTTCTAAATTTGTTATATACACAAGTTCAGAATTATCTAATTCGTATGTTCTAAATGCACACGAAAAAAGTTTATTTTTCTTTAAATTATCCATCCAATCATTTAGATATTCCTCATTATGTTTATTTGTGGCTAAATCACCACTTAAACATATCTCTAATTTTTTTAGTGATTTAAGTTCTTGCTCATGTTTGTCATAGGACTGCTTAATTATCCAAATAAAAAATCCTATTGAAACAGAAACTACCAGTGCTGCTGTGTCTTGAATTAGTATAGGAAGTGAAATGTTTGTGATTATATATCCCATATATATCTCGTGCTAGCACGAAATGGTGACCTTACGGGGAATCGAACCCCGATTCTAACGCTTGAGAAGGCTATGTCCTAACCGTTAGACGATAAGGCCAAACATTACTATTCAATTTTTAACTTAATTTATATCAAACCCCGAATTTCTCTTCTTACAGAAGCTGTACACTTGTTCTACTTTCTACTTCGCTTTGCTCGTATAAAGATTATCACAAGTCTTAAAGTTGGATCCTTACTCCAACTTTAACCTCTCGAAGGCATGTCCTAACCGTTAGACGATGGAGCCATACGAAGCAAATATATCATTTTTTGGATTTAAGATAAAGAAAAAATGACCCATTGTTTAGACGGATCATCTTTTTTTCCAGCTATCCCATGCTCCTTTACACCACGGTTCCATCTTATCTTCCACTTCTTCTTTCTCGGTCAAAACTTCAGTAATTGCAGGTGGTGTCAAATCATGCCTATGAATTTCTTTTTGTTCTTTGGCAACCCATTCTCTTGCTTCAATACCGGGTTCAATTTCTTCTTCAATAAGCTTTTCAAATTCATTGTGAATACCGGGACGCATTAAATCAAACTTATTCAATGCCAATTCCAAAGCTTCTTTGCGATTTTTTCCTTTTTTGCGCAGAGAAGAATAAAAATCTAAAGCTGGTTGAAAATCAAAATCCATGGAATTCTCCGATCAAAATTAATTTTGGAACATTCTGGTCTGTATAATAGCAATATTTAAGGTATTTAGTCAACTATTTTACAATCTCTTCAATCACTTCTTTCACAATGGCGCCATCGGCTTTTCCTTTCAATTCTTTCATAATTCCGCCCATAAATTGGCCAAGTTTGGTTTTGTCTATTTCTCCTGCTGCGGCAACTTTAGCTTTCACAACTTTCACGATTTCTTCCTTGCTCATCATTTGGGGCAGGAATTCATCCAGAATTTTCATTTCGGCCTCTTCGTTTTTCACCAAATCCATCCTTCCGCCTTTCGTGAATTGTTCAATGGAGTCCTTCCTTTGCTTTACCAATCTTCTGATTATTGCGATGGCATCTTCATCCGGAAGTTCCTGTACGGCAGGTTTTTTGGCAAGCATTTCATTTGTAAAAGTCGCGAGGACCCCGCGAAGCGCCGTGAGGCGGACAGTGTCCTTTTTAATCATCGCATCTTTTATCCCGTCATTGATTTGTTTTTGTATTGTCATAATGGAATTATTTTAGCATATTTCAAATTTTTTTGGTACAATAGATATATGATTTATATTATCACAATAATTTTAGGAGGAATTATAGGTTTTTTTCTTGCATCCTATATAAAAAATAAGGAATTAGATATTAAAAAGGTCCAGCTTGAAGAAAGAGGCAAGGATATAGATCAACTAGAATCACGTTTTAAAGCTGTTGCTGGTGATGTTCTTCGTAATCAATCAAAAGATTTTTCCATTAATCTTGAAAGTAAAGAAAAAAATTTTGATAGAATTGCACAAGAAATAAATAAGTCAATGAAAGCCGTTGATGAAAAAATTTCTGATTTTGAAAAAATGAGAGCAGAACAAACAGGATCTCTTGGAAAGAGTATTGAAACCGTATTAAACGCCGGAGCAAAAATGCAAGAGGAAGTTGGTACCGTTAAAAACTTATTATCCTCAGCCAGTGCCGTTAGAGGAAAATGGGGGGAATTGCTTTTGAAAACAATTTTAGAAAAATCAGACTTGAATGAAGGTGTTGTTTTTCAAACTCAAGAAACTGTTACCGGGGACAATGCTAACCTACGTCCAGACGTGATTATTACTCTTCCCGATGGATTAAAACTTGCCATTGATAGCAAGGCTAGTTTGGAAGAATTTGATAAAGCTGTTGTAGAAAAAAATGCTGAAAAAAGAAAAGAACATATAGTAAAATTTACTCAACATATAAAAGAACGCATAAAAGAACTTTCAAGCAAAGAATATCAGAAGTATGTAGATCCTAGAGTACCATACGTTGTTATGTTTATCCCGAGCGAAGCTGCTATACGAGCAGTCGTTGAAGAAGACATGAATTTATACACAGAAGCTCAAGATAAAAAAGTAATGTTAGCAAGTCCAGCAATAATAATGCCCCTCTTATCTTTAATTGCTCATGCGTGGAGGCAACAGAAAACTATAGAAAATGCTTCTAAACTTGCTGAAGAAATTACTGATTTAGGAGATCGGATTAATACTTTTTTTGGACATTTTGCAGGTATAGGTGCCTCACTTGAAGGAGCAACAAAAAAATTTAATGCTGCGTGTGCTTCATTAGATTCAAGAGTTTATCCAAAAATAAAAGATATTAATAATTTGGGCGGAAAAATACAAATAGATGCTTCAGCAAACCAAATAGATATTGAACCTCGTACAATAAAGATTGTGGGTAAAAAATCCAAATCAAAAATTTTGGAAATAACACGACTGGAATCAGAAGAATAAAATCAGGCCCGAACACTTCCGTGTTCGGGCCTTTATAATGTATTGCCTCTTACCTCTTCTTTTTTTCTTGCACCTCTTGAAGCACTTTCTGGGGCGCTTTCTGAGGTGTTTTCATGGCGTAGTGATACGACACCACCATTGTAAAAGCCGCTACAATGAAAATGAATTTAGAAACGGGGAATTTATCCATACCTGCAGCCAGCAAAAGGAGACCTACTGCATCGGCATAGATTACGATCCCAATCAGGAAACTGCCTATCTCGGTCAAAAGAGTCAGAATAGTCTCCAAAATTTTTCCGGGAACCTCCGAGATTTTCTCTTTTGAAAAGCTTGACGAAAAAACCTTAAATTTTTCTGTAAATTTCTTCGTAATTTTGATCATTTTTCTCTCCTGACAGATTTTTTTGGAAAGGAACGGACTTGCCTGTTCTGGTCCTATCTTAATTAAATGACGGATTATGTCAAGCCAAAGAACTCTTTATTTCCGACTATTTTTGTTATATTATGTTTTAATATGAATAAAACCGGCAAATACGACCACATAAAGATTGAGAAGAAATGGCAAAAGAAATGGGCTGCGGAAAAAATCTACAAGACCACCGAGAAGAGCGACAAGCCGAAATGTTACGTGCTTGATATGTTCCCGTATCCGTCGGGAGAAGGCCTTCATGTCGGCCATCCGCGAGGTTATGTCGCTACTGATATTTATTCAAGATTCAAAAGAATGAATGGTTTTAATGTTCTTCATCCGATGGGTTGGGACGCTTTTGGCTTGCCGGCAGAACAGTACGCCTTAAAAAATAAAATAAATCCTGAAATTGCAGTAAAGAAAAATGTCAAAAGATACAAAGAACAGTTAAGTATTATAGGTCTGGATTATGATTGGGATAGGGAAATAAACACAACAGATCCGAAATATTACAAATGGACGCAATGGATATTCTTGCAGATGTTCAAAAAAGGTCTGGCTTATGAGTCATTTGCGCCGATAAATTGGTGCCCTTCCTGCAAGACCGGATTGGCAAATGAAGATATAGAGAACGGAAAATGCGAACAGTGCGGGACTGTGGTAGAGAAAAAACAGATGAAACAATGGGTTTTGAAAATCCGCGATTATGCCGATCGGCTTTTGAATGATTTGGATGAGCTTGCCTGGCCGGAACACATCAAGGAATTGCAGAGGAATTGGATTGGCCGTTCGGAAGGCGCGGAAATTACTTTTAAAATTAAGGATTCAAACCTGCCTGCGCAGGCAGGAAAAGAAATAAAAGTATTCACTACAAGACCTGATACTTTATTCGGCCTTTCTTATGTCGTTATTGCTCCGGAAAATAGTTTGATTGATGAATTGAAGCCGCAGATAAAAAATTGGGCTGAAGTTGAGAAATACAGGAAGGAAATAAAAAACAGGACGGAAATAGAAAGGACTGCGGAAGGCAAGGAAAAAACCGGCGTTAAACTTGACGGAGTGAAAGCCGTAAATCCAGTAAACAAGGAAGAAATTCCCGTATTTATCGCGGATTATGTTTTGGCGAATTATGGCACGGGGGCAGTAATGGCTGTGCCGGCACATGATGACCGCGATTTTGCTTTTGCAAAGAAATATAATTTGCCGATAAAACAGGTTATTGCACCGTTTTTTATTGATAAAGATAATCTTCCCAAAAATGATAAACAATGGAGTCCGAGAGCCAATGTGCAGGCAATTGTGAAGCATCCTACCGAAGATAAGATCATTCAAATCCAATGGAAAAAAGTTCCATGGAAAACACTTGTTATCGGTGGCGTTGATGAAAACGAATCGCGCGAAGATGCTATCGCACGGGAAGTGAAAGAAGAAACCGGCTATAAAAATTTTAAAAAAGTGGAGAAACTTGGCTGGCAAATGGAAACGCATTTTTATGCAGCACATAAGAATGTCAATCGCCAGGCATTTACTCAAGTTTTTGTTGTGGAACTAGCGAATCTCGAAAAAAATGAACTTTCAGATGAAGAATCGGAGAAGCACACTGTTGTATGGGTGCCGATTTCAGAAATAAATAAAATTTTTTGGCCTGTTTCGGAACTCCCTGAAATTATTGCTCATTTGGAAAAAGGACCACATGCATTTATCGGCAATGGAATAATGATCAATTCCGGAAAATTTGACGGCAAGAAAAATACGGAAATAATGAAAGAAATCACAGAATTTGCCGGCGGAAAAATGACAGTCACATACAAACTTCAGGATTGGGTTTTTTCGCGTCAGAGATATTGGGGCGAGCCATTCCCGATAGTGCATTGTGAAAAATGCGGGACAGTTGCAGTTCCGGAAAAAGATCTGCCTGTTATGCTTCCAAAGGTCAGATTTTACGAACCGACAGGAACCGGAGAGTCGCCGCTTGCCGCCATGACAAAATGGGTAAACGTGAAGTGTCCGAAATGCGGCGGTGCCGGTAAAAGAGAAACAAACACGATGCCGCAATGGGCCGGCTCATCTTGGTATTATTTACGCTATATGGATCCAAAAAACGATAAGGCCTTGGTTGATCCGAAAAAAGAAAAATATTGGGCTCCGGTGGACATGTATGTCGGAGGTACGGAGCATGCCACAAGACATCTTATTTATGTTCGTTTTTGGCACAAGTTTCTCTTTGATATAGGCATAGTAAGCACAAAAGAGCCCTTTAAACAGCTTAGAAATCAGGGAATGATACTCGGCTCGGATAACAGGAAAATGTCAAAAAGATGGGGAAATGTGGTCAATCCCGATGAGGTGGTAAAAAATGTAGGCGCCGACACACTCAGGGTTTATGAGTCGTTTATGGGACCGTTTGAACAGGAGATTGCTTGGAGCACCGATAGCATGGTTGGCTCAAGAAGATTTTTGGACAAGGTCTGGAAGCTTCAGGAAAAAGTTGCCGAAAATTTTACCGACAGCGAGGAAACGAAAATATTATTGAATCAAACGATAAAAAAAGTCGGAGACGATATCGCATCATTCAATGCAAACACTGCGGTCTCTGCAATGATGATTTTGGCGAATAATTTTGAAGGAGAGGACAAGATAAGCAAGGAATCATATTTATCCTTGATAAAAATTCTTTCTCCTTTTGCTCCGCATATCTGTGAAGAGATTTGGGCAAACTTTGGTGGTAAAAAAATGATTGCTTTGGAAAGCTGGCCGAAATATAATGAAAGCAAATTAAAATCGGGAAATGTGAAAATCGTTGTGCAGATAAACGGCAAAGTTCGGGCAACTCTTGACGTACCGGCAGATTCTTCGGAGGATAAAGTGGAAAAATCAGCTTTAAACAATCAAGATATTGTCAAGTGGCTCTCCGGCAAGAGAATTATTAAAAAAATCTTCGTTAAAAACAAAGTAATCAACTTTGTTGTATAAAGGTCAAGGGGCTGTTGACTTTATTTATGGGGGGTGCTAATATGCCTTGACAAGACGTTCATCAAATATTAGGCATTATTAATCATTATTAAAGTATGAAGAACACAATAAGTTTTAAGCCGAAGCAGTCGGTCAAGAAATTACTGCTCGCACTCCACGAAAGGTCAAGAGACGTAATTACCAAGCGATACGGTTTGGGAAAAAATCCCGAGCATATGACGCTAGATGCTATCGGAAAAACTTACGGCATTACGAGAGAAAGGGTAAGGCAGATAGAAAACCATGCTATTGGAGTCATACGAAAATCAAAAAACTATACGGAAGAAAAATCCACATTTGATGAAATAGAAAAACTCATTCACAGTTTGGGCGGAATTGTCGTGGAACATGATCTGCTCAATCATGTCTCAAAAGACAAGGGTACGCAAAATCAGATGAATTTTTTGCTTGTCATCGGCCATCCGTTCAATAGGATGAAAGAAGATGAAGATTTCAAACATCGATGGTTTATCGACAAAGATCTCAGAGAAAAAATAGAAGGATCGCTAAAAAAACTTTATGAAAGCTTAAAAGACGACGAGCTTGTATCAGAGCCGGAAATGATAAAAAGATTTTTAAGCTATATAGAAAATATTTCCGAACAGTATAAAACCGAAGAGATTGCAAAAAGATGGATGAACATTTCGAAGAAGGTCTCAAAAAATCCCCTTGGCGAATGGGGCCGGACAAAATCTCCGAATATCAGCACAAAAGGCGTGAGGGATTATGCATATCTGGTCATCAGAAAGCATGGTTCGCCGATCCATTTCAGAGAGGTTGCAAAAGCAATTACCGCCGTATTTAATAAAAAAGCGCACATAGCTACAACTCATAATGAACTTATAAAAGATCCTAGATTTGTGCTTGTCGGCAGAGGTTTGTACGCTCTTTCGGAATGGGGCTATATGAGCGGAGTGGTGAAAGATGTCATACGAAAAATCATAGAAAAGAACGGTCCGATGACGAAAAAAGACATTATCGACAAAGTAATGAAGGAAAGATACGTCAAGGAAAACACTATTGTCATCAATCTCCAGAACAAAAAATATTTCAGAAAAAATAAGGATGGCAAGTATGAAGTGGTAAAGTAAAAATCCGCTCATAATAAATTTTCTTCTCGGAAAAACCCGCTTCGCTCGGACAGTTTCTCGTATAAAATTTATTATGAACGGATTTTCTTTTTGTTTTTTATTTTGTTATAATTAACTCGTGATCCAAATATTAATAAAATCATTTAATCAGGGGCTTTTCCCGGTGGTTATCAAATCGTTGATAATTTTGCTGCCGATATTTTTGCCTTTGATGCTTATTGTCGCGTTTTGGATTTTGCGCTACAGATGGATTACGTTAAAATTTGTTGAAGCCCAAAAGACCTGCCTTCTTGAAATCAAATTGCCGAAAGAGATTCTGAAGTCGCCGGCCGGAATGGAAATATTTTTTTCGCATCTTGCCCAAACCGGAGCGTCAAATTACGGAGAAGCGTTCATTGAAGGCAAGACAAGGCCGTGGTTTTCGTGCGAGCTTGTTTCCATCGGCGGGGAAGTGAAATTTTTCATATGGTGCAGCCAGGCAAAATATAAAAATGTCATTGAGGCGCAGCTTTATGCCCAATATCCAAATCTTGAAATCTACGAGGTTTCCGAAAAAGACGATTATACGGCCTCTGTGCATTTTGATATGGAAAAATATTTTATGTACGGAGTCCAGTATAAATTCATCCAGCCTGATCCGTATCCCATAAAGACATACATTGATTACGGGCTTGATCAGGATGCAAAAGAAGAATACAAAATAGATCCATTGACATCGGTTTTGGAATTTTTGGGTTCAATAAAAGCAGGCGAAAATGTTTGGATCCAGATATTGGTGCAAAAGCATGAACCAGAAGCTTGGCATCACGGCACTCTTGCTATAAAAGTAAAAGATATTAAAAAAGCTAATATTTTTCAAAAATTCTGGATTTCTTTGTTTGGAAGAGCAAGGGATATCAAAGAGGAACATGAAATTGAAGTGGAAAAAGTCAGGCAAGCTGCGGTTCCAAAACCGAAAGAAGGCGAAGATGAAGAAAAGATTTTTAAATTTCCGAATCCGACAAAAGGCCAGACGGAAGTTATAGCGGCGCTTGAGAGAAGCGCGGGCAAGGTGCCTTTTGATTGCATGATACGAAGCATGTATATTGCGGAAAAAGACGCATTTAATTCTGTCCGCATAAGCGGCATAATCGGATGTTTGCGACAGTATAATTCAAAGAATCTTAATGGTTTAATGTTTAGTTTTTTAACCGATATTGGCGATACAAGAAAAGATTTTACAAGGATATTTCCATTTTTTGAAAATCACTTTTCTTTTGATATTTTTGATTCTTTTAAATCAAACAAAGCCAAAATACTTGAATACAAAAGCGGTATTTTCCACGCTTATAAGCTTAGATCATTTTTCCAGTGGCCGTATAAGCATTTTTATCACCAAAAACCGTTTATTATGAACACGGAAGAGCTTGCCACCATATTCCATTTTCCGAGCGGAATTGTTTCCCAGACGCCTACTCTCAAAAGAGTTCCTTCAAAGAAATCGGAAGCCCCGGCAAACCTTCCCGTATAATTATTATGCGATACCAGGCCTTACTTGAATGGTTCAAGCCATACAAAAGATTTTTTACGAAGCAATTTTTTTTGCTTTTTTTAGCGGTTGTTGCCGTGTCGTTCAACGCTTTTTTTTGGTCGGCGCCTGCGGCATTTCCGGCCGGTTCGGCATACGATTTGAAATCAGGAGAAGTGTACGCAAAAACCGCTTATAATCTGCTTAATATGGGGGTGATACGTTCTCCGTTTTGGTTCAAGACATTCATATATCTTTTTTCATTCGGTGAACGGAAAACGATCGCCGGAGATTACGCTTTGTATGCGCGGCAAAATGCAATTGAGCTCGCATGGAGAATTTCTCACGGCGATTTCGATGTCAAGCCGCTGAAAATAACGATTCCGGAAGGCCTTAATTCATATCAGATTGCCGATATTTACGCGAAATACATCCCGACTTTCAATAAGCAGATATTTTTAAATCTGATTAAAAGCCAGAATCTTGAGGGTTATCTTTTTCCGGATACCTATCTTCTTTTGCCGAATACGGATGAAAACGACATAATTAAAATTATGAAAGGCAATTTCGATGAAAAAATAAAAATGGCTGAAAGCGGCATCAAAACCTTCGGCAAACCGGAATCCGATGTCATCAAAATGGCCTCAATACTTGAAGATGAGGCCAACACCGACGAATCGAGAAAAATCATCGCGGGCATTTTATGGAAGCGCATCAAGCTCGGGATGGCTCTTCAGGTGGATTCTTCATTTAAGTATATTGACTATCTTTACAGCACAACAACGCATGATCTGAAATCCGATTCGCTGTACAATTCTTACAATCATTCCGGCTTGCCGCCAACCCCGATTTCAAATCCCGGACTTTCCGCGATAGAGGATGCGATAGAGCCGACCGCAACGCCGTATCTCTACTTTTTGAGCGACAGCGAAGGAAATATACATTATGCAAAGACATTGGAAGAACAGGACACGAACATCGCGAAATATTTGAAGTAAACTCACATTCGGTAAAAATTTTCAGCGAGAACTGTTTGAGCGAAGCGAGTTTTTGAGCTAAAATTTTTACCGAATGTGAGTTATTAAAACGGCAAGGTGAAAGTCATTTTTGAATTATCAATATCTTGCCATTTTGAAGTATCAATCGGGATTTCTTTTATTTCTTTGCCTGATCCTTGGCCGGGCAGGCGGCCAAGTCCGTCTTTGTATTTGAGAAAGCCGTTTTTCAGAGCGTATTCGTAAACTTCTTTTGTTATTTTCACATCCTCAATGCAATAATCAATGACTTTTTGCTTTTCTCCGGCCTTCCACCAATTAATCGCATCTATTCCGCTTCCGGTTTTATTCCTGCCAAGCGTTGCTTCCGCGATAGTATCAAGCTTAATTCTTCTGCCCAGGGATTTCTTTATTTCTTTCATCAGATCCAAACTTTTGATTTTTGAAAGGTCTCCGGAATAATATTTATTTAAAATTGGAATATCAAAATGATCGCTATTGTAGCCGATAAGCAATTCCGCTTTTTCTAAAATCGGCCAGAGGTCCTTCAGTGTACCCTCCGTGAAACTGGAATATTTGCCGGTTTCGTAATCGTAAATGCAGACAACGGACAAATCCAGCTTGGATAGATCGCCTAGTCCGACATACAAGAAATCATTGCTTGTTTCAATATCAAAAACTATTTTGCGCATTTTATTTTATTGCATTAGCTATCGTATCTTTCGTGACCTCCGTTTCTTTTCCTGTGGAAAGTTCTTTTACCTTTAATTTGCCGGTTTTAATTTCATTTTCTCCAATAATAACAACATACGGAATATTGTTTTTATCGGCGTATTGTATTTGTTCTCCAACTTTCTTTCCGGAATAATCCACTATCGTGCTTACACCGGAATCTCTAGTTTTTTGTGCCAAATCTTGCGCATAGGCAATAGAATCTTGGTTTAAGACGCAAACATAAAGCTTTGCAGGGGCCTCAATTTTAGGCAATAGGCCGTATGTTCCAAGCATATCGCGCATAATGACATCTCCCATGCCGAAACCGACAGCGGGGATCTTTTCCGCATCAAAAATATCAAGGAGATTGTCATATCGTCCGCCACCGAAAATTGCTCGAGGATTTTCTTTTCCCGTATCGTATATTTCAAAAACAATGCCTGTGTAATATTCCATTCCTCGCACAATTCCTTCGTCAAAGCTTGTGTTTTTGATGCCGATTTTTGCGAGCTCTTTCATCATGAATTCCGCGTCTTTTTTCGTTGCGCCGGCGCTAACATTTATTTTAATTTCAAATTGATCGTCTTTGAATCCGAAGTTTTTCATTATCTGGTAGGCGAGAGAAATCATTTCTATATCGGCCTGAATATTTTCAACGCCGAAAATATCTGCATTGAATTGAAAAAATTCTCTAGTTCTGCCTCGCTGCGGTTTTTCATATCTGAATGCATTCGGTATTGAGTACCAACGAATAGGGAATTTAAGCTCCTTTCTTTTAGCTGCTATCATTCTAGCTACTGTTGGCGTCATTTCTGGCCTTAGGGCGACTTCTCTGTCGCCTTTATCGGTAAACACATACATTTGCTCGTTTACGATTTCATCGCCGGATTTTGCTTTATACAAACTTGCCGGTTCTAGCACCGAAGCGTTGTATTCCTGATATCCGAAGCTTTCCGCGGTTTTTTTCCAGACATCAAAAATATAGTTTTGAACGGCCATATCTTCAGGATAAAAATCCCTCACGCCTTTGTAAGGTTCAGTGGAAACTTTGTTTCTGTTAATATTTTCTGGCATAACTTATACATTGTATCAAAATTAGTATTTAAAACAAATAAGATTTGACAAATTATTAAATAACATTATGCTGATAATCGGAAGATTTTTTACAGATACAACTTAGTTTCTCAACATTTTCTGGAGGTCATCATGACTGATAAAATAGGAAGCAATCAAAAAGAACCGCTTTCTGAAGAAGATTTTTTAGAGGAAATTAATGAGTTTGTAAAATCAAAAGGAGGTCAGAAAAAAGCGGCTCAAGAATTAAATATTTCGCCACAATATCTAAATGATGTTCTTCGTGGACGACGGTATATCGGTAAGTCAATAGCTGAAGCTATGGGCCGTACCATTAAAAGGGTTTATCCAAGAAAATAAATATTGAGCTTCATCAAAATCATTCGCCAAACTTGGCGAATGATTTTTATTATCAATATAAATAAGGAGTTTAAAGTTAGTTAAATTATTGATATCATACGAACATGGTCATAGGTTCATTATTTGAAGCTTTTCTTTTGGGATTGATCGGCGGAGCCACTCCCGGCCCGATTCTTACAGGAACGTTTGCTGAGATTTTAAATAGCAGTTTCCGAAAGGGAATGAGGATTGTTTTTTTGGCTCTGATTGCCGAAACTGTCGGCGCTTTTTTGGCCATTTATATTGTTTACAAGATCGGTCTGTCAAAAATTGCCATACAGATCATTTCAATTGGCGGGGCAATCGTTCTTTTTTGGCTGGCTTCCAAGGTTTGGAAAATAGAAAAAATAAATATCGAATCAAAACAGATTCTCACTTTTTATCAGATCATAATTTTAACGGCTCTAAACAGCGGTTATTGGATCTTTTGGATAGCCGTGGGAATTCCGAAGGCCTTAATACTGGACAGCGTTCTTATTGGCGGAAAATTCATTTTTCTGTTTATATTTGAAATTGCTTGGCTCTTAGCAACTACATTGCTGGCTTTTGTATTCTTTAAATTCCGTCCAGTTTTAGAAAAGAAAAATCTGGTAAGCATTACTTTTAAAATTCTTGCCATTGTACTTATGATACTAGGTATAAAAACTTTATTAAACGTATTTTAAAACAAAAAATCATTCTCCAAGTTTGGAGAATGATTTTTTATTAGAACCTAAAACCTAGAAACCGGAACCTATTTTCTTCCGGCTTTTGATCTATCATTTTTAGTCAAAAACTTTTTTCGGAGACGAACGGATTTCGGAGTGATTTCCAGATATTCATCGTCTTGCATAATCTCCAAACCTTTTTCAATATCAAGGCGAAATGGCGGAACAAGATAAAGCGCTTCATCGCTTGCCGAGGCGCGGACGTTCGTAAGATTTTTATTTTTTATCGGGTTTACCTCAAGATTTTCGCCGTTCAAAACATGTCCGATGACCATTCCTTCATAAATATCTATGGCAGGATCAATATAAAGCACGCCGCGCTCCTGCAAGTTCCAAAGCGAGTAAGCCATAGCTTTTCCGGAAATCATTGAGGTCATTGAGCCGAATTCTTGCTTCTGAATTTCTCCGGTGTATGGCTTGAAGCCGATAAATCGCGATGAAAGGATTCCAAGGCCTTTTGTATCCATAATAAAAGCCCCTCTGTATCCAAGAAGTCCTCTTGTTGGAATTTCAAAGACCATGCGGACCTGGTTGTCTTTGATTTTCATATCTTTCATAATCCCTTTTCTTTTGCCGAGTTTTTCAATGATCGTTCCTTGGAATTCCGATGGCACGTCCACGATGACTTCTTCAAACGGTTCGGATCTTACGCCGTCAATTTCTTTAATAATTGCTTGCGGTTGGGAAACCTGAAGCTCAAAACCTTCTCGGCGCATATTTTCTATCAAGATTGCGATGTGAAGTTCGCCTCTGCCGTAAACTGTGATCGGATCGGTATTAAAATCTATTTTGAGCCCGACATTTACTTCCAATTCTTTTTCAAGTCGTTCTCTTATCTGTCGTCCTGTAACAAATTTTCCTTCTCTTCCTGCAAACGGGGAATCATTGACCAAAAAACTCAAAGAAATTGTCGGCTCATCTATATTTATGGAAGGCAGAGCTTTTTGGTCTGTGTTTTCGCAAAGAGTTTCTCCGATGTAAGCGTCGGGAATTCCGGCAATCATAACAATGTCTCCGGCAGCGGCTTCCGGCACGGCATCTCTTTGAATTCCTTTGAAAGTGAAAAGTTTTGTGATTTTTGCTTGTCTGCTTTTTTCGTCTGTGTCTTTGACAAAAACTGTCTGTCCGTCTTTTACTTTTCCGGTATAGATTCTGGCGATTCCCATTCTGCCGAGAAAATTATCGTAAGCGAGATTAAAAATTTGCGCCGTAAAAGGAGCGGCGAGATTTTCCTGCGTTGAAGCTGACGGAATTTTTTCAAGAATCAGATCCAAAAGAGGAGTTAGACCTGCCTGGCCGGTAGGCAGGTCTTTTCGTTCATCTTTCAGACCTGCCTGGCCGGTAGGCAGGTTTTTCCACGCAACGCCTTTTTTGCCGATAGCGTAAATAGTAGGGAAGTTCAGTTGCTCGTCATTTGCGCCAAGTTCCATAAAAAGTTCAAGCACTTCTTCGTGAGCTTCTTCCGGTCTTGCGGCAGATTTGTCAATTTTATTTATAACGACAATCGGTTTAAGTCCGAGCTCAAGAGATTTTTTCAAGACAAATCTAGTTTGCGGCATCGGGCCTTCTTGCGCATCCACCACAAGAAGTACCGTATCAATAGAGCGGAGAACACGTTCAACTTCTGAGCCGAAATCCGCGTGACCGGGAGTATCAACGATGTTTATTTTTGTATCCTTGTAAAAAATGGAGGTGTTCTTGGCATAAATGGTAATACCGCGCTCTTGTTCGAGTTTATTGCTGTCCATACTCACGCCTTCTTCCACCATGCCCGTTTGCCTCAAAATTGCGTCTGTGAGGGTGGTTTTACCGTGGTCAACGTGTGCGATTATTGCTATATTGCGAATTTCCATAATGAAATAAAGCGCTCTCGCGCTATTCTTATTAAAACATTTTTTTTATTTAAAATCAAATCAAGCTTTTTTATTTATAAAAAGCTTGATATAATTTCCCTATGTCAGACGAAATCGAACGAATCAAGAAATATGTTCGTGCAACGAATTATCTTTCTGTCGGGCAGATATATTTGCAATCCAATTTTTTATTAAATGATAAGCTTACTTTTGACGATATAAAAACGCGGCTTCTCGGCCACTGGGGTACTTGTCCGGGAATCAATTTTACATATGCTTGCCTGAATAATCTTATAAACAAAACAGGCGCCAATATGATGTTCGTGCTCGGTCCCGGTCATGGCTTTCCAGCAATCCAATCAAATGTTTTTCTAGAAGGCACTTTGGGAAAATATTATCCTGAAGCGAAAAAAGATGAAAACGGCATTGCTTATATTACAAAAAATTTCAGCTGGCCTTACGGTTTTCCAAGCCATTCAAGCCCAGCGACGCCCGGAGTTATCTTGGAGGGTGGAGAACTAGGATACTCACTTTCTACTTCCTACGGGGCAGTTTTGGACAATCCAGACCTTATTGTGGCCTGTCTTGTCGGCGACGGTGAAGCAGAAACTGCTTCTGCGGCAACCGCGTGGCATTTGTATAAATTCATTGACCCGGCAAAAAATGGCGCGGTATTGCCGATACTTCATTTGAACGGATATAAAATTTCCGGACCGACAATTTTCGGCCGAATGAATAATTCGGATTTGAAATCTTTATTCAAAGGTTACGGATATAAGCCGATAATCGTGGAAGGGCACAACGATAAAGTTTATGAAAAAATGGTTAAAGCTTTGGACATTGCTTATGCGTCCATCAGAGCGATTCAAAAGGAAGCAAGAGAAAATCCTGACAAACCGAGAGAAGATTATTACAGATTCCCGATGATTGTTTTAAAAACTCCGAAGGGTTGGACAGGCATCAAATATTTGAATAGTTGGGCGCTTGAGGGACGAGGCAAGGCATTTGACGCGAAAGTAGAGGGGAATTGTTTTTCTCATCAAATCGTCGGCAGGGAAATGAAAACGGACAAAAAAGAGCTGAAAGCGCTGGAAAAATGGATGAAATCTTATAAATTTGATGAATTATTTAATCAACAAACCGGTTTTTCAAAAGATATTGAAGAAAATATTCCTAAAGAAGGTTTGAGAATGGGCGACAATCAGCATGCATTCGGGATAAAAAAAGGAGATAATTCGCGGGATTTAATTTTGCCGGATATTTCAAAATTTGAAACAAAAATAAAAGCTCCGGGCGAAACCTCAGTTGGCGCAATGCAAAAAATTGGCGAATATTTTGCCGAAGTTGTTCGATTAAACAAAGAAAAAAGAAATTTCAGAATGTTTTCTCCTGATGAAACTTATTCAAATCGCCTGCATTACATTTTTGATGCCACTCCCCGTGCTTTTGTCGGAAAAATAGAAGAGTGGGACATAGACCTTGCTCGCGATGGCAGAGTTATAGAAATACTCTCGGAAAATTCCCTGCAAGGCCTCGCTCAAGGATACGCGCTCTCGGGCAGGTTTGCAGTTTTTCCTTCGTATGAGTCGTTTATTATGATCGTAGCGAGCATGGCGGATCAATTCAGCAAATTTATGAAAATTGCGAGAGAGACAAAATGGCGGGGTGATATTCCGTCTTTGAATTATATTATTTCTTCAACCGGTTGGCGGCAGGAGCACAACGGTTTTTCACATCAGAATCCCGGATTCATTGCGGATATATTGCTGAAAAAACACGATTTTATAAATGTATATTTTCCTGCGGACGAAAACGAAGCTGTTCTGATTGCCGAAAAATGTTTGTCTTCAAAAAATGAAATAAATGTCATTGTTTCCGAAAAGAGTGTTGAGCCGGTATGGCTTACTGTTGAGCAGGCAAAAAAAGAAGTGGAGAAAGGAATTTCAATATGGGATTTTGCGTCTGATGAAAATCCCGATGTTGTTTTATGCGGCTGCGGACAGTACTTAGTGAAAGAAGCTCTTGCGGCAGTTCAATTACTGAAAGAGGAAGCCCTTGAAGTGAAAGTACGATTCGTGAATATCCTGGAAATTTCTCCGAATACGGTCAGCCATTACAATAAGCTTCCTGAAGGAGAATTTGAAAAATATTTTACGAAGGACAAGCCGGCTATTTTCAATTTTCACGGATATCCGGAAACTCTTCAGCAGATTTTGTTTTATTATGTGAACAGCTTGGACAGGTTTTCGGTGCATGGCTATATGGAAAGCGGCTCTACCACAACTCCGCTTGATATTCTGATGAGGAATAAAGCGGACAGATATAATCTGTTCATCGAAGCGGTGGAAAAAATGGCAAAGAATGGAGTAATTGAAAAAGAAAAAGCCAAAAAATTGATTGAAAAATATCAAAATAAAATCAAAGAGCACAAAGAATATATTTTGAAAGTGGGGGACGATCCGGAAGAGATTTTGAATTGGAAGTGGCAAGGTAAGAAATAAAATATGGAAACCGAACCTAAAATTGAAAAAAGTGTGGAGGAAAAACTTCGCGAAAAAGGTTATATAATTGAACCAGTTAAAGATGTATTGACACAATGCGATAACGATAGCTGTTTTTCTGAAGCTAAATGTTATATTGAAGGATCATTTTATTGTTCAGAACACAAAGAAAATGCAATTAAATCATTAGAAGAAATTGATAAAGATGCGGAAAGAATAAAAAAAGAGCAAGAATTTAGGGAAAAGATGCGTATTTCAAATAAGAAATAATCATTATGAAAAAATACTTAATTGTAAATACGGGGAGCGTGTCGGCGAAATATTCCATCTATAATGAAAAGGAGGAATTATTTTTTGGTCATTTTGAAATTGAAGCGAATAAGCCGATTGTCAGTTTTTTTGATACCGGCAGAAAAGGGAAAGATGCAACACAAAATATTACAACGGAGATCTTTAATGATTCACTGGAGTATTTCATAAAAAAAGCGACTGATATGAAAATTATTGCAAGCAAAGATGATATTTCATCAATTGGAATTAGAGTTGTGGCTCCGGGAACTTATTTTCAATCGGATAGAATTGTTGACCAATCATTCATTTCAAAAATAACGGACGAAAAAGAAGAAGCTCCGCGCCATGTTCCGGGAACATTGAAAGAAATAACCGAAATCAGGAAAATATTTTCAAATACGCCGATTGTGGGAATTTCGGACAGCGCGTTTCATAAAGATGTTCCGGATTTTATTAAATATTATGCTATACCGAAAAAAGTTTCTGAAAATTTGGATATATTTCATTTTGGATATCACGGCATTTCCGCAGGTTCAATCGTAAATAAACTGTCTGCCAAAGGCAATCTCCCTGAAAAATTGATAATTTGTCATCTTGGAGGCGGCTTGAGTGTGATTGCCGTTAAGAATGGAAAAAGTTTTGATACTTCTATGGGCTATACTCCGCTTCAGGGGCTTATAATGTCCACACGCGTGGGCGATATTGATCCTGTCGCTGTAATGTATCTTGGGCAAAAATTAAACAAAAATACGACAGAGCTTGAAGCTTATTTTAACAACGAGTGCGGGCTCCTCGGACTTTCCGGCAAAAGCTCTGATGTCAGGGATCTTTTGGAACTTGAAAAGAATGGCGATAAAGACGCCAAACTTGCGATGCAGAAATTTATCTTGAGCATCAAGAAATATATCGGTTCGTATGCGGCGGAAATGGGCGGATTGGATACTTTGGTATTTTCCGGAACGATAGGGGAAAGGTCATTTGTCATAAGGGAAAGGATTTGCAAAGGTCTTGAACCCTTGGGAATAAAAATCAATAAAAAAGTAAATAACAATACTGTCGGTATAGATAAAAAAATAAATTCGGCTTTTTCTCCGGTCAAAGTTTTTGTCGTTTGTACGGATGAAATGTCCGATATGGCTGAACGAGTGAGAAAATTTAAATAAATCGCTAGCAAAACATTTCGTTTAAAAAGCACGGATATTTTTCTGCTGAAAAATTCCTCGAGCTCGCGCCGACGCGTTCGCTAGGCTTTTTAAAACGAAATGTTTTGCTCGCTTATTTTTTTATTTCACTCTGCCGTAATCGTCTTCCAGCCGCACGATATCGTTTTCGTCAAATTTTCCGAAATGGATTTCCAGGATTTTAGCTCCTTTTGAAAGTCCTTGCATCCTATGTATCTGTTTTTTCTTGATTTCAAAATTGTCGCCGACTTTCGCTCTGATTTTTTTCTTTCCGATCGTTACTATTGCACTGCCTTCCAGAATTCTCCAAAATTCCTTTCTGTGATAATGATATTGCAAGCTGCACTCCTGATTCGGTTTGAAAGTAAGAATTTTTACCATTCGTATCGGTTCTTTTGCGATGAACCATTCTTCTTTTCCCCACGGCCGCATGTCTAATTTGATTTTCATTGTATTTTTCCTTCAATTATATTTTTTATAATTTCTTTTGTTTCATTATAATCTTTGACTGCAATAGTGTCCACGCCTGTTTTCTTGACTGAGCTGTCGTTTCCGCCGATAAATAAAGCGTCTCCAACGAATAATATCTCGTCAATTGCAATATTTTCATATTTGCAAATCTGCCTGATTGCAAAGGCCTTATCTATGCCTTTTTTTGTGATATCTATTGAAGTGCTTCCTCCTATTTCCACTTCAAATTCCGGCAAATAATCCTTAATCAATGTTTTTAATTTTTGCCGTTTTACTACGTCCTTATCCCAATTTCTCTTCAGTTCAAGCGGCGCATCTTGCCCCAAAGCAGAAAAAGTAAATTCGGTTTCTCTGTCTTCCAGAGCATCCCCATAAGTTTTTTGCGGCAGGAAATCAACTTCTTTTTTTGCTTTTTCAACAGCGCTTATTATTTTTTTCTTGTCCGTCGGATTTAATTTTTCTTCATACACTTTATTCCATTTTTCTCCGTCAAATTTGTACATCATTGCGCCTTTCGTCGGGAAAATAATGAGATTTTTCAATCTTTCGTTATCTCGCGGCAGTTTGTCTATAACTTGCTTTTGAAATTGTGCCATTCCTCCGCCGGAAACTATTCCGACCATTTTAACGTATAAAAGATCGTAAAGAAGAGCAGACATTTCACTGTCCAAATTTTGTTTGCTTTCGGCAAGAGTCCCATCCAAATCAAAAACAATTACTTTTTTTGTCATCCTGCTTATTATATATATTTTTATCCTAAAATACCAATTAATGCTGATATTGCAAGATATTTTTAAAGATAATATAATATTGACAGCTTAAAGTTCTTAGTGCATTTTTTGTGTTTTTTATATTTTAAAATGATTAAAAAAACCATAAAAGAAGAAAAGATTTATCCCGTAGGTTTTTTGAACAGTGATAAAAAATCCTTCATTTTTTGCAGATCTGAAGAAAATCCGAAAAAAATATTCTTAATTTCAAATAAAGGGAAATCATCCATTGTTTTTTCAAAAATCAGGAAGAATATAACTATTGATTCCGGAACAGGGAAAAATATAAAATTGGAAAAAATAGACAGTATTGTTTCATCTAAAATAGGGAAAAAAGAACTCATTGCTTTTACTTATAAAACCGGTAAGACAAAAAAACTTATTATTGCGATTTCAAGAGGTGTAAATAAATGGTCTGTTATAAGCGATAACCTTTCTATAAAGGAAAGAGGAGGAATAGTTTCCGAGCTTTCCGGCGGCAAATACGCTTTATATTACGGGGAATCGTCAATTAATCTGGCATTTTCGGGAGATTTGAAAAAATGGGGAAAAGCAAAAGAACCGATATTGAAATCAAGGCCTGGATTTTTTGACAATGGCAATTTGAAATTCGTTGCATCAAAACCTTGCGAAAAAGGAATTTTGGTTTTTTATGACGCTTCCGTCAGAGCTGATCAGCATATTAAATTGCAGATTGGCGCTGCGCTGATTTCGCCGCTTGATCCGAAAAAAGTCATCTGGAGGTCGGATTTCCCTATTTTTGAAAAGAAAATCAAATATGAATCTGATCTTAAATGTATCGGCGTCTTGTTTTTTGGCGATACGGTTTCCATATATTGGCATTCGCAAAAAGAAGGCACCATTTCTTCCTCAATGCTTATACCTTTCAGCCGGCCATCTATTTTAAAACCGTTCGATAAAATCAAAAAAAACAAAAATAATCCGATTATCGGGCCAAAACCGGAATCCTGGTGGAGCTCTGCTGCTACGCTTAACCCGACAGCGGTTAATATTGACGGAACAATACATCTGCTTTTCAGGGCGATGGGAAAAGACGGCATCTCAAGAATCGGCTATGCAAAAACAAAGGACGGAATACATATTGATGAAATATATCCGAATCCCGTATTTGCTTTGGAATATTCAAAATTCGGCTTGCGGCCGGTGGAAAAAAGATTTGATCCTGTGATGTATCCTTCCGGCGGAAGCTGGGGCGGATGCGAAGATCAGCGGATGGTCAGGATCGATGATAGGATTTATGTAACATTCAATGCTTTTGATAATTGGGATAATATCAGAGTCGGAATGATTTCCATATCCGTTCAGGATTTTCTCAATAAAGTGTGGAAATGGAGCGAGATGAAATTTATTTCGCCGATCGGAAGGCACAAAAACTGGGTTTTGTTTCCGGAAAAAATAAACGGCAAGTACGCGATTCTTCATAATCTTCACGCCGATGAAGCGGACCATGTTCTAATTGAATATGTTGAAAATATTGATTCTTTGAATACCGAAAATGTTGATTTTGAAAGTCCTGATCCTCAAGCTATGCCAAATAAGCAGATAGCATGGCATATCCGTATGAGAAGCATCGGTCCAGCTCCGGTAAAAACAAAAGACGGCTGGCTTGTTCTTTATCATGCTCACGACGCGGAAATAGGCAGATACAAAATCGGCGCAATACTTCTGGATTTGAATGATCCGACAAAAATTATAGCCAGATTGTCCATTCCGATCCTTACTCCCGATATGTGGTATGAAAACGATTGGAAACCGGGAATAGTATATGCTTGCGGAGCTGTGGTAAAAAATGAAAAATTATTCATTTATTATGGCGGAGGAGACAAGTATGTCTGTGTTGCAACTGTTCCGCTCAATATTCTTCTTGAGAGTTTGAAAAACGATATGGCAGTAGTTCCGACTATTAATAAAGTAATTATTTCTTAAATGTTTATTGTAAAAAGATCTTTATATAATCCTATTCTTTATCCGAATACCAATGAACCTTGGGAGGAAAAAGCCGTATTTAACTGGTGTCCGGTGAAAGATGGCGAGACAACGCATTATGTTTACAGGGCAATGTCTTCAACCGAAAATTATTATGGGGCAAATATAAGCATCTCCTCAATCGGCTATGCATACAGTAAAAACGGCATTGATTTTCATGACAGAAAGCAACTGATATTCCCCGAATATGACTGGGAAAGATATGGCTGCGAGGATCCAAGAGTCACAAAATTTGAAGGAAAATATTATATCTTTTATACAGCGCTTTCAACATATCCATTTTCCGCAAGCGGAATAAAAATTGCGGTTGCCACTACAAAAGATTTTCAAAAAATCGAAAGCAAGCGTCTGATCACACCGTTTAATTCCAAAGCAATGGCGCTTTTTCCGGAAAGAATCAATGGTAAAATAGTTGCGATTTTATCAGTTGACACGGATATTCCTCCGACACCGGCAAAAATCTGCATTGCAGAATTTGATGCAATCGAAGATATGTATAGCGAAAAATTCTGGAAAAAATGGTATTCGGAAATCGATTCTCATACGATTGATCCGCGCAGATCGTCTGCGGACCAGGTTGAAGTCGGCGCGCCTCCGGTAAAAACAAAAGACGGATGGCTTCTCGTTTACGGACATATTGAAAACTATTTCAAGGAAAATAATCCTTTTGTGAAGGTTTTTGGAGTGGAGACATTGCTTTTGGATCCGAATAATCCAAAGAAAATTATCGGAAAAACTAAAGGGCCTATGTTTGCGCCGACTGAAATTTATGAAAAATACGGACAAGTGTCGGACGTCGTGTTTCCTTCCGGTGCTCTTTTAAACAAAGATAATCTGGAAATTTTTTATGGCGCTGCTGATACAGTATGCTGCAAAGCAACGGTAAATTTGGATAATCTTCTGTTTTCTTTGAAACCGGATGCTTTGAATACCTTTATTACAAGATATGACAAAAATCCGATCCTTATGTCAAGAAAAGGATATGATTGGGAAAAGAACGGCGTTTTCAATCCTGCAGCAATTCAAATCGAGAATACAACCTGTATTCTTTATCGGGCGATGTCAAATGACAGCACTTCAACTATCGGGTATGCCGAAAGTGATGATGGATTTACGATCAAAAATAGAAGTGAAAAACCGATATATGTTCCGCGAGAGCCGTTTGAAATGAAAAACCGTCCCGGAAATTCCGGTTGCGAGGATCCTCGGTTGACGCTCATTGGGAACACAATTTATATGTGTTATACGGCGTATGACGGAGTAAATCCTCCTCGTGTGGCGCTTACCTCCATATATTTGAATGATTTTTTGAATAAACTATGGAATTGGACAAAACCGTTTTTGATTTCGCCATATGGCGTGGATGACAAGGATGCATGCATATTTCCTGAAAAAGTGGGGGATGACTATATGATTCTCCATCGGATAAATTCGGATATCTGCGCCGATAAATTCAGTTCATTTGATTTTTCCAATCTCTTGCTTACGCGCGGCACGCCGATCATGCTGCCAAGGCCTGGGAATTGGGACAGTGACAAGGTCGGAATCACCGCTCCTCCGATAAAAACAAAAAAGGGCTGGCTGCTTTTGTATCATGGCGTCTCTTCAAACCATCACACTTATCGCATCGGTCTCGCTTTGCTTGATTTGAAAAATCCAAGAAATGTGCTTGCTAGAACAAGCCCTCCGATTTTTGATCCGGAAATGCCGTATGAAAAAGTAGGCGTAACATCAGGAGTTGTTTTTCCATGCGGTACGGTTTTGCGAGGTGACACACTGTTCATTTATTATGGCGGAGCTGATGATGTCGTATGTGTTGCAACCGTGCCGATAAAAAAATTGTTGGATTCTTTGCTGTAATATATGAAAATTCTCAAACCAGTAAGAATAATTGAAGTAAAACGCGCCTATGTAATTTCCGATTTTATCGGTACAAAGAAAAATAGGAGGAAACATCTGAATTTTGTTCCAGAAAAGATTTTTAAACAAAAATTACGACTCGTTAAAATTAAAACAATTAAATTAAAAGAATCTCAGTTAAATAAGATTATAGCGGGCCTATGGAGGAAAAGATTAGTTGCCTATAATAATAGCAGATGGTATTTAGGAGAAGTAAAAATTAGCGAAGTCGGGGTTTGGAAAAAAGCCGGCAGTCTGCCTTTATCATGGACGAATGGTTCACTTTCTGAAACAGCACAAAAAGTGAAATATGCTTTAAATCATAATCCCGAGCTTCTTAAAAAAAGATCACGATATGGCATTTCCAATATGCTGAAAACAAATATACACCTTTTGCAAAAGGAAAAGTATTTACTGCCGATTATTTTTAAAGGCGGCACAGGCACAAATGGCAGAAAGGGCTTGAAGAAAAAACTTAAAGGGGATATTGACGATGGTTCCATGAGATCAATTGCGCTAGCAATCAGCGGCAAGAAAATTCTCAAAGCTTACATTGGTTTTCCTATTTAATTTGACTATTTTAATAATTTGCGTTAAATTTGTATCAGCAGTTTGAAGTACAAACAAGATGGTTCTTTAACTTGGATTTTAAGGAGACAGATTATGGCTAAAAAAGAGAAGAAAGTTGAATTTGTTGAAATGGTTTTTACGTTTCCGGAACTACCAAGCCCCACAACCTTTCCTATGAGGGATTGTGATATTGGATCATTTAAAGACACTCTCTATTCGATAAAAACACTTGAAGAACTGCTTCATTTTCGTTCTCAGTTCGAATTTGGAAGTGCTAGGGCGGAAATAGTGGAAGAGCTTATTCGCCATCGCATTTCTTCAGCAAAAATTGATGTTCCTTTTAAAACCATACTGTGTGTTGGTTGATAAAGATTAGTTAGATCAATCTATTAAAAACCCGCAAGTGACATACGGGTTTTTTCTTTTATTTCTTTTTCTTTCCAATCTTTTCTCTCACAACTGCCTGTGCTCCGGCAAGGCGCGCAATCGGCACTCTGAAAGGCGAGCAGGAAACATAAGTGAGACCTTCGCGATGGCAGAATTCCACAGTTTTTGGTTCTCCGCCGTGCTCTCCGCAGATGCCGATTTTCAATTTTTTATCTATTGACCTGCCTTTTTTGACTGCAATTCTGATAAGTTCGCCGATGCCTTCCTGGTCAAGCACTTCAAACGGGTCATAGGCGAAAATATCTTTTGCAACATATTCTTTCAGGAATTTGCCTGCATCATCTCTTGAAAGCCCGGCGCCCATTTGTGTCAAATCATTCGTGCCGAATGAGAAAAATTGCGCGCCGGCTTCTACAAGTTTGTCGGCAATCAAAGCAGCTCTTGGGACTTCTATCATGGTGCCTATCTTGTAATCAATTTTTGTTCCTGAAAGTTTTATTTTATTTTCAACAATATTTACAATCCTATCTTTCAAAATAGTGAATTCTTTCGTGGTGGCGACAATAGGAATCATTATTTCCGGCTTCACAACTTTTCCGGTTTTTTTCACTTCAATTGCGGCATCAATAATTGCTTCCGCCTGCATATCGTAAATTTCCGGATAGGTGATGGCCAAACGGCAGCCGCGATGTCCAAGCATCGGGTTGAATTCGTGCAAATCGGCAATTTTTGCTTCCAAAGTATTTACGCCGACATTCATTTCTTTTGCCAATTCTTCAATATCTTTCTGCTCTTTAGGCAGGAATTCATGAAGTGGTGCATCCAAGAGGCGGATAGTCACGGAAAAGCCGCTCATTGCGGTAAATAGGCCCGCAAAATCGCCTTTTTGGTACGGATAAAGCTTTGCCAATGCCTTTTTTCTCGCTTCAAGGTCTTTGGCAAGAATCATTTCTCGTATAGCTTTTATTCTAGCGCCTTCAAAAAACATATGTTCGGTCCTGCAAAGACCGATGCCTTCCGCGCCGAATTTTCTCGCAACTTCCGCATCATGTGGCGTATCGGCATTTGTTTCAACGCCTATTTTTCTGAATTTATCAGACCACAACATAAGCGTGGCAAAATTACCGGTAAGCGCTGGATCCTGCGTGCCGAGTTTTTTGCCGTAAACTTTTCCGGTAGAACCGTCAAGCGAAATAAAATCTCCTTCTTTGAGAGTGATACCTTTGCTTTTAATTGTCAGAGTTTTATTTTTTTCGTTTATATCCAAATCCGAACAACCGGCGACGCAGCAGGTGCCCATTCCTCGTGCAACGACTGCCGCATGAGATGTCATTCCGCCCCGCGCAGTCAAAATTCCTTTCGCGGAATGCATTCCATCAATATCTTCCGGCGATGTTTCCGTCCTGACAAGAATGACATCAAGTCCTGATTTTGCTTTTTCAAAAGCTTCGGATGCGGTGAAAACAATTTCTCCAACAGCAGCTCCCGGCGATGCAGGCAAACCCTGGGCGATTGATTCGGCTTCGGCTACGGCGACGGGATCGAGTTGTTTGTGCAAAAGCTGGTTTAATTGGTTAGGATCAATCCTCAAAATCGCGGTCTCAAGAGTTATAAGTTTTTCTTTAACCAGGTCAACTGCAATTTTTACTGAAGCTGCGGCAGTTCTTTTTCCGCTTCTTGCTTGAAGAATATAAAGCTTGCCTCGTTCAATGGTAAATTCCATATCCTGCATATCTTTGTAATGTTTTTCAACTTTGTTGCAGGTACTGACGAGTTCTTTGTAAATCTTCGGGTCTTGCTTTTCCAGGGCTGAAACAGCAAGCGGAGTCCTGATGCCGGCGACGACATCCTCGCCTTGAGCGTTCATCAGATATTCGCCGTAGAATTTTGCCTCGCCGGTTGAAGGATTTCTGGTAAAGCATACGCCGGTGCCGGAATCATTTCCCAGATTGCCGAAGACCATTGACTGGATATTGACTGCAGTGCCAATAAGCCCTTTGATATTGTTTATTTCGCGATATCTGATAGCGCGGTAATTGTTCCAGGAATTGAAAACGGCATTGATAGCCATATACATCTGTTCAATCGGATTCTGCGGGAATTCCTTTCCTTTGACCTCTTTTATTTTTGCCTTGTATTTTTCAACCAAATTTTTTAAATCTTCTGCGGTCAAATCGGTATCGTATTTTACGCCTTTCGTATCTTTGGCTGATTCCAAAATATGCTCAAAATCGGAATGCTCCATTTCCATGACCACAGAGCCGAACATTTGCATCAGACGTCGGTAAGAATCCCAGGCGAATCTCGGATTATTCGTTATTTTTGCCAAACCTAGGACAGATTTGTCGTTGAGTCCGAGATTCAAAATAGTATCCATCATTCCAGGCATTGAAGCGGCAGCGCCAGAGCGCACGGAAACAAGAAGGGGATCGCTCGCATCTCCGAGTTTCTTTTTCATTTTCTTTTCAAGGAGAGCTAGTCCAATATCCGTTTGTTTTTTTACTTCAGAATTTATTTTCTTGCCGACTTCATAATACAGACGGCATGCTTCTGTCGTAATGGTAAAACCCGGAGGCACATTTATTCCCAAACTTTTCATTTCGGCAAGATTGGCACCTTTCCCGCCAAGAATCTCTCTCATATCCTTATTGCCTTCCTCAAACGCATAAACGTACTTCTTGTTTTTTGCCATATTTATCCAAAATTATTAATAATTATTAAACGTCTCAATTAAAAAACACCTGACAGGAGTTTTTAATCTCACAAATCAACATTTGTTATATTTTTATTATATAAAATATCGCTTCAAAAAGCTACACTTTTTTGTATTGAAAAAATGTGTTAAAATATATCCATGAAAAAAGAAATCTCAAAACCACTTGTCATAATCCTTTCCATTATAATTATTTTCTCGGCGGCTTATTGCATAAGGCAATATTCGCGCGTTCAAAGATTTCAATTAATCGCAAGCTATAGGGAAGCCATAACGCAAAAAATGGCGGAATTTCACGGCAAATTGATCGGCAAAAATACTGATTTGATCGCTTCGTGGATGACATTTGACTACATCAACAGGATTTTTGCACTGCCCTCGGATTATTTAAAAAACACTTTAGTTATTTCCGATTCAAGCTATCCGCTAATTCCGATTTCAAGGTATGCAAAGAATCATAAGCTTGATGAAATCCAGTTTCTGGCAGAAATGAAAAAAACAGTCGCCGATTATTTTCTTTCGCCAATAAAATAAAATGACTTTGTTTCTTTCCTCATTCCTATCTTTTATTCTGTTGTATAAATATTGGGGGCTTTTTCTCATTGCCTTTTCTTCGGCTTTTATTCTGCCAATACCGGAAAATACCGTTCTTGTCGCTTGCGGAGCTTTTGCCAGCCAAGGATATATGAATGTTTATATCGTTATTTTAATCACAATTATCGGAACTGTTCTTGCCGACTGTTTCGGTTTTTTTCTCACATACAGATATGGAAACATTGTCATTGATAAGCTTATTCCAAAATGGGACAAAAAAATTTTTGATATTGAAAAACATCTGAGAAATTACGCTTTCGGAACCATTTTTCTGACAAAAATCGCCGGCCCTTTTGCTCCGTATGTCAATTTTCTCTCCGGGCTTATCGGCGTTCCGTTCCATAAATTCCTTTTTGCAGATATCCTCGGAAATGCCGTCGGTGACGTATTTTTCGTCCTTGCCGGCTATATTCTCGGCAATTACTGGCAATTGTTCATTGACGACACGTGGCTTGCGAGCGCCGTTGTTTTTGTGATATTTATAATTTATATTATTTACAAAACAATGCAAAGAAAGAAAATCGGGCTTAAAGCAAATTTTTAAAATATTTTATGAATTATTATGCTATAATTAGTTTTTAAACAAAAAATGATTTTTTTGGTATCGTCATTCACGTCATATCTCATCGCTTACAAGTATATCGCCTTGTTTATCATTGTATTTTCAGGTTCTTTCATTGTGCCTCTTCCGCTGAATGAAATCATACTGATGGTTGGGGCTTTTGCCAGTCTTGGTTATTTTAATGTTTTTAAAGTAATTTTTATTTCGCTTTTCACAAATATTTCTGCAGATATGTTGGGCTATTTTCTTACTCATAGGCACGGCGATACAATTTTTAAATTTCTGCGTATAAAAAAAGATGACGCTTTCTTTAAAGTCAAGAAATATCTGGAAAACTATGCCTATGGAACTATATTTTTCTGCAAGATTGTCGGGCCGTTCGGCCCATCGGTAAATTTCATCTCAGGACTTATCCGCATTCCTTTCTGGAAATTCCTTTTATTCGATGTTTTGGGAAATATAACCGATGTGGTCTTTTTTGTGCTCGCCGGATATCTGGTGGGAAAGTACTGGCCGAAATTCCTTGCCGATCTTTGGATTTTTGCAATAATCGCTATTATTATTTTTCTTGCATATCTGATTTACAAAACCCGATTCAGAAAAATAAAATAAGACAGCGAGCGAGGACATTTAATTTTGAGAGCTACGGAATGCGTCGGCATGAGTCCTGAGCAAATTTTCAGCAGAAAATTATGCGGATCTCAAAATTAAATGTCCGAGTGAGCTTTTATTGATACTGGATATAAATCGGTTCAGGAGTCAGTTTCAAAATTTCATCCGGCGTCATCATAGTGCTGCTCGCCAGAGTGTCATTGTGATAAAAAAGCTTGATGCCGGCAAACTGCACCGGCTGATCCGTTATATATTCCTGATAAATTGCCATTTTGCCGCCGATATCGCCCCAGCCGTCCATATTCATTACAACCTGCACTTCGGGTATCTTTTCAATTTCTTTATAATTGGTAACCATATTTTCCCTGTATCGGTGGATTATCAGAATTTTCGGCGGAAGATCGTATTCTTTTACAAGCTTCGCGAGAAAATTTATCACATAATTGATATCCACTGCATCAATTGTGCCGACATACTCGGCTCCAGGCACTTGGCTTGCTTTCATCGCAAATTCCGGATCAATGGCGAGATTTACTTGCGGCATCTTTAAATATTTTAGAAGAGGAGGAATTTCGTTTTCCAGCGTGCTTTGCCCGATCTGCACATCAAGAATGACAATACCGTTTATCTCTGATGCAAGCGATATAGTTTTATCTATCTGGTCAGACGGCATTCTAGAGCGATATTTGCCGTCATTGCCTTTATACCCTTGGGCTGTAACCGCAATATATTGCAATGCAGGTGAGGCAGGCGTGCCGGGATCGGCAAGATTCCATTTATTCACTTCCGCTTGGAGCATGGAAAGCATTTCATCTGCCGGATATTGCCCAAGTACGCCCATATTTTTTGAATAATAATTTCCGTAATAGGCGATGATGCGTTTGAAAGGAAAAATTGCCCCATCCAGAGGATACGGGGCTTGTACAGGCCAAAGACGCGTTGATGTTGCGATATTGACGGTGGAAGTCGCTGTTGAAGTGGAGATAAGCGACAGAGTGTTTGTTGCGTCTCTCGGCAAAAGATGCGCAAGCTTGTCGAGGCGCAGATCGTAATCGGCGATATTAAGCGGCGGATATTTTGGAGCAATAAAAATATCTTTTACGATATTTGAAACTGTCTGGGCGGGAGAAGTTTTAACATTAAAAAATCCGCAAATTATGATTGCAGCCAAATAAAGCAAGCTTGCCGAGAGCCATACATAAGGATTTTTTAAAAAAGTTTTCTTCTTTTTCATTTTATATATTCATTTATTGCATCCGCTATCGTTTCAATAGTTTTTTTGAATTTTATTTCGTCCGGTTCAAGCAGAGTAATACGAAAGCCGTACAGATCGGAATTGAAACCGGAAGAAAGGGGGACAACGCAGATTCCGCGCGAAGAGAGAAGCTGATAAGCGAATCTTTTGTCCAGCTTATCGGTTTCTGAAATTTTTTCCACGATTTTCCCGGCTTCCTTATTTGCCGGTTTTAAGGTTTGTTTTGGGTTCAATACGCCGTTTTTGAAAATAACCGTCATATAAAAAGCTCCGCTGGGCTTATTCACGATAATTTCCGGAATTTTTGATAAAATTTCATAGGTGATTTCAGCTTTTCTTTTGTATGTTTTATTGCGCTCCGCCAAGTATGGATAATACCGCGGATCGCCCATAACTTTCGGCAGAACTTTTTGTGGCAGGGTGGTAGAGCAAACCTCAAGCATCTTTGCGTCAAGAAGTGTTTTGGCGTATCTGGCAAAATCTTTGTCTTTATCGCAATTGTAGAATTCTATCCAGCCACAGCGTCCTCCCGGCCAAGGAAATTCTTTTGATATTCCGCGCATGGCAAGTCCCGGCACATCGCCCAATACCTGCGCCAGTTTTTTATGTTTTACACCTTCATAAAAAAGGTTTGAATAAATCTCATCGGAAATGATGAAGAGTTTGAATTCGCGCGCCATATCTACGATTTTTTTCATAATTTCCTCGGGATAAACCATCCCTGTCGGATTATCCGGATTGATGATTAAAATTCCGGAAATATGCTTATTGGAAATTATTTTTTCTCTCATATCGGCAAGATCCGGATACCAATTGTTTTTCGGATCAAGCTTATATGTGATATGCGGAGCGTCGGCATGCGCCGCTTCGGCGGAAGAATGGGTCGGATAAGCGGGATTTGGGCCGATAACTCGGGCGTGCGAATTAAGATAAGTATAAACTTTTGAAATAGCGTCGCCAAGCCCATTGAAAAATAATATATCATCAGGTTTTATTTGGATTCCGCCTTCAAGATTCCTTTCTTTTGCGATATATTCCCGCGTTTCAAGAAGTCCGCGAGTCGGAGAATATGCAAAACTATCGTCGTCATTTTTCACTGTGTCGGCAATAATATTCTTAATCCACTCAGGTATTTTTTCACCTTTCGCCACGGGATCGCCGATATTTTCCCAAAAAATCTTAATGCCGGTTTTTTCTATTTTTTGGGCAATTTCCACGATTTCCCTTATTTCATAAGTAAGCTCGTCGGCTCCTTCGTATACGATATCATTTCTCATATCTATTTTTTCTGTTCGGGATTATTTGCCAAGAAATTATTAATTTTTTTCTCAATCTTGTCTTTATGTTTTTCCAAAAAAAGCGGATGAGCTTTTTTATATCGTTCTTCCATACGAAATTTTTTGACATCAATCTGAAGCCATTCTTTAGGAATACTTCTTATATACCAAAGGCCGGTGCAGGGATCGTCTATTTCGTATATAACAAGGAAAATAAGGGTGAAAAGATAGGTTGTGCTCGCGATAAAAAGCATTCCGCTTTGCAAACTGACGTATTTCAGGCACATAAGTGCCAAAAGTATAACCCCGGAAAGCACAAACGTGAGCGTATGCACCAGCGGGGATATTTCCTCGTCACGCAAATCCGCAAAAGTGTCAAAATCATATCTTTTGACAGCCGTTCTCATTGTTTTGTATTCATTCCAAACCGTGGTCAGTACAACAGCTTCAAAAAGGCCGTAGAGAATGCCGAATATAGAAATCCAAATCATAATAATTTCAACATTTTCGCTCACATGAAGGCTATTTTTATAAAACACGAAATACCATATCGCGCATACGGCAATTATTGCGGGAATCGGCTTAATCAGCATCCATAAGCATTTGAGCACTATAATCAGTTTTTCACGGAATGTTTTATTTGCCATATTCAAATAATATAAATATTAAGTATGATTGTAAAGTATAAAAATCCCCCGAGGTTAAACCTCGGGGTTTTTATCAACTATTTTTTAAAACGAAACGATATGGTTTTTTGGCCCATTTTCCGGCATACTCTACGCCGATTCTCTGCGTTTGGACAATATCTTTTTTTGAAATTCTTATTCCGCGGTCTTCAATCCAAAGGCCGGATTTCGGCGATGCAATTTTTCCGTTTAACTCTTTTTTAATGCTAAGTTCCCGAGTAATTATTCCCGGACCTTTCATTTTCGACAGTTCGCGGATCAATATCGCCGATGGATAATTCTTTTTACCTGTAACAATATTAAGCATATAATACATTCCGTAGCAAAGATAAACATACCAATATCTAGCCGGTCCGTACATCGTTTCGTTTCTTTCGGTTCTTCCTTTTGACGCATGGCATGCCAAATCCTTTTCGCTGTCATAAGCTTCAACTTCGGTAATCATATATTCCACTGTTTTGCCGCGAGAATTTCGCCGCACCAGATATTTTCCCAAAAGTTCAAGCGCCACTTTCAAAACCGACCTGTCAAAAAATTTCTTTTGAAGAATTTTGTGCTTAGGCATAAAAGATATGATATCAGAAACAATATCGGTAGGGAATTGTTTTAGCAATAAAAAAAGACCTTGCCATAATTGAATGTAGCAGGCCTTTTTTAATAAACAGGATCAACTAACGAGTATGTTGGTAAGATAGACATCTTCCGTTTTAGCATAAGTTTCTATCCATTCAAGAGATGAAATTAGAAGTCCTTCAGCAAGTTTTGTTTTATCCCATGCAACTCGAGCCTTATCGCTCATTTCTGCTCGAATGTCAGAACCTCGTTTCCCTTTTGTTTTATCGTTAGGATTTTCTGGCCTCCGATCAACCTTTTCTTTTGCTATTTTTATTTCTTCTAAAAGGTTCATTCGTCCCTCTTTTCTTATTATTTTGTAGCGTTCAAATTCTATGTTAAATGATAGTATAGATGCGCTTAATTGTCAATGAGTAATTATAAAATTACCATTTGGACTTTTTCCGGGCGGTTTTCTTCTCAATCATAAGCCGCTTTGCAGCAAGCCGCCTCTGCGTTTTGTGGGAATGCTTTGATCTGCCCTTTTTTGAACTAAGTGTTGTGCCTCTTTTTGCCATATAAATATATTTATTATTTTTGCTTAAATTTTTCTATTAAAAGTTTGAGTTTCTTGTTTTCTTCTTCAATCATAGCCGTTTCCAAATTTCGTTTCAGCAATACCGCCAAGAATTTCTTGTGTTTATCGCTGCTGTTTTCAAGTTCTTCCTTGAATTTGTCTTTATCTTGCTTGCTTCGCCTGTCCGAAAGTTCAAAAAGGCCGCTGATTATAAAGTTTAGATTGTCGGAATACCCAACAGTTGCATTTGGAACAAACCCGTTATTAACCAATATCTCTTCAATGCACGCAGTACCGCCCGAAACACTTGCGATAAATTTGAATTTATCCGGAATTGAAAGATCTTTGAACTTCGCGAATATTTCCGGGCGATTAAAGTTGATAAGATCGCTCACTTCTATCATAGACACTTCTTCCTGGTATTTTTTCAGCGCTTTATTAATAAATGTGGACCCGCCGGAAACGTCCATAAGATTTACATTGTCGCTGAGTATGATTGAAAATTCATCCCCGCCATTTGAAGAAACAAATACGCTGATACCGTCCGCTTCAAGCTCTTTTGTCGTAGCGCCTTTTTTCAAAACATTAGCAATTCTTCTCAAATATTCGCTGCCCGCTTCGTGGCTGATCACATCATTTATCGTTTTAAGCCCGTTTACATCAAGGCTGATAATGCCGAGTCCTTTGATTTTTGTGAAATCTATTTTTTTATCAGTGAATTCCGCGACCAGATCGTCAATAATATGCTTTATTTCATACATCAAGTAGCTTCCGTTCGGTATACCAAATCGCTTGTCTTCATAGGCGGTTTTCATCGTTTCTATATCGTGTTTTAATTCAGAAAGAAGCTGTTTGGCGGTAAGATTGTATGATTTGAATCGCTGGAAATTTTTCTCAACAACATTACGAAGATCTTTCGGAAGGTTTTTCATGGCTTCGGGAAGATCTTTTTCAATTTTCTGCTCTTCTCTTTCTCTTTTTTCCTTTAAAAATAGGAAAAGATTTTCGATAATCTCTTCTTTTTGTTCGTGAACCTTTTTTTCTATTGGATTTGATTCTAACGACATAGATGTATGTTAGCAAAATAAGCAGGGAAATCAACGGGAAAACAGTTCAAAAAACTGAAAAAAGTATATATCTATTAAATATATTTGTCAAGTGTTAAAAGAATAATCTTCGGTTTTTGCCGAATTATATAAAACAAAAACCACCCGCATCACGGGTGATTTTTTGTTTGTTATTTAAATTTTTTTACATTGTTGCCTTACCTTTGACTGAAGCGCCCCAGATTACTCCGATTACGCCGAGGATCAAAAGTACCCACATCAAACCGACTGAAGTGTTTGAAATAAGACCAATCAATCCGATTACTAGCAAAATGATTCCGAGTGTTATAAGCGTACCTTTCATATTATTTATATTTTTTATAATTAATAATTATAATGATAATCGACTATATCTTTGTTAATTTTATATCCTTTTTAAAAATAGTCAAACAGGCATTCAAAAATCCTGTTGATAACAAATAACGCATCCGTGCGGATAAAATAAAGCTTTTTTAGCGAATATTTGAATAAAAACCCCGGCGACTAAACACCGGGGTTAATTTTTATAAAATTATTCTTTTGTTCAGGAAGGAATTTCAATAGATGAAATATCATTGCAATTATTCACAACTCCTAATGACCAAAGCCCCAGCAGAAAGGCTCTTAAAATTTCGGACTCAGTAAATTTTGAGATTAATAGTGATTTGCGTCCAGGAATTTCGTTTTCAATAATCACACTATAAGTTATGCCTGGATGCTTACCGCTATTTTTTTGCGAATCAATCGTAATACTTATTCCATCTGCAAGTTCCTGCCTGACATTAATAATAGGTTGTCTCGGCAACTTCCTTTTACCGGCTAAGCTGCCAACTACTTTTTTTATTAAATTTTTTATATTTCGCTCTGCTCTCGCTCTGTCTTTACGCATTTTGAGTTCCTTTCTTTACAAGGTTCTTTCAATATAAAATTACCACGATAAAATTATAAGTCAAATTATTATTTCTCTTTTACATTTTGAATGCAAAAGACAAAAGCACGATAGTTAAAGCGTTAAGAATCACCAATACTAACGCCGTTTGCCATTTTGTTGGAAGGGGATTCATTAAAATATAAACCGTGTAGATTATTGCAACAATCGCCGCACCAATAAAATTTCCTCTTACTACATATTTTTATATTTATTTAATTATTATATCAGTTTATCACTTCCAAAAATTTTAATCAACCAAAAAACCACCTCAATTAAAAGGTGGCTAAGGCGGCTTCACTGGCCGGAGGAAGTCAGAACCTGTTTGGGACAAAAAAATATCCAGTCGTTTTAGACTGGATATTATGTACCAACGGATGTATTCGTTATTTTTTTGATATGCAATGTACAACGACGGTGATAGTTACAAATACTGTGTTGTTACCAAGTCCACCGTTAGGTAGATTCCCAGTGCTTGTATTTTCGAATTCAACCCCGATTATTTTTAAAGTCGGATTGTTATTAAGCCACTGATCAATTTCATTGTTCAGTTTTTCCGTTGCCATTGCAACTGATTTTTGTGTCCCTCCTGCGGTTTTAGAAAAGAGACGTATGTGTTCGACTCCACTCGTGTTGGCATCCGCTACAGAGTAAGTCGCAATCATCATAACAAACAGCATCACTATTAATGAAAATTGTTTCATTTTCAAACCCCCTTTTTAAGATTTTGTACCTCTGTAAATATGATAATAATTATATCCTATTTGTCAAGTACTAGCTTTTGCTCCGGAGGCAGGGATCGAACCTGCGACCAATCGCTTAACAGGCGATCGCTCTACCGCTGAGCTACTCCGGATTATTTTATATCCAGAGTAGCTCGCGGAATCGTTGGTCACAAGTATTTTCTGCTGAAAATCTTGCGACCCCGACTCGCACCGACGTGCTCCGTCTTTGAAATGCTCCATGTATTCGCATTTCAACTACTCCAGGATACGAGCATAATAGCAGATTAAAATTAAAAAGTGAATAGATTGATTTTATTTTTAAATGATAAGATACAATTAACATATGCTTATCAAAATCAAAGTTTTTACTGATGCAAAAAAGGAAAAAATCATCAAGAAATCTGATGATAGTTTTCATATATTTGTTATAGAACCGGCCGAGAAAAATCTTGCGAATAAAAGAATATTGGAACTGGTGCGAAAGAATTTTAAAGGTTATAATAAAATCATAATTATAAAAGGATATCATTCATCAAGCAAGATTATTAGTTTAGAAAAATAACCGTACATTATGAAACATAATATAAAAGCAACCGATTTCGTTTTGACTCCCGCAATCAAAGATTATCTGGAAAAGAGAATCAGCCATTTGGACAAATTTATAAATCCTGAAATCATTAAAGATACGGTTATGTGTTATGCGGAAATAGGGAAGACCACCAATCATCACAAAACAGGCGATTTATTTCGCACAGAATTCATGATTCACATCGGAGGAAAAGCTTTTCGTGCTTCTGCTGAGGAAGCTGACTTATATTCTTCCATCGATATTGCTACCGAAGAAATGGCGGAGGAATTGAAATCCTTCAAGGATAAAAAAACAAGCTTATTGAAAAGAAGTGGAGCAAAAATCAAATCTTTCATAAAAATGTGGAAATAAAAAAAACCGGTTCACTGTGGTATTTGTAATAAAAGCCCAACAGGCCGGTCATCTTAAATGAGTTGGTTGTTCGCCGACAATCAACCCACCACACCCAGGAGGATTAACACCTATCTCCGTTTGGAGAACCAGTGAATCCCCCTGGGTACAAACTGTCAATTTCAAATTCAATGCAATGATAGCATATTAGCTATCTTTTGTCAAGCAAAAATGACATTTTTATCTTAAGCCTCGCAAAAAGTCCTTATAATCCATCTCTTTTTTACCTTCCGGAACAACGCGGAGAATTTCAAGTTCATCATCTTTCCAAACAGCTTTTTTAACGATAACTTTCAATTTTTTACCATTGTGCGTAGCTTCAAAATATGTTCCCGGCCAATCTTCATAGGCCAAATATTTCAAATAATCTTTATATGTTTCGTTTCCCCGAGGTTTAACCTCGGGGTTTTTATCAACATTTTCCTGATGTGAGACATCGGGACAGATTATTAGTCCGTCCTGCTTTTCAACTTTTTTTGTAAAAGTCGCTTCGCTGTGATTTTGTTCCTTCGGCTTGATCTTGCCTTTTATCCATTCCGGTAAAATTTTCATCAACAACTTAGCACCTTCTTTTCCTAGAATTTCAGACAATTCATTAAAACCAACGGGCCAAGAAGGGATTCCTGCCTGCCGGTCAGGTAGGTCCACTTTTTTTTGTGCCAAAATCGCCCCGTGATCCATTTGTTCGTCTATAAGCATTATTGAAACACCGACATTTTTCTCATTATTTAAAATCTGCTCCTGCAAGGGCGATGGACCGCGATATTTCGGCAGAAGCGAAGGATGAATATTAAGCGCTTTATATTTAGGAATATCAATAAGTGCTTTCGGGATTATTTTCCCGTAGGAAGCAACGATAAAAAGATTGTATTCTTTCATCTTTTCTAGAAAACTTTCATCTTTCAGTTTTACCGGTTCAATATATTCTATTGAATTGTCCTGCGCCCAAACCTTCGTCTGTGTCGGCGTAAGAATCATTTTTCTGCCAACCGGCTTGTCGGGAGTGGTAACTACAATATCAGGCAAAAAACCGAGTTTTTTAAGCTCGAGAAGTACAATCAGAGAAAATTCCGAATTGCCAAAGAAAGCCGTTTTTATATTTTTATTAAACATAATAACTCTAATATTACGAGATAATCTTCCAAAAGAAAAGCACCCGACCCGCAGGTCAGGCGCTTATTTTTCAACTTGCTTATCCGAAAAAATTAATGGTTCGTTCCCATATCAAGTTTGTAATATTCAGGATTGAGTGCTATTGCCGCTCTCCTTTTAACTTCCTTGAGAAGAAACTTTACATAGATCAAATCGTTTTTGTTTAGATAAGTAACCCGAACAAAAGAATTGACTTCCCCTTCTCTTTTTTCGATTGATAGTCCTCGGTGAAAAGATATTTGATTTCCAAAATATCTCGGATTGGGATTAATATGGTGTGCTCTTACTTCTCCTTTAATACTCGAGATCCACCTCGCAATAATTTCCCGTTCTTTTTTGTTAAACCCAATGAATTCAATATTAAACATTTCAAACCTCCCTGGAATTTATTTAAATACCTCTACTTCCTATGCTATAAAATTTTTAAGATTTGTCAATTAAAAAAGCGCCTAGATTGCAGGCGCTTTTTGAGGAACCTGGGGCTTTTTCGGAATGCTGTTGGGTGTGATATAAACAATTTGACTTCTTTCCTTTTTCGGATCCCTGGAAATCTTGATGGCGGTAATATTTTCCTTTAACTTATCTTTCACCACCAATCTTAGTATATAAATCGCCCAAACAAAATCATCATCATTTTTTGTTTTTACTATTACGCGGGGCGATCTGCCTATTTTGTAATACGGATCTTCGTCAAACAAAACCAGTAAATTTTCCGTTTCGGCAACTTTTTTTATTGCCGTTTCAATAAGCTCACGACCCGTTTTTGAATAACCACAAAAAACGTATTTGATGCTTTTTGTTTCTTCCTTTTTCATTTTTATCCGCCTCCAATTTTTAGATGATCTTTTCTATTATTAAAATTACAGGATAAAAAAGCATTTGTCAATCATTCATGGATTGCCAAACTTTTCTCGTATTCCTCATGAGAAATTTCCTGAATATTTTTGGCCTTATCTATAAAAAGCTTCCCGTCTAAGTGGTCCGTTTCATGCTGGACTATCTGCGCGAAAAGGCCGGAAAAACCCCTGGTAAATTTTCTGCCATGCTCATCAAACGCCTGTACCGTAGCTTTTTCTGCGCGCAGGACATTTCCATAAAAATATCTGACGGAAAGGCATCCTTCCTCCAAAGATTTTTTGTTTTTTGATGTTTTGATGATTTTGGGATTTATAAAAACCAGGTCATCTTTTGCGGACGCTTTGGTCACATCACCGCTTGCGATTCCAAAAACCTTCTTTGAAATAACAAAAATCCTTACCGGTTTGCCGATCTGCACTGCCGATATGGCAACTGCATCAGCTTGAGATTCAATAGATTTTTTCATATCCGAAATAATCGCCTTTATTTCCGGACTTCCGATTTTATCTTGCGGTACAGGCAAAGAAATCTCCCTCAAAACAGGACTGTTTTTCTGCACTATTTGATTTTTTTTAATCTTTGTCGGCGCCATATATAAAGATTAGCATTTTTTTGACCTCCACGTAAAGTAATGCTATCTTTGCATCACATATGTCGAATTTCTGGCAAATAATTTCAAAATCTAAAAAACCTTTCTTTTGTCTTGCGCCGATGTCAGATGTAACAGACTGCGCTTTCCGCAAAATGCTTGTCAGATTCGGAAAGCCGGATGTTTTTTGGACGGAATTCATTGCTGCGGATGGCCTGTGCAATAAATTGGCAAGGAAAAATCTTTCGCATATCTTGGAATATTCGCATAACGAACATCCGATCGTTGTTCAAGTTTTTGGCGCTAATCCGGAAAATATGAAAAAGGCGTGCCAATATCTCGGAGGTCTTGGTTTTGACGGCATTGATATAAATATGGGATGCCCGGATAAATCTGTCGTCAGCCAAGGCGCAGGCGCGAGCTTGATCAGAACTCCGAAGCTCGCAAGAGAAATTATCCGTGCTGCTAAGGAGGGCGCTCCGCATTTGCCAATATCGGTGAAAACCCGCCTTGGCTACAATTCGCTTGAATATAAAACTTGGCTTCCGGAAATATTGAAAGAAAATATTTCGACTCTGATAATTCATCTGCGGACAAAAAAAGAAATATCGGATGTTCCGGCACACTGGGAACTTGCGAAAGATATTGTGAAAACTGTGCGAGTAATTGATAAAAATGTCGTATTGATTGCAAATGGAGATATTAAAAGCTTGGAAGAGGGAAGAGAGAAAGCAATTGAAACTGGGTTTGATGGAATAATGGTCGGCAGGGGAGTTTTTGGCAACCCTTGGTTTTTTAATGATAAAAAAACAACTGAACCTACAATAAAAGAAAAACTGGAAGCGCTTGTAGAACATACCAAGCTTTTTGACAAGCTTTTGGGCAAACATAAGAACTTTGCTGTTATGAAAAAACATTTCAAGGCCTATGTCGGTGGGTTTGACGGTGCTAAAGAGTTGAGGATAAAACTGATGTCAGCGGATAATAAAGATGAAGCTATTAAAATAATTAATGCATTCCTAAAAAACCTTAAATAAAGCCGTATTTCTGAGTAATCCACAGAAAAACATTACAAAACATTTGACAAAAAATGTAAATGGTGATATCCTTTTATTGCAGGACCAATTTCAATGAGAGGATCTGGAACAGATGTGCTGGATCCAATCAAAAGGAGAAGAAGCCGTGCGACCCAGTTCTTTGAAGGAAGTCTCGACGTGAAGTCCATTTTTATTGGGAAGAAAACGACCAGCAGCGCGACCGACATCCCCATCGCCTAATCCGGGGCCCGGCGAACAGATCAAAATCGATTAAATAATCAATTGATCGGGTTTGCCAACAGACCTTAATTGGTCTGTGCAGTAAATACCTGTTTCATTTCGCACGGAACCGGAGGTTTCCATTATGACCTAGTGTAACATTAATAAAAGCCGACCCTTCAAACTCTAACGAGAGAGAGGTGGGTCGGTTTTCTTTTTGTCTAAAAATTAGTTTTGGATTCCGTAATTTTAATAAAATGATATAATCTAGCCAATATGTCGGAAACAGCTTTATACAGAAAATATCGCCCTAAAAATTTCAATGAGATTTTTGGGCAGGATCATATCGTGAAGGTTCTGCAATCCAGTATCAAACTCGGCAATATTGCCCACGCTTATATTTTTTCTGGAAGTCGAGGCACAGGCAAAACAAGCGTTGCCAGGATTTTTGCAAAAGAAATCGGCACCTCCGCAATCGATATTGTTGAAATTGACGCAGCTTCAAATACCGGCGTAGATGATATCCGCGCCCTGAACGAATCTGTCAGCACTCTTCCATATGAGTCAAAATACAAGGTTTATATATTGGATGAAGCTCATATGCTTTCAAAACAGGCCTGGAACGCGCTTTTGAAAACAATCGAGGAACCGCCCAAATATGTCATTTTTATTTTTGCCACGACAGAACCGAGCAAGATTCCCGAGACGATTATTTCAAGATGCCAGACATTTTCATTCAGGAAACCGACACAAAAAATGCTCAAAGATACTGTGGTGGCAATCGCAAAAAAAGAGAAATTCAGCATAGACAGCGCGTCATGCGAGCTTGTTGCACTTCTCGGCGATGGTTCTTTCCGCGACGCACAGAGCATTCTGCAAAAAGTTATGAGCGCGTCAAAAGACAATAAAATCACGCTTCCTGAAGTTGAGCTTGTCGCAGGCGCGCCGAGGGCCGAACTAGTGAATGATTTCATAAGAGCGATAGATGAAAATAATCTTGAAATCGGATTGAAAGCAATCGGGCAGGCAACGGAACTGAACATTGATATGCTTTTATACTTCAAACTGATCCTGCATAAAATGCGCGCAGTTTTGCTTTTGAGAAATTTGAAAAGTTCAGCTGACAAGCTTGCAGAAGAAATGACCGATACCGATTTTGTATTTTTAAAAAACCTTGCCGATAAAAAACCCTCAAAGATTAATTCCGATACCTTACTTACGCTTTTGTCATACTATGACATGGAAACAAAGGCCTATATTCCGGAGCTGCCGCTTGAACTGGTACTGAACAGATTGATAGATTCAGGAAAATAGATTTTAAGAAATATTAAAAAGAGGATTTTCGCAGAGCGAAAATCCTCTTTTTCAATTCATTATTATCAGATTTATGATAAGTGCTTTGAGACGAGCTTGGTCATTTCAAACATATTGACCACCGCCTTGCCTCCAAAAACCGCTTTCAAATTTGCATCGGCGTTTATATTTCTCTTATTCTTCGGATCCTGAAGATTCTTTCCTTTGATATAAACCCAAAGCTTTTTTACGACTTCGGATCTCGGCATCGGGCCGGCGCCGACTACCTTGGCAAGGTCAGCACTTACATTCAAAGGCTTCATAAACGCAGAATTTTTATTTGCCATATTTTTTAGCCGAACATTCTGTAATCAAAATGTTTTAGGCCTGATTATTTATTAAAACTATTAATGCCTATATTATAATCCATTACCCAATATAAGACAAATGCAAAAACAGCTTGAAAAAACCTTGATTTTCAAGTATCCTTTAACTTGTTTCATTATTGCGGGATCGTCTAACGGTAGGACACGGCCCTTTGGAGGCTGGTATCTTGGTTCGATTCCAAGCCCCGCAGCAAATTAAATTTAGTTTTGTTATACTTTCTAATCTAATATGAAAAAACAACAGACGCTGTGCATTATACATCAACACCCTAAAATACTTTTAGGTATGAAAAAGCGCGGTTTCGGAGCGGGAAGATGGAATGGATTCGGCGGTAAGTTACAAGAGCAAGAAACAGTTGAAATGGCAGCGATTAGAGAATTGAAAGAAGAGGCAGGGATTGAAGCTTTGGAGATTACCAGAGTTGGAATTCTTGATTTTGAATATTTACTTGATCAAAAAATTCTTGAAACACATATTTTTATTGTTAAAAAATTTCGTGGTGAACCACAAGAAACAGAGGAAATGAAACCACAATGGTTTGATGTGAACAAAATACCGTTTTCCGAAATGTGGTCTGACGATGCATACTGGTTACCGCTTCTTTTGAAAGGAAAGAAATTTAAAGGAAAGTTTATCTTTGACAAGCCGTCAGATCCTAATTATTCAGCAAAGATTATCGGTAAAGATTTGCATGAGGTGGAAGAAGTCTGACCAATTTATTGTTTTTTACCATTTCAGACAGTCATCTCGCAATTTTGATATAATAACATTATGAAATTATTCAAACCTATTGCATTAATCGGGAATGTAATTTTCATATTTTGGATTTTATATAACGGTCTTGATGAAGGATTTGCCAGCATCAATAGTGTGCAAGCGGTTTCCTTAATTGGCCTTATATTTCTGCTTATTCTAAACTGTGTTCTTTTGTGCCGGCAAAAATAATTGCAGTTTCATATATTATTTTAATATACACTGTGATATAATAAGCGAAGGTCAATTATAAACTTAATTTAAATTAATATGAAAAATAAAGCTTTGCTGATTATTATAATAATACTCCTTGTAATTATTGCTGGTTTGATAATTTTTCATCCTAAAAATCAAAACGAAACAGCAAATAATGTCCCGTCGACAAATTCTTCAGAAACATCGGAACAAATAAATCAGGCGAAGTTCAATGAATATTTTTCCGGTCCGATCACTTTGGGAAAAGCGCCTATAGGAGTCAGGCAAGCGCCTCAAGAAACAACCGTTTTTGATTTTTCCAAAGACCAATTCTGCATCTCGCTGGATGTTAAAAAAGATATTCCTAGCGGCAGTTTTTCTACCGCAATTTATAATCCCGCTACAAAAGAGTATCCTCAGCCAAAAGCAGTTTTCCCCATGGAACTTAAGCCGGGCGGTTTCGGCGGATGCGGAAACGGCCCTTCTGTTTCGGCAGGGAAATATGAAAATAGAATTTATATAGATAATGTCTTGGTTTCCATTTTGCCTTTTGATGTAAAATAGGAATAAGATATTTGATATAATTTAGGCAGTTTTGTTTTATCAATTTAACTAAAATAATATGGAAAACAAAAAACTAGAACTTTTGAGCGCGGAAAACAGCGTTCTTCTCCTTGTGGATTATCAGCCGGCAATGTTCAAAGGAGTCAGCTCCGGAGACAGGACGATTATCAGGAATGCCGCTATCGGAGCGGCGAAAGCGGCGAAGATTCTCAATGTGCCCGTATTGCTCTCGGTCATCAGTCCGAAATACAACGGAAATTTCCTGAAAGATATCACGGATATTTTTCCGGGGCAAGAAATTTTTGACCGCAAGATGCCGAGCTTTGACGCGCTTGAAGAAGAGCCGATACGCAAAGCATTGAAAGCATCAGGAAAAAAGAAAGTGGTGATTTCCGGCTTGTGGACAAGCATGTGCTTTGCATATACCGCGATGCATGCCATAAAAGAAGGTTATGAAGTTTACGGACTTATGGATGCCGCAGGAGACGCTTCAAAAGCGGCCCATGAATTCGGAATAAAAAGAATGCTTCAGGTCGGCGTTGTGCCGATAACACTTCTTTCTTTAGTTTCTGAATGGATGCATGATTGGAATAATCCGAAATCAGGCGAGCTTGTGAAGGAAGTATATTCAAAATTTGAGGCGATGCTTGGGATGTAAATTATATTTATAAAGCTATTGACTTTAATTATTAAACATGATATTATGAAATTAGTTTTCAGGATTAACATATTGCATCACTAAGAAAAGAAAGGCGGGTGCACACATGAAGTTCATTGTTACAGTTTTGTTGTTTGCTGTCATTTCGATTATTTTCGTAAGCGAAAATTCGTTTGCTTTTGCTAGCCCAATCAGCGAATATGAGGGCCGCTTGAATCTTCCAAATTGTTTCACTCAGCAACCAAGAATTAGTAAAGATGATAGAAAAGGCATTAGTAACATATCATTGGCTTTACTTGCCGAGTCGGTTGTAATGAATCAATTGGATGTTTATGCATACACCTTAGCCAATCAGCCAATTGGATATCAAACGATACTTATTAGCAGTGAATATTTGGGTGATGGACGTACTCAGTTGGTCTATCAGAAAAAAACTATATATGGTTTTGGCAAGCCCATTGATGGCAATTGGGACGAAATGAATCCCATATCTAAATTTTTGATGGAAAAAGATCTCGGGTTTATTTGCGGTCCTCTTAGTGCTGGAGCGGTATATGGCATTGCTTTGTTATTAAACGATAAGGTAAGCCCAGTTGCAAAAGACATTTTTCTCAGTTGTGATATTATCGCAGAAATACTAGCAATTCACAGTTGGGGGAAACAGGGTTTGGGTCCCCTAGAGCAAACATGGACGATATACGCAACAGTATTTTAAGGAAAGAATTAACAGGATTGTTATGAGCAATCCTGTTTTTTTTATTATCCACATCATATAATATTACATGCCAATGATTTTTCAATTTTATTGTGATATTATTTATCTATGAAAAACTCACAAAAAGGTTTTATTGTTCCTCTTTTATTAGCAGTTATTGCAATTTTAGTGGTTGGTAGTGGCATTTATATTTATTCAAGTAAAAAAGCATCGACAGTTGTTCCTGTTGGTGTAAATAATAACGTTGCATCAAGTACTTCAAATTGGCAAACCTACACAAATAATCAGTATGGTTTTTCATTCCAATATCCGCAAAATATGCATATTGATGTGTTAAAAGTTTCTAGTCCTAGAGCAGGATTTTTTGTTAGCGAGTATTATATTAGAGAACTTAATAATGTAAGAATTCTGGATGTATCGACAACTACAGTAAAAAATAATGATGAATTATTTGCCAACTTAAAAAACATAGCCGTTGGAAGTAATTTTCCCGTTACTCAAAAAGATTTTTATAATATTGGGAAAGCAGTTTTTCGTGGTGATTCAATAATTACTATACATGACGGTTATGACTTTTCTTTTACGGATTATAGTAATAGTCCAGATGCGACAAAAATTTCAGAAATTATGAATACTTTTAATTTTACTAAATAATCTTAATAAGAAAACAGCAACGATTGTAATCTGTCTCTAAATAGGATGAAAAAAGATAAAATTTTCGGATTGCAGAAAAATGTTTTTTTTCTCGGACTTACGAGTTTTTTCAACGATTTCTCATCAGAAATGATCCTTTCCGTATTGCCGGCATTTTTTATTTCAGTTCTCAAATCCGGAGCTGAATCTCTGGGGCTTGTGGAAGGGTTGGCTGAAGCCGCATCGGATTTTATGAAGATATATTCCGGACGCCTGTCGGACAAAATACACAAAAAGAAAATTTTTGCCGTCATCGGCTACAGCTTATCTGTTCTGACAAGACCATTTTATTTATTGGTCAGTAGCGTAGGAGGCGTTATCGGTCTGCGCCTGACCGACAGAATCGGCAAAGGACTGCGTGATGCTCCGCGAGACGCGCTTATTTCCATTTCGGCGGCGCCGGAGGAAATGAGCAAATCATTCGGCTATCATCGGGCTATGGATACTCTCGGCGCGATTTTCGGACCGCTTGTAGCATATTTAATACTTTTGAAAAATCCGAATGCTTTCAATACGGTTTTTATGACGGCATTTGTCATCGGAATTCTCGCTGTTTTCAGCTTGGCGCTCGTCAGCGAAGTGAAGACATTGGCTGAAAGCAGAAAAACAATCGCAAAAGCCGGATATAAATTTCCGCTTTCCTTCAAAATTTATCTGCTCGCGATTTTTATCCTGTCGCTTGGCTCGCTTCCTGTCGCCATACTTCTTTTCAAGACGAAAGATCTCGGATTTTTAATCGCCTCCATTCCGCTTTTCTATATGATTTATAATATTTCTTATGCGATTTTTTCCACGCCTGCCGGAAAGATTGCTGATAAAATAGGGAACAGTAAAGTTATTTTTACCGGCTATCTTATGCTCATATTAGGATATATAGTGCTGATTTTTTCCCATTCTTTGGCTGTGCTTGTCGTGGGATTTTTATTGCTTGGCACCAATGCGGCGCTTACGGACGGAACACAAAGAGCGCAAGTATCAAAGCTTGTGGGAGAAGAATATAAAGGCGAAGCATACGGATATCTGAACGCCGTTGTCGGTTTCGGAGCGCTTTTCTCCGGCATTATCGGAGGATTTGTCTGGCAACAGTACAGCGATAACACAGCGCTTATTGCCGGAAGCATCGTTGTCATAATAGGTCTTATTATTTTCGGATTCACCATAAAAAATAATTAAATAATATGAAAAAATACATAAATATAACCGTTCAATCTTTGCTTTTGAAAAACCCCGAGGTTTAACCTCGGGGTTTTTGTCAACAGCTTTCAATCGGGATTAAAACTTAAATAATCTGGAGAAGAATGAGCCGATGGATCCGAAAAATCCCATTGATTCTCCTTTTTCCGCTTTTGCATTCTGGCCAATGACGCTTGAAGCAGTAATTGAAGTCCCATTCACAGTGCCTTGGACGACTACCGCATCGCCGACTGCCAAATCCGATGATGAAGCGGTTTTATTTCCTTCGAATATTTTTGCACTCGTTATGTCAACTGTATAGGTATTATTTCCGCTGTTTGTAATTGTCAGTGAGGAAGCGCTTATTGAAGAAATCGTTCCTGCCACTATCGGCTGGCCATCTCCGATAAATTGATTATTTTTCCCTTCATTTCCTTTTTTAGGAATAGGATTTTTTGCCATAACTAATATCACTTTGGCTGCCACATTCTGATCTGTCACTTTGCCTTGAACCCAAATCACATCTCCGACAGCTATATTTGAAACCGTTGTCGTCGCTCTGCCTTCGTAAATTTTTGCGTTTGTCGCATCTACCGAGTACAAAACAGTGCTTGTTGAAATTTCCGGCTTCATATTTTTATTAAATTCCGGCCTCGTACTCGTACCGAACATCGGTTTTGTACTTGAACCATATTCCTGTCTCGTACTCGTACCGAAATATCTATTTGCCGGGACATTAAGAAGTTTCCTTTCCACAACAGAAACTGTTATCGTGTTGCCACTCACAGAAGAAACCATGCCTGAAATAATATTTGCTCTTTCGGCATTGCTATTACCGCTGGCTTTTGTGCGATTTAAGAAGCCGTTCCAAAGTCCGCCCAAAAAACCTCCGTTATTATTCACTTTTTCAGGTTTATTCTGGGAATTATTCTGGCCATTATCGTTCGCAAGCGCTGTGTTTGCCATAACCAAGCCAAAAAGAACCGAGAGAACAACAAATGAATTGAGTAATTTTTTTGTTTTCATAATATTTATAAATTAAGATTGTTAATAGTAGACGGCGTTTTGACATACTCTATCTACATAAATAAAGACGTCTCAATTATACAACTCTTTCATGGACATAGCGAATTATTTATTGTATTATTATTTTTAATTCATTATTCTTGAAAGAACAGGCCTGTTTATACGTCATAATCTATGGAAGTACATATAAAACAAAAATTTACGGAAATATACGAAAAAGAGGCAGATTCGCTTTTTCGATATTGTTTCTTGCGGGTTTCCGACCGAGAAAAAGCAATTGATATTGTGCAGGATATTTTTACCGAACTTTGGAAAGCACAGAATTCAGGCGAAAAAATCAGAAAAGAAAGAGCTTATTTGTTTACGCTCGCGCACAACAGGATCGTTGACTGGTATCGCAAGAAAAAATCCGAATCGTTGGATGCGCTTATAGACAAAGAGGATGCGGGGAGTATTTTTGAACCAGCCGACGAACAGGCTCATTTAAATATTGTATCTTCTGCAGAAACAAAGATGATACTTGAAGAAATAGAGACGTTTGAACCGATATATAAAGATGTTCTGTATCTGCGGTTTGCCGAAGACCTCTTGCCTCAGGAAATCGCTTCCGTTTTAGGTATTACGGCAAGCATCGTTTCGGTCCGCATTGCGAGAGGCCTTGAAAAATTACGGGAAAAATTTCACGAAATGAAATAAAAAATAAATATATGGATAAAGACAGAATAAATAAAGCAATACAAGAAATCAGAAATATTAATCTCACAAAAGATGAGAAAAATATTATTTTTGAACGAGTAATGAAAACTCCTGTTCTTTCTCCGTATATGCCAAAGGTAAATGTTTGGAATTTTTTCAGCATTCATAAATCATTTGCGTACGCTCTCGCTTCTTTGCTGATTTTTGTCATAGCCGGAGGAACTCTTACATACGCAGCCGAAGGCACTGTACCCGGCGATCTGCTTTATCCCATAAAAGTAAATGTCACCGAGCCGATGCGCGATGCTTTAGCTATTACTCCGGTAGAAAAAGCTTCATGGAACGCGGAAAAAGCCGTGCGCAGATTGAACGAAGCGGAAACGCTTGCGAATAAAAATAAATTAACACCAAAATACAGGCAGCAAATCGAGCAGAATTTCAGCAGGAATGTAAATGCTTTTGATAATAATATGAGATTTATGGCCACAACAACGCCGACTAGAAACAATATCAATAACTTTTTCAATCAATCCATAAACAAGCATGCCGGCATTCTTCAAAAAATCGGTTCCAACAAAACCGACGGGGAACAGAGGGAGGTTAATCTTCTTGAGCAGACGGTTTTAAAAGCGCATCAAATACAGCCGTTTGGAATGCATGCAACAAATACAGAGAGACAGGTTTTCAACACAGCTTCATCTTCGCAGAAAGTAAATATTTATAGATATAATAAGCGTTAAAGTGAACTATATAAACCCAAAAATTGAAGTCAGAAATACTCCCGAGAAAGGAAAAGGTCTTTTTGCTAAAGAAAAAATACTGAAAGGCGAACTGATTGATAGGACAGAAGATGTTCAGATTTTGACCAAAGAAGAAATCAAAAAGAAGCCGAATTTTATTCTTTGGAAACAGCTTTGTTATGAAATAAATGATAACGAGGAAGAATGTCCGTTGGATATTAATAATCCTTCGGCTGGTTTTCTAATGAATCATTCATGCGATCCAAACGTAGGCATTAAAGATAACTGGCCCCACGCAATGAGAGATATAGAAAAGGACGAGGAAGTTACATATGATGACGTTATGACTGACAGCGGAAATTACGATATGGAATGCAAATGCAGAACAAAATTGTGCCGAGGAAGAATTAAAGGTTCCGACTGGAAACTGCCGGCTCTTCAGAAGCGATACAAAGGATATTTCCAAAAGAATATTCAGGAGAAGATGGATTCATTTAAAACGGAATAAAAAAATGTTATAATCAATCCATGAAAAAAGAACAACTTTCACAAATAATTAAAAATACGACACATCTTATAGATATTTGGTTGCCAATTAAAATCAGATACGACAAAACTCCCGGATTATCAATCGGAATTATGTATAAAGGAAATTTAGTATACGCGCGAGGTTTTGGTTATACCGATCTTGAAAAGAAAATACCTGTAAATGAAAAGACGTTGTATCACATTGCTTCAATTTCAAAAACATTTACATCAGTTGCGATAATACAATTAGTTGAGAAAGGAAAACTTTGTCTAGATGATAAAGTCGCTGATTACATTCCGTGGTTCAGGGCGAAAAGCAAAAATATAAATTCAAAAAATATAACGATTCGGCAAATCCTTTCCCATACAGCAGGGCTTTTCCGTGATGGCGATACGCCGCATTGGGAAACGGGTGATTTTCCGACAGATCTGAAAAAATCTTTTGGCATATCTTCTCTTACATTTGAAAATGGAACAAGATTCAAATATACGAATTACGGTTTCTCACTACTCGGTCTGATAATTAAAAAAATAAGCGGTCTTACATACAAAGATTATATTGAAAAAAATATTCTAAAACCCCTCCAAATGAACTCAACGACTGTCGATTATTCGAAATCGTTAAAAAATGTCGCTACCGGTTATGGAAGAGAGATGCCAGATAAAGATGAAGAAGTTTTTGAACATTATAAGACAAATGCATATGCTCCGGCCACTGGTTTTCTTTCGAATGTCAGCGACCTTGCTAAACATCTTTCCGCTTTGTCATTAGAATCAAAAAAATCATTGATAAATCGTGAATCAAAAAAAGAAATAATGAAAGGCCATGAAAAAACAGAAGGGAATGACGAATACGGGCTTGGATTTGATATAATTCGCATTACCAAAAGAAAGATCATTGGACACGGTGGCGGATACTTTGGATTTATAACACGAATATTTCTTGATCCAGCATTAGATTTGGGCGTCATCGTTCTTACAAATTCCCAATCTAGCGAAGGATCTGGTATCGGCAGAGGGGTTTTTGAAATGATTTACAACGGATTGGATAATCTAACAAAACATGAAGGTAAGTTGCCAGTATATTCAAAATACGAAGGTATTTATCGAAATCGATGGGAAGATTCTGTAGTTGCTCAATTTGGCAAAGAACTTCTAGAATTTTATCCGGCGACAAATTCTCCAATAAAGTTTGCTACTATACTGGAGAAAGGAAAAAGCCAAGATTCTTTCATAATGAAAACAAATAATGTATTTGCTTCGCCAGGTGAAATGACTGTGTTTAAAGATTTTAAATCGGGCAAAGCCCAATTGTGTGTCGCCAGTTCTACTCCATCAAAAAGAATAATAATTAATCAATAAAAAAAATAATTTGTAAGACTTTTAATATCCCTGGAGTTTGTTTATTTCTGTCTGCTGGATTGTTGCGGCAAGAGCCATGACGCTTGAGCCGTAGCTTGCGGCAAGTCCGGATGCAGAGCATGATTTTCCGGAATAATATCTGCATGCGGCATTGATTTCTGCCGTATATCCGCCGCCTGATGCGCCAAGATCGGACAAATAGATTGCAGATGCCATAAATGCATCTTCCGGACTCCACGGATTCGCCATGCCGCTAAATCCAAGCGCTGAAGCGATTCGGCTCGTCAAACCCATCCATGTCGAAGCGATAAATTGTGCCGGTCCCATTGCTCCGCCCCAGCCGAAAGATTGCGGACAAGAAACAATCGTATGATACGGGTCAACGTTTAAATTATTCGTAATTGTAAGAAAAGGAGGCACGTCGCGCGCCGGACTCATGACATTCGTATACGTTTTGCCGGATTTTACGTTCACCCCCGCGCCAGTCACCGCATTGGTCAGATAACATGTGCCTTGATTCGTTCCAAGATTTGATTCTTGGGTAAAAATCGCAAGAAGAAATGCAGGATCAATTCCTGTTTTTCTCTGAGCGGTAAGAGCGTACCGATACGCTTGGCCAAATTGAATTGGATTTGAACCGCCGGCAAGAGAGAAAAGTTTTGCGTTTATTGCATCGGCTTGTTTTTTTGCCGCGGTTACAAGAGCCGTGTAAGCTTTCTCATTATTTTTGCTGATTGAAAGAAGCTGCTTTTGCTGGGTCTGATTCGCCTGAACTGTTTTTTGCTCTTGTTGAATTGCATAACGCGCATCGATTGCTGCATTTTGCTTTGTTACAAGCACTTTTTTTGCCGCAGTTGTTGAAGCTTCTTCATTCTGCAATTCCAAAGATAATTCATCCAGATTTTGCTGCAAAGTTTCTATATTTTGCGAATCTTCCACAAAACCGGATATGGTCTCATTTGAAAGGAGAATTTCAATAAGAGTGATTGAATCCGTTTTATCAAGCTGCCTGAACATATCTTCTACGGCATTTTTATTTGATTCAATCTGGCTGTTCAAGCTGTTGATTTCGTTCTGCTTATCGGTAATATTGCTGCCAAGCGTCTTGATGAGAAGATTTTTTGCCTGAATATCCAATTGTTCGGCTTTGATTTTCGCATTCAAGAGATTGATGTCGTTTTGCAGGGAAGATGATTTTGACTGGGCCGTGGCAAGATCTTTTTGCGCTTGTGCTTCCTGCGCCTGCACCTGCGCAAGCTCGGCTTCAAGCTGGGCTCTTTCCTCGGGAGTAAGCAGTTGAGCATGAGCAAAAAATACAACAAAAATAAAAAGTAAGATTATACTGCCTATGATTCGCAAAACAGGTTTCATATCTAAACATTATAGCAAAAAGTGTTTAAATATAATAATTCATATATAATAATGTCTGTGCAAAACGATTACAAATTAAAAAAAGACGAAGAACTTATTCTTGATTATATGAAAGGGAATAGTCCGGCTTTTGTAGAACTTGTGAATCGCTATCTCAAACCGGTTTATAATTTCAGCTATCGGCTTTGCGGAAATAAAAATGATGCCGAGGAAATTTCCCAGGAAAGCTTCGTCAAGTTGTGGAAAAATATGAAAAATTTCAAGCAAGGGCAAAAATTCAAGACATGGCTTTATACGATAGTCAGGAACACAACTATTGACTGGATGCGGAAAAAGAAAAATATTTCATTTTCGCAATTTGAAAATGAAGAAGGCGATAATTTTTTTGAGGACAATCTTGTTGGTATTGAAAAAACCGCGCATGAGATTTTTGAAATAGGCGAGCAAAAAGCGATAATTGAACGGCTGCTTAATGAGTTGACCGTCCAATACCGGGAGGTTTTATTGCTCCGATATCGTGAAGGTCTGGATTTTGAAGAAATCGGGAAAATACTGAAAAAATCGGTAAACACCGTTAAAAGCCAGCATCGCAGAGCCCTTCTGATATTGAGGAAAAAACTTGCAAATGCACCGAAATAGCCCTTAAAATCGTATAAATCAGCAATAAACGATATGAAAAAAAATTACATAAATACGAATGTGTATCTGGCGCTTGATGACATCAATCCGCCGGCGGATTTGAAAAATAAAATTTTGAAAAGCATTGAAACCGCAATCGAAAGAAAAAATAAGAATAGGAAAATAATCGGTTTTTCCGTCTTTTCCGTTTCAATAATTTCATTTATTGGTTTTGCGGTCAACTTGTTTAACGCATTGGAGCTATCCGGTTTTTCCGCTTATTTATCGCTTATCTTTTCAGACAGCAAGCTTGTACTCGGCAATTTTGGCGAATTTGCGCTTTCGCTCGTTGATTCGCTGCCATTCTTTGCCATCACAATTACGCTTGTTTCCATGCTGGTTATTTTCATATCCATCCGATATGCGACAAACAGCAAAAAAGAATTGTCTTATTCATTTAACAATTAATCAATAAAACTATGGTTGAGGAAATAAAAAATATTTTTGGAACACGAAAATTCAAAATAATCATCTATATTATAATAGGGCTTTTGGTTTTACTTTTTGTTTTTCAGGCCGGTATGTCCGTAGGATTTGAAAAGGCCTCTTTTTACAACAAGGTTGGTGAAAATTACTTTCATGAAATAAATGGCGGTCCAAACAGTAAAATAATGGGAATTCAAAAAGGAGATTTTGAAAGTGCACATGGCGCAGTCGGGCAGATTGTTGAACTGAAACTGCCGCTTATCACCATTGAAGACCGCTCAGGCATTGAAAAAACAATTGAAATTTCAAGTTCAACGCAAATCAAAGACGCAAATGGAGATGAAAAAACTGATGATCTAAAAACTGACGATTTTGTTGTTGCATTCGGTTCGCCTTCGTCATCGACCGATCCGGTGCTTCTTGCAAGATTGATAAGAGTGCTTCCGCCTCCGCCGCCGGCAAATCAAAATTAAATATTTATTAATAATAATTGCTCAACTAATGAAAACAGCTCTATCAAAAATTAAAGTTGCCTGGACAATAAAAATCAAACCGTTTGCCTCAGCGCACAAACCGCTTACAATCGTTTCGGTAATTATCTTCGTATCGCTTGTCTATGTGCTGTTTGCAAAAGGCGGATCAGCAAGTGTCACTCAATATGTTTTCGGCAAAGTGCAAAGAGGGGATTTGGCGGTCTCTGTCAGTGGATCAGGGCAAGTGGCCACCCTCGGAGAAGTAAGTATAAAGCCGCAGACAGTGGGGCAGACACAAACGCTTGGTCAGATTGTTTCAGTGAAAGTTCAAAATGGCGATTTTGTAAAAGCAGGGCAGGTGATAGCTGTACTTGACGGAAAAAATGCTCTCCAATCGCTCAATCAGGCAAAAGCAAGCGTGGAAAGCGCTCAGGCAAGTTATGACAAACTTGTCGGTGGTCCAACCGCATCGGATTTGCAGTCAATCAAAAATACGATTCAATCCGACGAAACTGGGCTTGCAAACGACCAGCAAAATATATTGCTTGGCATACGAAACGCATATTCATCGGTATCAAATTCCGTTTATATCAGCACAGATCCGTTTTTTCAGAATATAACCGGCGTAAATCCAAGCTTAATGATAAACGGAATAGATTTTTTAAATCAGCAATTGGTTAACAGCGTTGCAGCCGGCAGAGTTTCTGTCGGATCAAATCTTATTGCGTGGGACGAAGAGATAAATAATGCAACGAGTTCGACAATAAGTTCTACTGAACTTGTTACTCTCCTCAATGATTCAATTTCATATTTAAACCAAATAAGGACTTATTTTGACAATATGACTTCCTTATTCAGTTCGTACAGCGTAGCGCAAGGTTCAACTGCGCAAGCTACATTAAATTCAGATAAATCGGGAGCTTCAAGCGCAAGATCAGGCGCCGATTCGGCAATCAGTTCGCTTATATCTCTGCTCCAATCTTATAATAACGCCGTGACAAATCTCGCAAACGACCAGCAATTTTTAGCTTTGAAAATCGCCCCGCCAAATCCTGATGATGTTACCGTTTCAAAATCAGCTCTTGATAACGCAAATGCAAATCTTGCAAACGCGGAGCAGAATTATCAGAGCAGGATAATCACTGCGCCGTTTGACGGACAAATTGGCGGCCTTACCGCACAGCTTGGCCAGCAAGTTTCGTCATCGGATTCGCTTGGCACGCTTATCACAACGCAACGAGTCGTTAATCTGACTTTAAACGAAGTTGATGCGGCAAAAGTGGCGGCAAATAATCCGGTACAGATTACTTTTGACGCATTGCCAAATATCACTATCGCCGGGCATGTAAGATATGTGGACCCTCTCGGAACAGTAAGCCAAGGCGTTGTCAGCTACGGCGTTCAGATTGCACTTGATGAACAGAATGATTCTATAAAAACAGGAATGACCGCCATAGCGAATATAAATATCATTGATCATCAGAATGTGCTTATGATTTCAAGTTCGGCAATTACAACTTCCGGCGGGAAAAAATATGTTCTTGTGGCGAAAATTGCGTCTTCAAGTTTTATGGGTAATTTCAATGGCAGTTTTGGTTCTTCAACAAGAAACAGGAATTTCGCTTCCTCAACTTTTGCTTCGTCCACTTTCGCATCATCTACATTTGCAAACGGTTCAACGACAAAGCAATTCAGATATGGCAGCAGTTCCGTGCAAAGCCAGGCGCAATCGCTTTCAAATGCTGCGCAGCCGAATGTCGTAAAAGTTGAAGTGACAATCGGCATATCAAATGATACCGAAACTGAGATTCTTTCAGGCCTTACGGAAGGAGAAATGGTTGTTACAAGAACAATCACGGGCAGCGCCTCATCGGTAAAAACTGCCGCAACGCAAGCGACAACAAGAACAATTGGCGGAGCCGGCGGCGCTATCAGAGTCGGAGAATTCGGAGGCGGCGCCGTGGGAACATTCACAGGAGGAAGATAATATACGAAAATTATGCGAATAAAACGAATGGCTACGAATAAATTCAAATTAATTTTCGTTGATATTCGCAACATTCGCATAATTTTCGCATAATACAAATGATTGAAGTCAAGGATATAAAAAAAACATACATAAACGGCGATTCGGAAACTAAAGCCGTCAGAGGAGTATCGTTTAAAATTGAAGACGGGGAATTCGTAGCGATTATGGGGCCATCTGGCTCCGGAAAATCAACCCTAATGCACATTCTTGGCGCGCTTGATACTCCTACATCAGGAACATATTTTCTTGACGGCCAGGATGTTTCAAAACTTTCCGAAGATGAGCTTGCCGATATACGAGGGAAAAAAATCGGCTTTGTTTTTCAGGCCTTCAATCTTTTGCGCCGGGCGACGGTTTTAAGAAATGTCGTATTGCCACTCGTGTATCTTAATATATTACCGATTGAACGGGAAAAACTTGCAAAAAAAGCTTTGCTTTCCGCAGGGCTTGAAGAAGGCAGGTGGAGTCATCTTTCAAATCAGCTTTCGGGAGGGGAAATTCAGCGTGTTGCAATTGCACGGGCGCTCGTTAACGATCCGTCTTTGATTATGGCGGATGAGCCGACCGGAAATCTTGATACACAGACGGGAGAAATCGTACTCGGAACATTTCAGGAACTGAACAAAAAAGAAGGACATACCATTATTCTGATTACTCACGAACGGGATGTTGCGGAACATGCGGATAGGATTATTCATATCCGGGACGGACTTATCGTAAGCGATGATAAAGGCCACTCAAAAAGAATTGTAAAAATAAATCCGTAATTTTAATTTATCACCACAATGACGATATCAGATTTAATGCACGAAACATCATCAGCTCTTCTATCCAATAAAGTCAGGACAAGCTTGACGATGCTTGGCATTGTCATCGGCATCGCATCGGTTATTTCCATGCTGGCAATCGGCACTGGCGCATCAAATTCCATCCAAAAAAGCATTCAGTCAATCGGTTCAAACCTTGTCGTCGTATCTCCCGGCGCCCAAAGGACTCCCGGAAGCACAGTCAGTGCGGGAAGAGGAAGCGCAAATACGCTTACTTTAGATGATTCAACCGCCCTTGCGCAGGAAGTGATAAGCGCAAAAGCCGTTGCCCCAGATGTTACCGCCAGAAAGCAAGTGGTAGCCGCAGGCACTAATACAAACACATCCATTATCGGTACGATTCCTGATTATCTTGAAGTGCGCAATTTCAGCGTTGATGACGGAATGTTTTTTACGCAAGACCAAGTGACAAATTTGGCCAGAGTCGCGGTACTTGGGCCAACTACCAGGGATGATCTTTTTGGCATTGGCGCCGAAGCGGTAGGGCAGACCATACGAATCAGTGGAGATATTTTTACCGTTATCGGCGTGACAAAAGCGAAAGGCGGCTCCGGATTCAGCAATTCGGATGATGCTGTTTATATTCCGATCAGCGTGGCTCAACAATATCTGACCGGAAACAAATATGTCAGCGAAATAAGCATAGAAGCGCAAAGTTCCGCTTTGGTTACCGATGTGCAAAATCAGGCAACATCAATTCTGCTTTCAAGGCATAATATCTCGGATCCGGCAAAGGCCGATTTCAGCACGCTCAACGAAGCGGATATTTTATCCACCGCATCATCCATCACCACCACGCTCACATATCTTTTCGCCGCGATCGCCGGCATTTCGCTTGTGGTCGGAGGCATCGGCATTATGAATATGATGCTCACTACCGTGACCGAGCGAACGAAAGAAATTGGCTTGAGAAAAGCTATTGGCGCGAAAAAACACGATATTCGCCTGCAATTTTTGATTGAATCGATAGTGCTGACGGTTTTTGGCGGCATCATCGGAGTGATTCTGGGAATTATTATTTCTGTCGTCTTGTCGCTCACGGGATTATTGCAATCGCAAGTTACTATTTGGCCGGTTTTGTTGTCGTTCTGCGTTTCGGCATTTATCGGCATTGTATTCGGATATTATCCTGCGGCTCGGGCATCAAACCTGAATCCGATTGACGCTCTGAGGTATGAATAAGAAAAGTTAAAAAAATAAAAATCCGCTTTCTTTTTACAAAGAAAGCGGATTTTATGGAACTGGGGATTTTTATTCAGGGTTTTTTAACCAAACCTAAATCTTCCGGTAAAAAACTCTGAGCTTTTGCGATAATTTCCTCGGCTAGTGACTCATACCCGAGATCCGTGGCCTCGGAATAGATTCGAAATACTTCGGAAATATTGCCCGTTAAACTAAGCTCTCGCCGAAGTTCTTCTTCGGTACATTTGTGATTTTTTGACATCCTCACAACCTCCTATTAATAAAAAGTTCTTTCAAATAAAAGAGTATCATATTTTTATATAAACGTCAAGTTCAAAACTTGCTTTTTAAATAAAATATGATAAAATGGCTAAGAATATGACTAAAAATAATGATGATAAAGATATAATATACGAGGAAGAAAAGGTGAAAAAAACCATTTCTGACGATGTTGTAGCTGAAAATGAGATACCGGAGGATCTCGTGAAAAAACTTAGAGAAAAACTGAAAGCTTGCGAAAAAGAAAAGCAGGAATATATGAACGGCTGGCAGAGAGAAAGAGCTGATTTTGTAAACTACAAAAAGAGAGTTGAGAATGAAAAACTGGAGGTCATAAAATACAGCAACGAAAATCTCATTTCGGAATTGATTTCCGTGCTTGACTCGTTTGAAATGGCTTTTGCAAATAAAGAAGCATGGGAAAAAGCGGATAAAAACTGGCGAGTCGGCATAGAATATATCCATTCGCAATTTCTGAAAATTCTTGATGAAAACGGCCTAAAAATAATAAATCCTCTTGAAGAAAAATTTGATCCGAAATTCCATGTTGCCGAAGTACATGAAAAAACCAATGACGAAAAACAAGACGGCAAAATAATTTCGGTAAAGAAAAAAGGATATATGCTGAATGGCAGAGTAATAATTCCAGCCCAAGTTTCTGTTGCGGAGTATCAAAAAATGGTATAATTAAATTTCAAATATGTTATCCATCCAAAAACAGCCAAAATACCTAAGAAAAACAGTACGTTTGCCAAACGGCTCCTTTGCCTTGGTTGTCTTTGAATTGCAAGAAATCAACGGTAAGACGATAGCAAGGGCAGTATACGGAAAAATACTCGGCCAAGCTGCGGTCAGAAAAGAAGAAAACTTGGCATTGCCTGTTTATTTTGAAAGGCAGACAATCAAGCCGCTAGTCAGCCCGTTTTTTTCTTATGTTTCAACAGTCCTGAAAGATTTATCTTTTATTACATCTCAATCAACGAGAGCTCCAAATTTTTAATACTGGACGAAAATTTTGCTTCGCAAAATTTTCGTCATGTGCTAGGCCCAAGTAATTGGGTCATTTGGAATTACAAATGAATTTTCCGAGGAGAAACCTTAAATACGAATTCTCAAGGTTTCACCTCCGAAAATTCTAAATTAACTAAAAAAATTATGTCAAAAATTATAGGAATAGATCTGGGAACGACATTTTCGGCGATGGCAGTGATGGAAGGAAATTCTCCAAAAATCATTGAGAATGCCGAGGGCGCAAGAACCACGCCGTCAATTGTCGCAACGACAAAAACCGGCGAAAGATTGGTTGGTCTTCTTGCAAGAAGGCAAGCGGTAACCAATCCTAAAAATACGGTTTTCCAAATCAAAAGATTTATGGGCCATCAATACGATGATGCCGGAGTGCAGAAAGATAAAGCGTCGGTTTCTTTTGATGTCTTGAAATCTTCAAACGGCGGAGTGGAAGTTGCAATGGCAGGAAAAAACTACAGACCGGAAGAAGTTTCTGCTATGATATTGCAGAAATTAAAGAACGATGCTGAAGCGCGGCTCGGCGAGAAAATTACAGACGCGGTCATTACAGTGCCAGCGTACTTCAACGATTCGCAAAGACAGGCAACAAAAGATGCCGGACAAATCGCAGGATTAAATGTCCTAAGAATTATAAACGAGCCGACAGCTGCGGCACTTGCTTACGGGCTCAACAAAAACAAGAATGAAAAGATTGCCGTGTACGATTTCGGCGGAGGAACTTTTGATATCTCAATACTTGAGATTGGCGATAACGTGGTGGAAGTCCGCTCAACAGACGGCGACTCGCATCTTGGCGGACGAGATATAGACAAAAAAATCGTGGATTGGCTCGCAGACCAATTTATGAAAGAAAACGGAATTGATTTGAGAAAAGATCCGCTTTCTTTGCAAAGAATTGATGAAGCGGCCGAGAAAGCAAAAATAGAGCTTTCAACCGTGCTTGAAACGGAAATTAATATTCCGTTTGTCACAAGCGACGCTTCGGGCCCGAAACATTTGCTTGTAAAATTATCCCGCGCAACTCTTGAAAATCTGACAAAAGAATTCGTAGACAGATCTATGGAAATTTCAAAAAGAGCCCTTTCGGCTTCTCCATTTAAAAAAGAGGAAATAAACGAAGTCATAATGGTCGGCGGACAAACAAGAATGCCTGCCATTGTTTCTGCGGTAAAAGCGCTTTTTGGAAAAGAACCGAACCTTTCCGTAAATCCCGATGAAGTTGTGGCTATGGGAGCCGCGGTTCAAGGCGGAATTTTGAGAGGCGATGTGAAAGATGTGCTTTTGCTTGATGTTACTCCGCTTTCAATGGGAATTGAAACGATGGGAGGCGTCGCAACGCACTTGATAGAAAAGAACACAACCATTCCAACTTCAAGAAGCCAGGTATTTTCAACTGCAGCGGACAACCAGACTTCCGTGGAAATCCATATCGTTCAAGGTGAAAGACCGATGGCAAAAGACAACAAAAGCTTGGGCAGATTCATTCTGGACGGCATAGCACCGGCGCCAAGAGGTATGCCGCAGATTGAAGTCAGCTTTGATATTGATGCAAACGGAATCTTGAACGTCAAAGCGAAAGATAAATCTACAGGCAAAGAACAGTCCATAAAAATAGAAGCAAGCTCCGGCCTTAAAAAAGAAGAGGTGGAAAAAATGCAAAAAGAAGCCGAACTTCACGCGGAGGAAGATAAAAAGAAAAAAGAGGAGGTTGAAACAAAAAATCTTGCCGAGCAGATGATTTATACTGCGGAAAAAGCTATCAAGGATTACGGCGCAAAAGTTACGCCGGAAATCGTAAAAGGCGTGGAAGATAAAATTGCCGACCTTAAAAAAGCAAAAGAGGGAACTGATTTGACCGCAATAAAAACTGCAACAGAAGCGCTCTCAACCGAAATGCAAAAAATCGGCGAAGCAGTTTCAAAAGCAAGCAAAGAAGCGCCAGGACAAACTGCAGGAACAGAGGATAAAAAAGATGACAACATCAAGGATGCGGAATACAAGGAGAAAAAGTAAAAAGTTCATTAAAATTGGAAAACAAAAAGGCCTGCAATTCGCGCTAAAAACGCGCGAATCGCAGGCCACCCGCAAGGGTTGTTTATTCAAGTTCTTTTTCTTATATACATAAGAGTTAATAAAAAACAGGTTATTATTATACATGCCAACATTCCAATACCTACCGATAAGGCAGGTGAACTACCAGGAATCTCGTTGATAGTAACCCCACAAAAAGTTCCTACAGCTAGTCCAATAATAAGATGAACGATTATTTCAGGCATTTTGTTTCCTCCACTCAAAGAATTTTAATTTCGAGTGTATGGTACATCATTGTAGAATAAAAGTCAAATATCAAATAAATGTCAAACAAAGATTATTACAAATCGCTCGGTGTGGAAAAAAATGCCACGAAAGATGATATTAAAAAAGCTTTCAGAAAGCTGGCACACGAACATCATCCAGACAAAGGAGGCAACGCCGAAAAATTCAAAGAAGTAAGTGAAGCTTACAGCGTGCTTTCCGATGACCAAAAAAGGGCGCAATACGACCAATTTGGAAGCGCGGGCCCGACAGGGGCTGGCTATGGCGGAGCAGGCGGATTCAATGCGCAGGATTTTGGTTTTGATTTTTCCGGATTCAACCAAGGCGGACAAAATTTTGATTTTGACCTTGGAGATATTTTCGGAGATTTCTTCGGCGGAGGTTTCGGAAGAAGACAGAGAAAAGGAAGGGATATTTCGGTAGATTTGGAAATTTCATTTTATGAATCCGTATTCGGCGCAGAAAAACAAATACGATTGACTAAAAATTCAAGCGGAACGATGAAAGAAGAAAAATTTACTGTAACTATTCCGGCCGGCATTGATAACGGACAAACTCTGCGGCTTCCAAATGCCGGAGAAACGATAAAAGACGGCACGCCCGGAGATCTTTATATTAAGATTCATGTTAAAAAAGATCCTTTGTTTAAAAAGGAAGGTAAAGACCTAGTAACAGAATTGAACATAAAACTTTCCGACGCTCTGCTTGGGGCTAAATACACTCTTAAAACGCTTGATGGAGATATAGAGCTAAAGGTTCCGGAAGGCGCTGAATTCGGCCAAATATTGCGTATAAAGGGCAAAGGAGTGCCCATCGGCGGTTCAAAAAGAGGTGATTTACTCATCAAACTTAACATTAAAATTCCGACCCGGCTTTCAAGAAAAGCGAGAGAGGATGTTGAAAGTTTGAAAAGAGAAGGACTCTAAAAATTGACTTTTTTGTCCGTATAATTACAATCAATAATATGATTAAATTTCAAGACAAAGATTCAATAAAGGGTTTTCAGAAATTTGTTAATGATGTTTATTCCTTGCCTGATGACCGCAACTATTCAATACACGATCTGCTTACGCAGCAACAACGGTTTGTGATGCGCGCCCTGAAAGGAATCAGAAAAGGCGACATTGAAAAATTAAAACTGAATCTGCTTATAGCTTTTTCGTTTTCTATGATAGAACGCCTTCATATTGATATTGAAGAAGAAGTATGGAAACGTTTCCCGTATCTTTGCTCATATTGCGGAAACAAGCCATGTATTTGCAAGAAAATAAAACCTGTAGAAAGATTAAAAGTGAAAATAAACAATAATCTCAGGCCAAAAACACTTTCCGGTTTTCAGAAAATGTTCAGCGAGATATATCCTCCCGATACAAGAACGCTTGCAGATGCAGGAGTGCATCTGGCGGAAGAAATGGGCGAGGTAAGCGAAGCTATTCATAATTATCTAGGCCAGCATCAGCAAAAACAATTTGATGAGATTAAACTTGAACTGGCAGATTTTGTTTCCTGCATGTTTGGAGTGGCAAATTCGGCAAAAATAGACGTTGCGAAGGAGTTGGAAAAAATGTATTACAACGGATGCCATGTATGCCACAAAGCTCCGTGCGAATGCAGTTTTTCCGAAGTTGCAAAATTAAAAACATAATTGATCAAATAAATTTCAATCAAATAAAATTGGCCGGGCTGTTCTCTTCTCATCCGGCTATTTTTATTATATAATCGGCGCTTATTATGAAAAAATCGCAAAACATAAAAATCAGCCAGATAATCAAGGAATTCTGGAAGGGAATAAAACCGAACAAAGTAATGTTTTACGGCGCTTTTGCGTTCTTTTTTATTTCCCAGACCGTGTCTCTTTTTGTACCGATTTTTTATAAAAAATTTTTTGATGTATTGGGTATTGCCGGTACCAACCATTCTCTTGTAGTTCATCAATTGATTGTAATCATTATCATTGTCGTAGCTTTTCATCTTACCAATTGGATTTTTTGGCGAATTGGCATGTATTGGTATAACGGAATGCAATCAAAAGTAATATCCTGGCTTAAACAGCATGCGTTCAATTATATGTCCCTGCATTCTTACAGTTTTTTCGCCAATAATTTTACAGGCGGACTTGTCCAAAGAGTCAATCGTTTCAGCCGTTCTTTTGAAGTGTTATGTGACGTCATCGCGTTCAACATTATGCCCGTTGCAATCACTATTGTCGGTTCCATTGCCATCACATGGTTTATTGCTCCGCTTATTTCTTTTGTCATCCTTGGCTGGGTGATCTTATTTATTATATTTAATTTTTTCTTTTCGCGATGGAAACTTAAATATGATCTTGCAGTCGCCGAGGCCGATTCCAAAACTACAGGATATCTTGCAGATACGATAACAAACAATAATGCTATTTCCTTTTTTACAGGACATAGCTACGAATCGAAAGGGTTTAAAAATGTTTCCGATGACCAGGCGCGCAAAATGAGATTTTCCTGGCTTTTGAGCGAAATCGTGGATGGAACACAGTCGCTTCTTATTACCCTTGTCGAATTTTTCGTTTTCTATTACACAATAAAATATTGGGAGAAAGGTTTGGCGACAATCGGTGTTTTCGTTTTAGTCCAAACATATGTCATTGGCCTTGCCCAGCAATTATGGGGCCTTAGCAGCGTTGTCCGCCGAATATCCGAAAGCGTTGCGGATTCAAAAGAGATGGTTGATATTCTTCTGACGCCGTACGAAATACAGGATGTTCCCGGTGCAAAAAAACTTGCCGTAAATAAAGGAGAGATTGTGTTTAAAAACGTAAGTTTCAATTTCAACGAGACACGGGAAGTTTTAAGCGATATAAATATCACGATTAAACCGGGAGAAAAAATTGCAATTATAGGGCCATCCGGAGCGGGCAAAACCACTTTTGTCAGGCTTATTATGCGGCTCTATGATGTGGTAAGAGGATTTATTCTGATTGACGGACAGGATATTCATACCGTTACACAAGACAGTCTTCGTGAAAATATCGGCTTTGTGCCTCAAGATCCGATTCTTTTTCATCGCACGCTTTTGGATAATATACGTTATGGAAGACGGGATGCAACGGACGAAGAAGTAATCAGAGCTGCACGCCTTGCTCATTGCGATGAGTTCATTGATACTCTGCCTTTGAAATACAATACTTTTGTCGGCGAGCGGGGAATAAAGCTTTCCGGCGGCGAACGCCAGCGTGTTGCGATTGCCAGAGCGATTTTAAAGAAAGCGCCGATACTAATTCTCGACGAAGCGACTTCAAGCTTGGATTCCCATTCGGAATTTTTGATTCAGGACGCCCTTGATAATCTTATGCGCGGATGCACTACGATTGTCATTGCGCACCGGCTTTCCACTATCAAGAAAATGGACCGTATTATCGCGATACAGGATGGCAAGATTATTGAAGAAGGGAGCCACGATGAACTGGTCAACAAGAAAAGTGGGCTTTATAAAAAACTTTGGGATTTGCAGGTAAGTGGGTTTATTAGCGATGAAGAACAATAGAAAACTCAAAAATTTTGTGATATTATTACCTTATGAGTAAAGAATCCGGCAAAAAAACAATTCTTACGGGTGATAGACCGACAGGGCAACTTCATATAGGTCATTTATTGGGCGCGCTTAAAAATAGAGTGCTTCTTCAGGATGAATATCAGACATATGTAATGATTGCTGATGTTCAGGCTCTGACCGATAATTTTAACAATCCTCAAAAAGTCAGAAAAAATGTTTATGAAGTGGCGATGGATAATTTGGCTGTGGGAATTGATCCAAAGAAGTCAGTAATATTTATTCAATCAGAAATTTCAGAAATAGCAGAATTAACAATTTTCTTTTCTAATTTAGTGACTATTGATCGTTTAAAAAGAAATCCTACGGTAAAAGAGGAAATCCAGCAGAAAAAAGAATTGTTTAAGGATGATGTAACTATGGGTTTTTTAGGATATCCGATTAGCCAAGCAGCGGACATTCTTTCGTTCCAGGCAGATTTGGTACCAGTTGGCGAGGATCAACTGCCAATGATCGAACAAACGCGTGAGATAGTTAGAAAATTCAACAGAATTTATGGAGAAACTTTTAAATTACCTGAAGCAAAAGTTGGAGATTTTCCTAGAGTTTTGGGTATGGATGGAAAAAAAATGGGAAAGAGCGCTGACAATTCAATAACTTTCACTGATTCTCCGGAAAGCATCAGAGAAAAAATAAAAGGAGCGCTTACAGGAAAGGTAGGTGGGCAGAATCTATTGTCACTTTTTGAACAGTTTTCCGATGACAAAAAATTGGTTGAAAAACTCAAAAAAGAATATGATACTGACACAATAAAATATTCTGAACTAAAACCGATATTAGCAGAAAGTATAATAGAGAAATTAGAGCCCATAAGAGAGAGGAGAAAATATTATGAAGATAATCCAAGAATAGTTCAGGAGATACTTTTAGAAGGTACAAAAAAAGCTAAGAAAGTAGCAAAAGAAACTTTGAAAAAAGTGAAGGAAAAAATGTTTTTGGATTATTTTAAAAATGAATAAAAATACCATGAAAAGAACATATATCGGGGAATTGAATAAGAAAGTCGGAGAAGAAGTGAAAATTGCCGGCTGGGTGGATGTCAGACGCGACCACGGCAAGCTTATTTTTATTGACTTGCGAGACATGTCAGGAAAAGTTCAGATGGTAGCTTTGCCGAATCATAAAGAAGCTCACGAACTTGCAAATACAGTGAGACCGGAATGGGTAGTGGAAGTTACGGGAAAAGTAAATGCTAGGCCGGAAAAAATGATAAACAAAGATGAAGCGAATGGCACGGTAGAAGTTGAAATGCTTTCCATGACAGTTTTAAATGAAGCAGGCGTTCCTCCGATAGATGTTCGAGGCGACGGCAGAGATATCGGCGAAGATGCACGCCTCAAATACAGATATATGGACCTTAGAAGACCGAGGATGCAGAAAAATATTCGCAACAGGTTCAAACTTATACAGTGTTTGAGAAATATTTTTGAAAAAGAAGGTTTTACGGAAATAGAAACTCCGGATCTGACAGCTTCCACACCGGAAGGTTCAAGAGATTTCATTGTGCCGTCACGGCTTGAAACGGGAAAGTTTTTTGCTCTTCCGCAATCCCCCCAGCAGTATAAACAGCTTCTGATGTCCGCGGGTTTTGAAAAATATTTCCAGTTCGCAAGATGTTTCAGAGACGAGGATTCAAGAGGCGACAGACAACCCGAATTCACACAGATGGATTTGGAAATGAGTTTTGCCACAGAAGAAGATGTGATGAGTGTGAACGAAAAAGCCCTTATTGAATCCATTCAAAAACTTTATCCTCACAAAAAAATCCAGGAGATTCCTTTTCCGATAATTTCTTATAAAGAATCCATGAAAAGATACGGTACCGACAAACCTGATCTAAGAAAAGATAAAAGTGATCCAAATTTGTTGGCTTTTGCTTGGATTGTAGATTTTCCAATGTTTGAAAAAGGGGATGATAGAAAATGGACCTTTACGCACAATCCTTTTTCCGGAACAAAACCGGAATGTTTTAATGATCTGATGAACAAAACAAATATAGAAAAAATTGTTGCAGCGCAATACGACATTACTTTAAACGGAAATGAAATTGGCGGTGGAAGCATCAGAAATCACAAATCGGAGGCATTAAAAAGAGTTTTTCAGATAATGGGATATGAGAACGAAAGAATTGAAAGAAATTTTGGCCATATGCTCCGGGCTTTTGAATCTGGCACTCCTCCGCATGGTGGAATCGCTTGGGGACTTGATAGATTGATGATGATTTTGGAAAATGAGCTGAATATCCGCGAAGTTATCGCATTTCCAAAAACAGGAGAAGGGAAGGATTTGATGATGGATGCGCCATCGGAAGTATCTGCCGAACAACTAAGAGATTTGAGAATAGAAATTAAAAAGAAGAAATAAAATGGAAAATTGCATTTTTTGCAAAATAATCAAAGAAGGATCTAGGCTGAAAGTTTGGGAAAATGATAAATATCTTGCGTTTCTTGATATCAGGCCGGTAGAACCGGGGCATACTCTGCTCGTGCCCAAAAAACATTCTGATTATATTTTTGATCTGCCGGATGATGAATATTGCGAGCTTATGATTGCAGCGAAAAAAATTGCAAAGCTTTTGAAAGAAAAACTGAATCCAAAAAGAATCGGCATGGTCGTGGAAGGCTTCGGCGTATCGCATGTTCACATTCATTTGATACCGATAAACAATCCTTACGAATTGAATCCTGAAAAAGCAAAATCCGCTACGGAAGATGAACTGAAAAAAGTATTAAAAAAAATATTGAATTAATGACCGATAATCAATTCAAAATCAAAACGGAAGTTTTTGAGGGACCGATGGACCTGCTTCTTTCTCTTATAGAAAAGAGAAAGCTTTTGATAAATGACGTATCGCTCGCAAAAGTGACTGACGACTTCATTTCATATCTGCAAAATAGGGAAGTATATTCAATCAAAGATACCTCGGAATTTCTTGTTGTCGCATCCACACTTCTTTTGATCAAATCAAAATCTCTTCTGCCTAATTTGGATCTTACCGAGGAAGAAAAAGCTGATATTTATGATTTGGAATTGAAGCTGAAAATCTATAAAAAACTCAAAGAATTAAGCATCCATATTAAAAACACTTTCGGAAAAAATATTCTCTTTTTCCCGAACGCCAGAAAATTTGAACCGGTATTTTCTCCGGACGCAAAAATGACAAAGGAAAATATAGCTAAAGCCATTTTTGCAGTGATAAAAAATCTGCCAAAATTTGATGTAAGGCCGAAAGTGAAAATTGATAAAGTCATAAGTTTGGAAGAGATGATTACAAAACTTACGGAACGGGTAAAATCATCCTTGAAAATGAGCTTCAAAGATTTTTCGGGAATGGGAAAAGCTGATAAAATCAATATTATTATAAGTTTTTTGGCTATGCTCGAGCTCGTGAAGCGGGGTATAATTGAGGTCAATCAGAAAGGCAAATTTGAGGATATCCACATGGAAACAAAGCATGTTGAGGTTCCGAGTTATTAATTTTAAAAACAATGCAAAACGAATTGGAAAAACAAATAGAAGCGGTGCTTTTCTGGTTTGGAGAGCCGGTTTCAATAAAAAAACTTTCGCAAATTTTCAATAAAACCGAGGAGGAAATTTCCGCTTCGCTTAAAAATCTTGAGACCAATCTTTCCGGAAGGGGAATTGTCATGATAAAAAAAGAAGATGAAGTGGCTCTTGGCACTTCAAAAGACGCTTCAGAGCTGATAGAAAAACTTACAAAAGAAGAATTGGTAAAGGACTTGGGAAGAGCCGGACTTGAAACGCTTTCAATAATAATTTATCAGGGACCGATATCACGCGCAGAAATAGATTATATAAGGGGAGTGCAATCAAATTTCATATTGAGGAGCTTGATGATCCGCGGGCTTGTGGAAAAAATACCGAATCCTAAAGACCAGAGAAGTTTTCTGTATAAGCCGACTTTTGAGCTGATCAGCTTTCTCGGGCTTACAAAAATAGAGGATATGCCGGAATTCAAGGAGGCCAGAGCCGAGATTGAAAATTACAAGAATTCTGCAAAAGCGGAAGAAACGAATCGGGTCTCCGAGGAAGAAAATGTTGCCGCATAAATACAAATATGGATGAGGAAAAAATTTTAAATAGAAATGAAATTATTTTATTTTCGCTCTTTTTTATCCTTGCCATAATTATTGTCATTTTAGGCGTCAGAATATTTACGAACACTTCCGAAAAAAACAAACAAACAGCGAATGAAACTTACGATTATTCGCCCGAGCTCGCGAGCATTCAGGCAAAATCGTTTTATGTATACGATGTAAACGGAAAAAAAGCTCTTTTTGCAAAAAATGAGCATGAACAATTGCCGATTGCCTCCATAACAAAGCTTATGTCCGGGCTCATCATTACCGAAAACTTGCCCGCCACAAGCACGATTGTAATCAGCAAAGAAGATATAGCCGAGGAAGGCGATACCGGGCTTCTTTCCGGCGAAAAATGGAGTGCTGTGGATCTTCTTGATTTCAGTTTAATGAGCTCTTCAAATGACGGCATTCATGCTCTTTCTCGCACGCTTAACGAATATGAAGGAGAACGGAGTTCAAGTACAATAGATTTGATGAATAAAAAAGCCAAAACGCTTGAACTTGCAAACACAATTTTTTTCAATGAAACCGGGCTTGATGTAAATACGGATATGGGCGGCGCTTACAGTTCCGCATGCGATATCGCCGTGCTTTTGCAGAAAATATTGGAAAATTATCCTTCTCTTGTATCTAAAACAACCGAGGAATCGGCATCTTTTGTTTCGGAAAACGGCATAAAGCATATCGCCATAAATACCGATATGCTTGTAAACAAGATTCCCGGGCTGATTGCTTCAAAAACCGGCTATACCGATCTTGCCGGAGGAAACCTTGTCATCGCATTTGACGCCGGCCCCATGCATCCGGTGATCATCTCTCTGCTCGGTTCGACCGAAAAAGGCAGGTTTTCGGATATGGAACAGCTCGTGCATGTTGCACTTGAGAAACTTTCCGAATGAATAATTGTCTCGCAAGAAATAAAAAGTCAAAAAGAATAAGACTCGCAAAGGAAGTAATTTTAAATGCACGAAAATTTTCTGCTGAAAATTTTCTCTGTACGTCGCCGTCGCTCCTCCCAAGGCATTTAAAATTACTTCCTTTGCTTGTTAAAAATAGAGGACTTTTGTGTAAAAATATGTTAAATTATGAAATATGTGCGGAATCTGCGGAATTATCGGCGCGAATATACCGGACAAGGCCGGCATAAACAGAAAAATGGTTGATGCTCTTGTCCATCGAGGTCCTGACCAGGATGGTTATTTTGCTGATAATTTCGTGGGATTGGGCATGAGAAGATTATCTATAATAGATCTTTCTACGGGAAAACAGCCTATTTTATCCGATGACGGATCAAAAATTATTTTTTTTAACGGCGAGATTTACAATTACAAAGAACTGAGAAAAGAGATTGAAAAAGATTTTGTCTGGAAAACGAATTCCGACACGGAAGTGATTTTGCATCTCTACGAAAAATACGGCGATAAAATGCTGGTAAAATTAAGGGGAATGTTCGCATTTTCAATTTATGACAGGAACGCAAAAACTATTTTCATAGCCAGAGATTTCTTCGGCATCAAGCCATTATATTATTTAAAACAGGAAAATTCCGTTTTAGCTTTTTCATCGGAAATAAAAAGTTTCTTGTCTATTCCCGCTTTTAAAAGGGAAGTTAATGACAACGCCGTATATAACTACCTGTCCTTTCAATACAATCCTCTGGAAGAAACTTTTTTAAAAAATATTTTCAAGCTCTCGCCCGGCCATTTTATGAAAATTTCCGTCGATTCCGGAAAATATGAGATAAAAAGATATTGGTCTTTTGAATTCCGGCAAAACAGCGATTTGAATGGAAACCTTAAAAATAAAACATTAAAAACCATTGAGGATTCCGTGGAGCATCATATGATTGCCGATGTCCCCGTCGGATCGTTTTTATCGGGTGGAATCGATTCAAGCATCATTGCCACTTTGATGCAGAAAATTTTGAACCGCACAAAAAAAGGCAAAAAAGTAAAAACGTTTACGGTGGGATTTGATACGCTGACCGAAGGCAGGGAATCAATGCAGACATCGGATTTTTTGGGAACCGACCATACGGAAATCACTGTCGGACCGGATGAATATTTCTCGCATTTGGAAAAGGCGGCATGGCATTTTGACGAGCCGGTCGCGGACCCTTCGGCTATCGGGCTTTATTTTGTGGCCAGAGAAGCGAGAAAACATGTTACCGTCGTCCTTTCGGGCGAAGGCGCCGACGAGCTTTTCGGCGGATACAACATTTATCTCGCTCCGTTCGCCTACAAAAAAATATCATGGCTGCCCAAAAATTTGATCGGATTTTTTATCCGCCTGCCTTTTTATTTTTGGGGAAAAAATTTTTTGCACAGGGCGTATGAAAATATCGAGGATTGGTACATCGGAAACGCGTCAATTTTCAAAAAAAATGAACTGGCAAATTTATGGAAAGGGGGCAATTACACGGCAATTTCCTTAAAACCTCTGTACCAGAATATAAAAAACCTTTCCGATTCGTCAAAAATGCAGTATATAGACATAAATACTTGGCTTGTCGGCGACATTTTGGCCAAAGCGGACAAAATGACAATGGCTCATTCCCTTGAACTCCGTGTGCCGTTTTTGGATATGGAAGTGTATAAGCTCGCACAGATACTGCCGGACAGATTGAAATGGAAAGGAGGAATCACAAAATATCTGCTGCGGGAATCGTTTAAAAATATCATTCCTGAAAAAACGCGTGTCAGAAAAAAACTCGGTTTTCCCATACCGATAAGAAACTGGCTTACCGAGGACAGAAAAAATATTTTTGAAAAAATCCTCGGCAACGAATATATAAAAAAACACTTTAACACCGATTATATCCGAAAAATGATTTCGGACCATACCGGCAAGAAAACGGACAATTCAAGAAAAATCTACACTTTATTGATGCTCGCGTTATGGTACAATATTTTTATCGTTAAATCTTGAATAAAATGATGATAGATGTATTAAAAGTCGTTATACCGTCCGCTTTGACATTTTTTTTGGCTATTTTCATTACGCCTTTTTTCACCGATTTTTTTTACAGGCATAAGATGTGGAAAAAAAATCCGAGGACTTTATCGGATACAAACGACAATTTCGCAAAAATCCATAATACCAAAGGCGAGCTTTCGACTCCAAGGATTGGCGGAATTATTATCTGGATATCGGTGCTTCTTTCCATCGGATTGATTTATCTCCTGTCTATAATTTTTCCGAACGATATGACTTCCAAATTGAATTTTTTGAGCAGAAACCAGACGCTGGTTCCGCTTGCCGCATTCATTGCCGGAGCGATTATAGGGCTTATTGACGACATACTGCAGATAATCGGAAAAGGATCGTACGCGGAAGATAAATTGATTTACAGAAAAATAAAAATTGTTACGGTCATCGCTATAGGCTTTTTTATCAGCCTTTGGTTTTATTACAAGCTTGGCGTAAATTATATCCACGTACCGTTTTTCGGAGACGCGACGATCGGTCTGCTGTTCATACCTTTTTTCGTCATCATTATGCTTGCGGTTTTTTCCACAAGTGTTGTTGACGGAATTGACGGGCTTTCGGGCGGAATTCTGGCTTCAATTTTCACCGCATACGCCATTATTTCTTTCGCCAATCATCAGATAGATATCTCTGCTTTGTGCGCAGCGACCTCTGGAGGAATTTTGGCGTTTCTTTGGTTCAATGTCCCGCCGGCTCGGTTTTATATGGGAGAAACCGGCATGCTTGGGCTTACCGTCTTGATTTCCGTCATTGCGTTTATAACGAATTCCGTTCTTGTACTGCCGATTATCGCTTTTCCTTTGGTCGCCACTTCGCTTTCCGATATCATTCAGATTGTTTCGTACAAATTTTTCAATAAAAAAGTATTCAAGGTTGCGCCGCTTCATCACCATCTTGAAGCTATCGGGTGGTCAAGAGAAAAAATAGTGATGAGATACTGGATTATTGCGGTCATGTCGGTTATTCTCGGAACTATTTTGGTTTTAGTGAGTTAAGCTGGCACAAAAACGGATTAAAAAAATCGCAAATTAAAATTTTTCAACCAGAATGTCCAAGATTTTTGAGGTAGACAAAACATTCCTGTTTTCAATCATAGCGCTTGTTGTTTTCGGTTTTGTGATTTTTATGTCCGCTTCAATGGGGCTTTTGGCCGAGAACAGCGCAGAGTTCAGTTCCATCGCTTTCAAGCAGGCATTTTTCGGAATCATACTCGGTCTTTTGGCTTGCTTCGTCTTTTCAAAAATAAATTATAAATTTTTCAAAAAATACGCTTTGTTTATTTTTCTTGCCTCGCTTCTCATAACGATTGCGGTCTTTATTCCTCATGTCGGAGCAAAAATAAACGGCGCCCGCCGATGGATCGTTTTTGCCGGGCTCTCTTTGGAGCCGGTCGCTCTGTTGAATATCGGCTTTGTCGTATACTTCGCGGCCTGGCTTTCTTCCGTTAAAGATAAAGTTACAGATATCAAATTCGGCCTGATACCGCTTATAGTCATACTTGGAATTATTGCTGTGCCGCTTTTGCTGGAGCCTGACACGGATTCCTTTATCATCATCTGCCTTACGGGAATCGCCATGTTTCTGGCTGCCGGCGGCAAATTCAAGCATATTTTTTTGATTTTAATCATCGGCGCCGTCTGTCTTGCGGCAATCGCGTTTTCACGGCCTTATGTAATGTCAAGGATCGAAACATTCATACATCCGGCGGAAAATTCCCTGACGTCGGGATATCAGGTCCAACAATCCCTGATTGCGATTGGTTCTGGGCAATTTTTCGGAAGAGGCCTGGGACAAAGCATCCAGAAATACAATTTTCTCCCGGAATCCATAACCGATTCTATTTTTGCCGTTCTGGCCGAAGAGCTTGGTTTTGTCGGCTGCATCTGCGTCATCGGATTTCTGCTTTTTTTCATATTCAAGGGTTTGCGCATCGCCATTAAAGCGCCCGATAATTTCAGTGGACTTTTAGTGGTTGGAATTGTTATAATCATAGCGATCCAATCTTTTACAAACATCGGCTCAGTGCTTGGCATCGTGCCTTTTTCCGGCATTCCGCTTGCATTTTTCAGCCAAGGAGGAACATCAATGTTTATAATGCTTGCGGAATTGGGAATTGTTCTGAATATTTCAAAATTTGCTAATTAAAATATAAGATGAAGATTTTATTGACAGGCGGCGGATCAGGCGGGCATTTTTATCCGCTTATAGCCGTCGCGGAAGAAATAAATAAAATAGTCAAAGAGGAAAAATTGCTTCCGGTGGAGCTTTTTTATATGTCCGATTCTCCGCACGACGCGGAAATGCTCGTTGAAAACAACGTACAATTCATAAAGATTCCCGCTGGTAAGTTGCGAAGATATTTTTCCGTTCTCAATTTTTTTGACATTTTCAAAGCAATAGCCGGTATTTTTTCGGCGGCAATAAAAGTATTCCATGTATTTCCGGATGTTGTTTTCAGCAAAGGAGCGTATACGAGTTTTCCCGTGCTTGTAGCGGCTAGATTTTTCAGAATACCTATTATCATACATGAGTCCGATTCTTCGCCGGGAAGGACGAATCTTTGGGCCGGAAAATTCGCAAAAAGAATCGCCGTATCATATCCTTCGGCGGCAAAATTTTTCAACGCGTCAAAAGTCGCCGTTACCGGAAATCCGGTCAGAAAAAATATCGTGATGGCAGAGACGCGGGAAAGCGCAAGGCAGTTCCTCAATCTTAAAGAAAATATTCCGGCGATATTGGTGCTCGGCGGCTCGCTTGGCGCTCAAATCATCAATGAAAAAATACTGAATATTCTCCCTGACCTTGTGGCACAGTATTATGTAATCCATCAGATAGGGAAGGCGAATATGGGAGAAACGCTCGGCGCCGCAAGCGTCATCCTTGCCGACAATGCGCACAAAGACCGGTACAGGCCGTTTGATTATCTGGACAATCTCAATATGACAATGGCCGCAGGCGCCGCAAATCTTATCGTATCGCGGGCTGGTTCAACAATTTTTGAAATAGCCACTTGGGGAATCCCGAGCATTATAATTCCGATTACCAATTCAAACGGCGACCATCAGAGGCAAAACGCCTATTATTATGCCGAGTTCGGCGGAGCCACAGTCATTGAAGAAGGGAACTTATCGCCGAATATTCTTCTGGCGGAAATAAAAAGGATTATGGATGATAAAGCTCTCGCGAAAAAAATGTCCGATGGCGCAAAAAGCTTCATCAAAACAGACGCCGCGCATCTGATCGCAAAAGAGATACTTAATCTTGGTTTAAAGCATGAAGAATAAAATTATAGCAAGATTTCCGCCTTCGCCGACCGGTCCTTTTCATATCGGCAATGCCCGAACGGCGCTTTTTAATTATTTTTTCGTCAAAAAAAACAAAGGCGAGCTTCTTTTCCGGCTTGAAGACACCGACAAAGAGCGTTCAAAGAAAGAATATGCCGACGATATCATAGACGGCCTGAAATGGCTCGGTATTGATATTGATTTTAAGAATATTTATAAGCAATCCGAACATACCGCCACTTACAAAAAATATCTGGAAAAAATCATTGCTGAAGGAAAAGCTTATGTTTCAAAAGAGGAAATAAAGGAAGAAGGCCAGAGAACCGAGGTCATACGCCTTAAAAATCCGGGCAAAAAAGTCGTATTTGAAGATATGATACGAGGCGAAGTGGCGGTGGATACCGCAGAGCTCGGCGATTTTGTCATTGCAAAAAGTTTGAGCGAGCCGATATATCATTTTGCCGTCGTTGTGGATGATTTTGAAATGAGAGTGACTCACATAATAAGAGGGGAGGATGGAATTTATAATACTCCGAGGCAGATTCTCATACAGGAAGCAATCGGCGCTCCAAGACCGATATATGCCCATATGCCGTTTATTTTGAATACCAACAGATCAAAACTTTCAAAAAGGCAATTAGGCGAAATGGTTTCTCTGAAATATTACAGGGAACAGGGATTCTTGCCGGAAGCGATGGTAAATTTTCTCGCATTCTGCGGATGGAATCCAGGAGGGACTGAAGAAATTATGCCTATGGACGAAATTATAGAAAAATTTGATATTATGAAAGTGCAGAAAGCCGGTGCAGTTTTCAATATAGAAAAACTTTTGTGGTTCAACAAGGAATATATGAGGAAACTTCCCGCTCAAAAAATTATTGAGGAAATAGGGAATAGGTTGCCGAAAAATTGCCAAGACAAGAAAATAATAGAGAAAATTGAGCCGATAATCAAAGAAAGGATAAGCGTCTGGTCCGATATAGACAAAATGGTTGCTGATAGAGATATACAGTACTTTTTTGAAGCGCCAAAGATAGATAAAAATATGATTGTCTGGAAAAAAGAAAGTACTCAAACTGAAGCCAAAGAAAATCTTTCTGCAATATCTAAAATTTTAGAAAAAATATCCGATAAAAATTTTATATCGGAAAAACTGAAAGAAACTTTGATGCCGTTTGCCGAAAAGAAGGGGAGAGGCAATGTTTTATGGCCTCTCCGAGTATCGCTTTCAGGAAGGGAAAAGTCCCCCGATCCGTTTATTCTGTTGAATACTCTTGGTAAAACTGAATCTCTTAAAAGGATAAAGTCGGCAATAGATGATTTGCAATAAAAATTATGGTATAATTTGACAAAGGTTATTTATTCATCTATAAGCAAATTTTTATATGAAATATAACAAAGGAGGATTGATAATGGACGTAATAATTATCATTTTGATACTCATCGTCTTGGGTTATTTTGGCATTAATATAAACAACGTCATACATTCCCAGCCGGTGCAGGCAAACCTTTCTTGGCTTTGGAACATATTAGTTACTATTTGGTCATGGATTTCCGGCCCTGTTATGTGGATTTGGAACACGCTTATTGTCGGCGTCCTCTGGAATGGAATTCAAGCCGGTCTTCACACGGCAGCAACAAGCACAACACCGTAAAGCAAGAAAGCAAGATTGAGGAAATAAAATGGGATTTATTGAAAATCTAAATTGGCGATATGCCACAAAAGAATTTGACGGCAGAAAAGTGCCGGAAGATATTTTAAAAAAAATATTAGAAACCATTCGTCTATCTCCAAGTTCGTTTGGCATTCAACCATATCACATTACTGTAATTGAAAATGACCAACTTAAAAAGGATTTAAATCCACGAGCTTTTTGGGATCAAAAACAAATAATAACTTGTTCGCATGTATTGGTGTTCTGTGCAGATTTAGATATAAGAAAAAGAGCCAAAGATTTCGTTCAAATAGCTTCCAAAACAGGCAGAGCTGATATTACAAACGACCCCGAATATAACTATGAAAACGGCGCTGTTGAATTCTCGGAAAAAATGGGAGCGGAATGGGCAACCGAACAGACATATATAGCTCTTGGCTTTGCTATAGCGGCTTGTGCCGAACTTAAAGTCGATTCTTGTGCTATGGAAGCAGTGGATTTTACATCCGTTAAAAAAGCTCTGAACTTGCCAGACAATCTGGAACCGAAAGTCCTTCTTCCAATAGGGTACAGAAGTTCTGATGATACTCATGCTAAATTACCCAAAGTTCGTTTTAGCGAAGAAGACCTATTTGATTTTAAAGAATGAGTTAGAAGGGCTTCCTTAGCATATCGTGTCGCAAAGATATATTGTGCGACACAACTACTATAAGCCAGCTATTCCCTAACCATTAGCACGAGCGAGGACATTCAATTTTGAGAGCTACGGAGTGCGACGGCACAAGTCCTGAGCAAATTTTCAGCAGAAAATTATGCGGATCTCAAAATTGAATATCCGAGCGAGCTTTTATCTCATTGCGACCTGATCTGTCGAGGAAGATTGCGTATCTCCTCCTTTCCAGCAAGCCGATGACGAATTCCATGGCTTTGTGCCTTCCTTCTCATAGAGATACTTGGCATATGCCATATTGCCTTCCGCAGTATTGAGGTCATAACCGAGCGATTCCGCTTTGTCTGCATGATAATATTTGTTTATCTGCATGACTCCGATATCGCCTTTATTGACCTCGCCAATCAATACTTTGCCGTTCTTGTCATACTGCCTGAATCTTGATTCGCATCCGGCAATATCCGCAAGTATCGGCGTGTTTTTGAAGTAAGCTATCGCTTTAGCTTTGATTCCTTCGTTTGTCGGTATTCCTGCCTGGCCGGTAGGCAGGTTTGTGGTCGTTGTCGCCTCTTTAGCTATCGTAGGTTCCGGAGAAGTTGCAGCTTGATTATCTGCCACAGCTCCTGTCGGCCCTCCATAGATAGATGAGAAAACGAAAAACGACGTTGTTATAAGTTCTATCATAATAAAATCCGTCTTAGACGGATTCCTTATAATGCTAGCACGTTTGATTAAAAAAGTCAAGAGCTTGGGGCAGTAAATAATATAAAATACGGCTCTAATAAGCCGTATTTTATCTAATCCTAATTATGCTTTTTAATCCAAATTTAGGCCTTTACTTTTTAAGCCATGGGATAGGGTATTTTTTGAATTCCGGAAGGAATGGTTTATCATAAAGCAATCTTGAAATAGCTTCTCCGGCCACTTTTGCCCCATTTAAGGCATTGTGAGGATGAGGTTCGGTCGGGATTCCGACATATTCCATAATCCTATCGGAATCAAGGTCAGTCCTTTTCTTGAGAATGGGCGGAGTTATTCCCCTCTTAATCATATGCATAAAGCAAAGAGAATGCTGGTCAATTGTCCTGAAAGCAAATGGCCAGTCAAGATGGGCCCTTGTCGCCGCATAATGTATGAAATCCCTGTCAAAAGAAGGATTCTGTCCGGCAAAAGTATGTTCCTTGCAGAAGGTAAGCGCCCATTCAATAAAGGTCTTAACCAATTCCCCATCGGATTGCTTTTTAGGATCCTGCGCTTCTTCATCAGTAAAGCCGTTTACTTTCATTGAGTCCTTATTCAGATGCGCGCCCTGCCAGATTCTGCACTCGCCATAAAATTTATTTTTAGGATTATCAAAATCAAACGCTCCAATTGATAAGATTGAGCTTTTATTCAAATCCACCCCGCTTGCCTCTACGTCTACGATAATCATAAGTTTATTTTAACACAGAAATAAAAAGGCGCGGAACCTACGGTTCCGCGCTCTTATCCGTCTGAATCAAAAATCATTATGTCTTGGGCAGTCCATCTGCCCACGAATAGCTACAAGATTAACGCGAGTTTTCCTTAAACGTTTCTTACGTTTTTCTTGATAACGTTCTCGTGCTATTTCATTTTTCCTTAATCGCATTGCTTTTTTTAAATCACGCGGAGTTAATCGCAAAGTTTCTATTGCTTTCCCAGAAATAAATAAATGTTTGATCATGTAATCCCCCATTTAAAATAACAATAAGAATCTATTTTTATCCTAGCACAAAAAATAAGATTGGCAACAAAAAACACAGCGTATTACTTGCTGTGTTTTAACCGGTAGTAGTACCGGAGTTGATATTTGTTTCATTCAAAACCTTAATTTGTTTCTTGTTCGGCTTTTTTGGAAAAAGTATTTTAATAAACAAAACAAAGAACAATCTTAGTTTTTTCATGATTTCTCCCCTTAAAAACCGATTGGAATCGAAAAAATTTTATAAACCACAAAAATAAACGGTATCACTATAAAAAGCAGTGTAATCGCTACCGCGAATAATTTTATCTTTTTAGGTAGTGAACGACAAGATTCACAATAGGTGCCAGGCATTTCAACTCCATTATCACAACTCTCATTTCTGCAATTGAATTCTAAGTACATTTCTTGCCTCCATTTTTTGGAATTCTTCTGATACAAAATCTACCATTATAAGGAAAAAAGTCAACTTGGTTTTAGATTTAAAAAAATGAACGGAGAAAAAATCTTTCTCCGTTCGTATCGGGTAAATCACCTTACTTTTTGCGTTTTTTTGTCCATTTTCCAAACACTAGCCTATCATCCAATATCCATTTTTCCTGGCCGCTCAAAACACAGCAAATAATAAATACTATTTCCGCATCATTTAAGTCTTGTAATCTTTTTTTGATTTTTAAGCAATATCTGACCATCCACCCGATTATTTTATGTGCTTCTCTGAATGGTATAGTTTTACTTTTGAGCTGTTTCTTTTTGATCATAAACACACCTCTTTTTTGAACGAACTTCCTATTTTGAGATTATCAAAACTAAAAGATATGTCAAATTCGTCATTTCAATCCCGAACAATTTGCCGCAGGAGTTAGGCCGGCGGATTTCGCGTCTTCAATGCTTTTAAACCAAACTCTGTTTTCCGGCTTTATTCTGGCTGCGCCGGAACACCATGGATAATAATATTTTGTGCCGGATTTTGAGCCAAATACGATTCCCTGCCCTGTGGAAGTCGCTGTATTTGTTGAAGCTGTATTTGAAACATTTCCGGATACACTTTCATCAACTACGGTTTGATTATTGATAATGGAAATAGGTGTTTTTTCTGCTTCCAAAACCGACAATTTGCCGAGACCGAATGAAGCCAGACCGACAAGAACAATAAGTATGGCAATAAACAAATCTTCCTTTATTTTTAGGTTATTTTTAACGCCTAAAAACCCGCCTTTTATATCATTCCAAAAGGGCTTGATTTTCTGGAAAAAATAATTTAAAACCATATTTACTTAAACTCTTTGAAATTAAATTTAACGACTGTTGATTAACTTTCTTGTAATGGGACCGAAATACCCGATTGTCGGTTTAATTTTATTTGCTTTTTGGAAGCCAATTAAACTGTTTTTTGTCAATATTCCGAAATAAGAAGTTTCTTGCCCCGGAGAACCAGGACCGGTTTTTGCAAGAATAAAACCATTATTATTCAAATATTTTTGAAGCTCTTTAACATCTGATTCTGTTTTTGTAAAATAAAGATCGCGATTAAAAATAAACTTTGAAGTGGTGGAGGAGCCCGAACCTATCATTTCAGAGGAGGTCGAAACATAAAATCCGCCACCTGTGCCGGTATTTGATGCTCCCGAAGAAACAGCAGTTTCAGCTTCACTTTCATTTGACGAAGTTAACAAAGGTTCAAAATTCGCAGTGAAGCTGACACTTGCTAATATGTTTTCATCGGTTCTTGAATCTGTTTTTAGGCCATCGCTCCAGGTTGTAAATTTATAGCCAGGATCAGGAACAGCCGTGACAAGTGAACCGCTTCCCCCAGAAACTACAACCTGACTTTTTTCTCCTGAAATCGTGCCACCGAATCCGGCTGTATACAAAAGATACTCAAGATTCCTATGATGACCTCTTGAAGTCGTCGTTAAAGCGGTTTCGTCTCCTACTGTATAAAAAGTCGATGGAGAATTTTCGTTATTGTATTCAGTTGCAATCCAATCTGCTCCAAGCGCAGTGTCTAAAATACGTACCTCATCTACCGATCCGTTATAAAAACCATGCCCGGTTGTAAGGGATCCGATTGTAAAATTTGTATTCGCTGCATTCGGTGTTTGAGAATACGTAAGAGGGGCCTGAACCGCATCAGCATAAAAATCAATAGTGCCACCTGCATCTCTTACCATTGCCGTGCTGTGCCAACTGCTTGTGGAAACAAATGCAGAACCCGAATCAAGCCAAGTTATTCCAGATAAAAGAGCTGTAAGCCTTCCCCCTCCTCCGGCACTGCCATTAAGGCCGATTCCATAACCGGAACCTCCATCTATTCCGTTATCAGCTCCATTTTGTACGAACGTAAACGGCGTATCCAAATCGTTAGGTTTTATCCATGATTGCAAAGTAAAATTGCTTGTTGCCGTAGATCCGGGAATCGGAGAACTTGCATAACTTGAAGTGCCGTTAAAAACAAATCCTCTGCCAAATTCTCCTGAAGAAGTTGCTAAATTTACTGCAACTAAATCATTTGCATTGGAAGTAGAATCATGAACTTCGCCAATAGCGGCATCTGCCGGACTTCCAGGCAAACGAGCCATACCCAAATCCCAATTTGAAGCGGCATAAGGGTCGTAGACGTTTCCTCCCTGATAAAATAAATACCACACTCCGCCGATATTATAAAAAGCTGGCGTTGCCACATGGTATTCATCAAAAGCTCCGGGAGTTGATGATCGTATAAAAACCGGATTAGCTCCAGCTTTTTTCCAGCCGCTTGTTAAGCTTTTGCTGTAAGCAAGATTGGCTGACCAAACTACTCCTTCAGAATTATAGCCATAACCTTCATAGCTTAAATAGTAAGTGGAGCCTATTTTAAAAATCTGATGCCATTCCATATATGACGTATCACTTGTACCGGCAGGCCCTAAAGAAAGAATGTCTGTGCACCCGCCTTTCGTCCAAGTTTTTCCATCAGAAGATGTTGCATATCGAAATCCCGCTAAAGAAGCTGCGTTTGTGCGATAAGAGTAAATCATTGTCCAATTGCTTCCGCCATCCCAGTAAACACTACCTTCACTGACATTAGTTTCGTCTGAACATTCTTGGCCGTCCGGAGTTAAAACGGGACTTGAAGCATCTCTAGACCAAGTAAGTCCGTTATCAGTAGAGGTGTATAAAACAACCTGAACACTGTTTTCAGTAGCATAAAGATAAAGCGTACCCGATACATTTATAACCGCATCTATTCGCCGTCCGACACCTTCTCCCGGAATAACTGGGTTGCCACTGTACTCATTCCAACTTTCAGGATTTGCTACAGTTGAAGTTGCAAACCCAATAGCAGTATCGTTTGAACCGTCCATAGCAGCATAAAACATTATAAGTTTTGAATTATCAGTCGGATCAGGAATAATAACCGGTTCCTGAACTTGGCGCTCTTTCCATCCTGTTCCTCCGTGACTGATTATCGGATTATAGCTGCTCCTAGTCGGCCTTACATAAATAACTGACGGCGTGGAAAGATGATAAACTCCTTTGTAATCGCTATTCCATGTTCCCGTTGTATTTCCCTGGAAACTACTTACACCGGATTTTCCGTAAAACATGTAAATAGTCGTGTCAGTTGAATGGGACAATGTAGGTATATTTATCCAAAACTCAGCTTCGCCCGTAGTCGGAACATAATTTTCCAATTCAAAAGGAAGAACATTGTTGCCGTCAATATCGGAAGTAAAAATAATATCGTAGCCGTTTGAATTTTGGACATGCCCTCCATCTGATGTATTTTTAAGTTCCGGCAAAGATTGGTCACATGGAGAATTTCCGTTGAAACAAACTAGAATAGGAAAAGATGCTTGATCATTTGTGGAAACTTCTGTGTGATCTATCGTTATAGGGCGAAAATATCCATATCCGTCGGAAGAAGCAAAAACACATTGGCCGAAAGCCAGAAGGCCTCCAACAACCGATAATAGAAAAACAAATATCTTGTAATTTTTATTCATCATATTTTGTCTTTTTTCAAGGTAGCTTAACATTTTTTATATTTATATGACGTTGATTATATAGGTTTTTAGCTTTTCTTTCAATAGATTGACTTTTTTCTTGAGATTAGTTAGAATCATAGGCATTAATTATAAAGATAAAAATCAACTATGGCACATAAAAAAGCAGCAGGTTCAAGTAAAAACGGCAGAGATTCCAATTCAAGATATCTTGGGGTGAAAATCAATAACGGCGAAGCCGTAAAAACCGGACAAATCATCGTGAGGCAAAAAGGCAGAGACGTACTCGCCGGCAAATCTGTTGGCGTTGGCACAGACCACACGCTTTTTGCTCTTGCGGACGGAACAGTGGAATTCAAGACAAAAAGAAAAAATAATTTTGATTCAACAATAACAAGGAGAAGTATTGTGAATGTTATTTAGAAAAATTCCCTTCGGGGAATTTTTTGTTAGCAAGCGAGGCGTTTCGTTTGAAAAGCCTAGGGAGCGCGACGGCGCGAGCTCGAGGAATTTTCTAGCAAGAAAATATCCGTGCTTTTCAAACGAAACGCCTCGCGATCCTTTATTCCTCTGCTTTTACAAATATAACCAATTTGTATTTTTGGTCGTCTATTTTTATTTCAATGGTGTGCTCCCCCACTTCTTTGATTGGCTTTTCAAGTTCAAAATGCTCGTCCGAAAGCACCACTCCGGTTTCTTTTTTGAATTCCTCTATAATCCTGTCTTTCTGAATTCCTGCGAACAGGTGGCCCTTACCGCTTACTTTTCCGCTTATGTGAAGCTTGCCGTTCGGTAATTTTGAAAGCGCATATTCAAACTCTTTTTTGAATTCTTCTTTTATAATTCCATCCTGCTTTTTCTTCGCTTCAACGAATTTTATATAGCTTGGCGTGGCGGGAACGGCAACTTCGCTCGGTATGAGCGAATTTAGCGCGTATCCGTCGGCAACATCCTTGATCTCATATTTTTTGCCGATTTTCTTCACGTCTTTCAATAAAATTATTTTCATATTATTTATTATTATCTAATATTTCTATCGCTTTATCCATCTGCGGATCTTTTCCGGCAAGCATGTCTGCATCTGTCATCGGCACATTATAATCCGGCGTGAGACCGTTGTCAGTTATGGACAAGCCGTTTGGCGTAAGCCATTTTGCAATAGTGATTTTGAGCGATGTATCGGGAGTAATCTGCATGAGCTCTTGCACTGAACCTTTTCCGAATGTCCTCGTGCCGACAAGTTTCGCTATGCCGTGTTCCTCTAGAGCTCCGGAGAGAATTTCCGCCGCCGATGCCGAACCCTGATCCACAAGGATTATCATTTTTAAATTGCTGTTGAAAACATTGTATCCTTTGCTTCTGTAAACCTGCTCCGGAGAGCTTGAGCCGAAATTTTCCCTGACAACGACATCGCCAAGCGGAAGAAACCAACTCGCCATGTCCACTGCGGCATCCAAATATCCTCCTGGATTTCCTCGAAGATCAAGGACTAATTTGTATTTCCCGGACTGCACAAAATCTCTCAGAGCGCCTCTGAAATCATCTGCGGACGGAGCGTAGAAATTATAAAGCCGTATGATAAACACATCGCCTTTGGTATCGGTATCTATAGTCGGAATATTTATAACAGCCCTTGTCAGTTTGAATTCAAGCGGATTTGCATTTCCCGCTCTTTCAAATTTAAGGTTTACGGTCGTGCCGGCCTTGCCCCTTATCAGATTTACAGCAGTATCTATATCCATAGCCGCTGTTGATGTGCCGTCAATGGACAAAAGAATATCTCCGGTTTTTATGCCGGCGTTGTAAGCAGGCGTGCCTTTGAGCGGAGCTACTACGACAATATTACTGCCTTTGATCGCAAGTTCCATTCCGACCCCTTCAAAATCTCCGCTTATATTTGTCTGAAATTCGCTGCTTTCCGTAGGAGGCATAAAAACCGTATAAGGGTCTCCGTATGCCGCGGTAAGGCCTTCTATTGCGCCCCATATTTTATCCTGATTGGTAATTACTTTTGCGTTTTTATGCGTGTAAACGAATTTTTCATCAAGAGTTTTCCAGACATTCCAAAAAGGAGCCATATCTATAGTCGACGAGGAAACAGATAAAGAGCTGCTGTTATCAATATTGATAATCTCGTTCGTATTCGGATGGGACCAAATTTTACCGACATATACGCCAAATCCGAATATTATAAGCGTAATCACCGCCGAAAGAATGAGTATTTTATATCCGATTAATTTTCCATTTTTCATTCTGCCCATTATCTCAAAATATGCTTTATTTGTCCAATAATTCAGCGCTAGATTTATCAAATACGGTGTGGTAAAATTATTTGCATGAATAAAGAAAAACCGCTCACAAGGGAGGAATTGAGAAAATTAAGGCCGTCGGTGCGAAATTTGTATATCCTGCAAAGAGAGCATCTGACAAAAACCCAAAAACTTGCATCATGGATCACCGAAAAAGTCGGCACGATGGGATTTTTTTATATTTTGATGGGATGGACGATTCTTTGGCTCGGTTGGAATATGTTTGCTCCCGTGGAGTTGCGGTTTGATCCGTTTCCCGCTTTTGTCCTATGGCTTTTTATATCAAATATGATACAGCTTATATTGATGCCCATTGTCATGGTTGGACAGAATCTCCAAGGATACCATTCCGATGTACGCGCGCAGGCCGATTTTGAACTGAATCAGATTGCGGAAAAAGAAATTGATACGATTTTGATACATTTGGAAAACCAGAACGAAATGATGATTGATATCCTGAGCAAGCTTGAAAAGAAAGTTGAAATAAAAAAATGAAATCCGACTCCCCTATTTATCTTTACAATACTCTCACGAGGAAAAAAGATTTATTTAAGCCGATAAAAAAAGGCAAGGTTTTATTTTACCAATGTGGGCCAACAGTTTATTGGACTCAGCATATTGGTAATATGAGAGCTATGGTAATGGCAGATTTTATTGACAGGACTTTTAAATATTTCGGTTATAAAGTTAAATTTGTAAGAAATTATACGGATGTTGGGCATCTTATTTCAGATCAGGATTCCGGGAAGGACAAAATGGAAATGGCATCAAAACGAGAAAATCTCTCTCCAAAAGAAATTTCTGAAAAATATATAAAAATTTTTGAAAAAGATGTTGCTGAACTGAATACTCTTCCTCCAAATTTCAAGCCAAAAGCTACGGAATATATTGATGAAATAATCTTTTTTGTTAAAACTCTGCTTGATAAAGGATTTGCCTACTCTACGGATTTGGCGGTGTATTTTGATGTTTCAAAAGCAAAAGATTACACGAGATTATCCGGACAAAACCTCGATAAAAATATTTCTGGCGCTGGTAATGCTGAGATAGAAGATCCGCAGAAAAAACATCCTGTGGATTTTGCCGTTTGGTTTTTCAAAGCTGGCACACACAAGAATGCACTGCAATATTGGAAATCGCCATTTAAATCTCCACTTGTTGAGAATGGAGAAGGTTTCCCCGGCTGGCATATAGAATGTTCGGCAATGATAAGAAAACTTTTAGGAAAGACGATTGATATTCACATGGGAGGAATTGAACATGTTCCCGTTCATCACACAAACGAAATTGCTCAGAGCGAAGCTGTGAATAGTGCTCCACTTGCAGATTATTGGGTGCACAACGAATGGCTTGTTGTGAATGATGGTAAAATGTCAAAATCGGAAGGATTAAGTGTCAGCTTGAAAGATATTGAAGAAAAAGGTTTCAATCCTATAGCTTTGAGATTTTTCTTTATGCAAGCACACTATCGTTCAAGACAGAATTTTACATGGGACGCGCTTTCCGCTGCTTCGGTTGGATATAAGAATTTATTAAATCATATTTCTTCCTTTGGAAATAAAATTGGAAAAGTAAACGCAGATTTTAAAAAATCTTTTTCCGAAAAAATAGCTGATGATTTTAATGTTTCTCAAGCCTTGGCTGTTTTGTTTGAGATGTTAAAGTCAAATATTTCAAATTCAGATAAATTAGCTACAGCTTATGATTTTGATAAAGTTTTAGGACTTAATATTAAAAAGGAAGTTGAAATATTAGAACCTGTTTTAAGTGATATGAGTAAAGATATTAAATTACAAAAATTAGTGGAAGAAAGAAATTCGGCGAGAAAAAATAAAGATTGGAAAAAATCCGACGAATTGAGAGATGAAATTGCAAAACTTGGGTATGAAGTTAAAGACACTGACAAAGGACAAGAAATAAAGAAAATATAAAAAACCCCAACTTATTTTAAATAAATATAGTTGAGGTTTTGGTTTTGAGGAAGCTAATTTCTCAGTAATTTTTCTGGAACTTTTTTCTTAAACCACGAAAATGTTTGTTCAACAACAAAGGACGCAAAAATAATAAACATTACTGCAAAGCATAATACAGGAACAAAAGCTAATGGTCCGATTTTTGGATGAAGCCAGTTAAAAATCATATTAACTCCACCAATTCCGACAAAAGCCAAGAAAAGACCAAATAATATGTAAGAAATGAAACCAAAAATTAAAAGAACATTGCATTTAAACATAAACCCTCCTTTGTTTTTAAATCTATTTTAATAGTATATTATTTTAAATAACCTGTCAATTTTTTCTCCACAATTTAACCACATATTGTTCCAATATTTGATATTGCGATGGGTTTTTGCGCTGTGCTAGAATTGAATCAACGAAAACATGCCAATCGAAACAAGAAAAATAAATATCAGGATTCCTCCGCAAAATATTGAATCGGAGCAGGCGCTTCTCGGCTCTATTATGCTCCGTCCTGAGGCACTGCCGGAAATTATGGACGTACTTTCCCCGGAGGCATTTTATTCAGACAAGCACAAGACAATTTTTGTCGCGATGATGAAGCTTTACGAAAAACGGGAACCGATAGACATTCTCACTCTCTCGTCAAAACTGAAAGAAAACGGCGATTTGGACAGGATCGGCGGAATGAGCTATCTGACCGAAATCGTGAACACAGTCCCCTCTTCATCAAACGCCGAACACTATGCGGAAATAATCCAGAAAAAATATATAATGCGCCGGCTTATAGAAGCTTCAGAGCATATCAGCAATCTCGGCTATGATGAAACAAATGAACTGGAAGAACTTTTGGATAAAGCAGAAAATAAAATTTATGAAGTTACAAGCAAAAATCTTTCCGGAAAATACATAGAACTGAAAGACGTGCTTGGTACGGCAATGGACCGGCTTGACCGGCTTCACAACAGCAAGGGAGAGATAAGGGGCGTGCCGACAGGATTCAAAGATTTGGATTTCAAGCTTTCCGGATTTCAGAATTCCGATCTGGTGATTCTCGCCTCCCGTCCTTCTATGGGAAAAACTTCTCTTGCTTTGGATATCGCAAGAAACGCCGCAATCAGGCACAATATTCCTACCGCAATTTTTTCTCTTGAAATGGCGACGCAGCAATTGGTGGACAGAATGCTTGCAGCAGAATCAAGAGTGGATGCCTGGAAGCTTCGCACAGGGAAACTTTCTTTAGACAGCGAGTTTGACAAGATCCGCGCATCGCTTGATCCGCTTTCAAAAGCTCCCCTTTTCATAGATGACCAGGCAGCAAATAATATCTTGAAAATGCGCGCCGTGGTAAGGCGATTGAAGCACGAAAAAAATCTCGGACTTGTCATCGTGGATTACTTGCAGCTTATGACCCCGATACACGCCAAAGGAAATGAAAATATGGTTCAGCAGATAACGGAAATTTCCCATTCACTGAAACAGCTCGCCAAAGAATTTGATATCCCTGTCCTTGCGCTCTCACAGCTATCCCGTGCCGTGGAATCACGCGGAGGCAAGCCGCGCCTTTCTGATTTGAGAGATTCGGGCTCTATTGAGCAAGACGCCGATGTGGTTATGTTTATCCATCGCGAGCAAAATGAGGAAGGCGGCGGCAAGAAACAAATAGCCGAAATACTCATTGAAAAGCACAGAAATGGCCCAACCGGAAGAGTGGAGCTTTACTTTGACCAGGATAAATCGTCTTTTCTTTCAATGGATAAGTCGGATTATGGGGATTTTAACAAAAGTTCTGAAGAGAAATTTTAATGAACAGCATAGATAAACTTATAAAAATATTTTCAGAGTTTCCGGGAATCGGACCGAAACAAGCCAGAAGGTTTGTTTACTTTTTGATGGCAAAAAACGACTATTTTATTGAAGATTTTAAAAAAGAAATAACCGAGCTTAAATCGGAAATTGCATCTTGCGCCGAATGCAGGAGATATTTTTTGAAGAATAAAGACAATAAAAAAGTCTGCGATATCTGCGCCGACGATGCACGCGATAATAAATCTCTTATGATTGTCGGGTTGGATGTTGATTTGAACAATATTGAAAAGAGCAATTTATTCGGTGGAAAATATTTCGTGCTTGGCGGGCTTGTGCCTGTGCTTGATAAAAATCCAGAGCAAAGAATCCGTTTGAATGAATTGCTTGCTCTTGTAAACAAAATGGCTGAAAAGGGACTTAAAGAAATAATCCTCGGGCTTGATGCAAATGCCGAGGGAGAATATACGGCGGATTTGGTCAAAAAAGCCCTTTCCCCTCTTGTCAAAAAATATGGAATAAAAATAAGCGAGCTTGGCCGCGGACTTTCCACCGGCACCGAATTGGAATATTCTGATCCAGAAACAATTAAGAATGCGTTGAAAAATAGGAGGTAAACTTTACAAATATACTTAGTAAGCTTAATATATAATTAAACAATGGAACAGATTATTTTTCAAATTTACGGCACACTTATTTTAACATTGATTAGTTTTGTTTTGCCTATTTTAACAATAGCTCTTTCTTCATTTCCTGATGGAATAAAAATATTAAGTCAAAATTATAAAAATGAGCAAAAACAAGTAGAAGAAAACATAGAAAACGAGATGTTAAAAAAGAAACAAGGCAACGATAAATCTATGGATGTGGCTTTTTTAGATAAAAATCTCAAATTGCTTAAATTAACAAAAAAAAGAGTTGAAAGAAAGTTATTTTATCTAAGCACTAATAATATTTTGTCTAGAAGTCTTTTTGCCCTAGGTTTTTCGTTAATATTTTTCTTGAGCAGCCTGTTTTTTTATACAAATTTACTTATAGTATCGTATATATTTATGATATTGAGTATCATATTTCTTATCTCTTCGCTAATAATTTTTTCGAACTCGATTAAAACCATTACAGATGCTTCATATGCCGTTCATGATATGAGAAATTCAATTGAGGAAAAAACACTTCAACTTTTAAATACAATTGCTGATAATGGCAAAAAGGACAGCGAATCATTGTTTATCAAACAAGAACAAATACAAATTACTTTTGATGAACAAAAAATTGTAGAAAACAAAGTATATTCTTACTCGGTAAATAGATCACATAAAATAGAAATTTCACTTGAAAATTTGAGTTCTTATATTTTTAAAACAGCAGAACTTGGATTTACATTTCCTAAAGAATTTATCCTTGAAAAAGAGGAACAATTTTTAATTTCTACAACCACAAAAGAAAAAATAATTAGATTTAAACATGAATATATACAATCAAATACAAAAATGATGGAAGGTAATATGAATATAACATTTTTGAATAAAGGAATATTTGATGTTGATACTTTTGTAAAAGGTGAAAATTTAAAAAATAAAACTATTAAATTTAAAATTAATATTATTGATTAAGTGGCGTTGAATATTACTACTCAAAATAGATTTAAAAAAACACTCCCAGTAATGTTTTTATACCAATAAATACAAGAACAATCGCAAGAATTTTGAAAGTGGCACCGACAAGATTTTTTCTTTGTAAAATCGGACGGAATTTATAAAAAATAAAAGCCAAAAGCATTGTTGCTATAAGCCAGCCGATTTCAAAAATAATTAAGTATAAAAATTTTCCACCGACAATCTGTTTGTCAAAAGCCAATGCCTGAGGAATACCAACAGCTACCCAAAAAATCCAATAACCGCTGTTAAAAGCGGTCAGTAATATTATTTTTGAAAAAGATAAAATTTCCTTTGTTTCTGCATTTATTTCTCTTATTTTCCAGATATTTGAAGCAATCCAAAATAAAACTATGGCTCCGCACACTGATATTATCTGTATAGCTGTATGTGAAAATCCAGCCGTATAAAAAACATATAACACCAATAAAGCTCCTACAGTTTCTGCTACCAGAGCTTGAAATATTATTTTAAGACTTCTAACAAAATTTGATCTTAATACTTCGGCGAAAGTTCCAGTTAAAATCGGTCCGGGAGTCGCTCCTCCAACCAAACCCAACAAAAAAGCTTCAATTATTGAATTGATCATTTTTTCTTTATTGCTGCTTTTATGAACTCCGTAAAAAGAGGGTGCGGGCTCAAAGGTCGCGCTAAGAATTCCGGGTGGAATTGGGTACCGAGGAAAAACGGATGGACTTTTTTCGGAAGCTCAGCGATTTCCATAAGGATTCCGTCCGGTGATTTTCCGGAAAATACCAGGCCGGCATTAGTCAGTTTTTTTGCATATTCAGGATTTACTTCATACCTATGCCTGTGCCTTTCTTCAATTTTATTTTTTCCGTAGGCCTCGCTGGCTATCGTATCGTTTTCCAAAAATGCAGGATAAGCGCCGAGCCGCATGCTCCCGCCATAATTACCTTCCGCAATTTTCTTTTTCTGATCCGGCATTATATCTATGACAAGATTTTTTGATTTAGGATTTATTTCAGCCGTATTTGCGTCTTTGAGCTTCAGAACATTTCTGGCATATTCTATGACCATAAGCTGCATTCCGTAGCAAAGTCCGAAATACGGAATCTTTTTTTCTCGAGCGTATTTTATGACGGCAAGCTTTCCTTCTATTCCTGATTCGCCGAATCCGCCGGGCACGATTATCCCGTCAAATTTTTCCAGTGCTTTGAAATCGGCTTTTCTATTCTCGTAATCACGGGCATTTACGCTGTGGATCACAGCTTTTTTCTTGAGCTTATATGCCGAGTATTTGATGGCCTCAAGCACCGAAACATAAGCGTCCGTAAGCACAAAATCGCCCGTATTGAAGTATTTGCCGACAATTGCGATATTTATGGTACCTGCCTGGCCGGTAGGCAGGTTTCTCACGCTATTTGCAAAACTCTTCCACTTGCCCATTCCCGTTCCATTTTTCTTTTTTTTCAAATATAAAAGTTTTATTAAAATTTTGCTCAAGTTATCTTTTTCAAAATTCAGCGGAACATCAAAAACACTTTCTATATCCGGAGCGGAAATGACATGGTCCGTGTGCACACTGCAGGAAATAGCTATTTTTTCTTTTCTTTTCTGGTCCATTTTCACCTCCGAGCGCGCAATGATTATATCTGCGTTAACTCCGTAAGAATTGAGTTGGCGTAGAGCATTTTGAGTCGGCTTGGATTTCATCTCGCCGAGTTTTGTTGGCACCGGCATATAGCTGACAATGATAAAAGCCACGTCATTCGGATGCCTTACTTTTATCGTCCTTGCCGCTTCTATGAACATAATGTTCTGATAGTCGCCTATGGTGCCGCCGATTTCCACAACAGTGATATCCGATTTGCTCACTCTCGCCGATTTTTCATAGCGGTGGATTATTTCATCGCGGATTTGCGGAATGGCTTCCACGCATTTTCCGCCGTATTTAAGCGCCCTTTCCGCTTCAATGACATGCTTGTAAACCATGCCGGAAGTGATGTAATCATCGTTTGTCAGATCTATGTTCAGGAATCTTTCGTAGTTTCCCATATCCTGGTCCGTCTCAAGGCCTGAATTCAAAACAAATACTTCGCCGTGTTCCACTGGATTCATCGTTCCTGCGTCAACATTGAGATATGGATCAACTTTCAGAAGGTTTACAGAAAAACCCTTCGCTTGAAGAAGGGTTCCGATAGATGAGACAGCGATGCCTTTGCCTACGCCCGACATGACGCCTCCAACGACGAAAATATATTTGTGAGTTTTATTTGATCGCATCAATTTTTACTTGAAAATATGGCTGTCTATGACCGTTTTTCTTGAAATATCTGCTCTTCTGTTTGTAATGAATGACTGTTACAGTCGGAAGCTTGCCTATTTTTTCTATTTTTGCCTCTACTTTTGCGCCAGCTATATATGGCATACCGATACTTGTGTCTTTGCCGTTATCTACGAGTAAAACCTGTTCAAAAACGACTTTATCGCCGATTTTGGCAGTATCGGAAAGTTTTTCTATCTTTATAGAATCTCCTTTTTTAACCTTATATTGCTTGCCTCCTGTTTTGATTACTGCAAATTCCATGCGTGATATATTACACGAAAATATGATTTTTTGCAACTATTTCATAATATGTTAAAATAATCTTTTATGGAAGAAAAAAATAATTTATCTATACCTGGAGCAATTATCGTAGTTGGCATATTGATAGCCGGCGCGATACTTCTGTCAAACAAAAGCAATACTCCCGCACCGGCAAATAATAATGCGCAAGCGCAGGCATCAAGCATTTCAATCAAGCCGATAAATACAGATGATCACATTCTTGGGAATCCGAACGCTCCGATCGTCATCGTTGAATATTCCGACACCGAATGCCCGTATTGCAAAGTATTTCAAAATTCAATGCAAACAGTTGTGAATACTTACGGCAAAGACGGCCAGGTGGCATGGGTATACCGCCATTTCACCGTCCATTCTCTTTCACCGAACGAAGCAGACGCGATTGAATGCGCAAATGCACAAGGCGGAAATGCGGTTTTCTGGAACTATATTGATAATATATTCTCTACGACAACATCAACCGACAGTTTGAATCCCGCTATATTGCCTATGATTGCCGGCGAACTCGGACTTAATGTAACAAAATTCAATGCATGCCTTGCGGGCAGCACTTATGCCGGCCTTATACGGCAGGAAGGAAACGATGCGGTTGCCGCCGGAGCGCAGGGTACTCCTTTCTCCGTGATGATTTTGAAAACTTCTCTCACAAGTGACAAGGAAAATACGATAAATATGTACACCGCAAATCAGAATTTGGCGCAGAACATTTTAATTTCTTCGGATAACAAAGAAATAACGCTTAACGGCGCGATACCGCTTGCGAATGTAAAAAATATAATCGATACGATATTGAAATAAGTATTAAAATTTAACCGTCAGCGGACTTCCGAGACCGGTAACATAGTCGTAATGCTTCCTGGCGGTGCAATAATATGTGCATGAACCGTTCGTGCCGGAAGTAATATCGCGGAAATAATCGGAATAATTCTCCTGCGCTTTATCCGAATATAATTTTTGATTTGTCACGGTATGGCCGAGAGATTCAATCGCCGCCCATTGCGGCGCTCCGGCTGAAGTTCCGCCAACGATATGCCATGCGCCGCCTTTAGCCGAGCTTGACCAATACACTGAAAATCCTGAGACAGGATCGGCATCGTAGGAAACATCGGGAATCGCCCTCATATTTTTTGATTTCGGTATGCTGTAATTGCTCTGGTACAGCGGAGATTTTTCGTATTCGCTGACTCCTCCGCCGCTTCCGCTCCATGCGGTTTCTTTTTGAAAATTTCCGCCCGATGTGAAATTCACTGTTGTGCCGCCGACACCGATTACATTCGGAGATGATGCAGGCCACGATGCGCCCGCGCCGTCATCTCCGGAAGAAGCGAAAAATACCGCGCCTGATTTGCTTATAAAATGGCTGTCCATGGAAACTTCCTCCGGAAATTCCGCTCCGCCCCAGCTCATTGATATGGAAACTACATCTTTCCGCGATGCGGCATAATCAACCGCATTGATTAGGTTTGTCCCGCTCGGGGTTGTTGCCTCAACAAGAAGAATTTTTGCGTCTGGCGCGATTGCATGGATCCATTCAATATCAAGTGATGTTTCTCCGCGCCAGCCGGAATTCGTTTTTATTGATGAGGACATTTTATGGATTTCCAGACAGCCGTTTTTCACCGTGCAGGCCGGCAGATTGAATGTTGTGGAAAATACACTGAGATCGTGTTCTGCATATTGATCGTTATATGCGTCAATAACAGCAACTGTGCCTTTTCCGCCGGTTTTGGGCAGATTATAAACGGATTTAATTTCGTCAGGAGCAAGGCCTTGAGGAGTTTTGGAAGAATTTGCCGAGATATGAATCGGCGGCTTGCCCTTGAAATTTGCGAAATGATAACTGGCTTGCGCTTTTTGCGACAATAGCAAAAAGCAAATTATAAATGATAAGGCGATATAAAATTTTTTCATCCGCGATTCATTGTACAGGGTAAAAATTCAAACGCAAATGTTGACAAAAACCCCGAGGTGGAACCTCGGGGTTTTGTTTTGTTCTGTTTTATTTGCCGTTCAGAAATGCCCTTGTCTTAGGGCCGAAATATCCCGCTGCCGGTGAAATACCGTTTGCAACTTGGAATTTGGCGAGAGCCGCTTGCGTAAGCGTTCCGAAGTAACCTTCCGCTACGCCTGCCGGCATTACAAGATATCCTTCCTTAACAAGAATCTGCTGCAATGCGACAACAGCCGTGCCTTTGCTTCCTATAGTCAGATCCGAGGTAAAAATGTATGCCGATACTGTTGCCGAAGAAACAGGTGTTGCTTGTCCGGAAAGAATCGCCTGGATGTTGGCAACTGTTTCCGCATCGGCTCCGAACGACTGAAGTAATGCGACAATCGCGCTTATCTGCGCTTGCGTAAGCGCCGAAGTATTCGTTGGGGTTGTTGTAACAACAGGTGATCCTCCTCCGCCTCCTCCGCCGCCCGACACAACTGTCGATGCCGAGTTAACCGTCAAAACATCGGTTGCTGTATAACCGCCATCCGCAGTAGTTGCAGTAATTGTCGCCGAACCGGCTCCAACGACAGTTATTAAACCAGTAGCAGAAACGGTTGCAACGCTGGAATTACTTGATGACCAATTTACAGTTTGATTGGTAGCATTGGACGGAACAACAGTTGCTGTAAGCTGATCCGTATTGCCGACAGTAAGAGTTCGGCTGGTTTCATTGAGAGAAACACTTGTAACAGCAGCATGGTGCCCACCGGAAAGATAAGAAAATCCTCCGACTGAAGTAGTTCGGCCACCATCATAATTAGCAACAACAACATTTGCTGGACCGCCTGCACCTGCAGGAGTTGTGGCTGTAATTTCAGTATCGCTTACAAAATCAATATTTGTTGCTTCTGTGCCGCCGATAGTTACATCGTCGCCTTCACCGCCCAAAAAGCCAGTTCCTATGATAGTTATGGCTGTTCCTCCTGAAGCTGGGCCAAAAGATGGCGAAATAGTATCAATCACCGGTGTGGATATTACCGAAATATCCAATACTCCAGTATCAGCCGTATCCTCTGATGGCGTAATAGTAGTGACGGTAAAACCGATTGTCCCTGTTTCTCCACCGGACGCCGCTATTGCCGTGCCTGAATCATCAATATATGTGTCATCGGCTGTACCACCGGTTATAGAAACGGCGTATTCATCGTCCACCAATACCTGAGCTTTGTCCAATACCGAATCTCCGATGTGAATCGTCCCGAGGGTCTCCGCTGTAATTTTAGCTGCTTCCACTTCCGAATCGGTATAGGTGAATGCAGATAAAGCATCAACTGATCCGTCATCAGAATTGGTAATGATAACATCTGCCGGACCGACTGTGCCCACAGGAGTTGTTGCTGTAATTTCAGTGCTGCTAGCCACCACGATATCGGTTGCTTCGACGCCGCCGATGGTTACATCCGCACCGTCTACAAATCCAGTTCCTGTAATGGTTATGGAAGTTCCGCCTATGGTTGCGCCGGAAGGTGGAGAAATATCGCTAATTGACGGTAATATTATCAGCGTATCATTCAATGTCGCGGAATTGCCCGCCGTATCAAATGCTTGAACTTCATAATCAATATCCGGCGATCCTTCCGGAACATATTCGTTATAAGTGTATCGTCTTTGAATAGCTAAATTTCTTAAAGCGCTGGCTGCAGTTTCAGTCATAGGAAGCCATGTATCGCCATCATCAAAACTGATTTCTGCGGAAGCTACGGATACATTATCATTTACAGTAACACCGATTGTTGTTGTGGCTCCTGTTATTATTGTTGAAGTTCCTATGTGAGCGCCAAAGGAAGGATTCGTGTCATCGTAAGTGAATAAGTTAAATGCAATGCCGCCATCATAGGGATTGATAACGAAAATAGGCATTATATTTTCCGAACTTGTTGCAGGAGTCGTTGTAATAATTTCTGTACTGCTTGAAGCGATAATCTCCAGCAAACCATATAAAGTCGATACCTCTGCATCATTTTCAAATCCAGTTCCTGTAATAGTTATTTCTGTGCCGCCGGCGGTAGGGCCAGAAGACGGAGAAATGGAAGAAATTGTCGGTTCAGGATCTATTGTTAAATAATCGGTAGCGGTAAAACTGCCATCCACTGTTTCCGCTGTGATTGTTGCGTTTCCGACGTCAATTGCATCTATAAGACCATCGGAATCAACTGTTGCAACATCTTCATCGCTTGAAGACCAATTTACAGTTGGGTCCCAAGCATCTTCAGGGGTAACGGTGGCTGTAAGCTGATACCCGTTACCGACCGCAAGAGCTTGGCTTATTTTATCCAAAGAAATTCCCGTTACGTTAATTGTTACTGCGTTTGGTGCAATAGTTCCGATTGTGATTGCTCCGGAGGAAGCTACTGCTACACCTATAGTTGCTGTATAGTCACTATCATCCGTAACTATGATTGTGGCTGTTCCTGAAGCTACGGAGGTAATTGATATGGTAGTACCGCCGCCGGTGATTGAAGTTGTTGCAATTGTTGCATCGGAAGAGGTGGCTGACGTTCCTATCAAACCTAAAGTAGAAGTGCTATTTGCTGTAGTGCTATCCGTATGCGCAAGAAAAGCGGCCGATGCGGTTCCGGCGAACATTAAAAGACCGCTCACAAAAGCTACTGCGGCAATCGCGAGGGTTCGTATTCCAAATAAAGAGTGTTTCATTTTTTTATTAAAAATTAACAATTAATAAATTTATAGATGACTATAAATATCAACCGTAATTATACAATATGCTTCCTGCCCCTACAATAAGTCAATAGTGGATAAAATAGCAAGCAAATTTAATAGCTTTGAAGCTTGTTTATCTTCTCGTGCTGGCGGATTTTTTCGTGGGCTTTTGCCTCAATTTGCCTGATTCTTTCGCGGGTAACGCCGAATTCCAGGCCGACCTCCTCAAGAGTGTGGGTTATGCCGTCCGTAAGGCCGTGCCTCATTTCCAAAATTTTCCTTTCCTTCAGAGACAAATCATTCAAAATTTCCTTCACTTGGTCTGAAAGAATCCTTCTTGATGACTCCTGGTCCGGAGAAAGTATTTTGTCGTCAGCCACAAAATCGCCAAGCGTGGACTTGCCTTCATCGTCATCGCCGACGGGGTTTTCAAGAGAAAGCGTATCCTGGTCTATTTTTTCAATCATAAAAACTTTTTCCACATCAAGACCCATCTCGGTTGCGATTTCATCGGGCAGCGGTTCCCTGCCCAGATCCTGCGATAATCTCCTGTAAACCTGCTTGTATTTCGCAATCGTCTCAACCATATGGACCGGCACTCGGATTGTCCTTGATTGGTCCGCCAAAGCTCTTGTGATGGCCTGCCTGATCCACCATGTCGCATAAGTGGAAAACTTGAAGCCCTTTGTCCAGTCAAACTTGTCCACTGCTTTGAAAAGTCCGAGGTTTCCTTCCTGTATAAGATCCAAAAGCGTAAGGTCGGCGCTCCTTCCCACATATTTTTTGGCGATGGAAACGACAAGGCGCAAATTCGCTTTTGCCAAAAGATTTTTCGCTTCCGTGTCTCCGGCCAATATTTTTCTTGCCAGATCTTTTTCCATTGAGGCGCTGATCAGAGGATATTGGCCGATTTCCTTCAGATATATCTGGATTGAATCATAGCTTGCATCCGGTGAACGTGAGCCATATGTGTATTTTTTTACCTGTTCGTCATTAACTTCAAGCAATCCTCCTCCTTCCAAAACATCAAGCCCCGCGGATATGAATTTGTTGTAAAGTTCGTCAAGAAAAATGACATCCTCTTCAATTCTGGGGAATTCTTTCAGGATTTCGTCGTATGTCACAAAACCCCTCTCTCTTCCTTTGGCGATTATCTTTTCGGCCTTCAATTCCCATTCCTTCCTTTTTGCTGAAATTTTTTCAACTTTTGGTTTTTTTGCAGCTGCTTTGGAAAATTTTTTTGTTTTGTTTTTCTTGGGCATAATTGATTTTATTAAAATTTATAAAATTTTGTTCTTATCCTGTTTGATTTTGCTCAATTTTTCCATTATTTCCTTCAATCTCACTGATATTGCCTTTATTTTTTCGATCTCCCTGTTTTTTTCGGATTTTTTCAAATCCGTCAGCAAGCCATTCAGTTCCCTCTTATAATTTTCCTCCCGCAGATTCAATATCAGATAATCAATTTCTTTCCCCATTTTTAATTCCGGGAAATTGCCGTAATATCCTTCCGCTTCAAACGCCAGTTCGCCCGATATGGACTTCCTTTCCTTTTCAAATTTTCCGTATCTTTCCTCGCCGATTATATTTTCTATTTCTTTTTTCAAAATATCCGCATTCGCATTTTTCCGCCCTTCTTCCTTTGACAGGATCGACGCCAAACTCCTTTCAACAGAACCTTTTTTGAGAATTTCCGAATCGATCTGCCTTTCTATCGCTTTATTTTCCCCGCTTTCTTTCGGCTGGAATTCCTCGTCCAGTTTTATATTTTTTAAATCCTCCCATATTGCCTCTTCTTTTATTCCCGTTTTTTCGCTGATTTTTGAGACGTAAAAAGATCTTTCGATATTGCTTTCAAGCAATTTAACATACGGCAGAACCTTGTTTTTCAATTCCAAACCAAGTTTCCTTTGATCCGCATGCTTTGCCATAATTCTGTTCAACAGAAAATCCACCAAATGCACCGAATTTTTTAAGACATTTTTGAATTCCTCTTTGTTTTTCAGTATCAGGTCTGCCGGATCGATTCCTTTCTCCAATTCGGCAATTTTTACATCCATTCCGAGAGATAGCGCAAGGGCCCATCCCCGCTCGGCTGCTTTTGCCCCGGCTTCATCACCGTCAAAAGTCATGATAATTTTATTTGATATCCTTTTGAGCAGATGCAGATGTTCCGCCGTAAGCGCAGTGCCTGAGCAAGCGACGGTATTTTCAAATCCCGCCTGATGGGCCAAGAGCAGATCCATCTGCCCCTCCACAAGAATGGAAAAATCAAATTTTCTTATGGCCTGCTTTGCCGCATGATAGCCGTAGAGAACTTTTGATTTATCAAAGATTTCCGTCTGCGGGCTGTTTAAATATTTCGCGGACTTTCCGTCGTCATTTAAAATTCTTCCCGAAAATGCGATAACCCTTCCGGCGGCGTCAAAAATCGGAAACATAATCCTGCCGCGGAATCTGTCATAGGTATTTTTCCCTTCGGTTTTGGTGATGCCGGCGCGCTCCATTTCACTTTCGGTAAATCCTTTCTTGCTCAAATAATCGGAAATTGAACGCCATTCGTCCCGAACGTACCCTATCCTCCATTCTTTGATGATCTTATCGGAAAGCCCCCTTTTTTTCAGATATTGAAGCGGGATCCCTGCCTGGCCGGTAGGCAGGTCTTCGCCTGTCAGATTCCTTTCCAAAAAAAATGTTGCGGCTTCAAGCAGAGCGTATAATCTTTGCTTTTTGTCAGTATTTTTTTCGCTGAAACGCTCAAGCTTTACGCCGGCTCTTTCCGCAAGCATTTTGAGAGCGCCGACAAAATCGATTCCTTCAAAATTTTCAACGAAAGTGAATATATCGCCTTTGGCTCCGCAGCCGAAACAATAATAGCTTCCTCTCTCCGGCGATACAAAAAAAGACGGCGTTTTTTCATTATGAAAAGGACATTTTGCTTTGAGACTGTTGCCCGCCCGTTCAAGCTTGATGTATGAGCCGACAACTTCCTCAATGCTTAATCTTTCTTTTATTTGTTCTACGGATGAGGATGGCATTTTTACTTTTTCTTTTTTACTTTTTTAATCTCTCCACTCTTTGGAGCCGTAAGTTTCTTCTTCGTTTTTGTGAAGTTCCTGGATCATTTCGTATTTTTTGCTTCCGGCGAAACCAGTGCCTGCAGGTATGATCCTGCCGATAATGACATTTTCCTTGAGGCCGGCAAGTGTGTCTTTTGTGCCTCTGACGGCGGCATTGATGAGAATTCTTTTCGTATGCTGGAACGATGCGGCAGAAAGGAAACTTCTTCGCGATAGCGATGATTCGGTGATTCCCATAACCATAGGTTCACCGATAAGCGGCTCTTTTTTGTTTTCTTTCAATTTCTTATTTTCAACGACAAGATCAAGCTCGTCGATAATGTCCCCTTCGCAATAATTAGAATTGCCCGGTTCAACCACGATTTTTTTCGAGAACATCTGTTTGACGATTATTTCTATATGCTTTCTATCCACTGCCGCTCCTTGGAGCTCATAGGGCTTGCTGACCTCGCTGATGATATATTCCATCGCCCTGTCTTTTCCGGCATATTTGAATATTTCGTCAATATCCGCGGAGCCGTCCGTCAATGTCTGCCCTTTTACAATCTTGTCTCCTGATTTTACGAAAGAAACTCTTTTTGGATTGAATATGTATTCAATTTCGCCCGATTTTTTCGATTTGCCTTTGTCTTCTATTTCCGGAATGACCGCGATGATTTTTTCTTTTCCAAAATCTTTGACGGAAGCGACAACGCCGTTTACGGTTGAAACCACAGCCGGGTTTTTTGGCCTTCTTTTTTCAAAAATTTCATCAACTCTCGGCAGACCTTGGGTAATATCTCCGCCAACCGATGCAGTTCCTCCGGCGTGAATCGTTCTCATGGTAAGCTGCGTTCCCGGCTCGCCAATGGCTTGCGCGGCAATAGTGCCGACAGCTTCTCCGAGATCAATCGGTGTTCCTTTCCCGAGATCCATGCCGTAACATTTCGAACAGATGCCATGAAGAGTTTTGCAGGAAAGAGGAGAACGGACAATGATGCTCCCGATTTCCGCCTCGTCGATTTTCTGGGCATCTTCTTTGGTAAGAAGCTGGCCTTTCTTGAACATAATTTTTCCGTCTTTGCCCGCAATATCTTCCGCCAAAATTCTTCCTCTGATTTTTTTGGCTATCGGAGAACCGGTTTCCATGCTTGAAGCTCTGCTGATAACTATGCTGTCTTTTGTGCCGCAATCGGTTTCGGTAATAACGATATCCTGAGCGACATCAAACAATCTTCTTGTGAGATATCCGGCTTTTGCGGTGTTGAGCGCGGTATCCGTCAGGCCTTTTCTTGAACCGTTCGTAGTGATGAAATATTCAATGGGCGTCAAACCTTCTTTCATGGAATTAATGACCGGAAATTCTATCGTTTCGCCCAAAACGTTTTGGATGAGGCCTTTCATGCCGGCCATCTGAACGATAGAACCGAGAGACCCTCTTGCGCCGGATTTCCACATATCGTATACGGAGCCTTTCTGATCAAAAGTTTTTGGTATGATTTTTTCAAGCTCCGCTTTCGCATTCTGCCAGATTTCAATATTCAATCTCAATTTTTCCTCCTCGGAAATCAGACCTTCGTTGTATTCCGCCGTAATTTTTGCCGATTTTTCTTTTGAATTTTTTACGATCAGTTCCTTTTCAGCCGGAACTTTTATATCGTCTATTCCCCAGGTAATTCCCGAGTAAGTGGCGTATTTAAAGCCGAAATTTTTGATTTTATCCATTATCGGACCTATTTTATCAGGGCCGTGTTCAAGGATAAGATCGTCAATAATTTTTTTCATTTCTTTTTGGACTATTTCCTTGTTTACGTATGGGTAATTATCCGGCAATATGCTGTTGAACAGCAATCTTCCGACTGTTGTTTCAAAAAGTTCTCCTTTAAATTGAGCGTATTTGCGCTTATCCGAAGGCAATACTTTTATCTTTGCCCTATATCCGACGAATCCAAAATCATGGGCCGTAATGGCGGCATTGGTCGATGAAAAATATTTTCCCTCGCCCATTTCTCCTTCCATTATTTTTGTCATCCAATAGCACCCGAGAAGCACGTCAAGTTTTGACGGAACGGAAATCGGTTCGCCGTCCCCAGGCTTGAGAATATTTTTATCCGAAGCCATTATTTCTTTTGCTTCAAGCTGGGCATCGGCGCCGAGCGGAACATGCACGGCCATTTGGTCTCCGTCAAAATCCGCGTTGAAAGCGGTGCAGACGAGAGGATGAACCTGAATAGCGTTGCCTTCAATGAGAATCGGCCTGAATGCCTGAATGCCGAGGCGGTGGAGCGTAGGAGCGCGGTTCAAAAGCACATATTTGTCTTTGATTATTTCTTCGAGAATCGCCCAGACCTCCGGCACTCCGTCGTCAATCAGCCGGCCAGCACCGCGGATATTGTATGCAAATTCTTTTTTCAAAAGTTCCGAAATGACGAATGGCCTGAAAAGTTCCAGCGCCATGTGCTTCGGCAAACCGCATTGGTCTAGATGAAGTTCCGGACCGACGACTATGACGGAACGCCCTGAATAATCCACGCGCTTTCCCAAAAGATTGGATCTGAAAAGCCCCCGTTTTCCCTGCAGATTGTCCGCCAGGGATTTGAGCGGCCTTTTTTGCGAAGTGTTGCCGAGAGCGGAAAAAAGCGAATTGCCGTGCCTGATGGAATTGTCAATGAGTGCGTCAACCGCTTCCTGCAGAATTCTTTTTTCGTTCCTCAAAATGACATCCGGAGCGTTTATTTCTTTCAGTTTTAAAAGGCGGTTATTCCTGTTGATGACTCTTCTGTACAAATCGTTCACGTCGCTTGTTGCGAATCTTCCTCCATCAAGCGGAACCATCGGGCGGAGCGCGGGAGGTATTACCGGAATCTTCGTCAAGAACATCCATTCAGGCCTTGCGCCCGATGTAATGAGCGATCTGACAAGGGATAATCTTTTGTTCAGTTTTTCGCTGTCAATTGCATTCGCTTTTTCAAGGCCCGCGAGAATTTTTTTCTCCAGATCGTGAAGATTTATTTTTTTCAAAATCTCGTAAATGACTTCTCCGCCGATCCCCGCTTCAAAAGCTGCGCCGTATTTTATGGAAAATTTATGGAACATCACTTCGTCGAGCACTTTCCCCTCGGCAATGCTTTCCACTTCTTTTTTGGCGTTCGTCGCCATTTCTTTGAGAGCTTCCTTGGTCTTGTCGTCGGTAACCGCCTTCACTTTATTTTTGAATTCATTTTCTATTTCTTTCAATATTCTGTCTTTTTCCGTCTGGTAGACCTTTATTATGATATATCCAGCAAAATAGATGACTTTTTCCAAATCGGCAACCGACATTCCCATAATGAGTCCGAGCCGCGAAGGCATGCCTCTTAAAAACCAGATATGGGAAACCGGACTTGAGAGTTCTATGTGCCCCATTCTTTCACGTCTTACGATTGATCGGGTAATTTCCACTCCGCATTTCTCGCAGATGATTCCTTTGTACCTTATTCCGCGATATTTTCCGCAATAGCATTCGTAATCCTTGTCCGGACCGAATATTTTTTCGTCAAAAAGCCCTCCGCGTTCGCTGCGCTGAGTCCGGTAATTGATGGTCTCCGGTTTCGTAACTTCGCCGAATGACCATTTTGCGATCACTTCCGGAGAAGCAAGGCCGAGAGACACTACATTAAACGGTTCTTTGGATTCTTTTGTTCTCATGGTGTTTTTTATTGTTTATTTCTCGTTTTCATCCAATTTTTCATTCTTGAGTTCGACATCAAGTCCAAGACCTCTCAAGCTGTTTAAAAGCACATTAAACGAAGCCGGCAGATTCGGCTGTTTGATTCTTTCTCCTTTGACAATCGAATCAAAAGCGGCTGATCTCCCGACGATATCGTCGGATTTTATCGTAAGCATTTCGCGAAGCGTGTATGCGGCGCCGTATCCGAGAAGGGCCCAGACCTCCATTTCTCCGAATCTCTGTCCACCTCCCTGCGCCCGGCCTCCGAGCGGCTGCTGGGTAATCATTGAGTAAGGTCCGATCGATCTCATGTGGATTTTATCCTCGACTTCATGATGCAATTTCAAAATATACATATAGCCAACCGAAATTTCCTGGTCGTATGCCTGTCCGTCTCTGCCGTCATAAAGCTTCATTTTTCCGCTTTCTTTATAACCTGCTTTCACAAGCTCGCCTTTTATTTCTTCTTCCGTCGCTCCCATAAATGCCGGGATAATTGCCTGATAGCCAAGCGTATTTGCGGCAAGCCCCAGATGAAGCTCAAGGATCTGTCCGAGATTCATACGGCTTGGGATTCCAAGCGGCGTCAAAATAACATCGACTGGCGTGCCGTCCTCCATATATGGCATGTCTTCAACCGGCAATATTCTTGAAATAACGCCTTTGTTCCCGTGCCTCCCCGCAAGCTTGTCTCCGACTGAAATATTTCGGAGCTGCGCAACTTCAATATAAATAGTTTTTATGATTCCTGATTCAAGCTTGTCTCCATTTTCACGGGATCGGATTTTTACGGAAATCACCCTCCCCCGCTTTCCGCTTTCCAATCTTTTTGAAGTATCTTTTACATCGCGAGCTTTTTCGCCGAAAATACTTCTTAACAATCTTTCTTCCGGAGTTAGCTGAGTCTCGCCTTTTGGAGTGATTTTTCCGACAAGAATATCTCCTGTCATCACTTCCGCGCCGATTCTGACAATGCCGTCTTCATCCAAATCTTTCAGCTTCGCTTCCCCGACATTCGGAATATCGTGGGTCGTCACTTCCGGACCGAGCTTCGTATCGCGGACGTTTACCACAAATTCCTCGATATGCACGGACGAAAATTTGCTGTCTTTTACCAACCTTTCGGAAAGAATAATTGCGTCCTCAAAATTCGCGCCTCTCCATGTCATGAATGCGACAAGCGCATTCTGGCCTATTGCCATCTGCCCATTGACCGAAGAAGAAGTATCCGCAAGCAAATCGCCTTTTTTTATTTTCTGTCCGAGCGATACCGACGGCCTCTGATGGAACGGAGTGAAGCCGTTCGTCCTTGAAAAATTGACAAGATTGTATTCTTTTTCTTTTCCGGACTTTGCGCTCTTAACGGAGATTTTTCTTGCGTCCACGGCGCTGACGGTTCCCTCTTCTTCCGCATAAATGATTCTTCCGGTGTATCTGGCCGCTTCGGTTTCGATTCCTGTGGCAACAAGGGGAGCTTCAGGAATAACACAAGGCACCGCCTGCTTCTGCATATTTGTTCCCATAAGAGCGCGGTTTGCGTCGTCATGATTCAAAAATGGCATCATGGATGTGGCAACGGAAAACGCCTGGTTTGCCGAAACATCCATCAGATCAACATCTTCCCGCTTTACGATTGCCGGAGCGCCATTCACACGGACCTCCACTTCTTTTTCCGTTATTTTTCCATTTTCATCATACGGTGTCGCTCCATGCGCAATCCTGAAATTTTCTTCCTCAATTGCATTGAAATATTTTACTTCCTTGGTAATCACGCCGTTTTTCACTTTTGCATAAGGGGTCTCTATCATTCCAAAATCGTTCACTTTTGCGTAAGTGGCCAAGTTCAAGATAAGGCCGATGTTCTGTCCTTCAGGCGTATGGATTGGGCAAACTCTGCCGTAATGCGACGGATGGACATCGCGCACTTCAAAGCCGGCTCTTTCTTTTGTAAGGCCGCCTGGACCAAGAGCCGACAATCTTCTCAAATGCTCTATTTCCTCAAGTAAATTAACCTGCCCCATAAATTGTGAGAGCGGGTTTGTAGTGAAAAATTCTTTTATCCTCGCCTGAAGCGGCCGAGCGGAAATAAATTGCACGGGCATTTTGATGTCAGGATCGATCGTGGACATTCTGTCCTGAATATTCCTTTTCATCTGAGCCATTCCGACTCTGATTTTTGCGGCCATAAGCTCGCCGACAAAACGGACTCTTCGCGAACCAAGATGGTCAATATCGTCTTCCACCGCTTCCGGATCGTTATTGAGCGCCACGATTTTTTTGATGATAAGCGCAAGGTCGTCAAGCATTATCGCCTTGTTCTCAAGCGATTTTTCATCCATCGGCTTTCCGAATCTTTTGTTGAACTTGAATCTTCCGACTCTGGAAATATCATACCTTTCCGCATTAAAAATGGAATTTATGTATTCCCGCGCATTCTCAACCGCCGCAAGGTCGCCGTCCCTCAATCTTTTGTATATTTCGACATACGAATCGTCCTGCGTCTTCGCATGATCCTTGAGAATCGTCGTTTCCATTACTTTTAGCGCCGCTTCCTCGCCTTTGAATAAGCCAAGGATTTCTTTTTCCGTTTTCATGCCGAAAATCCTGAGTAATGAAGAAATTGCGAATTTTCTTTTCTTGTCTATTTTGACATATATCGCGCCGTCGGAATCAGATTCTATTTCAAGCCAAGCGCCTCGCGCCGGAATGACTTTTGCGCCAAAATAATTTTTCCCTTTTGAATCATTCAGGGTAAAGAATATTCCGTAGGAACGCGCAAGCTGCGGCACAATGACTCTTTCAATGCCGTTTATGATAAAGGTGCCGTGATTTGTCATTATCGGAATATCTGAAAGAAAAATTTCCTGCTCTATTTCAGAATTAAGCGTCCTGTTTTTCAGCTTGATTTTAGCTTTCAGCTGGCCTTCATATGAAATCTTTTTTTCTTTTGCCTGGAATTCGTCGTACGACGGAGCGCCAATTTCAAAACTGGTGAAAGAAAGTTCGAATTTTTTCTCGGCATAATCCTTGATCGGAGAAAATTCCTTGAGCACTTCCCTGATGCCTTCTTTAAGAAGCCAATCGTATGAGCGCACCTGATGGTCAACCAGATTAGGAATATCAATAAGCGGCTTCTTGAATCTGGAGAAATATTTTTTCGGAAGTTTTCCCCCTGTGATTCCGTCAGCCAAAATATCAGCTGTTTTTTTTGTCATGATTGATTTTATTATGAGCGAAGTGAATTTTAAAATTATCACCCTGTGAAATATTTTGCCTTAGCAAAATGAAAATTTAAAAATTTTCTATTTCACGGGGTTATAAATTACACTCGCGATGTTCATTAATTTTATAAAAATATGCCGGTCTCGCACAAAAAAATAAGAACGATTGTACAAAAAGGATTGTTTGTTAAATTTTACAAAGCAAAATAGACACCTCTCCCTTCAAGGCATCTATATTCCTCTTTAAATTTATCTTATTTTTTTAAGCAAGACCTTTGCGAATTAATCCAGCTTACTATTTTGGCGCTTTACGCCCGCAACTCATTCCGTTTAAAGCTATGGAAAGTATAGCTAAAGATATAAAAATGTCAAATCACATCTGCTGTGGATAACCAACAAGCCAAAAATTGGCCTGTATTTTTAAATTTGACAAAAAATAAATTATATGATACCATAGCAACAGCATTAGTCGTTCATTAAATTAAAAGGAGGTATGCCCAAATGCATACCAATATTATAACTGAAGCTCAGGCAATTAAAATTCTGAAAGACCGCTTTAACCTTGTTCCTCCGGTAGATTTCAATGTTTTGAAAGATCTTTACCGAAAAATGAGCAAAGAATTGCATCCGGATATCGCCGGCGGCTCGGAAGAAGCTTTTAAAGATCTTCTCAGCGACTTCACGTCTTTGAAAGAGTTTTGCGAAGCAGGTTCGGTGATTTTCAATCCGAATGATCATAAATTGGCGAATATCGTTAAGACCGCCGACGGAACTCCTTTATCGGAGCTTGGCCGCGGACTTAAATCAACCGAGAACGGTTATGAATGTGAAGTTTGCGAACACCGTGGTTATCGCATTGAAAAATTTTATGGGTTTAAAAGATGCGAATGCAAAGAGTGCGGAGGTTCCGGAGTAAAAGCAAAAGAATTTCCCTGCCCCCCGTGCAAAGGAACGGGAAAGTTTCGGCAGTTAAACGGCAGGATCGTTGATTGCAGAGTTTGCAAAGGAACCGGGAAATTCAAACATCCGGTCTTTAAAACATTATGTACTTTCTGCTGGGGAAACGGCATTGGCACCGAAAAAATCGTTGCCGAGACCTACGCCGTAAAATGCCATAAATGCGAAGGAAGGGGCTGGGTAAAAATTTATAATCCGGTTCTTCCCAAAGGACGTTTGCTGGTTTTAAATAATCCAGAGGAGGAATAAAAATCCTCGACCCCAATCAAGTAGCGAAATGCGAAAGATTGGGGTTTTTGTTTTTAATTAATAATTTTAATGATATAATACAGATATGTATGAAAAAAATATAGGTAAAATAGAAAAAGATAAGAATGAAGCAAAGGAATATATACTGGAAATAGCTGATCGCTGCGTACAGATGGGAGGTAACGACTCTGAAATTCCAGCATTATTTAATTTAACTGAAAGTTTAGATAACAACGAAATTACTCCGGAAGAAGCTAAAAAGCGAGCTCAAGTCATTATTGATAATAAACAAGATTATCATTAATTCTTTCTATTCATCCAAGTGATAGTGAGTTGCAATATTGTGGCAAAAGAAACCCATAAAAGATATGGGGTATTTGCATAGGAGACCCAAGAAACAAATGGAAAGATTGCGACGATAAACCATATCAGAGTTGCGAGGACGAAAAGTATATCAACTGCGGCAAGCCAATTATTTTTCAAGCCGAACTGTATCGGCGTATAAATGACGTTGAAAATCAGATTGAGAATGAACGGCAGAAAAATAAGAAAGGGAATTTTATTGATGAAAGACAGATATGCCACATATCCGAATGAAATGAGAATGATTATGTAGAGAATTGTCCACACCGGCCCGAAAATCCCCGCTGGCGGAGCAAACTTCGGCTTTTTCAATTGTTGATACCATTCGTAATTTTTCATAAATTTATTTTCCTGACCGGACAGGTTCCACTTCCCCTGCCGCGTCGCGATAATTGCAATAATCGCATTTCGGGTCCGCTTTCGGCATTTTCCCGTCCAGGCATTTTTTCATATCCTGCACTGTTTTTTCAATCCATTTATCGCTTCCCTTATATTCTATCAGGTTCACGTCAAATTCAAGCTTCTTGTCAAAAGCTTTTCTGTCCAACTTGCCCGTGCAATAAACAAAATATCCGACATCCGAAACCTTGTACCCCATATTCCGCAGAAGCCACTGATAAATTTCCATCTGCCTTTTATAGCCGTCCTGCCAATCCTTATCAAGCACAGAAACCGCTTCTTCTTTTGCTGTTGATTTGTAATCCACGACGATATATTCGCCTTTGCTGTTTATCCATAAATCATCTATGGCGCCGGTAAGCATGAAATTTGTTTTTTTATGATAAAACTGCATACCCTTGAAATTCTCCCGCCAAACATTAAGCTCTTCGTGTTTTGCCGGTATTGCGTCTATTTTATATTCTTTTTGCAGAGGATGCTGTTCCCCTTTTGTCCGGTGAATATCAAATTCAAGTTTCAGCAAATGATCCACCGCCGAATTGAGCGCAAACGGGAATCCCGGCGGCCTGCCTATGCCAAGTCGGCGGTCCAAGTAAAAGCATTTCGGGCAATTCATAAAAAGCTCTATTTTTGACCGCGACAATTTGAACGGCTCCTTCGCTTTCGGGTCATAAAGATTGCGTGTTCTATTGGCTTTGTAGTATTCGGACATAAGATTATTATATCATATTACCTGTTGATAACTTTGACTTTTTATAATAATTTTGCTATATTTCTAATAGCGTTTGGAGGGTTCGCCCTCTCACGGCTTAAAAGCTGTAGCCAAACGCTAACAAAGAACGCCACCAGCTGTGGCGTTTTTTGTTATATTAATCTTCTTCTGGACTTCCATCATGTAATATTCTGGTCATTGTATCATCATTCATTCTCCAAAAAGGAATCAGACTCCAAAAGAAAAGATTTCCACCATCAATTTGTTTGACAATAACTTTAACTCTGTTTCTTTTTATAACTGCAATAAACTCAAAATAATTTACTGGTTTTAAAATAGTATCTTTTCTGCTATTAACTTTTATTGTTTCAAATTTTTTGGTCTCCAATATACCCTGAACTGTTTTTGAATTTTTTAAAACTTCTGGAGCAAGGTGAATGAGTTTCAATCTCATATACTGATCTTTCGGTGGTCTTGCCCGCTCTCTATTTTTGAATTTTAAATGTTCTATTCCCTGGGCATTAAAAGATACTGTTTTTCCTAAATATGGACAAAAAGTATCAGAAATATTTTTGTACATTTCTTCTCCCTTTATTTTAATTTCTTCGAAGTTGCTGATATCTATATTCACACTGCTATCTTAACACATAATATGCAAATTCCCCGAGCTTTTGCCTATGGATATTTTCATCAACATTCATTCCACCGAAATAATTTTAATCCTAAGAGATTAATTAAACTTTTTATTTCTTATGGGTTTGAATGAGTTTAACAATTATAATAACAATAGAAATTATGGCGAAAAGGCAGGACATAAGGAATGCGACCACGCCTGGACTGATTAAACTTGGGAAAAAAGAACCGCTTCCGCCTGGAGTTATAAGGACAAGAATCATAGTTAAAAGCGCCCATTTATAGGTAAATTTCCACCATGCAGAGAAAATTTCATCTTTCATAAAATAAGTAATGAGAGAGAAAAGGAAAACAAAAGGAAAAATAAAAAATATCATTCTGGTGTTATAAATATAATTTATGCAAGTTGTATCAAAAACATTTGGATTATGAATATTGTCTAAAAAATCACAAAAACCAGATATTGTAATAAAACTCAATAAAATCAATCCTCCACCTATAATCACAGAAATCAATAAAACTATATTTTTTGTTTTATTCATTTAAATAAATTTAATCCAGATAATCAGCGCGATAAGCAACACGCCGATCACAATAAGTATCTTAACACTGATGGGAAAATTGCCAACCGCTGCTTCGCTTATGCTTGAAGCGATTGGATTTGCGCTTATGGCTGCGGCAATAGCATTTCTAGCGCTTGAATTTGTATTTGAAACGGTTTTTATAACGGAATATGGATTTGTATTATTTGCGCCGACTGAAACTGGATTCGGCAAAATAGTTCCAGAATTAGCGATTTGTTTTACCGGCTGAATTTTATTCAGCGCATTCACAACATCAGGAATTATGATTGCAGAAAATGTTTCATTGTTAGCAAGCGGCAAAGGAGCAAAATATGAAGAACCGGCGCCAATACCAGCGCTAATTTGGTTTGTTTCATTTTGATTGCCATTAGTTTGATTATTTTGATTATTGCTTTGATTATCATTTGATTCATCTGTTGTTGTGGCAAGAGTCGTCGTGGCAAAATCCGGCAATACTGTGCTATTGAGAATCGGCTGTATTGTGATTTCTGCTTCTCCATTGCCGTTCTCATCCACGACCAAAGGCGAACTGCTTGCAATGCCGCCGTTTGCATCCGCGGGAATATCAATCGTTGCAGTCGTACTTACGCCTGAAGGCACCGCCGCAAAAGTGGTGGAAGCGATTATTGTTTCACTTTCAGTTTCTTGAATATTGAGAGTGAATGATTCGCTTCCGTTATTTCCACTGCTTCCGCTTTTTCCGCCTCTATGCACCACTGCATGCGCCGCGATATTTGCCGGAACACTGATATATGTGACGTATCCGAGTGTCTGATAATCGCTATCAGGAATTTCTTCCATCACGAGATTGCTTGTTGTGGAAAAGCCCGTGAGATTGCCAAGGTTGTCATAGACGGCGAGAGATGCGCCGGAAGATCCGCCCGAATGAAGAATGAAGTGAAGCTGTTTTTTAATGTCGGTATCCAGAGGCGATGAAGTGGAAATATATTGTGGCAATGAATCCGAATTTTGCATAATTATATTTTTAATGAAATCAGTAAGATTTGGCACTTCAAGAATATCGGCATGTTTAAAAGGAAGTAATCCTAAACCATTTTGTATATTAAGATTATCTGCATTATATTGATTTAAGTTCACCCAATACCTTCCTACTTCAGTTGAAGTCGCCATCCAAAGCGCGCTTGGCGTGACAACTGTGCCATCGCCGTCTGAAGTCATAATGGGATCATATTCAAGCGTCGGTTTTATAGTAGCGCAGAAGAGAGAAAAAATACTTAAAATAGGACAATCAAGTTCGTATCCTTCGTAATAATTTATTGATTTGACCGTATCCTCTCCCCATCCGGCAATCTCGGTGAGCGCGACTCCCGAAGGCAAAGTCCAATCATCAAGCTCGCTGTCGTGAAGATTTTGCGCATCATTCAAGAGATTTTTATTCGCAGAAATTGGAAAAGCAAGCGAATCTAATGCCAGCAAGGCCGGCCGCGATTGATCGTCCAGAAAATTTTCCAGCTTATTTTCTGATGAAATCTTATTGCCATATTTTTTCCGCCATGGCGCAAGAAAATCCGAATTATCAAAAGTCACTGCAGGGTCGCTCACATTTGAAAAATAATCGGCTGACGGAAGCAAGTTGTAAACTGACGGCATATTTTCTCCAAGATTTCTTGCGTCTTCAGGTGAGAAATAAAATCCAAACCACGAAATCGGCAAACCGGAATCAAAACCGTGGAGAATCGCGCCAATCGCTTTCGGCGTTCCGACTTGCGGCACGGCGACAAAAATAATCTTGTCAATAAGTTTTGATGCATCGGAACCGAGCGCGTCCGTCAGAGCTTTTGCCACAAGCCCGCCGTTTGAATGCGCGATAATCGCCACTTTGCCCGTCTGAGAACTCTCAGCAAGACGGCGAAGCTCTGTGATGATATACGGGCTTGAAGTTGAGCCATTGTCTCCGGAATAATAAATATCTCCGGCGGAATCCTCGTTTCCGTTATTCAAAATCTCGTCAAGCGACAATCGCCAATCATACGGCGCCGCAGACCAGTCATTGATCGTCCCGGCAGATTTCATCTCATTCATTTTGGCGATGAAAGATTTATAAATATTACCAAGCACGGGCACGTACGCGTTATCAATAACATCTTTGGTATAAATATCATCGCGAATCGGCGTACCGCTTTCATCCAAATCAAGTTGTGAATTATCTTCAAGAATTCCCGGCTCCCAGATTTGATTTCCATCTTCATCGTACAATCTGCTCGCTTCAAGCCCCGGAATAAACAAAACATTTGAACAGCAAGTTGGTTTGGCTTCCGGCGCATCAGGCGCAACAACATCCACAACTCTAGTTGATGAAGCAATATTACCGGTTTTATCCGATACGGTATAAACGACAGTGTAAGTTCCGGTCGCAGTGATATCGACATTATTTGATACCGATATGTTTGCGGTAATGTCGTTACCGAGATTATCTAGGGCCGTTGCGCCGGGATCTGTATAAGCCATAGCGGTGCTTGCTGAAATTTTTAATGGATTATCACCGAGAAGAGTAATTTTCGGTTTAGCGAAAAGATCGGTAGAAGTTGATTCCAGAGAAATGAATGGCCGAGAGCTTGCGCATCCCCAGTTGGAAAAACACCAGCTTTGCGGATAAGTATAATCATCCTCCCCGTACAGACCATTCCATACTTTTATATAATAAAAATCGTTCGGATATATAATGTTTGAATTTGTTGAGATAAAAAGGTTAAAGGCAGTCGTTTCAGTTAACGTAACGCCTTGTGGAAAATAAAAATAAATTAACTTTGAATTATCGCTGGGAATATCGGAGGCATCAACAATATTTGATACTGAATTAAAATTTGTGCTCATAAAGTTTTGATTTTCCTGCATCGCTAATCCGTCCGGATTCCCGACCTTTGTCAGCCACACCCCGACATTGTAGATAGTGCTGCCAATGGGACAACCGTTTGTAGCGGTGCAAATCCAAGAATAAAAACCTCTGTAATAATTAGAGGCAATTGCTTCTTGACCTACAAATGAAGAATAATCTAATGGAGAAATTTGAAAAATAACTTCAGCAAAAGAATAACGGAATTGAAATAAAAATCCAAAAAATATCAGGCAAAATATTAATAAATGAAATTTCTTAAATTTCATTTAAAATTGTTTGAAACGAGCATTATCGCCATAATATCATGCGCTTACGATATTCATATGAAAATTACCTGTTGATAAAAACCCCGAGGTTTAACCTCGGGGTTTGGAATAAACAAAAAAGCCGCGCGTCAAAAACCCGCGCGGCCCGAATCCAAAAATTTCATTCAGAAATTCCTCAGGAAACCATATCTTTGATTTCTTGAATCATTGCCATTGCCGTTTCCCTCGGATTATCCGACCTGGTAATATATCTTCCGACAATAAAATTATTGGCTCCAAGATAAACCGCTTCTTCCAGAGTTCCAATCCTGTCAAAACCTTGATCATCGTTAGGAACAGAAAACCCCGGAGGACGAATCCCAGCCGCCGTAATGATAAATCGATCTTTAAATTCCTTGCGGATTATCGAGATCTCTTTTGGAGCCATGATAAGCCCGTCTATCCCCGCTTCGGCAGCTTGGCCGGCAAAACGCAAAATAGCATCGCGAATGTTGCAGCCAAAAGTTTTGTAATGATTTTCCTTCGTATAACCTGTTAGTACCGGTATGGCAAAAATTTTCGTCTCATTGGAAAATGTTTCCCTCACTGCCTTCATGCCATCCTTGCCTGACGAACACATTACTGTCATTACATCAGGTTTAAGAACGGTCCAAAAAGAGGCATCGTCGCGCATAGCATCGGAAACATCATTCAGTTTGAAATCAGCACATATTTTAAAATCATGCTGTTTTTTCAAATAATTATACAGAGTCCATCCCCAGAAGCGAAGCAGTGAATTGAATTTCAAAACGACGCCAATATCCGAAAAATTATTGATCATCTTCGTTAAATAATACGGTAAAGTTGCCGGTGATTGATCGAATTTGGGGTCTCTTGCAAAATCAATAGCCACCCATAATCTTTTGGCAATTTCTTTATCTTTATCGGTGAACTTTGTGTCAAGCATTTTTTATCTCCTTCTGAAAAATGAGATTTTGATGTCTAAGAACTGAAAATCCTGTAGATTCTGTATATGACATTACTCTAAAATCCGATAAAGTCAAATATGAAACCCCGAGGTTTAACCTCGGGGTTTTTATCAACAGGCAGAAAATTTTTTATCTCTTTGACCATTGCGGAGCTTTTCTTGCTTTTTTCAAACCGAATTTTCTTCTTTCTTTTGCCCGGGGATCTCTTTTTAGAAATCCTGCTTTTTTCAAATCTTTCCTGAGCTCCGGCTCAATCTTGATGAGGACTCTTGCGATTGCGTGGCGCAAAGCTTCCGCCTGCGAATTGATTCCCCCGCCGCTTACCATCGCGGTTATCGCCAGATGATTTTCTTTGCCCGCTTTTTTCAACGACTCAAGCGCTATGATACGCTGCGCTTCTATTTTGAAATAATCATTGACACTTTTTCCGTCATTGATAATAACCGATCCTTTTGCTGAAGGAGTGGCTCTGACTCTCGCAACCGAGGTCTTTCTTCTGCCGACCGCTTCGGTATATCTGGCGGATTTTTCCGCCACCGGCTTTGCTTTTGCGATTTTTTCTTTTTTTGCTTCTTTTTCCGCCATATTGGATTAATTAATTATTCCTTGATAATCAAATTCCTGATAACTCTTGATTTCAACTTATTGTGAGGAAGCATGCCGGCAATGGCAAGTTTGAGCACCGCGCTTTTGCCTTTTTTACCTATGATCTGCTCCATGCTTTTTTCATGAAGGCCTCCGGGATATCCCGAATATCTTTTGTACATATTTTTCAGCTTACCTTCAAAAATATCGAGTTTTGACGCATTTTCTATTATGACTTGCGTATTGAAAACTTTATTTCTGGCATATTCGACAAGATTTTTACCGGTAAGCAAACCGGCGGCTCTCGTGGCTATCCTACCTATTTTTTCCCCCGCCGCATCTATTTTGTAAATTTTCTTTTCGTTATTCATATTTTTTATTATACAAATTCTATCTGGGCCATATATGAGCCATCGGATAACCGCCTTTCTAATTTTACGACTCTGGTGTAGCCGCCATTTCTGTCTTTATATTTCGGCGATATTTCTTTTACTATTTTTTTCGCTGTAGCCGGACCGACTTTGCTTGCAAGAAGCTTCCGCGCATTCAAACCGCCTCCTTTGCCTTTGGTAATAAGCTTTTCAATGAAAGATTTCAGGACTTTTGCCTTGATTTGCGTGGTCTTGATTTTTCCGTCTCGGACAAGAGAAACGACAAGCGTCTTTAGAAGCGCGTTTCTCTGATTTCTTGTCCGGCTTAATTGTTTGTTTTTATTCCTATGCAACATAAAATTATTTTATTTCAGCGTGATTCCAAAATTTGACAGAGCTTTTTTGATTTCCTGGATTCCCTTCGCGCCAAGTCCGTCAATATCGGAAAGATCCTTTTCTTTTTTCTTTGCCAGGCCCCCGACAGTCCTTATATTCGCGTTTGAAAGCGCGTTGACCGTCCTTACGGACAAATCCAAACCCTCAATCCTTGTTTTCAGGAATTCCGAATCAACTTCTTTTTCGCCGCCTGAAGATTTTTTGTCCTCTTTCTCCCCTTTTTCCTCCATCGGCTCCTCAAAACCGACAATGGCCTTCAACTGTTCTATCATAATATATATGGATTTTTCAAGAGCTTCATTCGGCGTGATTGAGCCGTCGGTTTCTATGGAAATCTTGAGCTTGTTAAAATCAGTTCTGTCGCCAACGCGCATATTTTCAACGTCATAATTCACTCTCCTTATCGGAGTGAAAATGGCATCAAGAGCGATCATTCCTATCTCCATTTTATTTTTTTGGATAGTTTCCTTTGGCACAAATCCGAGGCCTTTCTGGATTCTGATTTCTATCGAAAGCTCTGCATTTTTGTCGGTAATAGCAGCGATATGCTGGTCAGGATTTAAGATTTCAACCTGGCCAGGCACTTTTATATTCGCAGCGGTCACGTCCTCTACGCCTTTTGCCTTCAATTCCACCGTGTAAGGTTCGTCGTTCACCGTCTTAAATCTGACTTTTTTCAAATTCAGGATTATATTGATTACGTCCTCTTTCACACCGTTAATCGTTGAAAATTCATGGTCAACTCCGGCAATTTTTACCGATGTCACGGCAATTCCCGGTATGGAGGAAAGAATGATTCTTCGGAGAGAATTCCCGAGTGTGTGCCCGTATCCCGGATAGAGGCCATCTATTTCGTAAGAGCCGGAATTCCCCTCTTCTGAAACGATTCTCGGCTTTGAAGGCAATAATATTTTATATTGATCGGACATATTTTTTATTTTTAAAATTAATAAAATTAAATCATTAAAATTAATTTTTTATCTGCTGTAATACTGGAATATCGACGACACGTCAAACGAAAGTTCGTTCAGAGCGATTTTCGGCAGACCTTGGACTTTCGCTTCCTTTTTTTCCGCATTCAAAGCAAGCCATGAGGGAATCTTCCGCTCTTTCAGCCGTTCATTCAAATCATTGAATAACATTTTTTTCTGGCTGCCTTCCCGTATTGATATAATGTCGCCGACAGAAACGTTGGACGAAGGAATTGTCTGCCTTTTTCCGTTTACGTTGATATGCCCGTGGCTGACCATCTGGCGTGAAGCTTGGCGCGTCGGAGCAAAACCCAATCTGTAGACCGCATTATCCAGCCTTGTTTCAAGCGCAATAATGAGAGCGTCATTCATATTTGCCGTTCTTTTTTTGATTATTTTTTCAACGATATTCTTAAATTGATTTTCGCCTATGCCGTAAGTGACTCTGGCTCTCTGTTTTTCCAAAAGTTTTACGCCAAAATCCGATCCGGCTCTTTTTTTCGGTCTTGTATCTTTCGAATCGGATCTTAAGACAAATTTTTTGCTTTGCGTCTTGTCAAAAACGCTCGGTCCCAATCTTCTCGCTATTTTGTATCTTTTCCCCGTTATCATGGTTGATTTTTAATGAACGGAGTGAATATAAAAATCATCACCCCGTGAAATAATGTTTTTAAAATTTTGCTTGTTATTTATTCATAATTAAACTTTTAATGTTATTTTTATTTTCTTTTACCCCTATTTCACGGGGTTTGAAAAATATATTCGCTTTGCTCATTATTTTTCTAAACTCTTCTTGGCTTTTTCGGCTTTGGGCCGTTGTGAGGAACCGGCGTTTCGTCCTTGATATTGGCGATATTCACATTGGCTTTCGATATGAAACCTCGTATCGCGGATTCCCTTCCCGAACCGACTCCTTTAACCACGACATCGATTTCTTTGAGCCCGAAATCGGCTGCTTTTTCACCGAGCATTTCGCCGACTTTTGCGGCTGCAAATGGCGTGCCTTTTTTTGCCCCCTTGAATCCAAGGGCTCCCGCGGAAGAAGCTAAAAGCGCATTGCCCGTTTTATCGGTAAGAAGAACCATTGTATTGTTGTATGTCGATTGGACATGAAAAATACCCGCATCAATTTTTTTCTTTGACGTTTTCTTTATTTCGGGAGCCGCTTTCGCAGTATCCTTCGCATCTCCTGCCTTGCCGGCAGGCAGATCTGTTTTTACAATTCGTTTCTTACCCATTGTTCGTTTTGTATATTATTTTATTTTATGATTATTTCTTTTCCGCCGCTTTTCTGCCCGTTCCCATGGTCTTTCTGGTGTTGCCGCGAAGCGTCCTTGAATTGGTTTTTGTCCTCTGGCCGCGAGAAGGAAGTTTTTTCATATGGCGTGTGCCTCGATAGCTTTTGATGTCCTTAAGCCGTTTTATATTTCCGGCAACTTCCCTTTTCAGGTCACCTTCGATTTTCCTTTCCTCCACGATTTTCCTGATTTTTGATTCTTCGGCGGCTGAAAGTTCTGCCGGTTTTTTATCCTGACTAACTTTTGCTTCATCAAGTATCTTTCGGGCAAGCGGAAGACCGATGCCATAGAGCACCGTCAGTCCCACCTTCAATCTTTTGTTGTCTGGAATTGTGATGCCTGCGATACGCATAAAATTACAAGAACCGCTATATTAGCATTTCCTTTATAAAAAATCAACCTATTTTAACCTTGCCTTTGCTTATGCCTTGGATTTGAAGCGCAGACGATATGAACCCTGCCTTTTCTCCTGACCATCTTGCATTTGGCGCAAATTTTTTTTACTGATGCTTTTACTTTCATGATTGATTTTATTAGGAGCAAAGCGAGTTTTAAAATCATCACCCTGTGCAGTATCGTGCTTTAGCGCGATAAAATCTGAAAGATTTTTACTGCACGGGGCAGAAAATTAATTCGCTCCGCTCATTATTTTTCTAAAATCTCCTCGTTATTCTGCCTTTTCCGCCATATTCATCAAGCACAACTTCCACCCTGTCGCCTATCAATATTTTTATCCGATGAAGCCGCATTTTGCCGGCCAAGTAGCAGAGCAATTCTCCTTTTGCATTATCCATATTCACTTTGAAAAGTGCGTTTGGAAATGCTTCTAGCACTGTGCCCATGGCTGTTTCCTTGATTTTATTTGGTATTGACATCTTTAATTAACAACAGTTTATATTAACAAATTATAAGAAGAGAGTCAATCTGTTTTATAAAATTGAAAATGGCATCATCTTTTGATGGTGCCATTATTAGAATTTATTGCGAATTCATACTACCAATCACGGTTGTCCGGATGCGGAGCATCTGGATTGTACGCACGACGCTCTACGATTACTCTATCGTATACGCCGGGATAAATACTAGATGACCTTAACTCAACCGAACGTTCCTTTTTTTGTTGTTCAGGAAAATTTTTATATTTTTCATCCGAATCTTTGTACTCGCGAACGACAGGAAGTCTTTCTCCACCTCTGGTATAACCATGCGTACCCATGATTTCCCCCTTCTTTCTTTATTGGTTGTGATTGTTTTTAAAAAAACTATTTCTATTACAGATTAGCATAATTGTATATAATCGTCAATTTTATTTAATCTGGCTTGGGTCAGTCACATCTATCTCAGCATGGCCGGAATAGCTTTTCAAAAGCCCAGTGACGGAAATGGTTTGGTCAGTATATTCGGCAACATTCTTGAATTTCTTGGCATCATCGGCAAAAATCACCACAGAAAACGGGCAGGTCTTGTAATTGACGCAATAATCAAAAAATACCGTTCCGCCAGACGAGCTGTAAATTTTTAGCGGTATGCCGGAAACAGTCGCATTTTTGCCGATATAATTTGTTGCATCAGCATAATTTATTTTAACCGGCGGTTCGTTTGCGGCAACAATCACAGTTGAAGTTCCGGCATTCACCGCAATCACTCTTTTTATAATATTTAGATATTCCTGCCGCAGAGTATTGTTCGTGCCGACTTCTAAAATCTCATCGTTCACCACAGTCGCGCTATCGGTCCAATTGTAGCTTCCCAAGGCATACGCTTTATCAGTCACAATCGCCTTGATATGCATGATGCCGTCAGTATGTTTCTGTGTTTCCACCGGAATGCCGGCCGATGCAAGTTTTTCCAAAACCGGCTTTTCGTATGCTGAAGTTGATTCAATAGTATCGGTAATTCCCTCTACGATAAGTCCGCGATTTTTCGCATTTACCAATGCATCAGCGATATTTTCTTTCGTAAAAGTATAGATAGCGAAATAAACATATTTATCGGCATCATTTATGATCTTGATAATCTCTTGGTCATTGTCTTTCTTGTCCAAGCTGTAAAAAACTTGCGTTTGAGATGCGATATTTCCGGAAAAATTTTCCGCGAGAATATATCCGGCAAAAAACAAAATCACAGACGTCAAAAGCGCCAAGATCAGCTTATTTGTTTTAGTGATTTTCATTATGAATTTTTATTTCGCCGCGTCCCTTACCGAATCGATGATCTTTATCTTATTCGTATTTTTCGGAAACAAATTTTCCCACATAGGCATTATGACCGCAGATATCTCGATGATTGAATTTTTATTTTCGTCCATGACATCTTCAAGCACCGATTTGTCTTGGCCGCTGATTTCATCCAGGATTTTGGCGGAATCATATGACCATGCGATATTTGCGTCTCCGGAAAATTTTGTTTTCACGGAATTTTCAAGCCACGGCGTTACGGTCATTCCGGAAACCGCTACCGATATATCGTCATTCCAGATTGCATCAACATCGGCATTGTCATAATCCGGCAATTTATTCTTCGCGATAAAATCCGCAAGTTCTGTTTTGTTGAACACGAAAGCGTAAATTGCCACCGATTCCGAAATCGTATAATTATCCGCGTCCGAAACGTCCGGCAGATCCGTATATTCTATAAAATAATCATTTTTAAAAATAATGCTTTTATCGTCAATCTGGGAATAAATATCTTTGATGAGTTCGGTTTGCAGGTCATTTTTAAGCTGGATTCTGCCGGCGGAAAGCGCATCTGCAGAAACCGTTTTTACATTTCCGATATATCCTCCCGTCACATCAGTACTAAGGTGCGCATAAAATCCGCTGTACTGAGGTGTGCCTTTAAAACCCGGTATCGTAAAATCACCTTTGGAATCTGGCAATTTTATATTGTATTTATCTCCCGGCGCATCAGCGATAATATTTACTTCCACACTTCCGGGAGTTTTAACGCCTTTTATCGTTTTAATGCCAGGCACATTTACGGACTGGGTTATCCTGTATATGAGCCCGCTTTTGGTTTCAAGGCGGGTGTTATTGATAAGCCGCTGTGTCGCCGTGCTATAATTGTTGTAAATAACCGCTTTTCCTGTGGCTTTTCGGGAGACATTCTGTTCGCCATTTGTCTCTAATCCCTGCGAAAGATTTTTTGTAAGTGTCAGTACCTGATAATGCAATGTGCTTGTGCTTTTTTGTGCGGCCGCATTTGTTTGTGCGTTTGTACTCATTAGCGCCGCATAAGTGTCATTGAGCGCAACAGGTTCGACTTTCGGCGTTATAGTAAGCGTCGCGGTGGAAAAAGCGGATGAAATGAAAAATAAAAGCGTAGCGACGCAAACGATGCAGATAATCCATATGAAAATATGGGAATTTTTTGATATTTTTCCTTCCTGTTCGCGAAACTCATCGATTTCCTCATGATATTTTTTCTTTCCGGAAAATAATTTATTGAAACTGTCATTCTTTGAAAATGAATCGTTTCCCCGATTACCCGTTTCGGGATCGCTTTCCGCCGCTTTGGCGGCGGAATCGGCACGGATGATATCCTTCGGTTTTTTATTTACAAAAATATCCTGTATTAATTTTCGCGCCATAATAATTAAATTTAAAAAATAAATAAATTCCTATCTCATATTTTTAGCTAAGAATATCATATCCATTTTAACATATTGTTCATTTAAAAACATCTTGCCGTTCGTAATCTGATCACTCATTGACTGCTCCTCCACAATCCGTATTTTCAATCCGTTCTCTTTTTTGCTTAGATTGCCGATTATGAATTCTGAAAATTCGCTTTTTGGAACAATGAATAAATCTCTCGGAATATTGGAATTTTTGCAGATTTTCGATAATAAATCGCTCAGTTTGGCTGACCATGCCTCTATCCCAGGATTTATGCTGTCTTTGAATTTCTTTTTTTCAGCGGCATCATAATTATTATCGCGTAAAATATTGGCAGCCGAAGATACGAGATGCTCAGATGTTTTTGCGCTTTTTGCGGCAGATTTCAGGATTTCTTTCTCGCCGGAAGGAAACGATGCAATCGCGAAAATAATATTGTCTTTGACGATATAAACATCCGTTAAATAATTTCCCATATCCAGATAAATAAAATCGCTTTTCTCCGGATACGCATCCCGTAAATATGAATATGAGGAAAGTATGGGCGAACCCGCGTGTCTGAACGTGCCATTTTTGAGTTTTATGTCCGCAAAAGAATTTATTTTATTCTGCACTTCATGCGGAATGAAGGAAACGAATAATTCCGCTTCAAAATCGGCTGTTTTCTTGCCGAATATTTTTTCGATCGCGTAGCCATTGAGCTTTGTCCGGATCACTTTTTCTTCAAGCACCCGCCAATCGCCCTCGCCTGAAATTTGCGCCATCTCATTTTCATCCCTTGTTTCTTCATCTGTAATTATTTTTTTCAAAAAACTATTATTGACCTCAAACGGCCTGTCTTTTGCCACTTTTATCATCTTGCTTTGAGAAACACTCCATGGGGAACCGACAAAAAAGAAATGCTTTTCTATTTTTTCCGCATTGCCGGTCTTTATCAGTGTTTTTCTGGCAGAAAGAACCGCATGGTCAAATGTAGCAAGCATAGAAGAGAGATATTTTTGATGGTCGCTTGTATCTTGGATTTTAATCTGGAAATTATGGCAAAAAACAAGCTCCGGTTTCTCGCATGCTTCTATTCTGGCGACAGCAAGGGCAATAGAAGAATCGCGAATATCAAAAACAAAAGATAAAGCAGGTTTCTTTTTGAAAGAAAAAAAACTCATATATAGCTATATTATACCAATATAAAGTTGAAAGTCCATAAAATTAAAATGTTTTATTTGATCATTTTTTCTATTTGTATTGACAAATTTTAAATTATTTGTTAAAAATTAAACAGGTTCAATTACAAAAATTTTTAGAAAGGAGGAATAACATGTTCGTTTTTGTTCTTCTAATAGCTCTTATTCTTTTCGTTATAGCTTATAAAATAGGTCAGAAAAACGGCACAGGCAAACCAAAAAACCTTTCTGATCTAAGAGGAATCCATAAAGTTGTAAATATATCGGAAACCGGAATATCTTTTCTTGTTTTTATTTGCGACAACTATGGCGGCAATATGATTATTTACGAAATGGAAAATAATAATAAATCCAAGCCTCTTTACGAATTATTGGGAAAAAAAGGATTTTTCAATTTTTATTACGATCAGGAAAAATGCTTTGTTTGGGCTTCGATTGTAGAAAAATAATTAAAAGCGTTTTGTCTGTAAAGACAAAACGCTTTTTAGTTTATAAATCTTCAATCTGTCTTACTATTCCAAAACCGCTTTGATTCTTCTCACTCCCGCACTTGAAGCTTCTTCTTTAATGATTTTGAAATGCCCCAATTCGCCGGTATTTTTGACGTGAGGGCCGCCGCAGAATTCTGCGCTGAAATCCCCTATCTTGTAAACTTTCACAACATCGCCGTATTTGGACAAGTCAAAAGAAAGGGTTGAAACGATTTTCTTCGCTTCTTCCTTCGGCAATTCAAGCATTTGAACGGGAATTTTCTCGGTAATTTTTTCGTTCACGAGTTTTTCTACAGCTTTTAGTTGTTCGGCGGTCAATTTTTCCGGCCAATTGAAATCAAAACGCATCCTTTCCGCCGTGATATTGCTTCCCTTCTGCACAATTTCCCCTGCCTGACCGGCAGGCAGGCCACCAAGAACTTTTCGTAATGATGCGAGCAATAAATGCGTAGCTGTGTGATATTTCGTCTCCATTTCACCGGTACTTGCCAATCCGCCTTTGAATTTTTGTTCCGAACCAGCTTTTGAAATTTCTTGGTGTTTTTTAAAAGATTCTTGACATTCTCTCATAGTTTCATCATCAAATTTTAATCCCCAATTAGTCATTATTTCTTGCGAAAGTTCTGGTGGAAATCCATAAGTTTGATAAATATTAAAAATCATTTTACCATCAACTCTAATAGTATTACCCTCAAGTTTCATTCCAGCGGGAAGATTTTCAGGATCCACTCCTCCTATAGCCAAATTAAATATTTTTTTAAGAGCATTTAATCCATCTTTTAATGTTTTTCTGAACTTTTGCTCTTCCACCTCGATTTCCTTGAAAATCCTTTCCGATTCGGTTGCAAGATTAGGATATGCAGACATATTCTGTTCTACAAATAGTTGGGCTATATAAGAAAGATTGCTGCGCTCGGTTTTATTTTCTTGAACTAAACTTATCTGGTCCGCGCATCTGACTGCTCTTCTCAATAATCTCCGAAGAACATATCCCTGCTCAATATTTGACGGAGTAACGCCATCGGCAATCATAAAAGTCGCGGCGCGGACATGGTCTGCAATTATTCTCGCATATCTTTCGTTGTAATTTTTCGCAAGTTTTTTTATCTCGGCGATTATCGGCGCAAAAATATCCGTTTCATAAACATTATTTTTTACTTGCATCACCACAGAAGTTCTTTCAAGTCCCATTCCGGTGTCTACATTCGGTTTTGCAAGTTTTTCATATTTTCCGTTGGCTGTTTTATTGAATTCCATAAAAACATCATTCCAAATTTCAATAATCCGGCCGGATTTTACCAGGTTTTGGAATTTTCCTTCCACTTTTCCCTTTCCGACGACATCATAAAACATTTCGGTATCTCCGCCGCACGGACCGGTATTCCCAGCAATCCAAAAATTATCATCTTTACCGAGAGGAATAATTCTCACATTATTTTTTATCGTTTCGTCCGTTCCAGCAACATCTGCAGTAATCTTATGTTTTTCAAAATTTTCCTTCCAATATTTTATAGAATCTTCATCGCGCGGAATTTCGCCCTCTCCCTTGAATACACTTACATAAAGGCGTTTTGGATCAAGGCCGAGCCCCTCTTTCTTGCTTGTCAGAAATTCCATACTCCATTCAATCGCTTCTTTTTTGAAATAATCTCCAAGAGACCAGTTTCCAAGCATTTCAAAAAAAGTCAGATGGCGATTATTTCCAACTTCGTCTATATCTATCGTACGGACGCATTTCTGGACATCCACAATCCTTTTGCCGGCAGGATGTTTTGCGCCTAAAAGGTAAGGTACAAGCGGCTGCATTCCGGCGCTTATAAAAAGCGAAGAAGGATCATTTTCAGGCACAAGCGAAGCCGAAGGGATTATTTTATGTCCCCTTTTTTCGAAGAATTTCAGGTATCTTTGGCGAATTTCGTTTGATAACATAACCAAAATATATCACAAAATTGAAATTAAAAAAGTTTATTTTATCGTTTTAGCCAGCATCAACCTCGGTTCCCCATCCCCGTAGTAGTTTTCTTTGCGAGATTCAATGACAAAGCCGAGAGATTGATATAGGTTAAGTGATTTTATATTATCCGGGTGAGCTACCAGATCTATCCTTTTCATATCTTTTAAATTATTGAGAACGATATTCAGTGCTTTTCGCGCAATACCTTGGCCTTGAAAATCGGGCTTCACTACTATGCCACTGATATAAGCATGATTCGGTCCTTTTATTTGATATTCAATACTTCCGATTATTTCATCATCTTTTTTGATAAAGAAACATTCGTTATTTTCTATTTCTTCAATAACTTTTTTGGGTTCAGTTATAACCGAATACGTTTTTTTGTCAACAACACCTTCTTCTAAAGCAATATATGTGTCAACATTATTATCATTAACGGTAATTTTCTGTAATGTGATTTCTTGATTCATTTATCTGATTATATTATTTTTTCTTTAAAATCTCAAAATCTTTTTTCAGTTCGCCCATCTTTGAGCGGTCATAGACCACGACTGCCGGATGATACAAGACAGCTATTTTTATAGGCCCGTAGCTTGCCTCTGCCTCAAACATTTTGCCGTGCGCTCTGCTAATCGGCTGAAGCTCGGAATTAAGCCCGAATTTCTTCATAATATAATCCATTGAATATCTGCCAAGCGTAGCGATGATTTTCGGTTTTATGATTTCTATCTGCCTGTCTAAAAATGGCCCATAGATTTTTATTTCGTCCGGCAATGGGTCGCGGTTTTGCTGAGGCCTGTCTTTGACAATATTCGTGATATAAACGTTTTTCCTTTCAATGCCGGCGTGGGCCAAAAGTTCGTCTAAAATTTTTCCAGCCGCTCCGCAAAAAGGCCTGCCTGTCTGCGCCTCGTTTCTTCCCGGAGCTTCGCCGATGAACATAATCTGTGCATCATGGCTTCCCTCGCCTATTACCGGAAAATATTTGTTTTCTGTCCTGTATTTATAAAGCGGCGAATCCTTTAGATTTAAAACCTCGTCCTTTATTTTCCGCATTTCTTCGGTTTTTGACATAAAATTTTAATTTTTAAATTGTCTTCTGCAATGCAGGCAAAGAGCATTCACTTCGTCTTGTATTGACTTGATTTTTTTGTCGTCAAAATTGAATTCTTTCAAAAGATTTATATCCAAAAGGGTTTTGGAAAGTACGATTCCTCTTGAGAGAAACAATCCTTTTTCCATAGTGTTGATTGTCGTAAGCGCTGTAACCGGTATCAGCTCGTATCGTTCTATCAGATGATGCAGATTGTTATTGTACGGATAATTCCATCCGACAAACCTGAGTGCCGGCTGGCATGAACCGTATTGAATGGCAGTAGCGCTGAATTTTGTATTTGTAATCACCCAGCCCTCCATAAGTTTTCTTTCCGTTCCTCCAAAAACATATTTGTTGCCGAAAATATCGTCGTATCTTGCCTTTACATAAAGCACGATTTTCAGATCAGATTTCAGATTGAAATCGGTATGGAATTTCGCTTCCACCATAATAAGTTCGTCCTTTTTCCATGCAACAATATCTATTTCATGATCCACGCATTTGCCTTTCACAACTTGGTCCGTGAGAGTTTCGTACCCTTGCGCTTTGAATATCTCGGCGACGAATTTTTCAAAAGGGAAACCGGTCGGTCCGAGCATTGCCACGGCTTTTTTCAAAGAATATCTTATGGCTGCCGGCCTGTGTTTTTTGCGGAGTATGGAATAAGCTCTCCTGTATATTTCCGAGGTGGTAATCCCATCAAACGCATTTTTCTCCACATCCGAAACAACCGTTTTTATAACTTCTTCCTCGGTGCCTATTCTTCGCAGGGAGTTTTCGAGCTTTTTGTAATCAAAAAGCTCTCTTTCGCCATTCTCTTTTATGACATAAAAAGATTTCATATTATAATAATATCACACAATTATTCCTCCTCCCAAACATATTTCTCCCCGCCCGGATGAACCGTTCGGACGGGCGTCATAAATAACCGCTGATTGGCCTTCTGTTATGGCTTTTTGCGGATTTGTGAAATGAAGCTCGTATTTCCCAAGTTCGCCATGGTGAACTTCGCATTCTTCAAGCGGAGCTCTATATCGTATTCTGGCGGAATATTTTTTCTTCAAATCCGGCTCATCTCCCAAAATCCAATTCAAATCTTTTAATTTAACTATTTTTGATTCGTTTTCTAACTTTTTAAAAGAATTATGCGATACGATAATAGTATTGTTTTTGATGTCTTTATCAATTATGTAATACGGCGAATCATTCGGGTTTTTTTCCAAGATTTTAAAGCCGTGGCGCTGGCCGATTGTCAGATAAAACGCGCCGTTATGCCCACCTATCACTTTGCCTTTTTCGTCAAGTACTTTCCCTTTTTTCTCTTTTATATAATTCTTTAGAAAATCTTTCATATCCACTTTTCCAATAAAACAAAGTCCTTGGCTGTCTTTTTTAACTGCAGTGCTTAGGCCATATTTTTTTGCAAGCTTCCGCACTTCCGGCTTATCCAAATCGCCCACTGGAAAAAGAGTTTTACTCAATTGCTTTTGTGTAAGCGTCCAGAGAAAGTATGACTGGTCTTTATTTTTGTCTTCTCCGGCTAGCAATTGATATTTATTGCTAATTTTTTCCACCCGCGCATAATGACCGGTAGCAACATAATCCGCTCCGCGTTTCATTGCCCAGTCAAAAAAACCGCCCTGGCCGGGCAGGCCAAATTTTATATATTTATTGCACATAACATCAGGATTCGGAGTTCTGCCGGCTTTATATTCATTTATCATATAATCCACCACTTCTTTTTTATATTCTTTTTCAAGATTCAAAGTGATGAATGGAATATTTAATTTTGCGCAAACTCGCATTGCGTCCAATCTGTCTTGCCGCCAAGTACAATTAAAACCTGCCTGGCCGGTAGGCAGGAATTCCGGTTGCCAAACCTTTATAAAAACTCCCGTTATATTGTATCCTTGTTTTTTAAGCAATGCGGCAGAAACAGAGCTATCCACTCCGCCCGAAAGCCCAACAAATACTTTTTTATTTTTATTTGGATACCGCTTTTTAAGATTTTCGATAAGGAACATCTTCATTTTTTTGAACTGATCACTTTTTCTATTTTCTTTATACAATCGGAAATTTGTTTATTTATGTCTGGACGCGAATGATCAAAAGTGAAAAAGAAGCCAAATTTCGTGTTTTGTTTCAACCGTATTTCTTTTTGATTGTAATAATTGGCTATCATAATTTGAGGATCGTTGACGAGCCCTAACGGTTCAGGTCTTTTCAATCTCTCAATAATATAATCTTCCGGAGTATCAATATGGACAAAAAATATTTTTGCGTGCAATTTTTTTGCTAAGTTTTCCACAAAATTTTTCGTTATTAGATTGCCACAGTCCATGTCAAAAGATACACTGAAACCATTTTTTGCGAATTCACTGGCTATTTTGAAACCTATTTTCTTGACAAAACTATAATCGTATCCGTTTTCTTTCAAGATTTTTCTCAATTCATCACTTGATATGCGCACAAGCCCGAGCGTCTCCGATATCGGTTTTGTCACTGTGGTTTTGCCGGCGCCGACAAGTCCCACCGGACAAAAGAAAATCTGCTGTGCTGGTTTTTTATCAGGAATTTTAATTTCTTTCAAATATTTTTCTTGAATATCTTTAATATCTTTTTTATTCATCATATCTTGAATTCAATCACGTCGCCGTCTTTTACAATATATTCCTTTCCTTCCGTCCGTATCAGGCCTTTTTCACGGGCGTTTGCATATGAGCCAGCTTCTAAAAGTTTATTCCATTCTATTACTTCTGCACGGACAAATTTCTCCTTGAAATCTCCGTGAATAGCTGTGCCGGCTTCTGGTGCGGTCCAACCCTTTTTAATCGTCCAGGCGCGAGTTTCGTCTTCTCCTGTCGTAAGAAATGTAATGAGTCCGAGCAGATCGTACCCGGCTTTAATCAAACTATCAATACCGTCGTCCTTCACACCAAGCCCTTCCCGCATTTCCTTTTTGTCGGTTCCTTCCAGATCTTTGAGTTCCTGCTCAATTCCAGCATCTACGATCACATATTTAGAATGTGTGTCGGCGAAAAATTTCAAAAGCTTTTGAAATTTTTCGTCCTTTGTTTCGTCCAGATTTTTTCCTCCGGCTTTTTTGTTTAGAACATAAAGAATCGGCTTCATTGTTAGAAGGCAAAGCTTTTTTACTTCCACCAATTCTTTTTCTTCCAAAACAACTGTGCTCGCAAGTTTCCCTGCCTCAAGGGCAGTTCTTGATTTTTGTAAGCCCGCTATTTTCTATAACAGCATTTTTATTTCCTCTTTTTATTTCGCTTCCTAAATTTGAAATTCTTTTTGAAACCGTCTGCAGGTCGGCAAGAACGAGCTCGAGATTTATGGTTTCAATATCCGAGAGCGGATCTATTTTGTTTGCAACATGAATAATATTTTCATCCTCAAAAATTCTCACGACTTCGGCAATAGCATCGGTCTCTCTGATATTTGTGAGAAATTGATTGCCAAGCCCCTCGCCTGCCGACGCGCCTTTTACAAGTCCGGCGATATCAACAAACTCAACCGCAGCCGGAATCGTTTTCGCAGATTTTGAAAATTTTGAAAGCTTCCAAATTCTTTCATCAGGTACGGCAACAACGCCCACGGACGGATCTATGGTGCAAAAAGGATAATTCTCGCAAGCCACCGCTTTTTTCGTAAGAGCGTTAAACAGCGTGCTCTTGCCAACATTCGGAAGCCCGACAATTCCAATTGATAATGACATAATATCGATACAATAGCAGATTTTAAAATTTAATACAGTTTTCTTAATTGATTGGTTTGCCAGTAAAAATCTTTTCTAAAATGTCACTATGGATAATATTTTTTGAAATATCGGCCGCCACGATTTTTCCTTTATCCAAAATATAAGCCCGATCAACAATATCAAGAACTGATTTTATATTGTGCTCTACGATAAGTATCGCTGTTTTGTGCCTTTGGTTTATTTCTTTTATTTTTTCAAAAACTTCTTTCACGATTTTTGGCGAAAGCCCCAAGGTCGGCTCGTCCAAAAGCAAAACTTTCGGGTCTATCATCAGTCCCCTTGCGATTGCAAGCATCTGCTGCTGACCGCCCGATAAATGCCCTGATTTTTCGTTTATCTTTTCTTTCAGCATAGGAAATATATCCAAAACATCTTCCAATTTCTCTTTTACTTCATCCTTGCGCACGGAATATGCTCCGATTTCCAGATTTTCTTTAACAGTAAGACTTTTGAACACTCTTCTTCCTTGAGGCACAAAAGAAACGCTTCGATCAACCATTTCATACGGTATGGGATTTATTTCTTTCTCGTGCCAGAGAACTTTTCCGCTATAAATAGGAGCAAGGCCGAAAATTGTCTTGAGTATGGTGGATTTTCCCGCGCCGTTCGGACCCATAAGCGCAACGATCTCGCCTTCATCAAGCATAATCCCCACTCCGTCTAAAGCTTTGACTCCGCCGTAGTGAACGTGGATATCTTTTATTTCTAGCAAAAATTCCTGTTTCATTCTTGCTATTATTGCACAAAATTATAATCTTACAAATTCTCCATTAACAACTTTAAAAACAGAATATGTGATTCCTGTTCTATTCCTATTTTCGTCAAAGCCGACATTACCGCTAGCTCCGTTGAATTGCACTTTGGATAAATTGTTTTTAACTTTCTCAACATTATCTCCGCTATTTTCAATTGCCTTAGCCAAAGCAATAAACCCGTCATAACCATACATGCTATACGCCGACGGAGCCGTATTAAACATTTTTTGGTAATTATCATTGAAGTCAACATAATCTTTCTGATCCGCCATAAATGTAACCATTGCTCCTTCTGTATTAGAACCGCATTGCTTTAAAATATTTTTGTCTTTGAATGTTTCCGAAGCGATAATTTTTACATTCAAACTCAATTCTTTTATCTGTTTAAAAATCGCAGGATATTCAGTATGAGCGACGATTACCAATGTATCGGCACCGCTTTGTTTGATTTTCAATAATTGAGTTCTTACGTCAGTAGCTTGCGATTCAAACATCTCGGTATCTGCATTAGCAACTTTTTGATTTTCATTTATGATATCCCTGATTCCCGCGCCATAAGTGTCATTTATATACAAACCGGCAACTTTTTTGGATTTCAAATCATTATTTATCAAATCAACCATTTTTATTCCTTGATAGCTATCGGACGGAACAGAACGGAAAATATAATTGCCGACTTTCGTCAGGTCAGGAGCAGAACCTAATGTAATCATCAAGATTCGTTTGTTGCTTTGTGCAATGGGAGTAATCGCAGCAGTTATTGCACTCGCTTGTGCAGATAAAATATAATTTACCTTGTCAACAGAAATCAATTTGTTCATTGCCGTTGCGGCTGTAGACGCACTGCTGGCATCATCTTCAATATACAATTGGACTTTTCTGTTATTTATGCCTCCGCTTTTATTAATCGCGTCTGCTGCTAGCTCTATAGAATTTTTCATCGGTACTCCATAATCTGCGTAATTGCCGCTGAAATGACCGATGACACCAACCTTTATCTCCGACTGATTTGTCGTATTATTCTGAAAAATCAAAATTATAATAATCACAGCTATAATACCAACTAACCAAGTAAAAATTTTTTTCATATTTTAAATTATTAATTTTATATCCTTTTAGAACTCCACCAACTCTCCATTTCTTATGACAGTATTATATATCGGTGGATTTATTTCTTGGTAATTGTCGATCTTTATATCGCCCATTATTGTTGAGATAGATTTCAAATTGGAAGCTTTTTCAACAAAATCAGAGCCATTTTGAGAATTAAAGTCATTTATCAATCTTATGGATTCATAGCCAAATATTCCGGGAAAATACGGTTCGCTATTGTATAGTTTCTCATATTTATCAAAGAAATCTTGGGCTGATTTATCTTTATTGGTTAATTCAGCTTTTGTCGCTTTAGTGACTACGCCCTCAAGAATATCTTTATTTTGCTCTCTTATTATTGGATTGGACAAGCCGACTGAAGCATCAAAAAGCTTTTGTTTGATATTCAATTCCTTATATTGTTTTGCTATGCCGGATAGCTCAACCGGGCTTGAAGATATCATCAAGATCGAATCCACACCGCTATTTTTTAATTTCAATAAACTTGAACGGTAGTCGGTATTATTTGCCGAATAGCTTTCTACCATTCCGACTGTAAAGCCTTTTTCTTTTGCAAAAGTCTGAACTTCTTTTACGACAGATTGACCGTACGCATCATTAACATTTATAACACCGACTGATTTCAGTCCGTTCAAAATTTTATCGGAATTATCTCCTCTGACATATTGTCTTGCTGTAGGATAGAATCGCAAGGCATATTTAGTTTTTGTTTTATCCCAATCTCCGGCGACAAGAGTCATTATCATGGGAATTTTGTCCTTATTTAATGAATCAAGCAAAGGCAGTGTAGATCGAGTCATGGCAGAAACGATGTAATCAACTTTATCTACATCAACCAATCTTCTGTAAGCGGAAAGACCTGTTGTCGGATCTGCTGCGCTATCTTCATAGAAAATTTTTACATTAGCTCCGGTATTTTTTAATTCACTTTCTGCAATCTGTGCTCCATCTTTCAGCTGTTCCCCATATTGAGCTGCTGTCCCGGTTAACGGTAAAATCATTCCGATTTTTATTTCGTTTTTATTTGCATTATTGCCGAAAACCAGAATCAAAACGATTACCAATATAATAACTATCCAGACCCAGATATTTTTTAACGAAAAATTATTTTGTTCCATATTTTTATATTATGGTTTATTAAATTATTTGTCAATTACTTCCCCAAATACGCCTCAATAACTTCTTTTTTTGAGAGGACTTCATCGGGCGATCCTTGCGCCAATAGCTTACCGCTATCCAGCACAAAAACATGGTCGCAGATATTTCTGATGATTTCCATATTATGTTCTATAAGAACGACGGTTTTTCCTTTTTCTTTCAGTTCTTTTATGATTTGGAGGACGACATCTTTCATTTCTTGGAATAGTCCGGCAAACGGCTCGTCAAACAAAAATATTTCCCCTTCCACACCTTCCCCGCTCAGCATTGCGAGAACTCTGGCAATTTCCAAAAGTTTTCTCTGTCCGTAAGAAAGATTTTTTGCCAGTTCGTGCCTTTTTTCCCAAAGTCCGACTCTTTTCAGCACATTTTCCGCTCTGTCCAAGTGGAATTTCTTGTGCTTTTCAAAAATAGAACCGATGACATTTCTTTTTGTGATGACCGCCAAAATATTATCCAAAACCGGAATCTGCTCAAACAATCTGACTTCCTGAAAAGTCCTGACGATTCCATAATCCGCTATTTCATAAGTTTTTATGCTTTTTAATTCCTCTGCATTGTCAAAAACAACCGTTCCGCTATCGATAGGCACGATTCCGGAAAATAAATTCACCAAGGTGGATTTGCCCGAGCCGTTCGGCCCGATGATGCCGGTGATTTTCCCGCTTTCAAAAGAAATAGAAAGATTATCCACGGCATGCACCCCGCTAAAATGTTTTGTAATTGATTTGGTTTTTAGGACTTGCATTATTTAATTTCAACTGGCAAGCCAGATTTATTTCGTTATACTAACAATTTTACCGTCTTTAACGCCATTAATTACGATGTTGTCTGAAATCCTGTCTCCATTCTTATCGAATCTAAATACTCCTGACGCTCCCTGCCATCCATTAACTTTGTACAGAGAATTTTTAAGTTTAATTGGATCAGTTCCGTTATTCTCAACCAAATATTTCAAGAGATATACGGTGTCATAAGAATTTAACATTTGAAACGGAACTCCATCCACCTTCCCGTATTTTGCGGTATATTCGTTAAAAAGTTTTTTGGCGGCATCAGATCCTGTGTCATAAACCGGTATTGAATAATATAGATTAAGGTTAAGATTTTTTGACAAATCCAATACCGACTGTTTCTCCAAAACAATACTTGATAAAACTTTCATTTTTGGAGTGAATTCGTTTAGCACATTCAAACCTAGTATTTCCTTGGCCTCGGTTTGCGGCACAAATACAACAGCGTCCGGATTTGACGCCTTTATTTTTGATACTTCGGTTTTTAAATCGGTTACATCTGACGAATAATCTTCTTCTGAAACGACTTCTCCGCCAAGAGCAATGAATTTATTCAGGAATGCCTTTTTATAGTCCTGTGAATAATCGGTTTTTTCAAATAGCATAGCCACTTTTTTAACACCAAGATTTTGTACTGCGTATGTCGCAAGCTTTTCTGCTGTTAATTGATCTGAATAAACTGTTCTAAAAATAAAATCTCCAGACCCTGTAATTTGCGGGCTCATTGCCATAGGAGAGATTAAAAGAACATGGTTTGATTCTGCAATAGGTGCCGCTCCGAGTGTTTCAGAACTGCATTGTCCGCCGATAATTATATTTATATTATCTATATTAATTAGTTTATTTATTGCGGAAACAGCATCTTTTGCGGTGCATTTGCCATCTTCATAGACAATTTCCAATTTTTTTCCGCCTATACCGCCATTATCGTTTATATCTTGAACAGCAATTTCAATTGCTTGTTTGGGAGGAATACCCAATGCCGATGCGTTACCGCTTAAAGCTCCTATGAAACCGATTTTTATTGTTTTGTCCGAAGCGCTTTGTTTTGTTTGAGTTATAATTAACAAAACCAGTAAGATTACAATTACTACACCGAACCAAATTTTTACGCTTTTCATATCAAAGTTTAAATTAATAATTAATAAATTTACTAAACTAAATCTTATACTCGCCTATCAAACCTTGCGGCCTGTACAGCATTAATAATATCAAAATCAGGCCATAAGTCACCTGGCGCATTTGGGCTGCAATGTCCGAAGAAAAGCCCACAAATCGAAGGATTTCGGGCAATAGGACCAGAAAAACAGCCCCGATGACAGCGCCTTTATTATTTGAAAGTCCGCCCAAAATAATTATTGAAAGAATGAAGATTGATTCGGCTAAAGCAAAAGATGACGGGTCAATGTAAGTGATGTATGTGGCAAAAAGCGAACCGGCAACCGCTGCCATACAGGCGCCGATGACAAAGATAGTCAGCTTGAAAAACAAAGTATTGTATCCAAAAACCTGAATCGCTTCTTCGTCTTCCCTTATTGTTTTCAAAACTCTGCCGAAAGACGAGTTCACTAGGAATTTTGCGATGTAATAAATTATCACCGCAATGACAACGACGAGAATCAGAAAATAAATATTTTCATTGAAACTGAAACCGAAAATTTCCGGCCTTTTTATTCCCGGAATGCCGAGAGGACCTCTGGTAAAACTTTGCCAATTTAAGAATATGCTGTAAACGATGATATTGAAACCGAAGGAACCGAGTGCATAATAATCGTCTTTGAATTTGGACAAGACATAGCCGATAAGCAAGCTGGCAATCGCCGTGATTATTATTCCGACAATGACCGACAGGAAAAAATTCATTCCTGTAGTCGTCAGAAGTATCGCCGTGGTGTAAGCGCCGATTCCGTAAAAAGCGGCTTGGGTAACAGAAAGCAGGCCGGTATAACCCACGACAAGGTTGAGCGAAATACCGAGTATTACATAAATTCCTATCAGAATCGCAAGGTGAATTAAATAATCCATATTTACAGTGTAAATTTTATATTGAATTCATATTTTATCATAAAATTACCAAATCAAAAACCTCTTTTTGAGAGGTTTTTGATTTTTTATAATTCAATTACCTTGTTACCAGATACTTTTTGCATTACTATACCGGCTCCGACGAGATCCCCATTTTTATCAAAGTGATATGTACCAAGGACGCCAGTGTAGCTAGGCATTGCTCGCAAATATTCCGCAACTTTAGTGGAATCATCTCCAACAGAAGATATGGCTTGCGTAATCAAGTAAACATCATCATACGCTGCCCCATCATATAACGGAATATTAGGAGCAACATTATACGCTGCAATATACTTATTCATATATTCTTTGCCTTTATCACCTGTTAAACCGGTCAAATCGGCAAAAATCATACCTTGAGTGTATTTTGTATATAGATTTGGATCAGTTCCGCCCAATGACCCGACAAATTGAGATTTAATGCCAAGTACCCTTGCTTGCTCGGCAATTTGCACTAAGCTAACCGGACTCTGAGGATTAATAAATAATACATCAGGATTTTGAATTTTTATCTTTGAAAGCTGAGAACGAAAATCGGTTACTCCCGAGACGAAATTTTCATTAGCTGTGACAGTTAGATTATCTTTCTGAGCTTGTGCTATAAATACATCTCTTATACCCTGAGCATAATCGGTTTGCTCGGATATAATCGCTACTGATTTATATTTCATTTTTAAAAGATAATCAGCAAGAATAATTCCTGTGATAGAATCGCTAGGAGAATTTCTGACAAAATATTTGCTTATTCCTGACAATTTAGGCGCTGATGCTGAAGGAGATATAACAAAAACTTTTGCCGGATCTGTTATTGGAATTTCGCTAAGAACTCCTCCACTGCAAAAGTCGCCAATGATATATTTAACCTTATCTATATTAACTAATTTTTGTGCAGCGGTAGCAGCTTCCTTGCCCGAACATTTGCTATCTTCGTATATCGTTTGTATTTGTCGGCCGTTTATTCCGCCAGATAGATTTATGTCTTTTACTGCCAATTCAATGCTATTTCTTACCACCTCCCCATATAAAGCAGTGTCCCCAGAAAGAGGCGTAATAACCCCAATTTTTATCGGGCCGGTTTCTTTTTTCCCACCGGATAGAGAAAAAATTACAATCAAAATAATTATTATGATAATCCCCCACACCCACTTCCCTGCATTGCTTTTTGTTTGGTCCATAATATTTTAAACTAATAATTAATAATTATTTTGTGAGGGGAACAATTTTTCCGCCTTTAACGGTTTCGGCGACTACGCTTGTTACGGCATCGCCGGTTGCATCAAAGCTGAAACTGCCGATTGCCCCCTGCCAATTTTTAATTTTTGTCAGGAAATATTGCCTGACTGAATCCGAATTTGTCCCGACACTCATTGAAGCGTCTCCGAGCAAAAAAACAGCATCATAATGCGTCGCTAGGTATTCTTCAGGAATAGGGCCTTTTGTTGATTGATATTTGTCTTGATACACACCTAACAAGTGAGCCGCTATTGAATTTGTCCTGTCGAAGTAAGGAGTGATGAGAATTGCTCCTTCAATAATATTCTCATATCCTTCCGTTATGTACTTTTCTAGAGATTTGTCGCTAATTGCAGCTTCCGTAGAAAAAATTTGAGGATGATAATTTAGCTCTTTCATCTGCTTGAATAATAATCCAGAATTATCAAGTGCTTGAACAACGACAAAAACAGAGGAAATACCGGCACTCTTTAATTTAGAAATGATTGTCCTGAAATCCATACTTTTTGAGTCAAATGATTCATCAAATACAACCGTTCCGCCAAGAGCAGTAAATTGCTGTTTGAACGCGTCTTTCGATGAAATCGCGTAGTTGGTATTCTCGGATATCAAAGCGATTTTTTTATTGAAGTCATAGGCCATCTGCGTCAGTTTAGGCAGACCGCTTCCCACAGAACCGATATTCCTGAAAACATATTTGCCTTTTGTGATATTCGGAGCAGTGGTTCCGGCAGTCAAAAGAATAACCTTATGACTTTCGGTTATAGGCACGACAGCATTCGTTTCCCCCGTGCAAAACGTCATTATGAAATTTACCTTATCTATATTTATCAATTTATTGGCAGCTGTGGCGGCATCTGCCGGAGCGCATTTTCCATCCTCATAAACCGCTTCCATTTTATAGGTATGTGTTGAATTCCAATCGTCCAAGCCGATTTCAAAAGCTCTTCTTGCATATTCTCCATATGCCGCAGATTGGCCGCTCATCGGACTGATAAAGCCGATTTTTACCGTCTTTGCCGAACTTTGGGATGTAAAAACACCGATAATGATTACGACAATTACTATGACAATCGCTGTCCATACCCACTTCATTGAATTTTTATTTGGCTCCATGTTTTTAATTAATAATTAATAAATAAATTTTAAATATTTTGAAGTAAAACAAATTTTCCATCTTTAACAGTTTTAAGAACATAAGGAATATTTACATCTCCATTTGAATCAAATTTTATGTCAGGAGCAGACACACCACCTTTGTATTCTGTTTTATAAAGCTCGTTTTTTATTGCTTCCGAATTTGTACCTACTTTTGTAATAATTTGAGCTATAATTTTTACAGCATCATATGCTTGCGGAGTACAAACCGTGATTTCATTGTTCCCAATTTTTGCCAGCATGTTTGATTTGAAAGCATCGTTTAAAGGAGTATAAACCATCGTATACATATCTCCTTCAGCCAAAGAGCCAAGAGTACTCCATATTTTTGAATCACCCCATGCATCAGCTCCAAAATACGGCACATTAATTCCCAAATCTTTTGCTTGTTTTATTCCAGGTATGGTTTCTTCAGTATAACCAATAAAATAAACTAGTTCCGGTTTGACAGATTTAATTTTTGTTAATTCTGTTCTTAAATCCGAACTGTTTTGTTTAAAACTTTCCTCATCAAGAAGGTTCCCACCAAGTTCCTTGAATTTTTTATCAAATACATCTTTAATACCAACTCCGTAGTCAGTATTTACATAAAGAACAGCAACATTTCTTTTGCCCAGTTTATTATAAATATAATCAGCCGCAAAAGATCCTTGATAAGAATCTGACGGATAATTTCTGAATATATAATCTCCTGCAAAAGTTAAAGCTGGAGCTGAAGAACAATAAGAAAGAACTACTGTTTTTGATTTTTCTGCTGCATCAGTGAAAGAAGAGGTTTCTCCGGAACAAAGACCTCCAATAATTACGGGAACTTTGTCTATATTTATAAGTTTGTTGGCAGCATCAGATGCTGGCTTGCCTGAACATTGTCCATCTTCATAAATAATTTCAAGCGGACGGCCATTAATACCTCCTGCATCATTTATTTCTTTTACTGATATTTCAACAGCAGCACGAGAGTTTTGTCCTAAACTAGCAGCATCTCCGGTAAGAGGAGCAATAAACCCAATTTTAATCGGTCCTGTTTCTTTTGGCTTGCTTGAAGCAAGCGCAAGAATAATAATGGCAATAATCACAACTATTCCCCACAGCCATTTCATAGATTTCTTTGTTGGTTCCATAATAATTAATTTAGAACTAATAATATTTAACTTAAAACTTATATTGAAAATCTACCATTTTTTATAGCAAACGCAAACTTATATTGTTGATATATTCTGAATCACTTCTTTGGAAAAATCCCCTTCGGCCTGAACAGTAAAAAGATAATCAGAAGCGCGAAAGCAATGGCATCTTTCCACTCGCCGGAGATTTGCCAGATGCCGAAATTTTCCACAAAACCCAAAAGAAAAGCTCCCAGAACTCCGCCGTAGATATTCCCTATTCCGCCGATTATGGAAGCGATAACGCCCTTTAAAAGAAGTGAAAAGCCCATTGTGGGCTCAATTCCGGTGTCAAAGCCGATGAGTATTCCCGAGAGTCCAGCGATAGCAGAACCGATGAAAAAAACTTTTCCAATAATTTTGTCCGTGCTTATGCCGACGATTTTTGAAACTTCTTCATCATCGCTCACCGCCCTTATGGCTTTTCCAAATCTCGTGGTTTTTAAAACAATTGCGAGAATTCCCATGATCAAAAGTCCGCAGATAAAAATAATAAGCTGGACTTCCGTGATAGTAGCTCCGAATATCTGGAAAACTTTTCCGCTGCCTTGACTTAATGTCTGGAACTGGCTAGAAAAAAGAATTGCTATAAGCGCTTGAATGACAGTGAAAACTCCAAGTGATGCGACAAGAAAAACCATCGGCGATGCTTTCCTTTTCCTTAATTTTTTATAAACGAGCTTGTCGATGAGATATCCGATGAGTCCAGCGACTATGATGCCGACAATTATTGCAAACCAAAGATTGAGGCCAAGTTTGTCAAAAATAAAAAAAACGGAATAGCCGCCGACAGCTGTAAGCGCCCCGTATCCCAGATCAAAAAATTTAACCGTGCTGAAAATAAGATTAAAACCAAGAGCGATTATGGAATAGATCGCTCCGGCGATAATGCTGTTCATGATGAGTTGAGGAATGATTTCCATAAAGAAGAATGATAGCAAATTTTATTGATTTAATAAAGAAATTGGGCGGGCGGGCGCGAAGCAAGCCCGCACAAATAAAAAAAACTGCCCGCCGTGAGGCGGGCAGTTTTTTGTTTTTAAATTTAATCTTCCTGTATCTTGTAGATTATATATCCTGCAATCAACAGCACAAGAATTGAGAGAATAATCGCAATCAGATTCTTAGGAATGCTTGAGAGCGCAAGGCCGACTGCCGCAAGCAAACCTGCTTTTGTTGAGGTTGAAACCTGAGCGACTCCCGATGAAGCAGTGCTTGTTGCAACATAAGTCGTTGTGGAAACTTTTGACGGAAGTATATTTCCCAAATCAATGAATGGAATTGTTCCGTTTCCGGTTCCTGAAGTGACTTCTGTTCCTCCGCCATTATTTTGTAATGTTGCTGAAGAATTTGATGATTCGCCACCATTAGTTTGCGACGTCTCCGAAGTTACAGTGTTGTTTGTATTTGTTCCGTTATTATTTGAACCAATGACATTTACCATACGGGTTGCTGTTGTTGTATTTCCATAACTATCGGTCACTGAATAATACACCGTGTATGTTCCGGCCATCGCCGTGTTTACATTATTTGAAGTTATTATTCTTGAAGTGATTGTGTTGTCTGTGCTGTCGAATGCATTTGCTCCTGCGTCAATGTAAGTTCCACCGACTGTGATTGTGGCAGGATTATCGCCAATGATCACGATCGTAGGAGGAGTATTGTTTGTTGCGCCGCCACCTCCGTTTGTATTTCTTGCTGAAGTGACTGTTGCAACTGTTGATGCTGAGAGTGTCCCGGCAGTCGCAGTGATTGTTGTCGTTCCCGCTGAAACCGCTGTAAATATTCCGCTTGAATTAATGGTGCCGATTGAAGTGTTGGAACTTTGCCATGCGATTGCTGTTGCAAACGGATTGCCGTCCTGATCAAGCGTAGTTCCCGTAAAGGTTTTTTTATTTCCGGCAACGATTGTTGGCTTCAAAGGTGAAATGGTTATTGAAGTGAGTACCGGTGTGGTTGTTGAACTGCCGCCGGAAACCGTGACTGTGCTTGTGGCGACAAATCCTCCATCAACTGTGGTGACTGTGATATTCGCTGTACCTGCGGCAATCGGCGTGACTACTCCGCTTGAAACTGTGGCAACTTCCGCATTGTCAGTGTTCCAGAAAATATTCTGATTGGTTGCGTTTGATGGAATAACACTTGCTGTCAGATTTCCGGTTGCTCCGCCTGCTGTAAGATTAAGCGACGTCGGACTAACCGTAACTCCTGTGACCGCAATTGGACCGCTTGGACCGGCATTTACCGTAATCGTATAAGTTGTAGTCAATCCGCTGACATTAATTGTCAAAACTTCGCTTGGAGTTGTTGTTGAAGAATCAAATCCCGAAATGTTTGAAACGCTGATCGGTTCAATTGAAGTTGAACCGTCGGAATAAGTTCCGGTGACAACAAGGTCTGTGATATCAAGACTATCATTAATATTGTATGACAATTTGTTTGCTGGTGATGTAATTGCAATACTTGATAATGTTGGAACTGGTGTTGAACCTCCTCCTGTTGAAATTACTGATACTGTTACAGTAGCTGATATTGTTGTTGCTCCAGCTGTTCCTGTGACAACAGTTGTTCCTGTTGCAGAAGCTGTGAATAATCCGCTTGCATCTATATCACCGACTAAGGTATCTGAGCTTGACCAATTTACCGTCGCTTGTATTGAATCACCGAACTGATCCAGTGTTGTTGCTGTAAATTGTGTGGTTGAACCGACAGCTAATGTTAAAGATGGAGCCGAAATACTTATTGATGAAAGGACCGGAGTTTGGTCTGAAAAATCAGATACTGTAACTGTAATAGTTGCACTATATGTTCCAGCTGTTCCTGTAACAACAGTTGTTCCTGTTGCAGAAGCTGTGAATAATCCGCTTGCATCTATATCACCGACTAAGGTATCTGAGCTTGACCAATTTACCGTCGCTTGTATTGAATCACCGAACTGATCCAGTGTTGTTGCTGTAAATTGTGTGGTTGAACCGACTGCCAAAGTGAGAGGTGAAGCTGAAATGGAAATTGATGATAAGACCGGAGTTGAAACACTTCCTGCATTTATAACGACTGTATAATTTGTTGTAAGTCCACTAACTGTAACGGTCAAAACTTCATTTGGATTTGCAGCTGAAGAATCAAATCCCGAAATGTTTGAAACGCTGATCGGTTCAATTGAAGTTGAACCGTCGGAATAAGTTCCGGTGACGGCAAGTCCTGTGATATCAAGAGTGTCTCCGATGTTGTAGGAAAGTTTAGTTGCAGGCGAAGTGATAGCAATGCTTTGTAACGTTGGAGGCGGTGTTGATGTTGCTGTAACTGTAACTGTGCTTGTGGCAACAAAACTTCCGTCTTCGGTTGTGACTGTAATATTTGCTATACCCGCGGCAATCGGCGTGACTACTCCGCTTGAAACTGTGGCAACTTCCGCATTGTCAGTGTTCCAGAAAATATTCTGATTGGTTGCGTTTGATGGAATAACACTTGCTGTCAGATTTCCGGTTGCTCCGCCTGCTGTAAGATTAAGCGACGTCGGACTAACCGTAACTCCTGTGACCGCAATTGGACCGCTTGGACCGGCATTAATTGTAATTGTATAAGTCGCTGTAGCAAACAAGCTTACATATTTTCCTTCATAAGCAATTGTCAAAGTTTCACTCGGATTTGGTATTGACGAATCAAATCCAAAAATATTTGAAACTGAGACCGGCAAAGTCGATGTTGAACCGTCTGAATAAGTTCCTGTAACTACTAGTCCTGTGATATCAAGTGAATCACCGACAGTATAAATAAGTTTGTCTGCCGGATGCGTGATGGCGATTGAATCGAGCATTAAAGTTGGATTAATCGCAACATTGTATGAAGTTGTCTGTGTTTGATACGTGACCGTTAATGTTTCGCTTGAGGATGCGGCAGATGAATCGAAACCGGAAACGTCGGCAAGAGTGAGCGGCTCGGTTGAAGTGGAGCCGTCCGAATATGTTCCTGTGACTACCAATCCTGTGATATCAAGCGAATCGCCTAATGTGTAGATAAGTTTGTCTGCCGGAGTGGTGATTGTAATGCTTGATAATGTTGGAATTACTGTTCCGGATGATGTAACAGTAAGATCAAAAGAGTTGCTTGTACCATATTGGTCAGAAATAGAAACCTGATAAACTCCGGCTGAAATACCTATTGGAAAATTAGCTTCAAGATCTGAACCGCTTGGATTTGTAGATGATATAGATGTCGTTGCTACAACACTGCTGTTTTGAGAAAAGATAGCGGTATAGCTAGAAGTAGCAAATCCCAAATGAGCTCCGTGAATCCATAATACTGAATTATCGTTTGGTGATGGGTTTGGCGCGATAACTGTAATAACAGGTACCAAACTTCCGCTTGGGATAACTGTGATTGTTGTCGTTCCAAAAACACCAGAGCCATCTGTTGATGAAGCTGCAATCATAACGGTTCCGGTTGCGACGCCAGTCAAAACTCCTGTCGAATCGATAGTTGCTGATCCGGTTCCGTTTGCAACAGACCATATAACATTTTTATTTGTTGCGTTTGATGGATTTACCGTTGCGGTCATTTGCAAAGTTGAACCAACATCAACTGTTGTTACTTCACTTGTCCAATTAACTAAGATAGATGTTACTGGAACAGAAGTTGTTCCTACAACAGTCATCAAAGAACCTGTTAATGGAAATACTGCTGATACCGCTAATGAATGCGCTGTAATTTGAGTGAGAGAAAATCCGATTGTGTTACCAACATTAGCAGATGGAGAAACATCGGCTTTTATCGCCACCGTGACCGAAGTATTTGATGCAATCGTAAATAAACCTGAATTGTTAAGGAAAACAATTTGACCCGATGATAATATTCCTGACGCTATTTGATTTGACCCTTGATACAAATATACATTCGATAAAGTCGTATCTGTTGATGATCCCGTTCTCGTTAATGTAATTTGGTTTATCTCGCCGGAAGTCGCAGAATTATTTGTAAATGTGAATTCTGCAAGATCAACAGATGATTGTCCTACGGTAATATTTCCTGAAACAGGTGTGGTTGATGCAAGAGTAACCACAACTGTTGGAACAAGTGAACTTATCAGTGTTGGTGTTGTAATAACATAAGTGTTTCCACCTATTATTATTGTTCCACTGTCAATAATACCATCATGTATTACTGCATTCGTGGTTGTTGCATCTGACAATACAGTATTTGTAATGGTTGAGCTTGCGGAAACAACGTTTGTGAGTGTTGATGATGAAACTGTAGAATCAGTAATTGTTGAAAGTGTTATGTCGCTATTTGCAATAACCGAACCTGTAATTGTTGAGGTTGCGATAGTACTCAAAGTTATTGTTGAAGAATCTATTGTTGAACCTGTAATTGTTGATGTAGCAATATAAGAATGATTTGATATTACAGAATCATAAATATCTGAAGCATAAATTTGTGAATTTGTACTTGTTGAATTTATGAAATCGTACAAAGTTGACGGGTCAAGTACTGAGTATGCAATATGACAATCTCTAGCATAATAATTTTTTACAAGAGAATTTATGACGATGCATCTCGCTATATCAGAATTTATTAATGTTGAATTCGTTACTGTAACTGCATCCAAATTTACATCGTTGATCGTTGTGTTTGTAATGCTTGAATTATTTACATCCCAGAATGTTGAAAGTGTGGAATTTGTTATTGTTGTTGTACCTGTTGTTGTTGCAACTGGTGCAAGAAGAGAATTTACAAGTGTTGGTGAATATATTGTATAGAATGTACCTCCAAGATTTGAATTTTCAATCAATACCTGAGAATCAGACACAAGAAGCGGACCGTAACTTGTCGTTGTTGAGATATTTCCAGCATTATCAATAGCAGCAACATTAAACCAATATGGGTTTGGTTTTCCAGAAGTTATGGAAGCAAGATCAAAACTCGTTGTTGTTGCAGTAATGAAGGTCAAGCCGCCTGTTGTTGTTGCTATCATACTTGGATGAACAATAGTTATTTCATATAAATAGCCCGCAAGTCCTGATTGAGAATCTGTTGAATCGGTCCATGAGATAATCGCTGGATTTACAATCGTGCTTGTTGCGCTAACTCCAGTTATCACAGGGGTTGTTGGCGCAGTTGTATCAAGGACAGAAACTGGGGTTACAGTTACCATTGTTGATGTTGAAAGTGTTCCGGTTGTTCCTGTAACTGTTGTTGTTCCTTCTGAAAGCGCGGTAAAGATTCCGCTTGCATCTATTGTTCCAACTGAAGTATTTGAGCTATTCCAAGCAGTTGTCGTTGCAAAAGGATTTCCATACTGATCCAAAGTTGTTGCGACAAACGTTGTTGTTGCGCTTACCGCAAGTGTTGGGTTCAAAGGTGAAATACTAATTGATGAAAGTATTGGTGCTGTTGCAACAACATCTACAATTCTTGTAGAGGTTGCACCATTCCCTGCATTGTCAGAAACTGTGTAAATCACAGAATATGTTCCTGTTGCAGAAGTATTTACATCACTTGAACTTGCGATTCTTGAAGTGATATCGCCGTCAATATTATCAAGTGCAGTTGCACCGGCGTCTGTATAAATTGAACCGAGAGTTATAGTTTCTGGATTATTTCCAAGAATTGTTATAACCGGAGCTGTAGTATCTGGTGTTGCAGTTACAATTACTGTTCTTGAAGTTATAGCTGTATTTCCAGAATTGTCGCTAGAAGTATAGAGAATTTGGTATGTTCCGGTAGCATTTGTATCAACAGTTCCTATAGTATTTACTATTGTCGTTCCGTCTACCAAATCATAAGCTGTTGCTCCAAGTTCTGTATAGGTGTCGCCTATCATTAAGGACATTGTTGATGAACCATTAAGGACAATTGCAGGAGCAGTTGTGTCCTTTATAACCACTAAAGATGAGGTTGTGGCTGAATTCCCCGAAGAATCGGTGGCAGTCCAAACAACCGTGGTTGTTCCCAAGGTAAAATCGTGAGGATTATAAGTAATAACTGGGTTTGGATCGAAACCGTCAGTAGCTACGGCTTGTATTAATATTGGAGTTGTTGTTGCACCGGTAGCTTCAAACACTTGAGTATCTGGAGCTGTAATAACCGGCGCAATATCATCTACAACATTCACAATCCTTGTGGATGTCGCTGTATTTCCCGCTTTATCTGTAGCGGAATAAACAACAGAATATGTTCCTGTTGCGGCAAGATTTACGTTATTAAAAGTTGTGGTAGCTGTGGTTGTTCCATCTACATCATCAAATGCAGTTGCACCGGCATCAATATATATTTCAGTTGAGCTTGCTTCCAAAGTAAGAGGATTTGAGCCGAGAATTGTAATAATTGGAGCTACAAGATCTTGAGTATATGAAAGAACAATAAGGCCATTTCCGCCATTTGCTCCTGCATCTTTAATATCAGGATGTTCATAATATGCCCATCCACTTCCTGCTCCACCACCAGCACCATTTGTTCCAGCTGTAGGAAGAGTAGACCAACCGCTAGCACCACAACCGCCAAGTCCAGCATTTCCAATAAGAGATGATCCGCCGTTTCCGCCACAACTTCTTTGTCCAATGTAATCATCACCTTTTGTACCAGCATTTCCTCCAATTCCACCAGCAAGTCCGCCCTGTCCTCCATTTGGATGACCGTATGTAGCTCCTTGTCCACCTTTGCCACCAAAAGCTGTTGTGGTACCAAATGTAGTATATCCTCCGTCATTACCGCTGCCGCCAGCAAAATTTATAAAACCGCTTGTTCCGCCAACGCCTCCGGCACCAACGACATAAGCAATTATTTGTCCTGGATATACTGAAATAGTTTGAGAAAATGATGCTCCTGCACCACCACCGCCACCACCGCCAAATGTGAATGCACCGCCAGCGCCACCCCCTCCGCCAGCTGTTAAACTAACTGTCAAACTAGTAACACCCTGAGGTACTGTCCAAGAATCTATAGGATCTCCTGTATATGAAAGTGTTGTGGTAGCAGCATGCGCAAAAGAAACAAAGCCAAATGACACAACAATGGTCAAAAGGACAATAGTTGTGATATTGCCTAAGAATCTGCTTATTTTTTGATAATGGCTAAACATAATAATTTTACTGGCTAAAAAACGAATGCACATTAAAGTGCTTTTAATTTGCTAAATTTAATTTTAAATGAGTTGCTTATACTGAAAAATATCAAAAAAACTAATACGTGAGTTTCAAACAAAAACCTTAAAACATGTAGAAAATAAAGAACTTTTTTACATAATTCCTGTAAAAAATCTTTGAAAGAGCTTAATATGACAACATCGTATCATAAACAATTTTATTGTCAAGTGAAAATTCAATTTTCTTTCAAATTGGAAAAATTTATCTCAAAAAATGTCAAGTTCTTATTCTAAAGGACATTTTATCTTATTATGCTAATGTCCTTTATAATTTAGCCAATGTCCTTTATAAAAATAGTTTTTATATCAATCATCAAAATCAATAAAATTACTTGACATTTTCTTTATTATGGTATAGACTACTGCCAGTAGTTTTTAATCCTCTTTAAAGATCTTCTTTATTGAAGGATTTTTTAGTTGTTGTTTTACAAAACAAAATTTTTTCTGGGAGGAAAAAATGAAGAAATTAATGATGTTATTCGTGTTGGTACTTTTTGCTTTTGCTGTTTCTTTTTCTTCAGTTGAAGCGCAAGGATTGACCGCAAAAGCTTCCATAAGTGTATCAAGGAATCATACGACTCCGACAAAAAAGAAGAAAATCATTAAACCGGCAGCGAAGGTGGTAACACCAACGCCAAGCAAAACGGTTACGCCGACAGCCACCAAAGTTGCGCGGAAAAATGATTGGTCAGGTCAATTTGGTTTTGATCTGAAATCATTCCCTTCCGTCGGTGCCGGCACTTTGCCGATGGGGTTTCAATTTCTGAATACCAAATCGGCTGAACCTGAATTTTTTCTTCATGTTAAATACAAATATATCGCTTTGGAAACTTTGTTGAACTTGGGTGGACAGGATATCACAATGGATGTATATGGATCGAGTTTAGATACGATTCATGTGTACACTCCGGTCGCATTGGCCCTGAAATGCTATCCGCTTGATGGCATCAGCGATAGCTGGTCGATTTATCCATTTTTTGGTATCCGTGCTGAGTATACGAAAGTTAAGGGAAGTTTCAGCATGGGAGGTTTTAAGTTCGATACCTCCGGGGGTGATAATTTTACTCCGGCAATCCCTATCGGGATTGAATTTGGAAAAACACTTCGAGGTTTCCTGTACTACGAGGTCAGAATGGTTAATCTCGATACTGTGTTGCCGGGAGTCGGCACATTGGAGTTCCAGCAAAATGGCAACTGGGTTTTTGGAACAAGTATTAATTTCTGACATTTGTATTACGCATCAAAGGCCGCTCTCGTTGAGAACGGCCTTTTTCTTTTACAAAAACCTCGAGGTTAAACCTCGGGGTTTTAATTATTGCATCAATTTTCTCAGCTTATCCTGATTTTCCCTCATCACGAGCATTGACGCCTCCATCTTGCCTTTTCCTTCTTTTTCTTTCTGCTTGATTTGCTTGGCTATGTTTTCAAAAAATTCGGGATCCTTGTCAACGGCCGAGAGTACCCTGTCCCGCTGGTCTTTGGGCAAGTTTTTTGTCTGCGACTTCATTGCCTGCTTCATTATAAATTTTTTAATAAACCCAGCCATATTTTTTAATTATTATTTATAACGGTTTAATTATAACATAATTTCATAAGCGAGCGAGGCAGGTGATTTTGAGGGCTACGGAGCGCGTCGGCGCGAGTATCGAGCAAATTTCTAGCAAGAAATTATGCGTACCTCAAAATCGCATTGCCGAGCGAGCCCTTACTCATACCTGAGCGCTTCCATCGGACTTTTCTTGGAAGCCTGGCGGGCAGGATAGATTCCGAATACCAAGCCTACCATACTTGCGACAATAATTCCTAAAAATGCCGCGTTCCAAGGAAATATAAATTGCCAATTGAGCGATAAGGCGGATGTCAGTATCATTGAAATTATATAGGAAAATGTAGCTCCTAAAATTATTCCGATAATTCCTCCTGTTGCCGTAAGCGCTACCGCTTCAAGCAAAAATTGCGTCAGTATGTCGCGATCCGTAGCGCCGAGAGCTTTTCTCAGACCGATTTCCCTGGTTCGTTCGGTAACCGACACAAGCATGATATTCATAATTCCTATTCCGCCGACAATGAGCGATATCGCCGCCACTGCCGCAAGAAATGCCGTAAGCGCGCTTGTAACGGTATTGAGTGTTGAAGCTATGTCGGCTTGCGTTTCCACGGAAAAATCATCGTTCGCCGGATCGGTAATATCGTGGGAATTTCTCAAAGTATTCGTAATATCCGCCGCTGTGGCGTTGATATGATCCTGCGTATCGGCTTCAACTATAATCCTGTTGAAATATTTTATTCCCAAAACATATTGTTGCGCCGTCGTATACGGCATAAGCACCGCATCGTCAAAATTAACAAATCCGGACTGGCCTTTTTCCGGCAATACTCCGATCACTCTGAACGTATTATTTTTTATTCTTATTTTCTGGCCAATCGCCTCATCGCCGCCAAAAAGATGCGTTTTCACTTTATAGCCGATCACTATGACCGGCTCTTTGCTCAATACATCGTCATCAGTAAAAAATGATCCTTTGCCGACAGTGATATTGAATATTTGAGACATTAATTCGGCGCCGCCAAAAATACTAACTTGATAAACCTGATTTCCATAAATCGCGTTCCCTCCTCCCATCACCATCGGCATTATATATTTCGCATACGGCACATTTGCTTTTATGCGAAGTGCGGTAAGATCCTTGTCTTTCAATGAATCGCTTAATGTCTGCGCCGCGCTTGATGGGCCGTTTGATATTTTCCCGGGAATAACCGCGATAGTCGTCGCTCCAAGCCCGTTCACTTGGCTCAAAATAAGATTTTGCGCTCCCTGCCCCAAAGACATCACCAAAATAATGGATGTAATGCCGATTACGATTCCGATGATAGTCAAGGCCGAGCGCGATTTATGCGTCGTCAGTCCGGTGATCGCTGTTTGTACGCTGTGCCGTAATTTCATCCCAATTTTTTATTTAATAAAATTTTCAGAACACGCTCTCCTATTTTTAATCTTTTCGTCGCAAGATATTTGCCCGTCATGTAATTTAATTATTCTCTCGGCATATTCGGCAGTATATGTTTCGTGGGTTATAAGGATTATTGTATGCCCCATTTCCGAATTGAGCTTTTGGATTATTTCTATGACTGCTTGTCCGGATTTTGAATCAAGATTTCCCGTCGGCTCGTCCGCAAAAATAACTTCCGGATCATTCACGAGAGCCCGGGCAATCGCCACCCTTTGTTTTTCCCCGCCTGAAAGCTGCATCGCCTGATGATGCATCCGATGCAGAAGTCCGACGGATATGACCGCTTGCTCGGCGCGCGCATCCCATTCGGATTCCGGCGTATCGGAATACATGAGCGGCAATTTTACATTTTCAAGGACGGATTCGTGGGGCAAAAGATTGAACGCCTGAAAAACAAACCCCATTTTTTTGTTTCGCATATTGGCGATCTCAATTTGATTGTACGAGTTAACGTCTTTTCCGGAAAAATGATACGAACCGTCGGTATGACTGTCCAAAAGCCCGAGAATCTGAAGCAAAGTTGATTTGCCGGAACCGGACGGACCCATTACCGCCACAAATTCCCCTTTTTTAATTTCAAGAGTTACGCCTCTGAGCGCTTCGGTTTTTGCCCCATCATTGTCGTAAATTTTCCAAAGATTTTTTATTTCTATCAGATTCACGTTTTTACATGTTCGGCGAAGCCGCTATAATATCGCCCTCTTTCAATCCGGAAATAATCTCTACGTATCCGTCAACACCCCGTATGCCGGTTTCCACTTCCGTTTCCGTTGTTTTTTTTGGATTCTTCGGATCAACCAATTTTACATACTTTTGAGTATCTATTGCATAAACCGATCGCGACGGAACAGCCAAAATATTATTTTTTTGATTGGTCAAAATATCCAGATTCGCCGTCATGCCGGATTTTATCCGCGCGTCGGAAGATGATGCGAATTTCAAAGTAACTTTATATGTGGGCACATCCTCTATGATTGTTTCCGCCGGATCGATTTTAATGACCGATGTGGGGAAAAAAGTGTCGGAACCGTACGCATCAAGCGTTGTCGTGGCGGAATCGCCGATTTTCACTTTCGCTATATCGGCTTCCGGCACATATGATTCAACATCATATTGCCCGAGTGATATGACCGATACCGCAGCTGCGCCGGATTGTATCGTTTCGCCGGTTTTCGCAGCTATATTTGCGATTATTCCGTCTATGGGCGAAACAATGATTGACTTGGCAAACTGCGCATTTGCAGCATCAACATTCGCCTGCGCTTGTTCCACTGCCGCTTCTTGCCCGGCAATGGATTCCGGAGTATTGCCTGCAAGCTTAAGATCATAATTCGCCGCAGCTCCTGTGATGTTGGAGCGGGCAAGATCTATCGCCGAGCGGTCAGCTGAAACAATCGTTTTATATGAATCAATGGTTGCCTGTGAAATATTTGAATCTGCCGAAGATCCGTTCAATGCAAGGGCGATATCATCAACAAAATTTTTTACAGTATCAATGAAAGCCAGTGCGGATGTTGCGGAAACGCGAGTACCAGAATTCCAATCATTCAGCGCGAGCTCTACGGTATAGCGTTCATTATTGATGGTATTTTGCAATTGGAAATCGTTCATCGGTATGGTAATTTTCGGTGATTGAGTTCTCGGACTTTCAAACATTTTATCAATATCATTTCGTATCGTATCGTCACAAGTCGTATAGGCGGCTGTTATGCTATCGTTCAGGGAATTTTGCGCTACTGCCAGTTCTTCCGGCCGGGTGCCGTTTTGCATATCAGCAAGTTTTGCTTGCGCTATTTTCAATCCGGCTTTTGCCTGTTCAACCGCCGCGGATAAATCAGCATTTGAAAGCGATGCCAGATACTCTCCTTGATAAACCCGATCTCCAATGGAAACAGTGATATTTGCAACCTGCCCGCTTGTCTGATATGAAAGGTCAAGATCGGAAAGCGGAGTGACATTGCCAGTCGCGCTCACTTCTTCAACGATATTGTGTTTCTCCACGGTAATCGTTTCCGCAGCGGAAGATTTCTTTTTGCCGAAAATCATAAAAAGCAGGAGAACAAAAACAAGTATTATCAGTGCCGTCCACCATTTATTCTTCTGCCTAAAATCTTTTATTTTTGAGAAAATGTTTTTCATTCCTGTTCATTATAACAGAATTTTTTATTTTACGAAATCTTTTTTGTCGGGATATCCGGATTCGAACCGGAATCTCACGAACCCGAATCGTGAATACTACCGTTATACTATATCCCGGTGGACCTAGGCGGAGTCGGACCGCCGTCTCGTCAATGCGAATGACGCGTGCTACCACTATACTATAGGCCCCGAATTTTATCGACTTGGTAAATCTAACATATTTTATTAAAAATATAAATGAAAATACGGACCGCTCCCTCAGGAACGGCCCGTATAAAAATTAACTTTTTCTTTCCGCTAATTCTTTTTCAAAGACCCTATCCTTTATTGTTACCAAATACTTAACGATTCTGGATGAAGCATCGATGTAATCAATAAGATTAACATCTATTTCTTCTTTTATTTCTTCTTTCGGTAAAAGATTATAGGTTTTAATCGTAGAATCTATAAAACCCATAACCGTGGTAAATGCTTTTTTGCGGGTAATTGTATCGTCCGGATCACCTGCAAGCACAAGAATTTGCTCAAGAAAATCTTTTAAAACAACATCTTTTGTATTCTTGATCATTACGGAAAAAATTTCCGCCAATCGCACAACTTGAGGGCTTGTAGCTTTTATTTCGGTCATAATAAACCTCTTCTAAAAATGGAATGAACTACTGCATAAAATATATCACGACATTACTATTTGTCATAGGTATATAATAAAATCTGTGGGCGATACAAGATTCGGACTTGTGACCTCACGAATGTGAATCGTGCGCTCTAACCAACTGAGCTAATCGCCCCGCCTTCAACATATAATTTATAACACAAAAAAAGTTTTAATTCTATTTTTTTGATTTTTAATTATTTTTATAATATACTTGGCGGGTTATTAAGGGGCCGCTAGCTCATTTGGTAGAGCGCATCCATGGCATGGATGAGGCGACCGGTTCGATCCCGGTGCGGTCCACAAGCATTAAAATCCGCACTGTTGCGGATTGACAATTTACTTATTATTTTGTAGTTTAATCCTAGAACAAAGTTTAAAAGTAAAGAAATTTTAGCTCATTAAAAATGAATGAAAGGAAAAGGAAATGAAAAAGTTTATTGCTTTGGCAAGAGGAGATGGTGCCGGTCCGGAAATGATGGATGTCGCTTGTCCTCTTGTAATTGAGGCGGCAGAAATGGACGGCATCTACGTCGAATTCGTGGATACGCCGATGGGTTGGAACGCTTACCAAAAGTATAGCGATACTTGCCCTGACGAGTCGTACGAAAAAGCCGCCGAGCTTGGGATACTTTACTCGGGCGGCGTAGGAGATCCAAAATATGACGATACTATCGGCGAGATTGAACCGGAAATGAAACCGGAACCTCGCAGTTTGCTTAGGATCAGGAAAGGAATGGGATTGTTGCAAAACTTCCGTCCCTTGATTTGGTATCCTGAGCTCAAGCATCTCTCAGCGCTGAAACCGGAACTGATCCCGGACAAGATCATCCGACAAATCTGGCTTCGTTTTTTGCTTGAGGACAGCTACTACGGAAATGCCGATCTTTTTCATGATGTTCCGGAGGAAACTCGCAAGATAATCGGTATGATGATGAAGAAAGATGTCACGGGAAATGAAGAGATCGTCTCGGACATCGCCTACTACCGCAAGGCAACGATCGAGAAGTATGTCAGAGCGGCATTTAAATATGCTGTTACGGCGGAACTACCGGTAATTTCCGTGGACAAGGCCAATGTGATGGCGCGTTACGAATTCTGGAGGAAAATCGTTACGCGAATCGCAAAAGAAGAATTTCCGCAGGTGAAATTCATTGGGCATCAGTATGTTGATTCCGCGAATGCGCTTTTGTGCAAACCGGAATTGCTCCATGGAGTCATCATATGCGGAAACGAACACGGCGATATCGTTTCGGACGGAGCAGCCCAGATTTTCGGCAGTATGGGTCTGATGTGCAGTTCTGCCGTCAATCCTGATACTGGAGACGCTATGTTTGAAAGCGGCGCCGGCACTGCCCCGACCCTAAAAGGTTTGGATAAAGCCAATCCGATCGGGCGCATTTTAACTGGCGCGATGATGCTCCGGCATATTGGCGCGGTCAAGGGTGCGAACGCGATTGAGCAAGCTGTCTCGACAACTCTTGAGGAAGGTTTCCGGACTGCGGATTTGGTCGCCGGCAAATTTGAGGCGAACAAGCTTCTCGGAACTGTCGAGATGGGAAAGAAAATCCGTTCCTTTATGTGAAGTTGAGGATAAACGCCGCCTTCGGAAACGGAGACGGCGTTTTTTTATTAATAAAAAAACGCCGTCCTTTTTTAAGGGGCGGCGCTGTACTGATTAAAAAGCTTTATTGCAGTTTTCCTTCTTCTTGAAGTTCGGCGGCAAACTTCAAACTTACGCCCAAGCTTCCACCGGCGCGGATCAAGTCCTTCTGGTAGTCGGAAAGAATGAACTTAGCTTCTTCATTCTCCGAACTGCCCCATTTGACGAGACCTTCCTCCCAGTTGATCTCAATGTGACCCGTTTTCGAATCGAAGATTTTCTGCACGATCTCCTTCGGAAGAGTGATGCACAACAATCCGTTCACGAACATATTGTTCTCGAAGATGCGGGCGAAACTCGGGGCAATGACGCACCGAATACCAGCAGCTTCAAGCGCCCAAGGGGCGTGTTCACGAGACGAACCGCAACCAAAGTTTTCTCCGGCCACTAAAATCGAACCGAGGTTCGATCTTTCCTCAGCCGAAATGGTTGGAACGTCCTCGAGACAATGTTTCCCGAGTTCAACCTTGTCGGTTTCGGTTAAGTGCCTGGCTGGAATGATCTGGTCGGTGTCTACGTTGGACACCGGCAAAAAGGTTGTTGCGCCGGAAAAATCTTTTTTCTTACCGGCGCTGATCTTTTCGAGCAGGTCCTTATAGACTGGCGGAGTAAATGAAACATCCTTCCAATCAGTCGTCCTATCATCGGTTTCATTGGTATCAAAGGATGGTACGGAATAATCCCCAAGAATTTCCCCGCAAAAAACAGGCGTTGCTTCCGTAATACATCCTTCAATCGCAGTCATTGCCGCGGTTGCTGGAGATACCAGATGCACCATCCCATCTTTGCCCATGCGTCCGGGAAAATTGCGATTCGTCGTCGAAACGCAAACTTCTCCCGGAGCAATTACCCCGCAACTCATGCCGAGGCATGCTCCGCAAGTTGGACCGCTTACATAACAGCCGGCCTGGACAAACTCCGCAATGAGGCCTTCCTTGAGTGCCATCTCGAATATATGTCGCGTAGCGGGAACGATGATGCAACGGACACTGTCCGCCACTTTTCGTTTCATCCTTGAGAAAATCTCGGCAACAATCTGCAAATCCTCGATTCTGCCGTTCGTGCAGGAACCGATATAGACCTGGTTGACTTTTTTTCCGGTAAGTTCTGATACCTTCTTCACATCACCGGGAGAATAGCCGTCGGTCACAACCGGAATCATATTAGAAACATCGATGTCGATGACTTGGTCATAGACCGCGTCAGAATCGCTATTCCATTGGGCGGCAACAAGATCACTCAAATCTTTGTGGTTGTAGTACTTTTCTTTCTTGCGATATTCGTCGCAAAGAGCCCGATACGCCGGAAAAGTGATGGTCCTTTCGTCCACCATCATCATTCCCGAGGTTGCACCGGCTTCGACAGCCATGTTGGTCATGGTCATACGAGCTTGAATGCTCATCTTCTCGATGACTGGACCGCCGAATTCGAGCACTGCGTTCGTCGCGCCATTGACTCCGATCTTGTTGATGAGATAGAGGATAAGATCTTTCGAGAAAACATTTGGCGGCAAATTGCCAGTAAAGTTCACTCGGATAACCTTTTGCGGAGGACAGACCCAGAGGCCGGTTATGACGCCGATCTCTTGTTCAGTCGTTCCGACACCTGCCGTGAAGGCGCAGAAAGCGCCGTGCGTACAAGTATGGCTATCGCCCATGATTCCGATCTGGCCCGGAAGAATCCATCCCTTTTCAGGAATGATGGCATGACAGACGCCGTTTCTTCCGACTTCGAGAAATTCAATGTTGTGTTCCCTGCTCCAATCACGAAGTAATTTGCCCTGGACCGCTGAAAGTTTATCTTTTGCTGGGTTTACATGATCAATCATGGTCTTCACCCTGTTCGGATTGAAAACCACATCACAACCACGCTCTTTCACATCAAGAATTGCGTTCGGAGTCGTAATCTCATGACCCCAGACCCAATCCAACCTTAGAACCATCCTGCCATCAGGCAGTGTCCTCAAGAGATGCGAGTCGATAATTTTTTGAAAAGCTGTCTTTCCCATTAGGCACCGCCCTTTTTTGAATTTTAAAGCTTATTTAACAAAGAACCGGCCCAGTATTTGACTGAAACCGATCTGTTTTTCATATTAGAATAAAATCTATTTATTGTAAAGTCGTAGTGGACCCGAGCGGACTTGAACCGCTTACCTCCTCATTGCAAATGAGGCGTTCTAGCCAGATGAACTACGGGCCCTTGAGGAGGCAGAATAACATATTATCTAGGTTTTTCCAAATTATTTCTTCTCAAGCGCCAGCGTCAGAATATGATCCAGAAATTGCGGCAATGTGCATCCGATGGCTTCCAAAGATTTCGGCAGCAGAGATTCATTTGTCAGTCCAGGTAAAGTATTCGTTTCAAGGATATACACTCCCCTTTTTGAATTGACGATAAAATCAGATCTTGAATAATGCCTCAAACCAAGCACTTCGTGCGCCTTTATTGCCATATTTTGTATCATCTCGCTTTCTTTTTTGGAAAAATTTCCCGGACAGATTTCTTTCGATTTGCCGGAATATTTCGCGCCAAAATCAAAAAAATCGTTTCCTTTCTGCGCAACAATCTCAATCGGCAGCAAAGGATATAATTTCTTTCCTTTGAATTTTTCCACCACTCCGCAGGTCGCTTCTTTTCCCGGAATAAATTCTTCTATCAGTGCAACATCAGCATATTTAAATGCTTTATCTATCGCCGGAATTATATCTTTCAAAGTTTTCACAAGCGATACTCCGAAAGACGAACCGCTTCCGTTCGGTTTTATTATGGCCGGCATGGGAAAAGTTTTAAAAAGTTTATGCGCTATGTCGCGGGTGATTTCTCCTTTTTTAAGGACATTGAAGACCGGTGTTTTCATTTCGGCGGTCTTGAAAATCTCTTTTGCCATCAGCTTGTTCATAGCAAGCGCCGAGGCAAGTGCGCCTGAACCAGTGTATTTAATTTGAGAATAGTCAAGCAATTGCTGAAGTTTGCCGTCCTCGCCATATTCTCCGTGAAGCGCGTTGAAAACAACATCATTGCTTTGAAAAATCTTCTGCGGAGAAACCTTGGCGCCTTCCACCAGCCATTCTCCTTTTTTTGAAATAAAAACATCCGTCGGAATATATTTGTCCGGCAGATTATTCAAAACATTCTTCCCTGTCTTCCAGGAAATTTCGCTTTCTGAGCTTGGTCCGCCCCGCAGCACCGCAACTTTGATTCTGTGCATTCCTAAATTATATCATTTATAAAAATATAAAAAAGTAAAAGCCGCCATGATTCTGACGGCGTTTTCACCTCCGATTCTTTTTAAGTTCATTTTCCAAAATAGAACCCAGGGTTCCTTCTGATTTAATTCTCCTTATTGTTTCAGGAAGAGATTTTTTCATACGCTTTGCTCCATCAATAAGTATCTTTGTTATGGCCGTATATATATCATCGCTGTTTGAATTGCTATGATCACTGGCGTTAAATAATATCTGAAACTCGCTCTCCGGTATGGAATGAATCATTAAAAACAATTCGTACTCAACGCATTTGGCGCATTTGTCCAAACCCTCTTCGAATTTGCAATCTGAATCTGAACAGATCATGCCTCCCCCTTTCCGCAGAGATTATGACAAAAGAAAAAATTAAAACAACAATTTATTTTATAATACGTTAAAATATTTTTTTGTCAAACTGATTTAATTGCTTCTTTATCAGTAAGAATAAATGATAAAAAAACCGCCGGACATTTTCGCCCGGCGGGTACCGCTGAATCAATCTCAACAAGGTGCATATTTCCATGTTGAGGTACTGCCCCGAACCAAACCTACCAAGCGGACTTTCATTGAAAAATTTCCCTCAGCACAGACAACAACACATTCTTTTGGTGGTTCTTTATGGGCAGACAAATGGATGAAACAAAAATGGTCCATGATCAAACGATTTTTTTCACCCAATCCGATTGCGATTGTGACTATCCCGTTTAAAACATATATTTTCATTTTCCACCTCCGTGGTTTTTTAATTCTATTATCTTTATATCAAAAATATGAAAATTTGTCAATATCTAAAATTTATCCCTGATATTTCTGTGATAACTTATCGCGAACCTGTGCGCTTCGCTGTTTGCAAGAATAATTTCGTTTTTGTATTTATCCAAAATATCTGATTTCCCCTGAATATTTTTTGGTTTATGTGCTTCGTTTTTTATGACAGCTATCACATCAATTTTCAGACCGGATTTTCTTATGATTTTTTCAGCGATATTTTTCTGCGCGATTCCCCCGTCAACTACGATTATATCCGGGAATTTCCATTCCGTGTGTTTAAGCCGTCTTTCTAATATTTCTTCAAGAGCGGCAATATCATTCCGAATGCTGTTGTTTATCTTGAACTTTCTGTATTCATTCTTGTTTATTTTCCTGTTTTCAATCACCGTCATAACTCCAACCGTATTTGTCCCGCTCGTATGCGCCACATCATACGCTTCAATGCGAAATCCGTTTTCAATATCAAACTTTTTACTTTCGTCTTTAAGTAATGCAATATCTTGGATATGATTTAAAGCAAAAATGGTTCTTTTCGCCTTATCGGCTTTTTCAAATTCCTGATTTTTGGCAAGGCCTTTCATTTCTCCTTTCAGGTTTTTAATAATGCTTGTTTTTTTACCTTCAAAAAACAGTTTTATATTCCTGATCGTTTTTTCATAATCTTTTTTCGCTTCGGCACTGCCGACTTCCGGCGCAAGTCCGATTTCCCTGTAAAATTTGTATCCGGTTTTCTTTTCCGAATAATTATCAATAAATGGGAAAATTTTGCGGATAATTTTTAATGCTTCTTTGAGCTGTGTTCCGTTAACAAAAGGCCCGAAAATTTTTGAAAGTTTTGGCTCCTCAAGGTTGAACCTTTTCCCGCCAAACGATTCTTTTCCGCGGATAACTAAAACTCTCGGAAAATCTTCTTTTGTAATCACCGCATAGTTATAGCTTCTATCATCCTTATCAATTGTATTGTATTTTGGCTGATACTTTTTTATCAGATTGCTCTCAAGTATCAGGGCTTCAAGCACGGAATCGGTTTTTATAAAATCAATTTTGTTTGCCTTAAAAACCATGTCAACGATTACAGGTCCGCGAGTCGTAATCAAATCATTAGCAAAATAGCTTCTCACTCTGTCTTTAAGCAATGTCGCTTTTCCAATATAAAGAATTCGCCTATCTTTTTTAAAGATGTATATTCCCGGACTGTTAGGCAATTTTATTTTTTTCAGATATTGACTGTTCATTTTCCTATTTTCTCTTCAAAATTCTCTTCAAATATTTACCAGTATAACTCTTTTCATTTTCCGCTACACTCTCCGGCGTCCCTTTGGCGACAATTTCCCCGCCCCTGTCTCCGCCTTCCGGCCCGATATCTATCACATAATCGGAATTTTTTATCAGATCCATATTGTGCTCAATAACTACGACAGTATTTCCGTTATCAACAAGCTTCTGTAAAATTTCAATAAGTTTTTTTACATCTTCGTAATGAAGCCCGATTGTCGGCTCGTCCAAAAAATAAATTGTCTTGTGCAAATCCGGCCTGTAAAGTTCCGAAGCGATTTTCACTCTCTGCGCTTCTCCGCCGGAAAGCGTCGTGGCAGATTGCCCGAGTTTCAAATATCCAAGTCCGACTTCATTCACGCATTTCAACCTGTCGTAAACCGCCGGCAAATCGGCAAAAAATTCCAAAGCTTCCTCTGCAGTCATTTCAAGCACTTGATGGACATTTTTCCCTTTGTATTTCACTTCCAATGTCTCCTTGGTAAATCTTTTTCCATGGCAAATGTCGCACGGCACATAAATCGTCGGCAAAAAGTGCATTTCCACTTCAATCGTTCCGTTTCCTTGGCATGCTTCGCATCTTCCGCCTTTTACGTTAAATGAAAATCTGTTTGCTCCCCAGCCTCTTTCTCGCGCCATCGCCGTCATAGCAAACATATCGCGGATAAAAGTCCACGCACCGATATAAGTTGCCGGATTTGAACGAGGAGTCCTTCCTATCGGCGACTGGTCTATCATAATCGTCCTTGAAACATATTCCGAGCCGGCAAATGACTCGCAATTGTAAGTATTTGCGTTGCGAAATTTTCTTTCAAGCCGTGCCCGCAGGTTTTTGTGCAAAATCTCATATACCAGAGATGACTTTCCCGAGCCGGACACTCCCGTGATAGTCACAAATTTTCCAAGCGGCACTTCAACATTCATATTTTTTATATTGAAAATTTTTCCGCCTCGCACTTTTATTTTTCCCTTGTCTTGATCGCGTCTTTTTTTCGGCATTTCAATTTTCATATCACCGCGAAGATAATCAAGCGTGATTGAACCGGATTTATTTTCTTTCGCGGTCAAAAGCTCGTCCATATATCCGGAAACAACGACTTTTCCTCCGTGCACTCCGGCACCGGGACCGATATCAACGATATAATCCGAAGCAAACATCGTATCTTCGTCGTGTTCAACCACAAGAATCGTATTTCCCAGATCGCGCAGATTTATCAATGTTTTTATAAGCTTGTCGTTGTCTCTCTGATGCAAGCCGATTGTCGGTTCATCCAGCACATAAAGAGCGCCGACAAGGCCGGAGCCGAGCTGCGAAGCAAGGCGGATTCTTTGCGCTTCGCCGTTTGAAAGAGTATTTGCCCGTCTATCAAGCGAAAGATATTCAATGCCGACATCCATCATAAATTGGAGCCGTGAGTCAATTTCTTTCAGAATTACCCGGGAAATTTCCTGTTCAAGCTCGGTCAATTTCAGATTTTCCATAAAATTTTTCGCATCTCCGATTGATTTAGCGGTATATTCCACGATATTTATATCTCCAATAAGTACATGCAGCGCTTCTTCTCGCAATCTCTTGCCATGACACGTTTCGCAAGGTTCGTCAGTCCAAAAATCTTTTGTGCCGAGGCCGTGGCAAGTTAGACATGCGCCATATGGCGAATTGAATGAAAAAAGCCGCGGTTCTATTTCTGGATATGAATAGCCATCGTAAGGGCACATAAATTTAACGGAGATCATTTTGGTTCCTGCCTGGCCGGTAGGCAGGTCTTCAGGCGTTTCAATTTTCAAAAGCCCTTTTGATTCCTCAATGGCTTTTTCCACCGCGTCTGAAAGTCGGGTTTTTACATTTTCAAATCTTTGCCTATCCGCTTCAACTGCCTTGCTTGTGCCAGTTTTTGTCAAAATAAACTCGCTTATGTAAAATTCATCAACAAGCACATCAATATCGTGCTTTTTGTTTTTGGCGAGAATTATCTGGTTGCGGAGCTTTTTAAGCTCGCCGTCTATTTTTACGTATTCATAGCCCTTTTCTATCAAATCGTAAAGAAGCTGGTAGTACTCCCCTTTTCTGCCGACAACAACCGGAGAAAAAATTCTGATCTTGCTTGCCCCGTGAAGTAGTGCGTTTTTTACTTCACCGGGGTCGCTTGTTACTTTCACCCCGAGCACTTCTTTGGATTTCTGCGGAGATTTGATATGCGTAACAGTATGAATAATTGTTTCCAAAATTTCCTCTTTTGAAAGTTTTTTAATTTCGCGTCCGCAGACAAGGCAGTGCGGTTTGCCGATTCTTGCATATAAAATTCTCAAATAATCGTAAATTTCCGTGATAGTCGCCACGGTTGAACGAGGATTGTTTGAACGGGATTTTTGGTCTATTGAAATTGCAGGCGAAAGCCCGACTATTTCGTCCACATCCGGCTTCTGCATCTGATGCAAAAATTGCCTTGCATAAGAAGAAAGCGATTCAACATATCGCCTCTGGCCTTCGGCAAAAATAGTGTCAAATGCAAAAGACGACTTCCCTGAGCCGGAAATCCCTGTAATGGCGATCATCTTATTGCGAGGCATCTCAACAGTAATATTCTTAAGATTGTGAGTTCTCGCCCCTTTTACAATGATTTTTGGTGACTTTTCGTTAAATGTTGTTTTCATATATAAAGCCAAATTACCCTCGGGTTTGCCCCATAGGGTTATGTACGAGCATATTACTCTTAGTTTATAAATTTGGCAAATATTTTACAAACAAAAAGCCCGCGAGAAGCACTGGGCTTTTCGTGGGCGTTGTCGATATTTATCAAGATGGGTTTTGAATGAATTCCGGCAAATCTATTTCTGGTAAACCTATCTTTGCGCGTAGTTCATTCAAAAGTTTTCGTGTGTTGTCGGAGAAATTAAACCCTCCTTGATTATAAACGAAAGAAAGGTCTTCATCCTTTTTCCCCATACCGTACACCAACCGCATTGCTACTTCGCCATTTGGTTCAGGCGAAAAGCCATTCGTGCCGGCAAGCGTAAAACCAAATACAACTCCAAAGAGAAATGGGTTGCAGCTATCTTCAGTTTTTATTACCGTTTTGATTTCGACTTCATACCTATCAACCTCTTTGTTTTCTTGATAAATAGTCGCTTGTTTAAAGACAATGTTTCGGCCAAAAAATTTCCGTATTATGCTTCTTGCAAATATCAATGCACACATAATTTCCTCAGACAAATCAATCTTATTTGATTTATCAGATAACATGTGATCCTCCCTCGTGGCGGATGTTTTACTCTAAAGCAATAGTATCATTAATATTTAGTAAAGTCAAGAAAATAAGAGTTTTGGCAAATTTTGCAATAAAAAACCCGTTTCTTTTCTTTGAAACGGGTTTTTAATTTTAATATATCTTTTTAATTAAAACGATATGGCTCCTCCTACCGATAATCCGATACTGCTGGCTTTCTTTGCAAGATTATCGGCTTCGCCGCCTTTCATTTCATTTAAAAACATATCAAATCCTTCTATATATATTGAGAAATGATCATCGATAATGGATATATCCGCGCCAACCTCTGCTTTGGGTATCCATGATCCGAGACAAACCGCTGTCGTGGTCATCGTCGGAATATCAACCGATTGGCCGTAAATATTTATCGTCTGGGTTGTCGGGCGAGAATATCCGCCTATAACGCTGACATAATCGGCGCCGATTCCGCCATACGGTTCAATATGTCCTTTGACCGGAGGATAAACTTTCAAAATAAAGCCACATGAGCTTGTCGTTTCGCTTCCCGACACGCTCAGGTTCTCCGAGGCAAAGTCCTGTTTTCCGAACATGCTCGCTTCGGCTTTCACGGCGATTGTTCCGAAAAGATATTTCGGCCTGTACTGTAAAAAAATATTCTCCCCTATCGCAGGATTTCCCAAAACCACGTTTCCAATTGTCGGATCAGAGGTGATAGGAACGTTCGTCCAGTTTATTTCCGGTCCGATTCCTACTTTAAATTCACTGCTTCCTGCCGAAACATTTGAAACAACGACTAAAAACAAAACGACGACGGCGAACAATTTTTTCACTGTTTTCTCCTTTTCAAAAGAATTTTAGATTGCGCTGATGACTCAACTTCTCCGGTTTATCGATTTTTGCTTCTGATTGGATATTACACCTATTTTGGATTTTGGCAAATTTAAATCTAGACAAATATTATTATTTGTTTATACTGAAAATAGATTGAAAACGAAAGGAGTTTGCCATGAAACTTAAAACTATAAAAGAAGAATTGCTTTTTAATTTAAATGGGTCTACTGGTCATGCCGCATCTGTAAAGGCGCGAACATTCAAACCTTATCGCGGCCATCCGTGTCCTGAATGCGGATTTGAAACAGAACATCCGATTCATTCAAAAAAGATAAGGACTGGTTTGTGCTGTTTGGGAACCAAGCCAAGAAGAAAAAAATCCCCACGAAGACCTTAGAGTTTTTGTGGGGTTTTCGTTTATTTTGGTTTTGGAGGTTAGCAAATAAAAAAGCACCGTACCAGAAGGTCGTGTGCTTTTGTTGGAAATGCGATATTATTTCCTGCTTGGTATTCGTACCGCGATTCCTTTATTGATCAAATGTTCGGCAAGCTTCCGTTTGAAATAAAATGGAATGCCCGCCTTCACCATTTTTCTTCCGCTTTCGCCGAGAATGCCTGTAAGAAAAATGGCTCCTGGATCAATGATCTTGATCTTGACCGGATCTTTGATGAAACAATGGCTTTTCAAAAACTCGGGGACGACCATAAATGTCAATTCAACTTTTTTCATGATTCCATTCCTTTCGTTTTCAAGAATCGCGAATTTTCTTCCAACAAGTTTTTATACTCGTTGGAAGATTTGGCGTAATAAAGCTTTTTTTTGCATAGATAACATTTGGCATGCAAATAATGAGCTTCAACTTCAATCGGATCAAACTTGTGTCTTAGCCTGAAGAAACAAATGATTCCACTAGTGTTCAACGTCTTGCCGATTAATAAAACATGCAACCATAATCTCTTAAATGTTTTTTTCATCGCTATCTCCTTGAATCGGATTTAGTCAATTTACTTCTATCTTAAATACTACGCCGAGTTTGTATTTTTGGCAAATAAAAAAACCGCACGGTTTTCGTGGGATTTTCTTTTATTTTGGTTTTGGAGATTGGGAAATTAATTAAAATTGCTGAAATCAACAATGATATCAAAATTTCTTAAGATTTATTTTTATTTTTAAGAACAAAATCAGTAACAACCTCTCCTGTAGCTTCTGCATTTCTATAAAGCCTGTCATGCACTAACTTAGAACTCGAATCTTTTCCAAGTATATTTTCAACTCGTTTTGCAATTTCTGGTATAGTAATCCACGCTTCCTTAGTTCGTTCATCATGCGAATCATAAGCATTATGTTCCATATCAACATCTAATAACTCTCTAGAAAATTTTATCCTTTCTACTGCATGAGAATAATCCATCCAACCTTGTGCAATCTCAAGTTGTTTTTTTGGATCATGTTTAAAACGTTCCCGAAGGCGTACCATGTCTCTTTCCATAGCTTTTACCATATCTCTTTCATCTTGCAGATATTTTTCTATATTAGGACTTTTTCTCATTACTCTTTCCATATATACTTCTGCTCGTACCCACATTTCATCAGCGGTTAGCAATTGATTTTCTGATATACTCTTATTTTGCTTTTTGGATTTACGGTAAAAATATATTCCAACAATAACTATAATTATAATGATCCAAGTTGATATATACATATGTTAAATTATACTATTCTTAGTTTTAAAGTTTGGCAAATAAATCAAAATTATTATAAATGGCAAAGTTCAACCTTACCATTTATAGTTATGACAGAGTAATATCTTTGACTGCATCTTTCAAGTTTTGAGATATTGCCTTACTATCCATTACCTGGGCTTTTATCTTTATTAAATCTTCTTTATCAAGTGAACAAAATTTTTCTATATAGATATTTGAACTTTCATGTTCATTTTGATAAAAATGAGCCGCTCTATTTTTAAAATTTTCCGTTTTGAGCATAACATAACAAAAGGTCAAGTTTTTTTCATCGTCAATCTTACTTTTAATACTCATCTTATCAAACGCCTTGGTTTGACCTTCATTTAATATTCTTGCAGCATATAATATACCCGCATCTGCGTTTAATGCTAAATAAACATAAAATTCTTCGTTGTATCTAAAAACGTCTCCAAATGTTACAAGAGTTCCATCCATTGAATTATTTTGTTATTTCTTCAAAAAATTTTATTTGTTCTTCTGAAATCAAACTATCAGTATCTTTTGCCGCCAAAGAATAAGAAATATTATCAAACATGTTTGATAATTTCCAAGGAGCTTCTTCATGAGAAGCTTTTTCAATATATCCTGTATTTTTATCTCCAAATCGTAAACATACTTCCTGAAGAATTTTTAATTCATTTTCAGAGAATAATTTGCTATCTTTGTCATTGAATTTTCTTGATCCAACAATACGGTGCATTTTATTTTCTTCAGACATTTCAATAGAAATTGTATCTGATAAGAATGAGTTATCAATATCATCATCTGCAGTATCGATAAGGTTTTTTATTGTGGAAGGTATTGGTCCGTGTTCCAATTTTACATAAGTATCAAATGTTACAGGAACACCATATTTTTTTATGTGAGTAAAATCAAGAAAATAAAACAGTTTCATTAACTTCACTTTTCCAAGAAGTCGTGAATCTGTATAAGTATAAAAATACAACAATATTGCCTTAAGTTTTGTGATGGGTATTTTCATGCCTTGATTATAACACAAATATTTTTAATTAGCAAGAAAAAATTCAGATCCTTTTACGTGCCTATTATACCCTTTTTTGCAACACTTAGTTATCCACAGTACAAACAACTTCAATTAGATTGTTACTTTTGTAGGTTTGGTTTCTGGTCGTTTCTTTAATATTGCTATTTCATCCCTTAAAATCGCGGCGGATTCGAAATCCAGGATTTTCACAGCGGCGTTCATTTGAATTTCTTTTTGCTTAATCAATTTTGCGGGACTTTTTTCTGCCATTTGCTCGTCAATTTTGACAAGTTCGGCAACAGCTCTGTCGTGGTCGCTTCGCATATGCTCGGTAATATCGTGGATCTTTTTGACGATCGTTTTTGGAGTAATGCCATGCTTTGTGTTGTAAGCAATCTGTTTTTCCCTTCGTCTATTTGTCTCATCCACTGCCCTTTCAATTGAGCCGGTAATTCGGTCTGCATAAAGCACCACTCGGCCTGCAATATTTCTCGCAGCTCTGCCGATGGTCTGTATCAGCGAAGTGTCTGAACGCAAAAATCCTTCCTTGTCCGCATCAAGAATTCCGATAAACTCCACTTCCGGCAAATCCAAACCCTCTCTCAAAAGGTTCACGCCGACAATACAATCAAATTTGCCTTTGCGGAAATTCGTCAAAATATCTATTCTGTCTATCGTTTTTATTTCGCTGTGCAAATATTCCGCTTTGATTTTACCTTTCCCTGCCTGGCCGGTAGGCAGGTCTTTCAGATATTCGCTCAAATCTTCCGCCATCTTTTTTGTAAGCGTTGTTGCTATCACTCTTCCCCCATTTTTTATAACTTTCAGCGCTTCATCAATAAAATCATAAACCTGCGATTTATTACGACCTTTTACCTCGGTAATCGGTTTTATATCCATAACCGGGTCTATCAAACCCGTCGGCCTGATAATCTGTTCCACAATCTTCTTGGAATTTTCTCTTTCATAATCTCCCGGCGTAGCGGAAGTGTAAATCGTCTGTCCGACTTTCTTTTCAAATTCTTCAAACTTGAGCGGTCTGTTGTCTTTTGCAGACGGCAATCTGAAACCATAATCAATAAGTGTCTTTTTTCTGGAAGCATCGCCGGCATACATTCCTCTTATCTGCGAAACCGTGACATGCGATTCGTCTATTACTGTCAGAAAATCTTTTGGAAAATATGAAAGCAAGGTATCCGGCGGTTCTCCTGCAACTTTCCCCGAAAAATGCCTTGAATAATTTTCAATGCCGTTGCAATAACCAACTTCTCTTATGAGCGACAAGTCGTGCGCGGTTCTTCTTCGCAATCTTTCCGCTTCAAGAAGCCTGCCTTCCTTTTTCAGCTTTTTCAATTGCTCTTCAAGCTCAATTTTTATGCTCGCTATCGCCCGCTTTTGCTGGTCCTTATCCGTAATAAAATGTTTTGCCGGAAAAATGAAAACTGATTTCAAACTGTCTTTCACGAGCTTTCTTGAAACCGAATCAATCCGCGAGATATTTTTTATCTGGTCATCCGCGAGGTCAATTCTAATGAGAATTTTTTCATTTACCGGCATCACTTCAATAGCATTGCCGATTGCGCGGAACGAGCCAGCGGTAATGTCCGAGTTTGTCCTTTTAAAATGAACATTTATAAGTTTTTTAATCAAATCCTGCCGTGTGGTTTTGTCGCCGATATTGAGTTTGATATTTACCTTTTCATAATCTTCCGGAGAACCCAAGCCGTAAATGCAGGAAACCGAGGCAACAATGATCACATCCTTTCTTGTCAGCAATGCCTGCGTGGAAGCGTGGCGAAGGCGGTCGATCTCCTCATTTATCATCGCTTCTTTTTCAATATAAGTGTCCGTGATCGGCATATAGGCCTCCGGCTGATAGTAGTCGTAATACGAAACGAAATAATGCACGGCGTTGTCGGGGAAAAATTCTTTGTATTCTTGGGCGAGCTGGGCAGCGAGAGTTTTGTTGTGAGCAATGACAAGCGTCGGCTTTTGAGTTTTTTCTATGACATTTGCGATGGTGAAAGTTTTCCCGCTTCCGGTAACGCCAAAAAGGGTCTGCTTATTCAGACCCGCTTCTATGCCATCCACAAGCTCGTTTATGGCCTGTGGCTGATCTCCCGCCGGCTTATATTCTGCTTTTATCTTGAATTTGCTCATATCTTGACTTTATTTGCTTTATTATGTAGTATTCTACCTCGGAAATCAAGTTGAGTTGAAAAATTGAAAAGGGAGGATGTATGGCAAAAAGAAGAGATGGGGGGAAGACAGAGGAAAAAACTCAAAATCAGATCCTGAAAAAATATGGGAGTGATTATGGGTTTACCAATACTGACTTGGGTCGTCTTCAAGAAATATTTGAGCCGTCGGATGTTCCGGACACACTAACGAAAGTTGATATTAAGGTTTTGCTTGATCTTCAAAAAAGAAATCTTCTTCCGCCAAAGGAAGACATGGCGAAGATTAAACTGGTTATCTGTATTCTCCGTGGAAACTCTGTTACAAGAGTCTTCAGAGTTTACGTAAATTATTTACTTGCAATCAGACAAAAAAAATAATCGTTTTTTCGTTTCCTAAAACCACAATTTGTATTTTAGAATTGTGGTTTTTTTATTGACTTTACTTGCTTTTTTATGTAATCTTTCAATAGAAACAAGTTCTTAGAAAAGGAGAAAAATTCATGTCAATGAATTTGGAAATGCTAAAATTGGCCAAAAATTTTTGCCATGGTAATAACCAGATGAGAATAAGTCAGAGTTCGTTTATGTTCACATCAACACTTCAGCAACTTCTTAACAACAAACCAAGTATTTTTGAAGCTGCGAGAAAACGTTTGGCTGAGGTAAAGATTATTTTAGAAAGACGAAAGCCAAAAAAGAAAAGGAGAAAGTGATGAAAAAAGGAAAAACCAAAAAAATGAAATTGTTGATCAGTAAGAAGCGAAAAAAAGCAAATCGTTTTGAAGAATCCAGTGCAGTTAAAATCGGAAAAGCTGGAGAAAAAGTATTCCGCAACGATTAAAACTTTCGTCTTTTATGTAATTACCGGCCTGCGCCATTTGCAAGCCGGTTTTTTTATTTTTAATTGTTGACAATTCCCCCGAGGTTAAACCTCGGGGTTTGTTTTGAGGTTTATTTCTTATAATTTTTCAAAAACTCTTTTTTAAATTCATCAAAATTGCCGTCAAAAATGGACTGGCGGATTTTTTTTACCAGATTCACAATAAAATAAATATTGTGAATTGATGCAAGCGTACCACCGAGCATTTCTTTTCCGTGGAAAAGATGCGCCAGATAAGCTTTTGAATAATTCTCGCAGGTATAGCATTCGCAATCTTTTTCAACTGGCGCTAAATCTCCTCTGTATTCCGAATTCATTATGTGAATTTTGCCATTTTTTGTATATAAAGTTCCATTTCTGCCAAGCCGTGTGGGCAGGACGCAGTCAAAAAGGTCTATTCCGTTTTCAATTCCCATAAACAAATCTTCCGGCTCGCCGATACCGAGAAGATGCCTCGGCTTATCGGGCGGCAAAACTCCATTTACCCATTTTACCGCCGTGGACATATCTTCTTTTGCAAACGAACCGCCGATGCCGAATCCGTCAAACTTTTTTCCATCCACCTCCATTTCGGAAATGATTTTTGCAGATTTTTTCCTAAGCTTTTCTTTCCTGCCTCCTTGCACTATTCCGAATAAGGCAACTTTATTTTTTTTATTCAGTTTATTATGCTCCATAAGAGATCTTTTTGCCCAACTGTGGGTTCTTTCAAGTGCTTCTTCCTGATATTTTAAATCTTCCGACGGTGAAGTGCATTCATCAAAAGCAAAAATAATATCCGCACCCAGATTGTGCTGAATCTCTATGGATTTTTCCGGAGTAATATAATGAACCGAACCGTCAAGATGGGACGTGAAAGAAACGCCATCCTGCCCTATTTTTGCAAGCCGTGGTGCATCAGAATCGTCAAACCTCTCCGGAATCAAAAGCGACGGATTGGTAATTTGCAGAATTTTTGAAATTCCTTTTCCATAAGCGGCGCCAAGAGAAAAAACCTGAAAACCTCCGGAGTCGGTCATTATAGGTCCATTCCAATTCATCATTTTGTGAAGCCCACCCATTTTTTTGACCGATTCATCGCCTGGCTGAAGATACAAGTGATATGTGTTTGCAAGAATGGCTTGGACACCTGCGTCTCTCACCTGCTCCGGATTTAGCGATTTAACGGTAGCTTTTGTGCCAACTACGACAAAAGCCGGCGTCTCAATAGAGCCGTGCGGTGTTTCCAAAATCCCCGCCCTGCCGAGCTTTCCTTCCAGCTTTTTTTCTATTTTAAAATTGATTGAATTCACCAAAATAATATAGCATACAAAAACAAAACCGCCATTTGGCGGTTTTGTTATTTAAACGAGCGAACTTTTATTTTACACTCAGTAATTCTATCTGGAAAATCAAAGTTGAATTTGCCGGAATTGAACCAACTGCTTGATTTCCGTATGCAAGTTCTGCAGGAATTACAAGGATTCTTTTTCCTCCGACTTTCATTCCCACTACGCCAGTATCCCATCCTTTAATAACCTGTCCTGCTCCAAGCGTAAAAGTGAACGGCTTTCCTGCATCATATGAACTGTCAAATTTTGTTCCGTCCTGGAGGGTGCCGGTATAATTCACCGTTATTTGTTTTCCGGCAACAGCTTCGGTCCCCGTGCCGACAGTGACATCCTGTATTTGTAATTGCGTTGGATTTTGCATGTTTGCATTTTGAGTACTCGTACCGTTGTTTGCGGCTTGAGTATTTGTATTATTCGCATTTGAACTGGTAAACAAACCGCTGATCAAACTCTGACCGCCAAACAAAATGAGTACGATCACGATTCCGGCCACGACAGCTATTGTTGTTTTTTTATCCATATATTTGTTAAATTCTTAAACTTATAATATATACAAATTATACCAGATATCAAAATAATGCCAATACCTGTTTTTTGCAGGCAAAGTATGTTAAAATTTATTTACTAAATTTATGAAGTCAAAAAAAGATCAAGAAATCATCACCGATAACCATATTGAGGCCGGGCCTATTACCGTAAAGCAGATGGAGCGCGTAATCAAAAATAGGGAAAAAATCGCCCTTGCGGAGCTTGATAAGGGCTACTCCTTGATAAAAAAATATCCGAGATCCGTAAGCATTCTCGGCTCTGCCCGTTTTAAACCAGGAAGCGTTTATTACAAACATGCAGAATCTCTGGCAGGAAAAATTGTCAAAGAACTCAAATATGCGGTAGTTACCGGAGGCGGCCCGGGAATCATGGAAGCAGCGAATAAAGGCGCGTATGAAGCAAAAGGCGTATCCATAGGATTTACAATCAAGCTTCCAAAAGAGCAGATTATAAATTCATATCTGACCGAAATGGCAAATTTCCAATATTTTTTTGACAGGCAGACAATCATGTTTTTTTCCGCCGAAGCGTACGTTTATTACCCGGGCGGGTTCGGCACTTTTGATGAACTGTTTTCGCTTGTCACTTCAATCCAGACAAAAAAAATACAGAGAACTCCCGTCATACTCGTGGGCAGCGAATTCTGGATGCCGTTTATGAAAGTGATAAAACAAAAACTTTTCATGGAAAACAGCACGATTGGCGAAGAAGACATGAGCATCTATAAAATAGTGGATTCCGAGGATGAAATCATTGATATCATCAGAAAAGCCCCGTACAGGCAGGAATAAAATAAAAGCAAATGGCGAGGCGCTTCATTGAAAAAGCCTAGCGAGAGCGACGGCGCAAGCTCGAGGAATTTTTCAGCAGAAAAATATCCGTGCTTTTTCGGTGAAGCGCCTCGCCATTTGCGTACCGCTACTTCCCATTTGCTTCCTCATCTTTCTTAAATAAATAATCCACAATTCTGGTGATAATAAGGCCGATAATAATCCAGACAAAAATAACTGCGGTGTGTCTCACTCTGCCTATATCATTTACAATCAGAGTAAAATCGTTATGGAAAAAATATCCCAGCCACATGACAAAAGGCGCGTAAATGACGATTGCCAGCGTATTAAAAAGCATAAATGTCTTTTCTTTTGTCTTCGTATATCCGGCAAAAACAGGGCCTACGAACCTCAAAAACGGCACAAATCTGGTGAGAAAAATCGTAGTATTTATATGTTTTTCAAGAAGCGCTTCGTTTTTGGTTATGATTTTCATAGATAGCACCTCATGGATCAGTTTTGTCACATGTTTGTTGTTTTTAAGCGTCAGGCGATAAAGAATGTTGTCTCCGATTATAAAAGCGATGATTACGATAAAAATAGCCGGTGTAAGCCGTATGAAATATTCGCTGGCCATATAGCCGCTGATAAGCAGGATGATTTCTTCCGGAACAGGAATAAGATAACCGGCAAAAAGCGCAAAAGCAAATATGGCTACGTAGGAAAATTGCTCGATTGAATTGATGACGTACACTTCATGCATAACGAGAAACATATTAGCATAATTTTAAATTATTATCATTAATGGTATATTCATCAGATATGAAAGACGGGCAAATCAGAATAAATAAATATTTAGCCGACAAGTACAGCTTATCAAGAAGAAATGCCGACAAAGTGATTGAATCTGGCAAAGTTTTTATTAGTGGTAGAAAAGCTGTTCTTGGAGATAAAGTCAAAGCAGAAGATAAAGTGGAAGTAAAAGATAAAATCAAGAAAGATTTTTCCTATTATGCTTACTATAAGCCGAGAGGCCTGATAACAAACAAGCAGAAAATTGGCGAAAAAGATGTCGCCGATGCGGTCAATATCAAAGGCGTGTTCCCTATCGGCAGATTGGATAAAGATTCAGAAGGTTTGATATTACTCACAAACAACGGAAGAATTACCGATAAACTTTTAAATCCTGAATATGACCACGACAAAGAATACATGGTGAAAACCCGCACGTCGATAAAACAGCATCAGCTTCGGGTAATGGAACGCGGAATGAATCTTGAAGGAGATATTTCCACCAAACCCTGCAAGACAAAATATATAAACGAACGCGTTTTTACAATTACTCTTTCCGAAGGCAAAAAACACCAGATAAGAAGAATGTGCGATGCTTTTTCCCTGCCGATAGAATCGCTTAAAAGAATCCGTGTTATGAATATTCACCTTGGCAATCTGAAACCCGGGCAATTCAGAAAAATAGAAGGCGAAGAATTGAAAACTTTTTTGGAATCTTTATCTATTTAACCAAAAAATAGATCGCAATAAATAATACCGGCAGAATTATCGGCGATAAATATGCAAAAGCAGTTTCTTTCATATTTCCTGACTGGACAGGTTCTCCCAAAGAATGGAAAAAATGATGGATCTTTTGGAAAAATATAAACGGCCCTTTTCTGATTTTGTAATACAAAAATTGCAGGAAATCCGGCAATAACCCGCCGATTATGCCGAGAATTGTCAAAAAAAGAGTTTTTTCGTCTCTTGCAAAAATAATCATGCATAAAATTACCGCTATGATAAAATCAAGCCCGATAAGCAAAAAGCCGAATGAAGATTTTGCATCATGAAATACCGATTTAAGATTATTTTTATCAAACGAATTGCCGGCCTCTGATTTTTCAATTATTGAATCTTCCGGCACAAGTTCGGCGTGAGGTATTATATCCGACAAATAATGGCTGGCAAAAGCCAAAGCAAAGCCAAGCTCCGGATTTGCCGGCACGAGATTTGTAATAGCTGCACCGACAATGGCGTGAGTAGTGAGCGTCATAAAAAATTTTATTTAATACAAGCATTAAACGCCGCAACTTGCTGATTATACTGGCTCGCCAGAGTTTTCATTTCAGCGACAAGATTGTTGTATTGGTTGGCCAAATTGTTATAAATCGTCGCTTCCGCATTATATGCGCTTGAATCAGAGCTATCTTCTGTAAGCTTTGCTTTTGCGGACGCAAGCTCCGTGTTTAAATTTGTCGCTTTGGCCTGATCAGCCGATATTTGCTGTTTGATTGAAACGTCCGGGCCTGGACAATTTGAAAGCGGTTTGCCGAATACTTCCGAGGATATCCAGACCTCGTTTCCCTGATACATTCCCTGCTCTGCCGCCACGCCGATTTCCGTATAGCTGGTGTTTAAAATATTCGCCCTGTGTCCGGGACTATTCATCCATGCCGTTACAAGATCCCGCGAACTGCCAAAATTGCCTTCCGCGATATTTTCGCCGATTGTGATGTATGAATAGCCGTTCGCATCGGCTTCTTTCGAGACATTGTCGCCACTCGGAGAGTAGTGATCAAAATATTGTTTTGCGAACATATCTTCCACGCGGATAGCGGCAATTTTATCCAAAATATTATTTTCGCTTAGTGCCGAAAGCCCGCCGTTGTCATTTCTTTCAATATTTGTCCAATACATAATCTGGCTGTCATTCAAACTAACGCCGTTTGGAGCAGTGCTTCCCGAAAGTCCGCCTGGAAGAATCGTTGTCTGTGTTTCTGTTGTCATTGCCACAGGGGTATTTATCGCAGTCGTGGTGTTTGTGGTAAAAACGGAAGAATTATTATTTGAAGAAAAATTGACGGAAAAATCGTATGATGTGCCTGATGCGATATTCAGATTATTGAAATTCGGCATAAGGAAACCGGGAATGGAGAAAATGGAAAAAATACCCAAGTTTGACGATATTGCCTGTCCCGTAGATACTGTCTGTTTATTTTTCAATTCGGAAAAAGCTTGAACAACAAAATGCACAAAAGTCGCAACTCCGGAAGTCATTTCCGAAAATACATCGGCTTTAGCGACAGAAATATTAAAAAATAGGAAAATCGGCAATAACGCAAGCAATAAAACGGATATTTTGATTTTGTTTTTCGCCGGTAATTTCATACTGGAATTATATCACAAATATTTGACAAACGCCAGATAAAAATGTGAAGTAAGATTACGAAAATTTTTTATTTTATTTTTTAGAGTAGGTTCTCCTGAAGTACATCTTGAAAATTCTTGTGGAATTGAAAAGCGGTACAAAATCCGTCAGGAAATTATACGCCGCAGCTCCTGTTGGTTTTAGGATATTGGCGAATACAAGGAACAAACCGACGATATTCGTCGCGCCCCAGATGAAAAAATCCTCCCGCGAAATCCTCATGACGTACTGCGAAAGCCGGATTAAGTCGGGAATCTTGGAAAAATCATCTTTCATCAGTATGACATCCGCAGATTCTATCGTCACATCGTAGCCGATAGCGCCCATCGCCACACCGACGTCCGCTAAAGAAAGCGCCGCCGCATCGTTTATGCCGTCGCCGACCATCATCGTTTTATATTTATCGCTGAGCGTTTTTTTGATGAAAGCCAGTTTTTGATCCGGAAGCAGTCCGGAATGATATTCCGTAAGCCCGAGCATTTTCGCGATTCTTTTTGCAACATTTTCGTTGTCTCCGGTCAGCATAATAATCCTTTTGACCCCAAGTTCTTTAAGTCCCGCCACATCGTCTTTGATATCAATTTTAATTTCATCGGCAACCACAAAATATCCTTTGAATTCATTGTTGAGAGATACAACGGTCGTATTATAGCCGCGATTCTGCTCGGCTAAAATTTCATTTTGCGTTTCCGGTTTGATTTTCAATCCAAGCTCAATAAGATACGAGAGTTTGCCGAAAGTAAATGTGTCCTTGGAAAAATTTCCCGTAATTCCCTTCCCGCTTAATTCCTGAAAATGATCCGGAGTTTCCGTACAGATTCCTTTTCCTTTATTGCATCCGACATAATACGCTATTGCTTTTGATATCGGATGATCGGATAAAGCAGCCAGTATTCCGCTGTATTTCAATATTTTTGCCTTATCCAGCGATTCGCATACAAAATTTTCAACCTTCAATTTGCCTTTGGTAAGCGTGCCTGTTTTATCCACAAAAATAACTTTGACATCCTTGATTGCTTCCAAAAAACTTGCGCCTTTTACGATAACGCCGATTTTGGCCGAGTAGCTGATTGCCGAAAGGAATGTCAGCGGCACTGCCACAGCTACGTCATCGGCGCAAACGACAAGCATGATAGCGAGTACGAATGCAATATCTTTACTGATTAAAAGAGCGATTATTGAGCCGAAAAAAATAATTATGAGATACCACATTGTGAATTTTTCCGCCGTGGTATGAATATCCGGCTTGTCTATCTGAGCTTCTTCCACAAGCTTGATAATTTTTTCAAGCGTTGTTTCGCTGCCGATTTTTTCCGCTTTTACCAAAAGATTTCCGCTTGAAATAAGTGTGGAACTAAAAACTTTATCGCTTTTCGCTTTTGAAACAGGGATTGATTCCCCGGTTATAGACGATTCGTCCAATGAAGCTTGTCCGGATATGACAAAACCATCAACAGGAACTCTTTCTCCCAAATCAACGACCACAAGATCCCCGACTTTTACATCCTTTGGATTTATTTCAACAACGCTTCCGTCAGTTTTTTTTATTTTGATTTTTTTCGGCTTGAATTTAAGCAGTTTTTCTATATTTTTTCTCGCCCTTGCTTCGTTGTATGAAAGGAATATTCTGGAAAACGTAAGCATAAGGTTGATAAATACTGCGGATATCCACTGATGCGCCAAAATAGAAAAAATCAAAGCAACACTTGCGAGAAGATCTATTGATAATTTTTTATTCAGTATCGATTTGAATGCGCTCACAACAACCGGCAATGTTGCTACGATTGATAAAGCAATCAGAAAAAACTTTTCAATCGGATAATTGAGATAACTGGCAGGTAAAGCGATCAGCAATAAGATAAGCAATATTATATCCGAATATTTAAATTTGGAGAATTTTTTCATTTCCATTATTATACACAATTTTAATAAAAGCCGCTCAACTTTCGCCGAGCGGCTTTTATTTCAACGGAAGTGAAAATTTTACATCGCTGGAGCCGATTTTGTCATTTTTTTCACCAAGAAAATGACATATATAGCCGATAATCCCACCAAGCCGTAGATGATCGTCGAAAGGGCTGAACCTGTTCCAAAAACCGCATCAACAAGATTGAAATTCAAAGCCACCAAACCCCAATTCAAGCCTCCAATAATAACGAGAATAAGAGCGAGCCAATCCAACCAATTTAGTTTTATCATTATAATAAAATTGTATTATATAAACGACCTTTCTTTGGTTTATATTATATCATTTTTTTCTTACGCGGTATTCATGAATAGCAAGCAGAATAACAATAACATCAAAAATAATAATGGCTAAAATCCATGGAGAATGGGTGAAATAAAATCGATATAATTCGTATAATATGAACAGGGAAAAAACCGTTATTGCGGCTGGATACGCCCATAATTTATTTTTCAAAAGCGCAATAATCAGGACGATTTTAATGAGGCCGTGGACCAGAAGATAAAATCCGAAAAAATATTGCGAACTTACGTAATATGCCGCGGCAGAATTGACGATAAAATTCGCCACAAAATCTTTCGGGTCGTCCGAAAGTTCAGATTGCAGGAGATTGAGGACAAAAGTTATCAGATATACCTTGCTGACCAAAAGGATTATGAGTCCGCCGGATATTTCTACTATCGTACTGATGCCTTTCAGGAAAATTCCTATCCTGAAAATCTTGAATATGCTTTTTTCTTTTATAACAATCGGTTCCATTTTATGATTATTTATCCAGATAATATTGCAGAGTGTAAATCCAGTCCTCATCGTTAGCATCATTTTTAAGCTTCTCGCCAAGAAGCCATTCAAGGTATCTTCTGTCTGATTTTAAAACATCTTCAATTACCTGATCTTTGTATTTGCCAAAATTAAATTTTACAAACAAAGAAGGATTTTTAGAAATTTCAATCATTTTTTCAATAGCTTTATCTTCATTTCCAGTTTCTCCTGCCCCGTGAAGTTTTGAATTTTTTACTTCACTGGGGTCTTTTATTTTCGCCAAAAGCCGTTCGAAAAGCGCATGTAATACCTTTACATCATCCTCGGCATTATGTGCGTGAGCTTCCACATCAAGATCAAGGTAATACCGCAAATACTGCAAGCCATATTCCGGAATTTTATTTTCCTTATCCAAAAATCTCGCGACACGCAAGGTACAAATGAATTTTGGAACGGAAAGTCCCTCTGCTTCGAGCATGGCAATATCAAATTTTGCATTATGGGCAACCAGTATTCCGTTTTTCAAAATAGTTTTTAATTCTTTCGCCATCTTGCTGTTTAAAAACTTTTCTTTATCGGCAAGCATCTTATTTGTGATATGAGTAATGCTTGTGGATTTTACTGATACCGGCAATGGCGGTTTGAAATAGCACGTCTCTATCCCTTTTTCCGTTTCAAAACAAATTTGACAAAGGCGGTCTTTGCCGATTTCATTGCCGGTCGTTTCGGTATCCAAAAAAATCAGTTTGTTTTTCACAAAAAGATTATACCACACAATGAAAGAGGCGCGCCCTCCGGGCGCGCCTCTTTTTTCAGATTTAATTTAAAAATTAAATTAGTATCTTGAAGGTCTCTCTTCTTTTGGTCTTGCTTCGTTGACGGTCAATTTTCTGCCGTCAAGCTCTTTGCCATTCCACATTTCTATGGCGGCCTTTGCGTCTGCTTCCGAAGCCATTTCGACGAAACCGAATCCTTTTGATCTCCCGGTCATTTTATCCGTGATAATAGCTACTGACGCGACCTCTCCTGCTTTTGAAAAAGCAACTCTTAAACCATCCTCTGTAGTGTTGTAAGAAACACCACCAACGTATAATTTCTTCATCCTAAAAATAATTACCCGCACTTAATAAACCTTAAGACCCTTTTGAAACGAAAAGACGACTAATCTCTAACATAACCAAGATACTTCTTAATTAGAGCAAGTATACACGAAAGAAAGAAATTGTCAAATACATTTATGAAATGGCGTTTTTCACGAACAATCTGACAATACGAAGTTCTTCGTAAGAAATTCCGTCGCCGAGCTTGTTTTTCACGGGAGCCAGAAGAAAATCTCGGTTTACTCCGTAAAGTTCTCTGAAAGCCATGTAAGCTTTTTTGAATTTTCCCGGCGGCACTTCCTTTTTCAAATGATTGATGTCAAAATTCGGCTCTTTTTCCAAAATTTTTTCTATGTGATCAAGTATCGTACCGATAGTCACACCCCTGATATTTAAAATTTCTTTCAGCCCCATTCCCTCTTTTAACATATTTTTTGTCTGCTCCACCAGAGAAATTCGGTTCTTCCCTGACCGGGCAGGTTTATTTTTCTTTGCAGGTGTACCATCAATAGGCGAAATTTTTTTCAAAAATTTCTCCTGCTTATCTTTCACTTCTTTATCATCAAGAGAATAAAGCCACTTTTTATCTTCCGCCGACATTTCCCTCAAATCCTCATCAAATTCCAAAATATCGCCTCTGACTTCAAGAGCATTTTTGTTCAAACCAAGAAGCCGGAGTCCTGAAAGCTCGCGGACACGGGAAAGCGCCACATAGCCCATTCCTTTTTCAAAAGATTTTGATAAATCAATTTCCGCGGCTTCCAAGCTCATCCCTTGGCTTTTATGCACTGTAATAGCCCAAGCAAGCCGGAGCGGATATTGTTCTATCATCGCTTTTCTTTTTCCCTCTTCTTCCACCACCCAGGAAACTTTTTCCGGCACGATTATTTTTCCGGAAGCAAGCATAATTTTCGGCCCCATTGATGAACATTCAATTACTTTGCCAAGAGTGCCATTTGCATATCCTTCATCAAAATTATTTTTCACAAACATCACTCTTGCTCCTTTTTTCAAGCGAAGCATGTCCGGTGCAAGACAGCTTTTTTTGAGCGCGTCCACGAGAGGCCTCCTGCCTTTGCTTTCCATATTAAAAACATATATTTGCCCAGGCAATTTATTCAATTCAGCATCGTTTATTGAATCAACGTCAATATTATGCGTATGAAGTTTTGTCGGATAAATTTCGTCAGTTAAATTCCTGTCAAAACACGATTTTAAATGAAATAGAGATTCTTCGCTCACACAGTTTTTTCTGATTTCGTTCAGGACTTTCAAAATTTTGTCGTCTTTGTGCCTGTACTGCTCTTCCAAATAACAAATTTTTAGATTAAGTTTTTTCCATGTCTCGGATTTGTATGAGAAAAACGATTCCAAATCGCCCGCACGAGAAACCGGCGGAAGCTGGAAAAAATCGCCGCAAAGAATAATCTGCATTCCGCCAAACGGCAAGCTATTTCTTTTCAAGTGTCTTGCGATTCTTTCCACAAGATCAAAGCGATAATGATGAAGCATTGAAATTTCATCAATAATGAGCACTTGGGTACTTTTCAATCTGTCCTGCAAATATTTTTTCGTTTCCAATTCTTCCAAATCGTATTCCGTAAGAGTATCGGCAATTCCAAGTCCAGACCACGAATGAATTGTCATTCCTCCCATGTGAGTAGCTGCAATGCCGGTGGAAGCCGTAACACCAACTTCAACACCTTTGTTTTTTAAAAATTTCACATACTCATTCAAAAGATGCGTTTTGCCTGAACCTGCCGCGCCGGTAACGTAGCAGTTGTATCCCATCTTTAAAATTTCCATCGCTTCCTTTTGGGTCATGGAAATGATTGTAGCATTTTCTATTTATCTTTTCTCCATACATCAATCAATTTATGATTTCCGGAAAGCAGGACTTTCGGCACGCTATATTTTTTGCTTTTATATATGAGAACTTCCGGGCGAGTGTAAACTTCACTGCTTGAAATCCGCTCTTCTTCAAGCGAGCTTTTATTACCTAGGACTCCTTTTACTTGGCGCGAAATACAATCCATTATGATCATAGCTGGAAGTTCACCGCCGGTAAGTACAAACGGTCCGACAGTAATTTTTTCTGTTTTAAAAATTTTATTTACTCGCTCGTCTATCCCCTCATATCTTCCGGAAATAATAATTATGTCGGTATATTTATTCGCAACCGACTTCGCATAGGCAGTATCAAACTGCTTGCCAGCTGGCGATAAAAAGATTATTTTCGTCTTTGCTTTTTTGCTTTTTTTAACCGCTTTTTCAATGGCTTTCACTACCGGCTCAGCCTGCATCACCATACCTGGGCCGCCGCCATACGGAATATCATCCACTCTTTTATACGGCTTGCTTTTGGCTTTTTGAACTTTTGTAATTTTTGCAAAATCACGAGGATTGTAAAAATTTACTTTGATTTTTTTCTCTCTTATCGCCCTCGCCAAAATTGACTCGTTTAAATACGAACTGAAAGATTCCGGAAATAATGTGATAATATGAAAATTCATATGGTTAGATTAAAACAAAAAACTTAAAAATACAAATCAAAAGGCACTCCGACTTTTGGTCGGAGCGCCTTTTTTAAAACCAATTTTCTATTTAGAGATTCAAATCTGCCATTGCTTCGTCCACTGTCTTTGAACCTTGCTCTTTCGAAACAGGCACCATTCTTGTGCTACCCTCCGGTTCTTCGATTTTCAAATTCACTCTTGAATTGTTCTTCATCCCGACAACTCTCAAAAGCGTTCTGATGGCTTTTGCGGTATTACCTGATCTTCCGATGACTTTGCCCATATCGGCATTATCCACGACGAGAGTCAGCAACACGCCCATTTCGTCCACAGTCCTCTTGATTTTTACCTTATCCGGACTGTCAACCAAAGCCTTTATAACGAATTCCAGGAATTTTGCATCGTTTTCTGACATTTTTTTAATATGATTCTGATTTAGTATCTGCAGTAATTCGACCGGTATATAATTTATAAAATACTGCCTATTTTGAATAATATCACAAAGAAAAAAGTTGGCAAATAAGAAAATTGGCGAGCGAAGCGGATGTTTTTAAATGCCTTGGGAGGAGCGACGGCGACGGACAGAGAAAATTTAAAGCATTAAATTTTCGTGCATTTCAAAACATTTGCCGAGTGAGCCGGTTTATTGAACAACGGCCGGTTCTGGAGCCGGTTCTACTTTTGCTTCTGCAGCTGGCATTTCTTTTGCCGGCTTTTCTTGCGGTGAGCTTGTCAAATCCGGTTTTGAAGCTTTTGCCGCCGCTTCCGCTCCTGCCTGGCCGGTAGGCAGGTCTTTGGCTTTCTTTGCGTTTATTATTTTATTCTTGGGAAGTACATTTATCTTTTTCCCTGTAAGAACTTTCTGGTCTATCATAAAATTATATACCGTATCGGAAACTTGTGCTCCTTTTGATATCCAGTATTTCACTCTTTCTCCATCTACGCTGTTATTGCCTTTTCCTTTTCTTGGATCATAAGAGCCGATAACCTCGACAGGTTTGCCGGATTTTACCCCGAATTTTGAATCGGTGACAACTATGCGAAAAGTCGGTTCGTGCACTCTGCCTTTTCTTTGTAATCTTATTATTAACATTGTAGCGTACATACTAGCAAAAAACCGCAAATATGCAAGATTAATGCCAATATAATAATTTTGTGCTAAACTTTATTTATAATGAAAAACTATAAAAGATTCAGAAGAGATAGAAAAAATCTCCACGAAAAATCCGGACAAAATGGAAAAAGTAAAATATTTATCGGCACGATAAAATCCATACGAGGCAATATCGCCTATTTTTTGGCTGAAAAAGGAGATGTTGAGGCTGAAATATCCGCGAGAGATTTGAACTCCGCGATGTCCGGAGACAAAGTTGAAGTAAAAATCTACGGAAAAAGCAAATCCGGATTATCGGGCGGAGAAGTTGTGAGAGTTATAGAGAGAGCAAAAAGTTATTTTGTCGGCACTGTTTTAATTTCAGACCTGCCTGCCGGCCAGGCAGGAAAAGGAATTGCTTTTGCGCCAGATGACAAGAAATTAAAGATGTCCGTAAAAATTCCACGTGAAAAAATAGGCAGTGCAAAAGACGAAGATAAAGTAAAAATAAAAATTACGAAGTGGGTTCCAATGCAAAATTTTGCCGAAGGAGAAATCATAGCCGTTCTTGGAAAAAAGGGCGAAAACTCCACGGAAATGAATTCTATTGCCATTGATAAAGGTTTTAATATTGAATTTCCCGAGAGTGCTTCCAGAGAATCAAAAGTAATTTTTGAACAAAATAGAAATATTCCAAAAGAAGAAATTGCAAATAGAAAAGATTTGCGAAACACACTCACTTTTACCATTGACCCGAAAAACGCAAAAGATTTTGACGACGCCATATCTTTCAAAAAACTTCAAAATGGAAATTTTGAAATCGGTATTCATATTGCCGATGTATCTTATTATGTAAAAGAAAGAAGTGAACTTGATAAGGAGGCCTACAATCGAGGATGTTCGGTGTATTTGCCTGACAGAACAATACCGATGCTTCCCTTTGAGCTTTCCGACAATCTCTGCAGTTTGAATGAAAATGAAGATAAACTCACATTTTCCGCGATATTTGAAATGGATGCGTGGGCAAAAGTGCATTCAAAATGGTTCGGAAGAACTGTCATCAAATCGGATAAAAGATTTTCATACGAAAGCGCGCAGGAAATTATCAATCAAAAATCCGGGCGATTCTTTGAGGAACTGGATACTCTAAACAAAATTGCAAAAATATTGAGAAAAGAAAAATGGCAAAAAGGCGCGATTGATTTTGAGCAGGAAGAGATCGCTTTTGAGCTTGACCAGAGCGGCAAACCGATAAGAATTTACAAAAAAGAATGGCTTGATACCCACAAACTCGTGGAGGAATTTATGCTTCTTGCAAACAAAGAAGTCGCCGAGTTTGTTTATAAATTTGAAAAGAAATCCGGGAAACTTTTCCCCATTCCGTACAGGATACACGATTTTCCGGACAGAGAAAAGATCACCGAACTTTCGGTGTTTGTAAAAGCACTGGGGCATGAGCTTATCATCGGCAAAAACGGAAGCATCACCGGCAAGGATATGCAGGCGCTTTTCGCTCAAGTGGAAGGAAAGGCGGAGGAAGCTTTGGTAAAAACTGCCGCAGTGCGCTCAATGGCCAAAGCGATTTATTCGGTAAAAAATATCGGCCATTTCGGACTTGCGTTTGAATATTACGCGCACTTCACCTCGCCTATCAGAAGATATCCGGACCTTTTGGTGCACAGAATTCTCGGAAACATTCTTTCAAAAAATTCCGTTCAGGAAAAAAATCTGGCTTTTTATGAGAAAGCTTGCCAACATTCCACCGACCAAGAAATAAAAGCTTCGGAAGCCGAGCGAGACGCAAGAAAATACAAGCAGGTGGAATTTATGCAGGATAAAGTCGGGCAAATTTTTGACGGACTTATTACCGGCGTCACCGAATGGGGCATATATGCGGAAGATACGCAAACCAGAGCCGAAGGAATGATTAAGCTTTCTTCACTCGGAGACGATTTTTATGTCTTCAATCCCAAAAAATACGCCATTGTCGGCGAAAAAACAAAAAGAACTTTTTCGCTAGGACAAAAGGTAAAAATCAAGCTTGTCAGCGCAGACCTAGACAGAAAGCAGATGGATTATGAGGTAGTTGAATAGTAAGTTTCTATTTGCTAGGATTACTTTAGCTGTTCATTCCAAGGAGGTGAGAAAAATGGCAAAATGTCGTTCGTGCGACAGAAATTTGGAAAGTGATCCAATGGATCATCAGATCGGTCCAATTCCTGAAAAACCGATTGGCAGAATTAAAATTATTTCAGCACCGCCAAGTGAAGCCCCGAAGTGGGTCAGAAAAGCATGGATTGGTTTGGTATTGCCAGTGCTCGAACACCAAAAATTACCAACACGGGAGATTCGTTCCGGTAAATTCACGGATGGCAAGGGTTATCAAGTAAATGCTGAAGGAGCGATGGAGTTGCTCCAAAAAAATAATTCAAAAGCCGCCGGGTGGTGGAAAGCAAACGTGCCAGCTGCTTTCCATTACGGAAGATGTTTGGTTTTTCCTAAGAATTGTGCCAAGTTTATTCCTATAATTTAAAGCACATTCCCAAAAGCCATTGGATGATATCCCGTGGCTTTTTTTATTTTAATAACTTTTTTGCCAGCTCATCAAAAAAGGATGGCATCATTTTAGTTGTAAAAATTACCTCGCCATTATCTTTTGATACTACCCTAAAAGCAGACGTGGAAGAAGATATTTGACTGCCAGATTTGATTAAATTGAAATCATGCATAACAGCACCGATTAAAACAAAACCTATTATTGACGGCACTAAAATTAGCAAAATAGCCAAAACAAGAATCCATTTTTTAACTTTTTTCGTCGGTTCTTTTATAACCAAAGATCGAGCAATTTTATCGTGCAATCCTTGTTTTTTTCCATCAAACGCAATCATAATAAAACCAATCATCAAAAGAACACTGGAAAGAAATTTGCCAATAGTTTCTCTTAAAAGAACTTGGATAAAAGATATTTTGCCAAGATTATTGGAAACAACTTTTATACCCATTGCCATTTTCCCTAATGTAGCGCTAAAATAATATGTCAATACGATTTCATAAATCCAAAGAGGAATGAGGCTGTAAAAAATAGATGTGTGGGAACCATTAGGTGTAAATAAAACAACTAGAATTCCCATTATAATATTAATTATCAAACCATCAATTAAAGCGGCCCCAGCTCGAATCCAAAAACCAGCATATACAATCTGCTCATTATTATTTTGTCGTTCCGTTCCTTCCATAATAAAATAATTATAACAAATTATTACTATTTTGCTACTTGCACTGCTTCTTCAAACTGGATTGAAAGGAGCCGCGAAACGCCATCAGAACCCATTGTCACGCCGTAGATAACTCCGGCGCGGGACATTGTTTCCCTGTTGTGGGTAATGAGAATAAGCTGGGAATATTTTGAAAGCTCGGCAATCATATCGCCGTATTTTTTTGAGTTGGCCTCATCAAGCGCCGCATCCGTCTCATCAAGCACGATAAACGGAGGCGGATTTACTGCAGAAATCGCAAAAAGAAGAGCGATGGATGTAAGCGCCCGCTCACCTCCGGAGAGCATCATCAGCCCTTTTATTTTTTTCCTCGGCAGAGAAACTTCAATATCAATCCCCTCTTCCAATTCCTCTTCTTCCTCAAGGTCCTCACTTTCATCTTCAGCTAAAGTGGACGGCAATTCCGTTTCGGATTTTTTCTTCTTTTTTTCTTTTACGACAGAAAGCGAAGCGTTGCCTCCGCCGAACATCGCCATGAAAAATCTTTGGAACTCCTTGTTTATTTTTTCAACGCCGTTCTTGAATTCGGTCGTAAGTTTTTCGCCAAGCTCCGTTATCAGATCTTTCAGTGATTGCGATGACTTTATCAGGTCTTCAAGCTCGCGCTCCAAAAAACTGTCTCTTTCTGTAGTTTCCTTGTATTCTTTCACGACTTCATCGCTGCCGGAAATTCCCGCGTCCTCAAGGCGGATTTTTATTTTTTCCAACGCTCGCCTTCTGTCTTCTTGCACCTGACGATCTTCTATAGGCCAACCTGCCTGGCCGGTAGGCAGGAAATCCTTATAATGCAAGGCCGAAACGCCGATAAGAACAGATCCTTCCTGAAGTTCTCTCTGAAATTCTTCCTCGTCGTGCCTCAATCTTGCCTCTCTGCTCTCAAGTGCAGATATTTTTCCGCGAATATCATTTTGCTCGGCAACTATCCGAAACATTGTCTTTTCCGCATCTCTATTGGAATCCTTTTCCTTTTCTATTTCGTTTTTAAGAAAGGAATATTCCTCCAAAAGCTTGGTTTCAAGTTCGTTTGCCTCATTTATTTTCACTTCATAGCCCTTTTTCTCGCTTTCAAGCGTTTTTATCTCATTTTCCAATTCGCTCGCCGCTTCCTTGCTCTCGCTTTCTTTGTGCCTTTCAATAAAATCTTTCAAAATATTTTTTATGGATTTGAAAATCTCTTTTATTTTTGAAATGTCCGAGCTTTCCAAGGCATCGTCTATTTCCAGATTTATCTGTTTTGCGATATTTTCCACCTGTGACAGTTCCACTGTTTTTTTCTGGGCACTTGCGCTTTCCTCGTTTTGTTTTTTCAGAATTTTAAGAAGCGAGGAAATTTCCCCTTCAATGCGGCCGATGCTCCTCGTCAGATTATCTTTTGAAAATCTCGCATCCTTTAGCTTGCTTTCAACCTTCATCACTTCGTCGCTTTTTTTGTCTTTCAGGGATGACTTGTTGAGAGTTTCTCTAGCCGCCGCCAAATCTTTTTCGAGTTTTTCTTTTGTTTTTAAAAGCGGCTCTTTTTCTCCGGCAATCGTTTTTTTCTCATAATTTATATATTCTTCCTCGCGTCTGAAATATTCGTGATACATGGAAGTCAAATTGTTTTTCATTTCAAACGTTTTCTCTATTTTCTCCACCTGTTTTTTTAGAAAACGGATGTGCGGAGCGATTTCTCTTCGGAGTGATTCAACTTGTTTTATATTTTCTTCCGTCTTTTCAAGTTTCCTTTCGCTTTCTTCTTTTTTGTATTGAAAAATTTTAAGGCCTAAAGCGTCTTCTATCATGTCTCTTCTTTCGCGGATATTTGAGTTCAGAACCTTGTCCGCCTCGCCCTGGGAAATTATCTGATGTCCTGAAGCTCCGATATGCGCACCGGATAATAGTTCAATGATATCTTTAAGACGAACCGGACTTCCATTTATAATATATTCGCTTGTGGAATCGCGATTGACCACGCGCTCAATGGCAACTTCGTCAAAATCTATATTGAGAATTCTTTGGACATTGTTAAGAATGAGCTTTACGGAAGCGCGGTTTGAACGAGATGCCTCTTTTCCGCCGTTAAAAATAAGATCTTCAGCCTTTTTCCCACGCAGAGATTTTATGGACTGCTCGCCAAGCACAAAAGAAAAAGCTTCGGCTACATTTGATTTGCCGGAGCCGTTCGGGCCGACTATCGCAGAAATAGGCGCGCTGAAATCAAGCGAACTTTTCTTGCCAAATGATTTAAAACCGGAAATTTCTATGCCTTTTAGGTACATTCTGTTATGCGCTTATAGGTACAATTCTAACAAAAAATGCCGTTTTCCGCCAGCGGAAAACGGCATTTTTACGGTTGATTTTAAAGATTACGCCATTTTTTCATCTTCATCCTAAAGTTTTAATTGCTCCAGCTTCAATTGTTCAATTTCATTTTCAATTTCTTTTTTACGTTCGGTTATTTGTGTAATGAGTATATCCTTATTTTGTTCTCTAAATTTCCCTATCATTTGACCCATTTCGTATGAATAATCCGATTCATTTAATCTATCAAAAATGAAAGCTTCAACAGTTGGTCTTATTTCTTCCAAAAATCTATCGAGCTTTTCTTGCTGTTCAAAAGACAAACTATTCTCTTTTTCCATTTCCATCATTTTTGCCATACAATTTGTTTTTATTTATATATTATACACATTTTATTTTGAAAATGTATCTCTTATAAAATATTCTATTCTATTATCAGATATGTCAAATTCACTAATACTTTTGTGCGGTGTGCTATGCTTAACTTTGTGCCATAAAAGATACCTTTTCGGGAAAAAACCTTCTTTTTTTAATTTGTTGCCAAATTCAACAACTTTTTTTGACTTTTCAATCATAATATCTTGAGGTATTTTATTTTCATGCACATCTTGAGCATAATCATCCAAAATTTTAGTTATTTTTTCTAAAATTTCAATTTGTTCGGTATTTAACCATGACGGTATCTTTTCATAATCAGGATTTTCTGGGTTCATAATAATTTAAATTAATCTTCAAGCCATCCTTTGACTTTTAACGCATTGCTTGCGGCAACTTGCTCGGCCTCTTGTTTTGATTTTCCTTCACCTTCCGCCACTTTATGCTTTTCCAAATATACGCCAACCGTAAACTTTTTGTCATGGTCCGGCCCTTCCTCTTTAAGCGTTTTATAAAGTGGAGTGATGCTTTCGTGTTCCTGCGCCTGCTCTTGAAATTTGCTTTTTGCATCAAGCCATGTTTTTTCCGCGATGATTTTTTCTATGAGATTAAAAATATTGTTTGAAATGAAATATTTCGCCGTATCATATCCCTGATCAAGAAATATTGCGCCTATCAGAGCCTCAATGGTGTTGGCCAAAATAATCTGCCTGGCTTTGCCCATATCTTTTGCCTCGCCTTTTGAAAGCAAAAGATAATCATTCATGCCTATTTTGCTTGCCGCATCTGATAAGGTGATTGCATTAACCAGAGCAGACCTGTATGAAGTCAGATCACCCTCATTGCTGTCAGGATATTTATTATAAAGATATTCGGTGATGATAAGCTCAAGCACGGCATCGCCCAAAAATTCCAATCTTTCGTTGTGTTCAAGCTCAATATCCCTGTGCTCATTCAGATAAGATCTATGGGTAAATGCCTGCTTCAAAAGATCTTTGTTTTTGAAGTTTATTCCTATGGTCTTTTCAAATTTTGAGAAATCCGGCTGTGTCATCCTTTGTTTTTATAATTTTAAATTTTATTTTGGCTTCCTGCCTGAAATTATGGTGATTGCCTTTGTGATAATAGGCAAAATATCGTTATAAAAATTGAGACTCTGAATATCCTGCAATTTGAACCATTTCGCGTCATCAAGCCCGCCGGAATCACCAAGTTTCAGATCTTTCATTTCGGCGCTTGCGAGAAAATAAGTGACTTGTTTTCTGATCTTGCCCTCTTCCGGATGGTTCGCGACATATTCGTTTTGTGAAAGTTCATTTTCAACTACAACGTCTATCCCCATTTCTTCTTTTACCCCTCTTATTGCTCCGTCCTTTAATTCTTCATTTTCTTTTATTTTATCTTTGGAAAGAGTCCAACGTCCAAAAACATCATGGACAAAAGCGAAATATATCGTATCGTCTTTGATACAGTACACTACCGCTCCGGCAAGGCGTTTGATGGGCATTTTTTCAAATGGAACATTCCTATTGTTCTTTTTCGATGTTTCCTCTTTGCCCGGCTCGCCAAGCTCTTTATATATCGTACCGAGAACTCCGTTAATAAAACCGCCGCTTTTTTCTCCGCCATAAACTTTTGCAAGCTCTATGGCTTCGTTTATCGCGACTTTTGCCGGCACTTCTTTCCTGTCACTAAACAGTAATTCATACAGGCCGATGCGCAAAATATTCCTATCCGCAATAGAAATTTTTTCAATCGGCCAGTCCGGAGCCGCTTTCACGATGATAGTGTCAAGATCCGTTTTCTTATCAATGACGCCCTTCAGAAGATTTTCCGAAAAAGATTCTTCCGAATCGCCGTCGCCGAATTCCTTGATATTTCTGGCTAAGGATTCCAAAGCTTCGTCCCTATTAAGATTTCGAAAATCCCACTCAAAAGCGGTCTGTAGAACTATTCCCCTTGCAAGGTGCCTGCTAGACATAATGTTTAATTATAACTTTTGGCTTGTTTAACTGCTGATTGTATCCTATAACAGAAAGCGTAAAAAGAAAAGGGCGGCATAATAAAAATTTTCTGCGAGGAACTGTCTGAGCGAAGCGAGTTTTCCGAGAAGAAAATTTTTATTATGCCGCCCTTTTTAATCTTATTTTTTCTTGCTTTTTTCCGTTTTCTTTTTTGCCTTTGCTGCTTTTGCTTCTAAATCTACAACTACTTTTCCTCTGTATTTTCCGCAGTTTGAGCAAGCTCTGTGCCTTGATACCGGCATCCCGCAATCCGGACATTTTGTAATGGAAACTCCCGAAAGCGCATGATGCGATCTCGTGCTTCCCCTCTGCGACCTATTGTGCCTCATTCGATTTACCATAGTCCCGAGAGTATAGCTTATTTTTTTAAAAAAGAAAAGGCCTTGTGTTTTCACACAAGGCCCCAAAATGCAAATTTTATTTTTTGTCCATTACAATTCGCATTTTTTTGAAAACCGGCATCTGAAAAGCGTTGTTTTCTTTTCGCCTTTCTTCCAAAGCATTGATAAGCGCCTTCCGACGATTTTCCGGTAACTTATCCATTAGTTGGTCGTCTACCGGTTGCAACGAATAATTGATGATTAGACCGTCTTCAGTTTTCATTTCTCCATTGACGATAATCTCTTTATCTTGAGCCGCTTTGATAAGGTAACCAATGAACACAAAGGTTTCCGTTTCTTCGCGATAAACCACCACTACATCGTTTTTAATCTTAGAGATCTCAAAGCCAAGTTTTTCAAAGACGATTCTCAGTTCGCTCGGCATGGTCGAATCGTGTTCCTCGGACAAATAGTAACTCAGCAAAGCTTGTGGAAACATAAGATCGTCTCCAACAATCCATGTTGGCACTTGCAACTTGTCCGCGTATTGCTTTGGTAATATACCAAATACAATGGTTTTTTTGGTTTTTTCATCCATGACAAACCCTCCTTTTCCAAAGTACGCCTATTGATAAAGACGTGCCAAGGAAGAAATTCTTACATGCAAAACTATGCTTCTGTCTTATATTTTACATGATTATTTTGATTTGTCAAGAGTTTGTATACCTTCAACAAATAAAAATCCGGAAGCCGCGCGTGCAGCCCCCGGAATTCAATATCTTATTTCCATATATAACTTTTTGAAAATCTTTTTGATAAAACATTTCAGATAAGAAAATGTTAGAAAAGACAAAGCATTGAAACTATCTTTCAATTCCGGTTCTTGTTGGATTTCTCTGCTGATACGTTTTAATTTGATCATTTCAATCAAATCCGCGCAATCTTCGGTAAAACCTTTTACTGTCGGTAAAATCTCAATGATCAATTCATCGACCGGATCTCTCTGTGTCCATAGAAAACCACTGCCGATAAATTCTCGTATCGGCATCCAGAAAGCCGTAATGCCTTTTCCATTCGATATTTCGGTACCATACACAAAGGAAGACCTTATTTTATATCTCTCAATAAAATAAGAATATTTTATGTGTTCTTCTATTTCCTCTTTAAAAAATACTGTGGCTTTTTTTATTAAGATACCTGCTTCTTCGATGCCTTTCCTTCTCGCCGTAGCAAACGGCGGTTCATCAAAACCTGTTCCTCCCGGAGCTTTATGTGCAAATTCGCTCTTTTCTTTAACAGCTAATATACACCAGCCGACAACAGGAAACCATTTAGGCAAAAACAAAAAAACATTGTGACTTTTTTCGTCGCTATTTTTTAGTGGGTTCATGCCAGTCCTCGCAGTATTAGATTTTCAAAATCAAACAACTAGATGAATCATTATTGAAGATTCACACATCTACTCTTAATTATACACATTTAATCTTTTTTGTCAAGATTATAAAATTCTTGCAAAAAGACCTTCTGTGAATGGCGCAAAGGCCGTGTTTTTTTATCAATTCCCTGTGCATTTTCGTGCCGTATCCTTTATGGATTTCAAAATGGTATTGCGGATATTTTTTTGCCAATCTGCACATCAGCGCATCCCTTGAAACTTTAGCTATGATTGAAGCGAATGCTATCGCCCTCTCTTTCTCATCGCCTCTGATAATCGTTTTCTGATTCTTGAATTTTTTCGGCGCTTTTATTCCGCCGTCAAGCAAGACCATGCACTCGGACGGTTTCGCTTTTATTTTTTTAAGCGATCTTTTGATGCAAATGCTGCCTGCCTTGGCAATATTTATATGGTCAATGGTTTTTGCACTTTCAAAACATACGGCATAATCAACCAATTTTTTCATTTTCAGTTTTTTCAGCTTGCAAAAAATTTCTTTTCTTTTCTCCGGCATTAATCTTTTAGAATCTTTTATTCTGCCGAATCCCCTGAAGCTGAAATCAACCGGCATCTTAAAAGCGCAAAAAGCGATCGGTCCGGCAAGCGGCCCCCTGCCAACCTCATCTATTCCGATGATATATTTAATTTTTGGATTATTTTTAATCACTTTAATGATTATGATATCATAAAAAAATAGGCGTAAGCGATAACACTATCGCGTTATCACTTACGCCTTTATTTTCTCCCCTACGCCGTTTCTAAGCGTAAAACTTTTTTCTTTTCTTCTTCCTCCACACCGGCTCTGTACCATGAAGCCCCGGATGTTTCCAAATAATTCCAAATCAACAAATCCAGGTTGTCTTCTAAAAATTTTTCGCCTTGTTCATTCAACATATCATATTTAATTTTTGTTACATGGCGATTCATAGGACAAGTAAGAGCTATAATTTCTTGAATTAAAAGATCAATACTTGCCTTGTTATCTCCCAAAATTATCTTCTTATTGTCTTGAATAGGATTTAACAACCCTCCATTCTTAACATAATTGATAATTAAAAGCTCGGGATGATCGAATAAAAGCATATCATCGCATCTATAAGCATTTCTGGTGGCATGGCGATTTAGAACACTATTCAGTGCCCATTCCAAATCCTTGTGGCCAAAATTAAATCTTTCTATGAGTTGGATTACAAATCCAAAATTAAACATCTTCAGCTCCTCTAAGCAGCAGATTGAACAGCGTATCTTTTCAAAGAACGCCGACTTTTATTATAATTATAAAACAGTTAGTATTTTGATGTCAATTAAAAAGGTTCATAATTTCGTTGTTATTTTAAGCTGTAAAAATTCACTTTTTCTTTTTTATTTTGTTATACTTAAACTAATATGCCGGTCAAATTTGTACATTTGCACACCCATTCCCATTTTTCTCTTTTGAATGCCTTGCCGAAAATTCCCGATCTTGTAAAAGCGGCAAAAGATTTTAAAATGCCGGCTTTGGCCCTTACCGATGCCGGCAATATGTACGGCACGATTGAGTTTTATCAGGCCTGCAAGAAAAACGATATCAAGCCGATAATAGGCGTGGACTTTTATATCGCTGCACGGACGCGAAACGACAAACAAACCGGGATTGATAATCGCAGAACTCGCCTCATCCTTCTCGCAAAAAATAATGCGGGCTATAAAAATCTCATCAAACTTGTGACGCTCTCATTTTTTGAAGGTTTTTATTACAAGCCAAGAATCGATAAGGAGCTCATGGAAAAATATAAAGACGGACTCGTCTGCATTATGCCTCATTTTTCCGGAGAAAGTTCCGTTGCTTTAAAAAATGGCGATAGTGAAAAAGCGGAAAAAATAGTCGATTGGTACAAAAAAGTTTTTGGCAAGGACAATTTTTTTCTGGAAATAACGCATCATCCCGAAATAGAAGGCCAGCTTGAGCTCAAAGAAAAAATCAAGAAATTGGCGGAAAAAACCGATACTGAGCTTGTGGCTGCACATGATGTCTATTATCTGAAACCGGAGGATAAAGCGGCGCGAGATACGCTTGTGCAAGTGAATTCGCATTCAGATTTTTCCGACAGAGATTTAAACGGGGATACCGACAATTTTTCATTCATATCGGCAGAGACGGCGGAAAAATATTTTAAAAATGAACCGAATGCTCTCGGGAATTCGGTAAAAATCGCCGATATGTGCAATTTGGAAATTGTTCTCGGCAAAGCCGCGTGGGTTTTTCCGAAATTTGTCGTGGAAAGCGAGCTTTCCTACGATGAAGAGCTTGAAAGGATCGCTTACGAAGGAATAGACAAAAGAGATCTGCATCATTCGAGAGAAGTCATAGAGCGGCTTGAATATGAGCTTGAGGTCATCAAGAATAAAAAATATTCTCAATATTTTTTGGTTGTGGCCGATCTTTTAAAATATGCGGCTGAGCATAATATTTTTTCAAATACCAGAGGTTCCGTAGCCGGCTCCATGGTTTCCTATCTTACCGGCATCACAAAAGTCAACCCGATCGAATACAAGCTTCCTTTTGAAAGATTTCTGAATCCCGAAAGGCCTTCGGCGCCGGATATCGACATGGATCTTGCGGACAACAGGCGCGATGAAGTCATTGATTATGTGCGGGAAAAATATGGCAAAGACAATGTGGCGCAGATCGGCACTTTCGGCACTATGATGGCACGCGGAGCCGTGCGGGATGTGGCTCGCGCTATGGGTTATCCTTTGCCGCTTGCCGACAAAATCGCCAAATTCATACCTTTTGGGGCTCAAGGTTCACCAATGACAATAGATAAAGCGCTTGAAATTGTTCCAGAGCTCAAAGAAATATATGACAAGGAAAAAGATGCAAAAATAATTATGGATATGGCGAAAAAAATCGAAGGGTGCGCAAGGCACATCAGCGTCCATGCCGCCGGAGTTGTGATAGCTCCGGAACCGCTTATAAATTATGTCCCTCTCCAATACGACCAGAAAGAAGGAAATAAAATCATCACTCAATACGATATGGATTCGGTCGGAGAAGACGGCGTCGGACTTTTGAAATTTGATTTTCTGGGGATCAGGAATCTTTCGGTCCTTGCCGATGCCGTACATCGCGTGAAAGTAATTGAAAACATAAATATAGACATAGAAAAAATTCCGCTTGATGACAAAAAAACTTTTGCCATGCTTGCACGCGGAGAAACCGTAGGGGTCTTTCAGCTCAACGGCCAAGGCATGACCAAAGCGCTTAAAGAATTGAGGCCGACAAATATACACGATATCAATGTAATGGTCGCGCTTTACCGTCCGGGCCCGATGAACAACATTTATGAGTATATTGCTAGGAAGCACGGCGAAAAACCCGCAATATATCTACATCCAGAAATGAAAGATTATTTGGATACCACATTCGGCGTCTTGGTTTATCAGGATGATTTGCTTATGACGGCCATTGAGGTTGCCAGCTACACTTGGGGCGAAGTGGATAAATTCAGAAAAGCCGTCGGCAAGAAAATTCCGGAAGAAATGATCAGGCAGCATATCAAATTCGTGGAAGGATGCATAAAACACGGAAAGATGACACAAAAAAAAGCCGAGGAATTGTGGAATTTGTTTGAACCTTTCCAGGGATACGGTTTCAACAAAGCTCATGCGGCAAGCTACGGGCGCGTGTCATATCAGACAGCATATATGAAAGCGAATTTCCCTGCCATTTATATGTCTGCCGTCCTCACCGCCGATTCCGGCGATGTGGAAAAAATCGGCGAATTTATTTCGGACTGCAAAAAGATGGGCATTCCCGTCCTGCCTCCGTCAGTAAACGAAAGCTACAGCGATTTTACCGTGGTAAAAACTCCCGAGGTCTCGCCGCACGACACAGGACCGAATAGGGACAAAATCCGCTTCGGCCTTATGACAATCAAGAATTTCGGCGAAGATATTTCCAAAGCGATTATCAGAGAAAGATTGGACAGGGGCAAATTCAAATCGCTTTCTGATTTCCTTGAAAGGATTGTGAGCAAGAATCTGAATAAACGTTCGCTTGAAGCTCTCATAAAATCCGGCGCGATGGATGACCTGCCTGCCGGCCAGGCAGGGTTTGGAGAAAGAGGCCAGCTACTGGCGAATATTGAAAATATGCTCAAATACAACAAAGAAGTCGGCAATAAAAATCAAAATCAAGATTCGCTTTTCGGAGTTTTTTCTGGCCTGCTTACTAGTCAGGCAGGCGGCGTTTATGAAAATTTCCGCCTTGAACCGGCAGAAGCTGCAAGCATGAAAGACAGGCTCGCCTGGGAAAAAGAATTGCTCGGACTTTATATTTCCGGACATCCTTTGGATAAATTCAGGACGATTTTGGAAAAACAGCCGATAAATATCAAAAAAATAAAAGAGGAAACAAAAGATGTAAGAAGTGAGATCGACAACGGAAAGCCGATCGGCGGAATTATTGAAGATGTGAGAGTCATAACGACAAAAAACAACGAGCAGATGGCTTTCATAAAAATTGCCGATTTTACCGGCTCGATTGAAGCAGTGGTTTTTCCGAGAACCTATGAGCAATTCAGGAGTGCGATTGAAACGGATAAATGCATAGCCGCCGTCTGCAAAATTTCCGACCGAAACGGAGAAACAAGCTTGATTATTGAGAGGTTGAAGGTGCTGGAGTAAAAAACCGCCCGATTGAAACTGGGCGGTTTTTAAAAAATCATTAAGCTTCCAAGGCCGCTTTAATATGAGCTATGAGCTTTTCTTCTTTGGCAAAAACCTTATCATTCAGCACCTCAAAGAAGCAATTTTTAACCGTTAAACTAAGTTGCATTGCCTCTTTTAAAACATGGGGTGGCGTATTGAGAACACGGCGTATGACTTGGCGTTTACGAAGAACATCAGTATTAGTTACCAAAAGCACTATCGGATTTTTATTTATCCTTTTCATTTCTATACTCCTTGAAAAACTAGTTTCAGAGGCCTCTGACCTCTTGGAAATCCAGATTTTATACTATCAGTTTCCCTGTTTTAGTCAAATCGCCGGTATAGATTTTTGCCGTATTTTTGCTACAATGAAAATATGAATGAAAATAAGATTTTCAAAATACGCCATTCCCTCGCCCATTTGCTTGGCGCGGCTGTTACGGAATTATATCCGGACGTGAAAATCGCCACAGGCCCGGCGATAGACAACGGCTTTTATTATGACTTTGACCTGCCTACCGGCCAGGCAGGTTTTACAACACCTATCACCGACAAGGATCTAGGAAGGATTGGACAAAAAATGCGGGAACTTTTGAAAAAGTGGAAATCTTTTGACAAAGCGGAAATTTCGGAAAAAGATGCAAAAAAACTTTTTGCCGAAAATCCATACAAGCTTGAACTCATAAAAGAATATGCAAAAGACGGACAAGTCATTACGATTTACACTTCCGGAAATTTTACGGATCTTTGCGCCGGACCTCATGTGGAAAAAATCGACGATTTGAAAAACAGCGCATGGAAACTGGAAAGAATCGCCGGCGCATACTGGAAAGGAAACGAGAAAAATAAAATGCTTACCAGAATTTACGGTTTGGCTTTTAATACAAAAGAAGAATTGGATGTTTATGAAAAGCAAATGATAGAAGCGGAAAAAAGAGACCACAGAAAACTTGGCAAAGAATTAAAAATCTTTATGTTTGATGAAGATGTCGGCCCAGGACTTCCGCTTTGGCTTCCAAACGGCACGGTAATAGTTGATGAACTGGAAAATCTGGCCAAAGAAACCGAGTGTGATGGCGGATATGTCAGAGTCAGAACTCCTCATATCGCAAAAGAATCAATGTATATCACAAGCGGACATTTGCCATATTACGCCGAAAGTATGTATCCGCCAATGGAACTTGAAGGCGTGAAATACTACTTGAAGGCAATGAATTGCCCTCATCATCACAAAATTTTTGGCAGTGAAAGAAGAAGCTATAAAGATTTGCCTATTCGTCTTGCAGAATATGGAACATGCTATAGGAATGAAAAATCTGGCGAGCTTTTCGGACTTATGAGAGTCAGGATGCTTTCCATGAACGATGCTCACATATATTGCGCTGAGGAACAATTTGCGGATGAATTCAGAGCGGTCAACGATATGTATTTGAAATATTTCAAGATATTCGGCATTGATAAATATGTGATGAGATTTTCCACTCACAACCCGAAAAAACTCGGGGAAAAATTCGTAAACGAGCCGAAACTTTGGGAGAAAACGGAAAAAATGGTCAGAAAAGTTTTGGTTGATTCAAAAATTCCTTTTATAGAAGTACCGAATGAAGCCGCATTTTATGGGCCGAAAATTGATGTTCAGGTTTGGAGCGCTATTGGCAGAGAATTCACGCTCGCTACAAACCAGGTGGATTTTGCGGTGCCGAAAAGATTCGGCTTAACCTACATAAATAAAGAAGGAAAAGAAGAAACGCCGCTTTGCATCCACAGAGCGCCGCTTGGAACTCATGAAAGATTTGTCGGCTTTCTCATAGAACACTATGCCGGCAACTTTCCTCTTTGGCTTTCGCCCGTTCAGATAAAAATTGTGCCTGTCAGGGAAAATCACAATTCTCATGCGGAAAAAATTGCAAAGGAATTGAAAAATGCCGGCTTCAGAGTTGATTGCGATACGAATGAAGGCAATATGGGCGGAAAAGTCAGGGATGCAAAAAATATGAAAATTCCTTACACAATCATCATCGGCGACAAAGATATTGAGGCGAAAAAGATTTCCGTGGAATCGCGCGCCCGCGGAGCGCTCGGCCAGATGAAACTTGAAGATTTTTTGAAAAAAATAAAAGAAGAAAAAGAAAATAGGAAATAGGAAATAAAATTATTATTTGGTATTTGCCTGTAATGGTTCTCTGCTTACAAATTGCGCCTGTGCGACATATCTGTCCTCCTTTGCGCCAAAACTGTCGCAAGTTGAAATTGTAAGCAGATTTTCTTTCGTATTAAAAACAACAAGCGCTTGGTCGGCAGTTTCCAATTTTACCCATTGCACTTTATACATATATTCATTGCCTGCCGAAAAAACATAGATCGGATCCCCTGTTTTTAATTTATCAAGCCCGACAAAGGTCTTGAACGCCTGATTATTCACGATTTTAAATCCGGTGCTGTGCCCGAAAATAAAAATATTTCCGCTTCCGCCCGGGAGTCCGGAGCCGGGATATCGCACCGCCCCTTTCAAAAGATAGCTGTCCAAAACTTCCGTGCTTGTGCTGTCCGGATTATAGACCTCCGTATTGATGCCGACTTCCGGCGCTGTCAAAGTCAAAGGAAGCTCGCCAATTTGATTGCCAGCAGATTCTTTATCCGGATATCTGCCGATAGTGCTGTTGAATTCATTCGGTACCAGGCCAAAAAGGTACAAGATTGCGAAAGTAATCAAAAAAATGACGATGACATCGAGGAAAAAATGGAATTTGTGTTTCCAGATAAGTTCTTTGACGCCTATTTTGTTTTTATCCTTATTTACCTCCATATTTTGGCGATTTTTATATACTTTATAATACTAGCTTGACATTAAAAGTCAAGTAGTGTATAATGCTTTTGTCTAAAAATTTAATAATTTATTATCAAATATTATCATGCCTGACAAAACAACACCACAAACAGTCAACGTTGTCCCAACAATGACTGCAAAACATCATTTTATAACGGCAGCCATAGCGGCCGGCATTATTCTCGTGATCGCGCTTTTTATCTGGATACCGTTTAAATTGATTCCGGCTCTTTTTTCAAGCGGATCAAATTTCGTAGCCACCACGCTTTCGTCAACTCTTATTCCCGCCACATCAACTTCCGCAAATTCACAAAATACAAACGCAAATTCCGAACAGCCGGCAACAAGCGGAGCAAAAACATCCGCGCCTTCAACATCAAATACCTATAACACATACAACACATACGCAGCTCCCGCCACACCGAGTTATTATGGCTTGCCGGATTTGGCGATCAGTTTGATCGGAACCGGAGTTCTTGATTCTTCAGGGCAGTTCGTTGCAACTCCTTATGCGGGCACAAACGATACTGTCGCAATAAAATTCGCAGTCAGAAATATCGGTACGAATGTTTCAGGCCCTTGGACGCTCAGATTGACCATGCCTTCAAGAACAACTCCGAATTACGATTCGGCGTATCAGCAATCAATAAGGCCGGGTGATGAAATGGTCTTTACCGGAAGCTTTGACAGCCCGGTTGCGCAAGGAATAAATACAGGTTATATAACCGTTGATCCGTTGGGTTTGGTTGCCGAATCAAATAAATTCAACAATTCTTTGACAGTTCCTATAAATATAGAAGGCACGAATTATACGAACGGCTATTACGGAAACAGCGGCTATGTGAATTATTCGGGAAGCGTCTACCCTGTCCAAACAACGCTTGGCTACGGCACAATCTATACGTGGACAAATATCAATGCCACTTGCTATGCCAATCCGCAGACAACTTATCCAGGCGGAACAATAAACTGGTTTGTTTCTGCAACAGGCGGAAATGGATACTTCTCTTACAACTGGACCGGAACCGACGGATTGTATTCAACAAACAACACTGTGTCCCATACCTACTACATTTCCGGCCAAAAAATCGCAAATGTAGCTGTCACTTCAAACGGACAAACGATTACCACTCAGTGTAGCGCTATGGTGTATTAAAAAATAAACTCTGTTGATAAAAACCCCGAGGTTAAACCTCGGGGTTTTTAAATATCAATATTCGCCAGCTTCGCGTTTGATTGAATAAATGCTTTCCTTGCCGGAACATCAGTGCCCATGAGCATTTCAAAAATCTTGTCGGCATTCTCGGCATTTTCCACAGTCACTCTTTTCATCATTCTTCTCGCAGGATCCATGGTCGTTTCCCAGAGTTCTTCGGCGTTCATTTCTCCCAAACCTTTATATCTTTGTACGGAAACTTTTTGAATCTTTTTACCAGCTTCAAGAGGCTCCTTGCCCGTTGAAATTTCTTCGGAAGTTTCTTCGGGTATTTCAGCAACTTCGGTATCGGAAATTTTTTCTTTCTTGAAAAAAGCTTCTTTTTCCTTGTCATCATAAAAATAATTCGTGTCTTTTCCGATTTTTACTTTATAAAGCGGCGGCTGGGCAATACAAATGTGTCCTCCGTCGATAAGCGGCCTGAAATATCTGTAAAATAAAGTCAGTAAAAGTGTGCGGATATGCGCGCCGTCAACATCGGCATCGGTAGCTATTATTATTTTGTGGTATCTCAAATTCTGAATATCAAATGTATCTCCGATTGCCGTACCAAGCGCAACCACCAAATTCTTAATCTGTTCCGAATCAAGCATCTTATCAAGCCGCGCCCTTTCAATATTCAAGATTTTTCCCCGGAGCGGAAGTATGGCCTGAGTTTTTCTGTTTCGCCCCATTTTCGCCGTGCCGCCCGCAGAATCTCCCTCCACGATAAACAACTCTGATTCCGAAGCGTCTTTGCTCTGGCAATCCGCAAGTTTGCCCGGCAAAGTCATGCCCTCCAAAGCGCCCTTTCGGAGTATGGAATCCTTTGCCGCCTTTGCCGCTTTTCTGGCTTTCAGGGCCAAAATAACTTTGGATATTATAGACCTTGCATCATCCGGATTTTCTTCAAGAAAGGCCGAAAATGCCTCTCCAAAGACCTCCTCCACCGCACCCCTGGCTTCAACAGAACCTAGTTTTGCTTTCGTCTGCCCTTCAAATTGAGGTTCGCGGATCTTGACCGAAATAACGACTGTCAAACCCTCAAGTGCGTCGTCGCCGGTAAAATTATCTTCGTTTTCTTTCACTAGATTATTTTTTCTGGCATAGTTGTTCAGGCTTCTTGTAAGCGACGTTTTGAATCCCGTGACATGCATACCGCCTTCCGGATTGTAAATATTGTTCGCAAATGCCATAACTCTTGATGAAATATCGTCAACATACTGTAAAGAAATTTCCACGGACTCTACGGTTAATGTTTTCTTCTCGACATAAAAAATATTCTTGTGTATCGGCTTTTGGAATTGATTATAAAATTTTACAAGCGACAAAAGTCCGCCTTCAAAACAAAATGATTGGGAAGGAACTTCAAGCCCAAGCTCCGAAAAATAAAATATTCCTTCATCATCAATTTTTCCCAAAAATTCCCTTGCGTCCAAAATCGAAATTTTCAAACCCTTAACAAGATATGCCTGCTGCCTCATATGGGAAATGATTTCCTCAAAATCAAAAGATATCCCTTCTTTGAAAATTTCCGGATCCGGTTCAAAAGTGATTATCGTGCCGTGCTTGTCCGTTTTCCCGATCTTTTTAACCGTAGCTTTTTTCTTGCCTTTTGAATATTCCTGAAAATAAATTCCTCCGTCCTTATACACGACGGCTTTCATATAAACGGAAAGAGCGTTTACAACGGAAGCGCCGACGCCGTGAAGACCTCCCGAGACCTTATATCCCGTTTCTTCCCCGCCGAACTTTCCTCCAGCGTGAAGCGTAGTCATAATCGTCTCAAGTGCGGAAACTTTTGTCTGTTTATGAATATCAACCGGAATGCCTCTGCCGTTATCGGCCACTCTCACTTTATTTCCGGGCAGAAGCGCAATCTCAATATGATCGCAAAAACCGCCCATCGCTTCATCGCGCGAATTGTCAAAAATCTCCGTAACGAGATGCTGCAGGCCTTCCGGCCCGGTGGTGCCGATATACATTCCGGGACGCTTTCTGACCGGCTCCAGGCCCTCAAGAACCTGAATGGAACTGGCATCATAATGGTGCCCGCCCGCGGATTCCTTTATATCTTCTTTGTCCTTGTTTTTAGGCATAAAATTAAAACAGCTTATCGTGCCTATGGCAGATCTACCGAAGGTATGATGGCTTTTTATGCCTGAATTATAGCATTTTTAAAGCATAAAAGGAAACAAAAATTGGCGATTAATATGTGGATTAAATGGCCTAAACAAAAGACATTACGGCACCAGTGTAATTAAATGTTGCTTTATGTTTGCAAAGCTAAATATATTATGTTACAGTTTTTTTCTGGGTAAATTTTTGACAAAAAGGAGCCGATTATATGGCAATAGCGGATGGCACAGTTGAAGGTTTTATAACCGAAAGATTGGACGGATTAATCAAACGGGCGAAAAAATCCAAAAAAGGCAAAGATGGCATATCAGATATTGCTTTGATGAGGATTACCACCGAAGCTAGCCAAAAAGCAGGAAAAGAGCTCGCAAAGGAAGATATCAGCGAATTGTTGCATCGTCGTTGGCAAGCTCTTTCCTAAAAAACAATATACCCAAACATATACCAAACCTCTACATTATGCACTACAGAGGTTTGGTATTTTTTTATTATTTGTCAGATTCTAGTGGACCATAAAAGCATTCTGTTCTGCCTGAATACACGGCCCACATTCGATCGCCATAGCAATAATGCCACCATTCTCCCGGATACCAGATAAAGCCGATTTCTACCATCGCATCGCGAAGAATTTTTCTGTTATGTTTTTGTTTTTCTGTTATAAACAAAGAAAACATTTCTAATTTTTCTTTTTCATGCGTTGAAGATTGCGGCAATGTTCCCATATCAACAAGCACACCGTCTACGTAAGCCAAAGCGACATCAACAGCTCCGCCGCAGTTATGGTTTGCAAGCGGAGTTGGCCTCGCGTTTTCCAATCCGGCTTTATGTTCAACTTCTTCCTTTGATAAATCAGGATATAATTTTTTTAATTCTTCAATTTTATCATCCCATTGTTTTTTCTGTTTTGATAATGAGCGAACTCCTTCAATAATCACTAATTTATATTTCTCTGGCAAAATTTCAGAAACTTTATACAGCATATTAGCGATTGTTTTTCTTACCTTATATTCATTTACAGAAAATGACGATAATTTTCCCCAAAAAATTAATTTATCTGTTTCATGCAGAGTTATTATTGGCTCATTATTTTCATGAACAATAACCTCATTCCACGCGCTTTTCGGCAGATTTTTTACAATTTGTCCCATACATTTTTATCTTACCTGCCAGCCGGAATTTTTATTCATTTTATCGGCTATTTTTTTCATTATCGCGTTGACTTCTTCATCAGATAAAGTTCTTTCAAATGATTGGAATATAAGACGAAATGCATAGGAAATTTTTGCGGAACCATCGGGGAATTTTTTTGTGAATACGTCAAAAAGCCGGTTTTTTATCATAAGCTCTCCGGTATTTTGCAAAATTATCTCAAGCACCTTTTCGGCTTTTATATTTTCCGGTACAAATACGGCGATATCTCGGATCATATACGGATACTGGGAAATCTTCTTGAATTTGGCGTTTTTATTCCCCATTTCCGATAAATCATACTCTTTAAGTTCGGGTAGTTTTTCAAGAATTTTTGTAAAATCAAATTCGGCGATATTTTCTTCTTTATTTATTCTGGGAAATTCAATGCTAAAATTTTCTGAAAGCGCTTTTATTGCCAGCTCCAAAATGTCTTTTTCTTTCGGAGTTTTCAAACCGAGAGGATTTTTCACACCGGTTGCAAAATTATCCTGTTCGCCGCTTTCCGGGAAAACATGGCCGAATTCAAAAATTCTTATCTGCGGCATATCAACAAGCTCCGAGTATCTGGCATTAAATTCTAGCGACTCTTTCAAGCCGTCGGTAAGATTCATTCTTAAAAATTTTTTCTCCGGAGACATAGGATTTGCGATTTCCGTATTACCTCTGTCTCTGAATGTATAATTCATCACTTCCGAAAAACCTTGATCATAAAAAATTTCTCTGATTTTTTCCTTATATGCAAATCCTTTGTCTATTCCGGCAGTTTTTTCCGGTTTTGGTATTTTAATATCTTTTATTTTTTCATAGCCATAAATCCTTCCTATTTCTTCGGCTAAATCTTCTTTGATCCTAAGATCAAGACGTTCATTGGGCACAGCAATGACAATTTCATCTCCTTCCTTTTTCCATTCAAATCCGAATCTGTCAAAAATTTTTTCGATGTCTTTGCCGGATATTTTAACGCCGATAATATCGCTTGCTTCTTCGGCCGTGATGCCAAGTTTATATTTTTCGGCTTTGTTTGGATAATTATCAACTATTTCACCGACTTTCGTATCTTTTGTGCCGGCGATTTCCACTATAAGTTTTGTCAGAATATCCATTGCTTCCAAGCAGAGTTCCGGCGTCAAATCATTTTCATATCTTCTTGATGCTTCCGTCTGAATTTTTATATTTTGCGCGGTTTTTCTTATCAAAATTGGATCAAAATTTGCCGATTCAAGAACGATATCGGTTGTCGTATCGCCAAGTTCGGCATATGTTCCGCCTTTGATGCCGGCAATCGCCAAAGGATTCTGGCCGTCGGTAATAAGGATGACACTTTCATCGAGTTCAACATTTTTCCTATCAAGCGTCGTTATTTTTTGGCCGGAAACAGCATTCTTCACGACAATTTTGTTTGATCTAAGCTTATCGGCATCAAAAGCATGCAATGGCTGGCCGATTTCAAGCATTACAAAATTTGTGGCGTCAACGATATTATTGATTGATCTTTGGCCTAATATCTCAAGTTTTTTTCTGAGCCATTCCGGCGATGGGCCAACTTTTATATTCTCGACTGCCCTGCCGATATATCTTCTGCAGAGTTTCTTATCGGCGATTTCCACGGAAAGTTTTTTTGATGTTCCGGATATTTCATAATCCTTGAATATTCTTGAATATTTTTCCGGTTTAATATTGATTATGGCGGCAATCTCTCTTGCAATTCCTCTATGGCACAGACAGTAATGATTCAGATTCGGAGTGGTTTTTGCATCTATGACAAAATCACTGCCGACTTTTTCTATTCCTTCAACATCCATTGAATGCATAGTCAAAAGATCGGCCAGTTTTTCCGGTTTGGGCGCCTTTCCTTTTAAAAATTCATTGAGCCAATTGTAAGATACTTTCATAAATTAAAATTGATTTACCAATCTCAAATCTCCGGAATAAAACAGGCGAATATCGTCTATGCCGTATTTAAGCATGGCAAGGCGATCTATCCCGACGCCAAACGCAAAACCGCGCCATTCGTTCGGGTTTATTCCGACACCATTCAATACTTTCGGATGGACCATGCCGGCACCCACGACTTCAAGCCATCCGGAACCTCCGCAAACCTGGCACTTTCCTTTCCCTTTGCATTTAAAGCAAGAAACATCTATTTCGACTCCGGGCTCGACAAAAGGAAAATAGCTCGGCCTGAATCTTATATCAACATCTTTTTCAAAAAATCTGTCAAAAAAATCGTTCAGTACTGATTTTAAAGACGCAAGAGAAACATCCTTATCTACATAAAGCCCTTCAACCTGGTGAAAAAGCGCTTCATGCCGCGCGTCTGTCGCCTCGTTTCTGAATACTCTGCCCGGACAAATAATTCCGAATGGCGGATTATTTTTTTCCATAAAGCGAATCTGCATCGAGCTTGTATGTGTGCGCATTAAAAATCCCGGCTTATTTTTCAGCCAAAAAGTATCGTGCATATCCCTTGCCGGATGATCTTTTGGAATGTTGAGTGCGTCAAAATTGTAGTACTCCGTTTCAAGTTCGGGACCATCCGCAAGGGTGAAGCCCATTTCAAAAAATATCCTGTTTATGTCGTTTATAACCCTTGTTATGGGATGAATGTGGATAGTTTTTTTATTTTGATCTTGCATTTGCCAATTATAGCGAAAATAGGCCAAAAATCAAAGATGTTTTTACTTGAGCCACCTCCCGGGCTTGAACCGGGGACCTATTGTTTACAAAACAATTGCTCTACCAACTGAGCTAAGGTGGCTTAAGAGATAATTTAACAGAAAAAAATAGAAATTACAAATCTTTTTTTTTCAAAGATTTTTTGTGTTCCGACACGCTTCGCAGGAAGAAAGACACCGAATTCTTATGCTTCTCGCTCGGCTTTTCCACTTGCAGGAAAAATTTCGGCTGCTGGCTGTCAAATCTCCTTTTCAAGGCGATTGATTCTTTTTTTAAAAAATCCGCAACCATGACAACAAGTTTGTGAAAGTTTTTGTATTTGATTTTTGAGGCAAAATTTTTCCCACCTTTGGCGATTTTATGGATTTTATGCTCATGCTCGGACACCATATCGGAAAGCGCGGTATTGCCGAAAATCGGCATGCCGAAATATTTTATTGTAATTATGCCGATAAGAAGAACCAAAGCTATGTAAAATAAAATTATTGACATACGTTTATTTCGCTTTTCATCGCACTGAACCGGACAAATCTCCCCACTTCTATTTTTTCTCCGAATTTCTGGATGGCATTCTGAATCAAGGTATTTACCGTAATACTCGGATCTTTTATGAAATCCTGTTCAAGCAATATTTTTTCCTTGAAAAACGCGTCGAGCTTCCCTGAAAGGATTTTTCCCCTGATATTTTCCGGCTTGCCTTTGACTTCGTCCAAAAATGCATCGGTCACTTTATTCCTTTCTTCCAAAGAGACGTCTTCTTTTTTTATATATTTAGGATCTGTCGCAGCAATCTGCATGGCAATATCATAAGCAAGCTTCTGGAAATCCTCGTGCTTGGAAACAAAATCCGATTCGCTCCAGAGCTCGAGAAGTACGCCTACGGTGCCTCCTCCGTGGATGTAAGAAACAATTCTTCCGGATTTCAAAGTTCTCTCGGCTTTTTTGGCGGCCACCTCGGCGCCTTTTTTCTGCAAAAGCACAATGGCTTTATCCATATCCCCTTTGGCATCTTCAAGCGCTTTTCTGCACTGCATTATGGAAATGCCGGTTTTTTCTCGCAATTCTTTGATTTTATCCATTGATATAGCCATCCCAATACTAAATTTTAAATTTTGTAAATCGACTTTATTTTTTGAATTTTTTATCTTTACCAAACGTAATTATACCAGTTCCGCACTGAATTTAGTACGGGACAAGTAAATTTTTTTCTCTACGCTTTTGCCGCCTTGCCCGCTTTGCAGGCCTTTACTATTTCGGAAACAAAAAATAAAATGCTTGCGGTGGAGGCATCGTTTGCGACAATCGGATAATCAACATCCTTGATATCGCAATCGGTATTCAAAACAGCTATGACCGGTATGCCCATTTTTTTCGCTTCGGCAACAGCAATGAATTCTTTTTTAGGATCTATGACAAAAACCGCTTTCGGAAGCTCTTTCATTCCGACGATTCCGAGAAACATATCTTCAAGGCCGGCAATTTCCCTGTCTATAAGCAGACGCTCTTTTTTCGTATATTTTGCAAGTTCGCCTTTTTCTTTCTGTTTCTGCAAATCCTCGAATTTTGCGATTCTTTTTTTGATTTCCGGCGCATTCGTGAGAGCTCCGCCGATCCATCTTCCGGCAACATAAGGCATGTCTGTGGACATCGCACCAAGTTTTATAAATTCTTTTGCTTCATTCTTGCCGCCGACAAAAAGGATCTGCTTTCCCATTTTTGCAATACTTGAGACGAAATCTTCGGCTTTTTGGAGTTGTTCAGCCGTCTTTTCAAGGTCTATTATTTCAACTTTGTTTTTGGCTCCGAAAATATATGGCGCAATTGAGGCGTTTCTTCTGGATTTCTGATAGCCAAAATGAGCACCTGCTTTGAACATCGCATCTATAATTTCGTTATTTTTGGTTTTGTTTTCGGTTGCCATGAGTTTTTGAGTATAGCAAAATATCTAAAAATATCAAGGTAATTTTATTATTTTTTCATCTTCATCAGAATCACCTGCCTGGGGTTTTCCCTCCGCTTTTACGATGTATTCAACAACCGGAATCAGGCCATCGCCAGCCAAAATATTTTCAATATTGTACCAGGAATGCTTTACCCGATGATCCGTAACTCTGTCCTGCAAAACATTGTAGGTTCTTATTTTTTCGGACCTGTCCGCAGTGCCGATCTGCTCTTTTCTCTCGCCAGCAAATTTTTTGGCATGTTCCTCTTCCTGTTTCATTTCAAGCTTTGATTTTAAAATAGACATCGCCTTTTCCTTATTTTTCAATTGGCTTCTTTCGGCGGTAGAGCGAACGTCTATTCCAGTAGGTATGTGAATAATCCTCACAGCCGTCTCAACTTTGTTTACGTTTTGCCCGCCAGCGCCTCCCGAACGTGAAAATTCCACTTGAATATCCGAGGGTTTGATTTCTATTTTTGATTTTTTTCTTATCGGCAATATGGCAACCGAAGCTGTGGAAGTATGGACTCTGCCCGATTTTTCCGTCTCTGGAACTCTTTGCACTCTATGAACTCCGGTTTCAAATCTCAATTCTTTGTAAACTTCTTTTCCTTTTATTTCAAATGACGCTTCCTTGTAGCCGCCGAGAGCAGATTTTGATTCGTAAACATTTGAAAATGACCATCCTTTGAGCTCGCAGAATCTTTTGTACATTTTCGCCAAATCCTCGGCAAAAATCGCCGCTTCTTCCCCGCCAACTCCGGCGCGAATTTCCATAACAGCTTCATTCGGAAATTTTTCTTCTTCCTCGCCTCCAGCCAAAATATTTTTCATCTGCTTCAAAAGATTTTCTTTCTGCGATGAAATGCTTTTTATTTCTTCTTCGGCAAGGGAAAACATCGCCTGATCTTTTTCAGCCATTTTTTTTATTGACTCTTCCTCGTTCTCAAGCCGGGAATATTCTTCGGCAAGATATGACGTCTTTTTATTTTTTCTGAATTCTTCTAATAATTCTTGCATATGATTGTTTTTGAAAATAAACAAGACCATTCAATTTTGAGGGCTACGGAGCGCGTCGGCGCGAGTATCGAGCAAATTTCCAGCAGGAAATTATGCGTACCTCAAAATTGAATGGTCTTGTAAATTGTTATTTTGATTTTTTCGCCTTTTTAATTCCCGCTTCTTTTCTTGCTTTGAACTTTTCAACTCTTCCCGCAGTATCCAGAACCTTTTCGTTGCCGGTATAGACCGGATGGCAATTTGCACAGATTTCCACGTGTATTGCATCTTTTGTTGAGCCAAAATCATAAGCAGCTCCGCATGCGCAGGTCGTTTTTGCCTTATTAAAATACTTCGGATGTATATCTTTTTTCATAGAAAGAAACAATAGCAAAAAATGGCCGAAAAAGCAAGATTGTTTATTTTACTGCCAAAATGATATTGATTTGTTCCTGATATTTCGCCGCAAGCGCCATTACATCGTCGCCATAAAAAGCATATGCTCTTTTTTTTGCATTTGCCCGTCCGGCAAAGTAGCGTAAAGCGGCAAGCCGTTCTGTTTTTGGAGTCTGAAGACCAGCCCCTCCATCTTCCAAAATAATCGCTGAAGCAGTGAATGCATCTGTCGGGTCCCAAGGATTTGAGGAATGATTTTCACCGAGCGCCTGCCGTATCTGGTCATCCGATGCGTTATAAACCCAATCTCCGTTTGAATCCTTGCTGTATCCACCGTAAATCACCCATGTGGACGGAATAATCTGCGCAGGACCCATTGCTCCGCCGTATCCGTACCACGCCTTTTTCGAAACCTGCTGCTGATCGGGATCAAGTCCCAGATTTTTCGTGATAGCCAAAAACGGTTCGGTATCTCTCGGTGCTTTCATATCAATAAGCCAATTGCCTTTGCCGACATTTTCACCTAGATTTGATTCTTCCGAAATCACTCCGAGAAGAAATGCCGGACGAATGCCGATTTTTTGCCCGACAAAAGTCGCATACTCTACCGCTTTATCAAAAGGTATTGCCGTTGAACCTTGAAGCGAGAAAAGCTGATTGCGTATTTCGGTTGCAGTCATGGCTTTTTCCTTGAGAATTTCTTCATAATTCGCTTCGAGTCCTTTTGATGCTTTCAGAATTTGATTTTCCTGGTTTTTTTCTTCCTGAATTCTTTGCTGCTGGAGTTTTTGCAGGTTCAGCAGAGAAGTTTCGTCGTCTTTCTGGTTTTCAAGCGCCGTTTTTTCGTCGGCTGTTTTCGCTTTAGTGTCGGTAATCTGGCTGAAAGAATCCTGCAATGCAGATTTTATTGATTTGAAATCGCTGATATCGCTGAAAAATTTAGCCAAATCTTCTCCGGAAAGGACAAATTCCGCAAGAGTGCTTGAATCCTGTTCGTTTGTTTTTCTCAAAATTGCCGATAGTGATTGGTTCTCGGCATCAAATTGGCTGGACAAATCATTGATTGTGCTTTGCTTCTGGTTTATCTGGTCTGTCAATTCCTGTATGGAAATATTCCTTTCCTTGATCTCAAGCTGATACTCTTTGATTGTCGCATCAAACGTGGCTATTTCTTTTGAAAGCGAATCGGATTTTGACTGTTGATCCTGAAGGATGTTTTCCTGCTGTTTTATTTCCGATTCTATCTGGTTGTACTCTGCTTGAAGCGCCGCCTGATAAGTGCCGGATAGGTTTGTAGGATTGGCAGATGCCTGCCCAAAAGCACGCGTTGAAAACAAGAAAAAAACCGCAGAAAAAATAATTATTGTTTTTTTAGATATATACATAAACGAGTGAAAGATAGGATTTTCAGAGACTTGCGAGCGCGTCGGCGCGAGCACGAGGAATTTTTTAGCAAAAAAATATCCGTGCTCTGAAAATTCTGTCTTTCGCGAGTTATTTCTTTTTTTCCTCTTTTTTCCCTGACCGGACAGGCTCTTCTTTCTTGGGAGCTTCTTTTGTTGCCTCTTTTTTGACCGGTTCTCCTGCTGCTGCGGTTTCTGCGCCAGCCTCGCCTTCCTTGGCTTCCTTGCCTTTCTTTTCAACTTCTATAGCCGAAAGGTCAACCGGAACAGCTTCCACGACTTCTTCTTTAGGTTCATAAACGGAAGCGACGATATCCTCGGGTTTTATTTTCAAACTGACGCCAGCCGGCAATTTTATATCTCCCGCTTTGACAACATTTTCAAAAGTGGCAAGCGTAGAAATATCAACGAGAAGTGAACGCGGTAAATCTTTAGGCAAAGCTTCAATTTCAATTTCGTGCATGACTTTGACCAAAACTCCGCCAAGATCTTTTACTGCTGGAGCGACGCCGATAAATTCAAGAGGAATTTTAACTTCCAATTTCTTGTCTTTTTCAATGGCATAAAAGTCCGCATGCCTTGGCTTGTCAGTAACCGGATCAAGATCAACATCGTTTATAAGAACATCAACATCAATTCCTTCTCCTTTGAGATGAAGGATTGTGGATTCCCCGGCTTCTTCAAGTGTTTTTTCAAAAGCAGCAAAAGGCAATGAAATAGGAGTTGATTTCTCTTTCTTGCCGTAAAAAACCGCCGGCATTTTGCCCGCTTTTCTGATCTCTCCCAAGCTTGATTTAGGATTTCTTTTTTCTACATTCAATGTAAGCATAGGTTTGCTATTATACATAAAAACAATAAGAAATCAATTTGACTTATTTCTATTTTTATAATAATATCTAGAAAGTCGTTATTTTAGTTCTTTGGAGGAAAAAATGCTCGTACTCGCAAAATGGATTGCAGAAAGTCAGACTATAACTCTCTCTGTCATCATTCTGGTTACGATAAATTTTTTTATTCCGATGCCATCAAAAGGAATATACAGTAAAAGTATGAAATATGCGTGGATAAAACTTTTTCTTCATATTTATTTTTTTCTTGTTTTTTTGTTCTGGTCCTCCTATAGTTATTTTAACAAAAATCAAGGAAATGCTGCTTTCTTTTGCGGAATATCTATTATTTGGCTACTTCTGGTTTTAGTCATAATATTGCTTCTTATAGATCACTACCGCTATAAAAACAAATCTGACAAAACTGGTCTTGATATATTCATGTCAGATTAGAGTTACCAAAACGAAATGCTGAGTTGCTTCTCGACTCAGCATTTTTATTTTATTCAGAAATAAATCTTTACATAAAATTAAAAATTTTCATTTTTTCTTCCACGAGCTTTTCCACTGCGACGATATCATTGTCCATATATTTATAAGGCGCGACTTCATCCGGTTTTGATTTCAATTCATCTTCAAGAGTTTTCCTGAAAGCCACGCGGATTTCAGTCGAGATATGGACAATATTCATTCCCGCTTTTATAGCTGCCTGGATATCTTTTTTCGTATTTCCGGAAGCGCCGTGAAGCACCATCGGGGTCTGTCCGATTGCTTTTCGCAAATTGCCCACAACTTTGATATTAAGCGCCGGTTCTTTGCCGTTTGCAAGCATTCCATGGATATTTCCGACGGCAGGAGCAAGCATATCAACGCCGGTTTCTTTTATAAATCTTTTTGCTTCTTCCGGCTTGGTCAAAAATTCTTCGGTGATTTTCACTCCTTCCGGCAATTTATCCAATACTTTTGACGACGTGCCGATAAAGCCTATTTCGCCTTCCACGATGATTTCAGGATTGACTTTTCGGGCGTATTCCACGCATTGCTTCGTCATTTTTATATTTTCTTCAAACGGCATAGCAGAACCGTCAATAATGACTGAATCATATCCGGCATCTACGCATTTTTTGAAACTTTCAAACGAATGCGTATGGTCGCCATTTAGGTATATCGGATAGTTGTATTCTTCCCGCAAACTCTTCACGAGCGCCACAGCTTGTTTTGCACCGATAAATTCCCTTTCGCCTTCCGCTGTGCCGATAATGACCGGCAGATTCAGTTTTTTCGCCGCATTGAAAATGCCGTGAAGCATCTCCAGGTTTGAAATATTAAAATGCCCGACTGCCATCCCTTTATCTTGCGCTTCTTTTATGTATTGTCTTAGAGTTTTCATATTTAAATTATACCTAATTTTTTAAACCATTCATACATTACCGGTTCAAGCCCTGGATTTTCAGTCCATTCTTCCTCAGAAATTTCTTTTTTGCTGTATTTCTCGGTTTTTTCGGCTAATTTCCTGATTTGTTCTTTCGTATACCATTCTGCCTGTTTTGTCTCATCCGTATTTCCTTTTATATCGCCTATTGTCTCGCTTTTGTAAAGTTTCCAATAATGCCAACTGCCGCCCTCACGCCGACATTTATTTTCCTTTCTTCCTTCAGCAATTAATTTCAGCTCTGTTGCATCAAGACCGACTTCTTCTTTTAATTCGCGCTTTGCCGCTTGTTCAAAATTTTTATCTTCATCGACATGGCCTGCTGGAACGGCAAACCCCGGAGGAAATTTCTTTCTTTCAATCAATAATAATTTATCTCCTTTCCAGACAAACATTCCGACGCTTGTATGATCGCATATTTTTGCCATTTTTTAATTTTTATATTTGCTTATATTTCTCAGATCTCCATACAGGCAAATCGGGTCCATAGCTTTTATTTCATCCAAATATGTGCTGTCTGCCGGTATATCGTTCAAAAGAAATATTTTTTTATTATTCACGTAAGCCATTCCCATTTCCATTAAACAATTTCCACCTATATAATTTTTAGTGCCTTTCTTTTCCAGATTCACTATAATAACAGCGTCGCTTTCCAATATATGTTTGTAATGGCTTCTTATATAATCATGCTCGCGTTTGAAATCAGCGCTTTCGCCAGGCAAGGAATTTTCAATAAAAGCTCTCTTTTTACCCTTAACATGATCTTCATAATCCGGATGAATACATCCGTCATAACCCAAACGGCAAAGTTCGTCTCTGCAATTAACCATTTTATTAACGAAACTATTGCTTCCCAAAACGTATATTTTCATTTTTTTATTTTATATATTTTTCATCTCCTCTATCGCCTCTTCAATATTCTCGCTTTCATAAATTGCCGAGCCGGAAACAAGACGATTTACTCCGGCTTCTACCAAATCTGGCGCATTTTCAAGATTTACCCCGCCATCCACAGAAATAATCGCTTCAGGATATTTTTCCCTCAAATTTCTTATTTTTTCAAAATCTCTTTCATCAAAACTTTGCCCCTGATAGCCAATCTTGTCGATTCCCATAAATTGCACAAAATCCGCAAGCGACCTGCCGAGCTCGTCCGTTTTCAAATATACGTCAAGAACTTCATCTGGAGTATCAACATTTATTCCGATTCCTATTTCCATCGTTATCGCCGAATCGCCGAAATATCCGTATTCTTTTCTCAGTTTTTTTACGAATTTCAAGATTTTATCGGATGATTCTTCGTGCAGAATTATTCTTTTGGCACCGGCTTTTATCCAATCTTCCGCCATGCCGTCTTCAGGATTCGCCACCATCAAATCCGCTTCAAAATCCAATGTCTCCCAAAAAGGAAAACCCTCGGATTCTCTGATGAGCTGCTCAAAATCGCCCTTATCGTTTACAAAAGGCCAGGACTTTGACGGGACAAATTTGCCATCGCAAACATCCACCTGCACAACAGGAACAAGCTCATTCACAAGAGACATTTTTTCTCTCAAATCCTCAAACGACTCGGGAATTATTGCTGGGATGACTTCTGCCATAAATTAATTATACCACAATAATTTTTGCATTTTCGTTAGCGAGCGAGGCGATGTGATTTTGAGGGCTACGGAGCGCGGCGGCGCGAGTATCGAGCAAATTTCCAGCAGGAAATTATGCGTACCTCAAAATCGCATTGCCGAGCGAGCCTTTATTTGAATTCCATATTATTTCTCACATCGCGGGAAACTGTTTCTGTTTCTTTATTTCTTCTAATATGTCTGGCTGCATTTGAAAAAGGCGTTTCAAGCCATTTTTTTATCGCTTTTTTGGCGCTTCGCAAACCCAAGAATCTTGCGCCAAGCGAAAGAACATTTGAGTCGTTGTGCTCCCTGCCAAGCCGTATGACATCAAGTTTTGAAAACATTCCCGGTTTGCCATAATAAACTATCGCCCGGACATTCGGAAATCTATTTGCCACAATCGCCTCGCCTTGCCCAGAACCGCCAAGAATTATTCCTTTTATATGTTCAGGATTTGAAGCGACAGCTCTCGCAACCGGAGCAATGTAAATAGGGTCATCATCTTTCGGATCAAGCGTGTAAGCGCCGCAATCCACAACTTCATATCCAAGATTTTTTATGAACGGAACAAGCTTTTCTTTCATATTAAAACCTGCATGGTCCGTGCCGATGTATATTTTTGGTTTATGGGTTCTATAACCAAGGTTTTTGAAAGTTTTCATATTAATATAATGGAGTAAATCCTTTTAAACTGCATAAATTAACCATAATAATTGCAAAAAATATTAAAAGAATGGCTGCAACGATCTTTAATATTAGTCCTTTTGATTTTAACAACAAGAAAAAAGATAAAAGCCAAAAAATTACTGAAAGAATAATGCCAGAAAAAATAAAATGTGGATCACAAACAGAATTTAGTTCATTACAGCCGGCATTATACGCAGGAAACGGCAAAAGTATTGGCGAGGAACCGCCCATTACACCGATTGTTATAGATAAAATAAACGAACTAATAAAAACAATAATGATAGTTAAAACTGCTGGTAAAATATATTTTTTCATACCTTAATTATATCACTAAGAAAGCACAGACAATAGTACTTTCTTGATTATCTGCGGATTTGCCGAACTTTTTGTGATTTTCATCACTTGTCCGACGAAAAATTGCAAAGATGCTTCCTTGCCGCCGCGATAATCAGCCACAACTTTCGGATTTTCCGCGATAAGCTTTTCAATAATTGTTTTCAGCTCGCCTTCATCGCTTTTTTGTATCAAACCTTCTTTTTCGGCGATTTTTTCCGGGTCAATATTTTTCACCATCAATCTTGCCAGCAAATCCTTCGCTCCTCTTGAAGAAAGTTTTCCATCTTTAAACATAATCACAATTTTTGCAAAATTTTTGTCGTCAGGATATTTCAAATTATGATCTTTTGACATAAGTCCCACCAAATCCGAAGAAATGAAGTTTGAAGCTAATTTTAAAACTTTTTTATCTTTTGGTAATTCTTTAGAAACCTTTTCAAAAAAATCACCCAACTCTTTATTTACGGTCATTGCAATAGCATCCGCTCCGATATCAAACTCATCCACATATCTATTTCTCCTTTCCCACGGCAATTCTGGCAGTCCCTTTTTCAGCGCTTTCAAATCAAAAACTTCCGACACATTCATCTTTGGCAAGTCCGGATCCGGAAAATACCTGTAATCATGGGATTCTTCCTTTAATCTCTGCGAAAATGTTTTTTGCTTTGAATCATCCCAACCGCGCGTCTCCTGAATAATTTTTTCTCCGCTTTCAAGTGCTTCAATATGCCTGTCTATTTCATAAGCCACTGCCCTTTCAACAGACCTGAAAGAATTGAGATTTTTCACTTCAACTTTCGTGCCAAGCTTGTCTGTGGTGCTTACGGAAACATTCGCTTCCACTCTCATTTCGCCTTTTTCCATATTCGCATCTCCAGCGCCGAGATACTGCAAAAGTAATTGAAGTTCCTTTGCAAAAATCGCGGCTTCAGCTCCTGAGTGAATAATGGGTTCAGTCACAAGTTCCATCAAAGGCACGCCAGAACGATTGAAATCCACCAGCGAATAATCGCCTTTGTCATGAGTTGAACGCGCCGTGTCTTCTTCCAAATGAATTCTTGTGAGTTGGATTCCGTTTATGGAACCACCAGACACAAGAGGATATTTATATTGCGAAATCTGATAACCCTTTGGAATATCCGGATAAAAATAATTTTTTCTGTCCCATTCGGTAAAGTCAGCAATATCGGAACCGCAAGCAAGGCCGACTCTTAAAACATGTTCAACGGCTTTTTTATTCAAAACGGGCAAAGTTCCCGGCTGTGCAGTGCAAACAGAACAAATGTTTACATTCGGTCTTTTTTCTTCGGTATCGTTCTTGCACGAACAAAACATCTTTGTTTTGGTTTTCAGTTCGGCATGAATCTCTAGGCCAATCGTTGCTTTGTATTTGGTTTTAGTATCGTCAGTCACAAGGTTAAATATACTATGTTTTGAGCCGTTTTTATATACTTGACAGTATTAATATATTTTGTTATCATAGTAAGTAAATAAGATAGTAATCAGAATTCAAAAAAGGAGCATGATTATGCCAATATTAAGAAGTTCTTTTTGGAATGAAAATACTGGGGTTTGTGAAAAGCATTTTTTGCCGGCAGTTCCATGCCCGCAATGCTTGGCAACGAACGACCCGGACATAACGGTCGTCGTTTCCGAGATGGATCGATTGGCGATGGATTTCGATCCTGAATTGAAACTGGCGGATTTGGTTCCCATAGGGTTGGACCTCAGCAAAGTACAAGTCTTGAGTGGCTAATTGTTCAGTCCAATCAAAAAAAACGGCGGACCTCGCAAGAAGTCCGCCTATTTTATTTCTCCATTTTTCTCAAAATTTTAATTAAATTATCCTTCAGTTTTTTAATAGAATTGTCATCAAGAATAGTCACCGTCAAAATATCTTTATTTAATTTTGAAATTTTCTTTACCGCTTTATCCAAAGTTTTTTTCATCAACCATATCGGTCTTTGTTAGAATCACCACTTCTTTTTTCTCGGCAAGTTCCTCGCTATATTCTTTTAATTCATTTCTTATCACTTTGTAAGCTTTGACCAAATCCTCATTCTCAAGCGAAAGGCAATGCAATAAAACTTTCGTTCTTTTTATATGCCTCAAAAATTTATGCCCGAGCCCTTTCCCTTCCGAAGCGCCCTCAATAAGCCCCGGAATATCGGCAAGAATATATCCATACATATCTCCAAGATACGGTTCAAGAGTTGTAAATTGATACGCACCGACTTTTGATTTTGCGTTCGTCAATTCGTTCAGGAGCGATGATTTGCCGGCATTCGGCAAGCCGATAAGCCCAGCATCGGCAACAAGCTCAACTTCAACATAAAAATCCGCTTCCTCGCCTCTTTTCCCGTCCGTCTGCTTTTCCGGTTTTACATTTACAGCCGATTTGAAATATTCATTGCCAAGTCCGCCTTTTCCTCCGCTTAAAACTTTTATGACTTTGCCGTCTTCAACGAGATTGAATTTCTCTCTGGTTTCTTGGTTTGTAACGACAGAGCCGATCGGCAAATCTATTATCAAGTCCTTGCCGTTTTTTCCATGCATGCTTTTTTTCATTCCTGCTTCGCCATTCTCTGCAAAAAATTCTTTTATATTTTTATATCTTGAAAGTATGCCGATATCCCTGATGGCTCTCAAATAAACATCGCCGCCTTTTCCGCCATTGCCTCCCGCCGGCCCGGCTTTGTCCTTGCCTTTTTCATGGAGAAAACGCACGACACCGTCGCCGCCTTTTCCCGCTTTTATATGTATTTTTAGTTCATCTACAAAAGCCATTGTTTAAATCTAGTGTTTATTTTGATTTAAAGCAAGCTTTGCAAGCGCGATTGCACCTTCCTTTGATTTAGCCACAGCTATAAATCTTCCTTTGTGACAAAAGATAGCATCTTTCACTCCGGTAATTTTAGCAAGATCATCATTTTCTTTTCCAGCCCAATTTTTCGGAAAATCCAAACGATTTTTAAAGTTAAATTCTTTTAAACCGACTGCATGAGCATGCCACGAATCATTATCAAGGTCTGGAAGAATGACAAAAAGCGGTTCCGGATAGCGAACAAGGACTTTTTCCCATGAATAATTATTGTCTAAAACAATAATTCTTTTGTCGGAAGTTTTTTTATAAACATCTTCCACATATTTTTCACCAAGTGATTCATCCTGCAATCGCTTTATTTCCCTTTCCAGCATTTTTTTCGCCTCAGCCACAGCTAGTTTGAATTCTTTAAGAGAATCCTCTCGTTTTTCTTTCCAAGTAGAATTATAAGCGTCCAGATAATCAAAAAAACTATATGGTGCTATCCCCTCAAAATTGCTTTTATATAATTCCACGCCGTTATCTTCAATATCAAGCGGCTGGATTATTTCCTTGTCTATTTTCTGCCAAACTTCCTTTGAACCGGCAATTTTTTCTCCGAAATATTTCCAAGCAAGGCCAGCTGAAGAATACGGCGCTCCATTTTCTCTTTTCAGATTAAAACTTTCCTGATGATGGTCAAATCTGTTTCTTTTCGGATCATATTCCCTGCCGACATCAAAAACGTAGTCCGCATCCGCCCAAACCTTTGGATCTCTTGTCCTGATTATTTTTATCGGCTTTTTCAGATACAAAGACAAAATCGCCACAGCAAAAACATCATCCGCATGGAATTTTCCACTGTGTACGGCTACTTTGGTTGTTTTATTTTCCATGGATAGTATTCTTAATTTCCTCAATATCTTCAGATATTTTTTCAATCTTATTGGTTAAAACCTTTATTTCATTTTCTTCCGTTTTTATTTCTTCTGTAGTTTTTTCCTCAATTTTTTTCTCATGTTTTATACCGGAAATCAAGACTGTATCGCCAACAAAGAAAGAGAAAAATAATCCTGTTGCCAAAAGTATCATCGTTGACCAAACAAGAACAACAGGCGGATAGAAAATAATTGACCAAATACCTCCGAAATTACGCATAATATCCGCAGTTTCCCAAACACTGCTCCAAAAAAGAGCTATAGCAAAACCTCCGATAAACGCATAAATTATCGGTTTCTTGCTGAGTCGTCCTCTTGTTTTGTCTTCAAATTTGTCAAAAAAATCTTATTATTGCTTTAAACATTTCATTATAAAAAAATAATTTATAATATGGTAATTATACACGAAAATTAGCAAACAGTTCCGTCTCTTTTGACCCACTTGTCAAAATTCATGACTATATAATCCTTATCATTTACTCCGTTCATTTCATGGATCTGAGTAGTAGAACATATAACCTTGTCTTTTAAATCATACCCCAATTCCAAAACGGCTGCATCCACATCCTTCCAGCTCTTTGCTTCTATTTCAAGATACGTATTGAGACGCGGCCAAGTATCAATGTCATATGTCACGCTTCCTTTCTTCCAAGTTATACGCTTCTTTTCCTGGGAAAATTTCACTTCCAACCCGATTTTTTTCAAAATAGCCGCCGTATCTTCATAGTTGCTCACTTCTATTTCCGTTTCCTCCATGCTTTTATCATTCTGACCTTTTACTCCAGTGACTCCGAGGCGTTTTTTGAAAGCCAGAGTAATTTTCTTGCCATCATCCCTAAGACGGACCCATGAGTTATCCTTGTCCAGAGGAAAACCGGGAAAATCAAAAATGATAGATTTAAAAAATATTTCCTCAACTTTTTTAGCGCCGATTTTGGAAAGCTTTTTCTCAAGCTTTTTTATATCTACATTGAGTATTTTTGCTTCAATTTCTTCAGACATAATTATTATTTAAAAGGGTTAAAAATTACAGTTTTGTATATTTTGTATGCTTGCCTTTTGCTTTTTCTGCAGGATATTTCAGTCCGTCCTTCTCGAGTTTCTTTATTGCAACTTCCACGATATCATCGATTCCCAAATTATCGGCTAGCTGAACTAAATACTTGAGTACATCTGCAATCTCTTCGGCGATTTCATCTTTATGTTTTTTCCCGTATTCTTCCACTTCTTGCGGCGATTTCCACTGAAAATGTTCCAGGACTTCCCCCGCCTCCAAAAGCATGGAAACCGCCATATCTTTGTGATTATGGAATTGCATCCAGTCGCGCTCATCCCTGAATTTTTTTAATTTTTCCAAAAGAATTTTAAGATCTTTCATAATAATTTATTTTTTCCACTTCTGATCTTTTTGTTTCCTATCGACAAACCAGGAATCTTTTACACTGAACCACCACGAGTCCGGATGAGTTTTCATCAGAATTTTTCCTAATTTCTTGCCGGCATCGGTTTTCAGGCACTTATAAGCGATAATTATCCATTCTTTTGCTTTTGAATTGCCTTTTATTTCTTCATCTCTCAATGTCGTTATCCATTCGAGCTGATCGGCATCTTTTACGATTTTGGCTTCAATTGTTTTTTTGTCTTGTTCTTCTTTATATAATTCCAATATCTCGTTGCCAAAAGGAACACTTTTAGATATGTCGGTTATCGCATTTAATTCCGAAAGTCTTCCGTAGCGCTGATGAACATAATTATGATCGGATGTCCTGCCTTCGCCGAGATCATGGAAAAGCGCCATTAATACTGCTTTATTTTTATCCGCCTTTGGTTCAAAATACGCAAGCACGAAAGTAATCATTGCCGTGTGGAATAAGTGCTCAGCAACCGACTGCTTTCCGCTTCCCAAGAACCAGAAACCCGAGCGCGGGGTTTTGCTGTGGATATTCGTCTCATAGATAAAATTTGCGATTCTGTTGTAAACTTCTACGGTCTTTTTATTTGATTTTTTCATGATATTTTTTTGATTTTAGAAATTTTATCAATTGTAATCCATGCTGACATCATTCCAAATCCAGTTTTATTAATATTAAATGGCTTTATTTTTACGGGATTTTTCAAAAAAATCAATATGCAATACTTTTTATTTTTGAATCTTTTGAAAAATTCGGGAATTTTTTCTTTTTCCAGTCCGTCATCTTCGCCATATTTATTCAATATATCCCTAACTTTTTGGGGTGTCAAACCGGCAAATTGAATGACTTTTCCGACTTTTGCTTTTATTTTTATTGATTCTCCCGAATCTTTGAAATAAACCGTTTCTTCTTTTTTAATATTATTCCAAGGTTTGCATTTCACGGAATACCAGCGTGATTCGATTTTTTTCCGGCCACTCAAAATTTTATCCGTTAATCCCCAGGATTTTTTCATTATCGCCAAATGTTCCATGTTTTATTTAAAAAATAATTCTGTCCATGATTTTGCACTTTCTACGAACATTTTTGGATTAGTATGTATATCTTTTAATAATTCTTCTTTTGAAAACCATTTTATTCTTTCAACTTCTACAGGATCACGAGAAAATTCACTTATTGGTTTATCAATTTTTAATAAAAACCATTGTACAAAGTAATTATATTCTTCTGATCTTCTCACCTTTATTACTAGCTTTGGTTTTATGTTCTTTAATCCTATCTCTTCTTCGGCTTCTTTAATAATATTCATTTCGTAAGTTTCTCCCTTATCGTTTGTCCCCGCAACTGCTGGCCCCCATTTGCCTGGACCATGAGTTTTTGTTAAAGCTCTTTGTGCCAACAAAATATCACCATTGCTATTTGTAATCCATAAAGCAGATACTCTGTAAATATCTTCTCGTTTTATAGAATCTCTATCTTTATATCCAATGATATTATCTTTTTCATCGACAATAATAATTTTTGATTTCATATTTTTATTTTCCATGGCATTTTTTGATTTATTTCCATTTCCACAGAAATCACTCAAGATTTTTTATAATTAATTGCGCTACTTCTTCAAGTTCTTGATCGGGAGATTCATTTCTTGATCCGGGACGGTAAAGAAATTTTCTAGGTTCGTATTCGCTAATTCCTGTATCGCCTTTCTTCCTTGGCACTACATGGATGTGAAGATGCTCTACTGCCTGACCAGCAGACACTCCTTCGTTCCAGGCAATATTAAATCCTTCAGCGCCTAAAGATTTCATCAATGCATATTTCAATCTGATAATATGATTCTTTATAGCAATAATTTCTTCGTCCGATAATTCATTGATTTTTGATACATGCCTCGCGGGACAGATTAATGTATGCCCAGGCGTAATAGGAATATTGGTTGGAAACATCATTGCCAAATTATCTTTATAAATAATCCTGACACTAATGTTTTCACTATTACAAAACGGGCAATTTATATTCTTATTTCCCATGGCATTTTTTATATTTCTTCCCTGAACCACAAGGGCATGGGTCGTTTCTGCCAACTTCATTTTTACTTTTTGCCGCCACAGAAGAATTATCTGATTTTCCTTCCGAACCGGCTTCTTTCATATGCTTTTGGGTTTCTTTCAATTTTGCTTCTTCCGCCTGAAATGCACCCACCCCGATATGCGGAAGCAAATTGAGCACCTGAACATTTATATCTTCCTGCATATTCTTGAAAAGCCGCAAACCTTCTTTTTTATATTCCACGAGCGGATCTCGCTGGCCGTAAGCACGCAGATTTACCGAACCTCGCAGATAATCCATCATTTCAAGATGATCAACCCAGAACATATCTATCGCCTGAAGCATCGTAATCCGCGCAATCCTATAAAATTCTTCCTCGCCGAGCAGAATGATTTTTTCTGCGATTATTTTTCCTGCCCCGTCAAATTGATTTTCTATTTGACTGGGGTGCGATTCTTCATCGGTTGCGATTTCCGCCAATTTTTCTTTTATTAAATTAATATCGCCAAGAAGGATTTTCCTTCGCCTTTCGTAAATCGTCTTTCTCTGGAAATTCAAAACATCGTCGTATTCCAAAACGTGCTTTCTTGCGTCAAAATTAAAACCTTCTATTTTTGTCTGCGCACTTTCAAGAGACCTCGTGATAATGGAATTTTCTATCGGCTCGTCTTCCGGAATGCCGAACCTATTCATCAGTTTTTTGACCGTATCGCTTGCAAAAACTCTCATCAAGGTATCTTCAAGAGAAACAAAAAATCTCGTCTCTCCGGGGTCTCCTTGCCTTCCAGCTCTTCCGCGGAGTTGATTATCTATTCTTCGCGCATCGTGTCTTTCAGTACCAAAAACACAAAGTCCGCCGAGAGATTTAATTTTTTCATATTCATTTTGGTTGAAAGGAAATCCGCCGAGAATGATGTCCACGCCTCTTCCTGCCATGTTCGTGGCGACAGTCACTGAGCCCTCTTTTCCCGCTTGGGCGATTATTTCTCCTTCTTTTTCATGATGTTTGGCATTCAAGACGTTGTGCTGAATTCCTTCTCTTTTGAGATATTCGGACAAGACCTCGTTTTTTTCAATTGAAACGGTGCCGATAAGGACCGGCTGGCCGGCTTTGTTTTTCTCTTTGACCATCTTCGCAAGCGCCTTGAACTTTCCGTGCTCCGTCTGAAAAATCAAATCGTTCCAATCTTTTCTTTGAAGCGGCTTGTTCGTCGGTACCGGAACGGTATCCATATGATAAACTTTGAAAAATTCTTCGCTTGATGTGAGCGCCGTACCTGTCATTCCGGCAAGTTTTTTATACATCCTGAAATAATTCTGGAATGTGATACTTGCGAATGTGCGCGATTCTTTCTGCACCTTGACGCCTTCTTTCGATTCAATCGCCTGGTGCAAGCCCTCGGACCATCTTCTTCCCGGCTGAAGCCGGCCAGTAAATTCATCTACAATCACAACTTCGCCGTCTTTGACCACATAATCCTTGTTCAATTCAAAAAGAGCTTTCGCACGGACAGCGGTTTCCAGATGATGGACGTATTTTATTCCGCCCTGCGTGTAGATATTTTCCACTCCGAGAGCTTTTTCGGCTTTATTGATTCCGCTGTCGGTAAGCTGGATAGCTTTGTGTTTTTCATCAACGGTGTAATCTTCATCTTTCACGAAATTTCTGACGATTTTAGTAAACGTATCGTAAAAACTTTCCGAATCCGCGGTCGGCGCGGAAATAATAAGCGGGGTCCTCGCTTCATCTATTAAAATGGAGTCCACCTCGTCAACAATGGCAAAATTGTATTCCCTTTGACGCAAATCATTTATGCTGTATTCGATGTTATCGCGCAAATAATCAAAACCGAATTCATTGTTCGTGCCATAGGTGATGTCGGCTTGATACGCTTCTTTTCTCGCGCATGGACGCAAGAATTCATGGACAACTTTGAAATAGCCGAGTGTATCGCGCGTCTTATCAAGCTCTTCATCTATTTTTTCGGAAATATGCGCCGGATCATAAAGATATGATGACTCGTGATTGAGGACTCCGACAGAAAGCCCGAGCGCATTATAAATCTGCCCCATCCACACAGCATCCCTTCTTGAGAGATAATCGTTGACCGTCACAACATGGACTCCCTTTCCTGGCAAAGCATTCAGATATGCCGGCAAAGTGGCCACGAGAGTTTTTCCTTCTCCGGTTTTCATTTCGGAAATATTTCCTCTGTGCAGAATTATTCCGCCGACAAGCTGGACGTCAAAATGCCTCTGATTCAAAGTCCTTTTTGACGCTTCACGGACAGCCGCGTACGCTTCGGGCAGAATATTGTCCAAGCTTTCTCCTTTTTCAATCTTTGATTTGAATTCGACAGTTTTATTTTTCAGTCCGTTATCCGTTAATTTCTCATATGCACCCTCAAAAGAGCCGATTTCTTTGACAATCGGATCCAAAGTTTTTATCATTTTTGCGTGCCTGTCGCCGAAAATTTTGCTCAAAAACATAAAATTATCATAGCATAAAATTAAAAAAATCGCTTCAGTAGCGATTTTTTCAAACCTGCCTGCCGGTAGGCAGGATATTATTCTCACATATGGCCAGCGGGGACTAACTCCAAAAACTAATGTCTTATATGAGCGCAACCGCCGGCCATATATAAGAACAATATTCAATTGAATTATAACAGAAAAAATACAAAAAAATAGCAACGTAAAACCCCTCCGAAGAGGGGCTTAACGCAGACATTCGTTCGTGCTAGTCATATGCTAGCGCTCAACAAAAGGAGTATAGCATATATACGCAAATAATGCAAGTAAAATAAAAACGGGGAGATTCTTTCTCCCCGTTTGATCGAACAAATTAATCGCTTATACAGCAAATATGTCAATGCCGGCATCTTTAAAAAGCTTGAACCAATCTGCCATCTCCGCTTCGGTTTTGTAAACCAAATGGCCTAGGCAAAAAAGCCTGATCCCCGCCTCTTTGAAACAAATTTTCGGAAGATTGGTTTTCAGCAAAGGACAAAACACTTTTTCAAAAAACGTCTGAAGTGTTTGTTTTGCTCCTCCCAATTCATCTGGCAAAAAACAAAGTTCGAATTCGCGGCCAATCTGTTCTTCTCTATTATTCGCGTTTTTTATGATGAGAAAATGAGAAGCACTTACGTCCCTGAATTCTTTAATCTCTTCCAAACGAAGGCGACCAAGTGAATGAAGAACGGCTTTTTCAGCCACGTATTTAAATGCTTTCAATAATTCTTCTCTGTTGATTTTTTCAGGACTTTTCACTGCCATAATTTCACCTCCTAAAGTGTTGTTCTTGTGAAATAATCATCCGATGACAAAATAGCTATCTGAACCGCATATTACATTATTTTTTAAAAAAGTAAATAGCTGGTATTTTTCAAATAAAGTCAATATCTCTATCTATTTTATAGCCCCGCTTTGAATCTGCTTTATGATTGAATTCCCCTGATCTTTAAATGCAGGGTCAATGCTAATATCTTTTTGCACCTGCGCAATCGCCGAATTCTCATCCCCTTTTTTCAGATATGCCGAAGCTTTTATCAGGTATGCCTGTAAAATAACGCCGCTCGTGGTACTTGTCGCATTTCCCCAAAGTTGCGTTATAAGAGCATTATCATTATTTAATATGGCTGCGGCAAGATAATTTGCTTTTGCCTCGGCATAATCCGTTTCAAGCTCATACGCCTGCTTTGCGGTGGCAAGCGCCTGAGCATATTGTCCGGTGTATGAATACGCTTTTTGCAGTTCAAACATCATCGTCTGTTTTGCCGGAGAAAGCTCAATGGCTTTTTGCAAATACGGAATTGCCATCTGATACTGGCCAATGTTGTCCAAAAATGTCCCTGTAAATAATTGATACCTGGCATCAAGCGGTGTCGCCTGAAGCTGCTGCTGCATTTCGGTATAAGCGTAATTCACAAAATCCTGCTTGAGCGTCGTATCAAGACCGCTCATAGACGCAACTTTTGCGGCAATAGTGATCAGTTGCTCCCTGATTTCCGAATTTCCGAAAGAATTGTACGAGAATGCCTTTTTAAAATACTCAAGATTTTTTGACGGACCTTCCTGATATCCCTGCATCGCCATTATCAGATTAAGATTCGCATTGATCGGCCGAATATTCACATACCAAATCGATACGCACAACACCACAACAAGAATAGGCAGTACCACGTAATTCGCTATTTCCTCTTTATTTTTTTGCTTCGGAAGATTTTTTGACGGCTGATTGTTTTTTATTGGCAATGCAGGTTCAATGCTTTCAGTATTCCGCGAATGTATATATGCGAGCACCATATAAAAGAAAAAGTAACTGATCAGATTATCAAATACGAATATGCCTTGGAAAAAATATCCCGCGAGTAGCCCGACAAGGAGCGCCGCGCCAGTGATGCCAAAGGCATTTCTTCTTTTCCAGATGAGATAAATTGCGGCAACAAAAATCAAAAAATAAGAGAGAAGCCCCAATGCTCCGCCGGCAACAAGCATGTCAAGTGGCTCATCGTGAGATCGATCAAACCATTGCTCCTGAGAGTATAATCTCGGATCATAATATTTGTTGAAAACGTAATTAAATCCTTCCTGTCCCCAACCGAGTATCGGCTTTTCAAGAAACCCTTTGATAGCAAGAGGCCAGATAAGTTGCCTCGCCTGCCCTTGTCCTTGAATGCTGTTCCATGATATGACGGCAAAACTATGAAGAACGGGATTCTGTTGGACAAATTTTGTATTTTTCATGGCAAAAAATCCTCCGACAATAATAGCTATCAGAATAAGCAAGCTTATAGAAAACTTTTTTACCAATTTATTTTCTTTCTCCAAAAATATAACTATAAGCGCCGTCATTACAAGACCGCCGATAAGGCCGAGAATTGCTCCTCTTGTGCCTGTTATCCAGATTCCGTACGCGCAGAAAATCGCCGCAGCCAAGTAGATGTAAGTGAACCAATTTATTAATATTGACTTCAGCGTGCCGGCGGATTTTACAATTACATCCTTATAAAGCAGGATTAGCGCAAAAAAGAAATTGAAAAGGAAATATACCGCCACATATATCGTATTGCCAAGCGTCGTCATTGCGGCAACGCTGCCGCCGGAGGTATATTCCTGAACGGCAATGATAAACATAATCGCCGATGCAATCAGGGATGATCTGAAAAACCACAGCCAAATCTTTTCCGTCTTCATCATTGAGGCGAATACCAGGAAATACATGAACATATGGATAAGCGTGATCCAGCCGTCCATCCTTTCGTAATTGCTCCACAGCGCTTTCATCGGATTGACCGCAAAAATGTCGGCAATCAGCATAATGAGTACGAAAAGTCCGATTGCCTTGAAAAGCCATGAGAGTTTAGGCCTGTATTTTTCATCCGCATAGGCCAGATAAACCCAGAGCGCAAAAATAATTTCAATGATTATCCTGAAAGCGAAATTTTTGCCGGAAATGTACGGGAAAAACATCTTGTTCGCTACAAAAAACGGAATAAGAAGCAGTGACCACAAACCGATATAGATTAGATATCTGAAAAGATTTTTCATGTTTATGATTTATTTTATAATGTTTTTAATACCCGCCATTATAGCATATAAAATAACAGTCAATATAGGCCGAACAAATCAAGTTTTATTTCCCGGTTTAAAATGATATTATGAAAAAATATGAAAAATCATAATAAAAATCCTTTTGTTTCTGTTGCAATGGCCACTTATAACGGAGAAAGATTCTTGCGCGAGCAATTGGATTCGATACTGAATCAAACCTATCAGAATTTTGAAATCGCCATAAGCGATGACGCTAGCACTGACAAAACAATATCTATTATTGAGGAATATTCCAAGAAAGACGGCAGGATTATTTTTTCTAAAAATTCCTCAACAATGGGATATATTAAAAATTTTGAAAGAGCTATTTTGATGTGCAAAGGAGAGATTATTTTTTTATGCGATCAGGACGATATCTGGTATGCGGATAAAATTGAACGGCATATGAAAGTTTACGAAAATAAAAATGCAAAATGGGCATACAATGAAGTAAGATTGATAGACGATCAAGGAAAAAATATCGGTCTTATGACGGATGCCGATAAAAATTATTACAACGTCAAGGGTTTGTTTTATCGCACCGGCGGAAGATGCATAATAGGATGCGCAACATCGTACCGCGCGAAATCTCTGAAAAAATTTTGGCCTATCAGCGAATATGCCCCAGGCCATGATTCGTATATGCAGCTTGTGCTTTACCCGGACAAAGGCGTGCGTATAAAAAATATCCTGCAGGATTACAGGCAGCATGAAAATAACAGATTTGGAATGTTTACAAAAAGAAAAAACAACATAAACGACGACGTGGAAAAAAGCATAAAATACGTAAAAGAGCTTTACAAAAACAAGAATTTCCCGATCTGGAAAAGAATATATCTCTTCATTATTTATTGCGGAAAAGTTTTTAAGCACAAATTCAAGTGCAGATATAATATTGAATATTATCAAAAATAATGCTTAAATTAGAATGATTAATTATAAATTTATAAGATTATTGATATGAAAAAAGAACAAAAAACAGCCCTCGTCTGCGGCGCAGGAGGATTTATCGGGAGCCATCTCGTAAAAAAATTGAAAAAGGAAGGATTCTGGGTACGAGGCGTTGATTTGAAAAAACCGGAATTCAGCAAGACCGAAGCCGATGATTTTGTTGTTGCGGATTTGCGGGATCAGCTGGTCTGCCAAAAAATACTTGATCGGGCATTTGACGAAGTATACCAACTTGCAGCCGATATGGGCGGAGCGGGATATATTTTTACCGGAGATCATGATGCGGATGTTATGCACAATTCCGCGACAATCAATCTCAATATGGTTTATTACGGACAAAAAGCCGGAATAAAAAAAATCTTTTATTCTTCGTCGGCCTGCATATACCCCGCTTATAATCAAAAAGATCCCGATAATCCGAATTGTTCCGAGGACTCGGCATACCCTGCCGCACCGGACAGCGAATACGGCTGGGAAAAATTATTCAGCGAAAGAATGTATCTTTCTTTTATGCGCAACTATGGACTGAATGTCCGTATTGCGAGATTCCATAATATATTCGGACCCGAAGGCACTTGGAAAGGGGGAAAAGAAAAAGCGCCGGCTGCAATGTGCAGAAAAGTCGCTGAGACGCCGGATGGAGGTGAAATGGAAATTTGGGGCGACGGAAAACAGACAAGATCATTCCTGTTTATAGACGAATGCTTGGAAGGCATAAGAAGGCTTATGGATTCGGATTTCAACGGGCCAGTGAATATCGGTTCCGAGGAAATGATTGCCATAAATAATCTTGCAAAAATGGCAATGGAAATTGCCGGTAAAAAACTTAAAATCAAGCATATTGACGGACCTCTTGGCGTCCGTGGCAGAAATTCTGACAACAAATTGATTAAAAGCAAACTTGGCTGGGCTCCCAGTATTCCATTAAGAAAAGGTATGGAAAAAACTTACGCCTGGATTGAAGAGCAAGTAAAAAAATCCAAATAAAAATTCGATAAAAAGATACCGATATATGGTATAAATTATGGAAATATCACCACAAAACGAGGTTGGACTTCTTGACGCTTTTTCAAGCTGGGACACGTTTAAAAATTACGCGAAAGGAAAAATAAGACATCCCGGATTTCGAAAGCACTCAAAAAATATGGGCTGGATGTTTGCTGTAAAAATAGCAAGCATGGTTATTTCCTTCATTGCCACCATTTTCATTGCAAGGCGCTTGGGACCGACAAATTACGGGCAATTGAATTACGCATTGAGTTTTGTCGGACTTTTTGGTTTTATCGCCACTTTAGGCATAGACCAGATACTGTACAGGGATCTCATAAAATATCCTGAAAAAAGAGATAAATTTCTCGGTTCTGCGCTCGCTGTAAGGATGATTGCCTCTGTCATAACAGTGATACTCTGTATGCTCTTTGCCTTTATATTCTCGGCAAGGGATGTTTCGTTATTGTTAATTTTCATTGTCAGCTTAACATTCGTGTTCAGCACATTTCAATTGATAAGCTATGAGTTCCAAGCGGAGGCAAACCAAAAATATCCTTCTTTGATTTCCCTGATTGTGGTTCTCATATTGAATGTCCTGAAAATAATAGTGATTATGTACGGCAAGGGCGTCATATATCTTGCACTCGTTGTCCTGCTTGAACCGATACTTTATGCGATTGGTTTTATATATTTCAGGATAAAAGTATACGGAACAATAAAATATTGGAGTTTTGACAAGGCAATAGCCGTATCAATCCTGAAAGATTCGTTCCCTCTTATTTTTGCGGGAGCTTTCTTTGCGATATATTCGCGAATAGACCAGGTTATGCTGAAAAATATGATGGGCGCGGCATCGGTCGGACTTTATAGCTCGGCAGTTTCAGTATCGGAAGTTTGGTATTTTATCCCGAATATAATAATTTCAGCAATTTTTCCTGCAATTATAAATGCAAAAAAAACATCGGAAAAACTATACTATGAAAGAATCAAGAAATTATTCTGGGTATTAATATTGATATCGGCAGTAACCGCGCTTCCCACAGCGATATTTTCAAAACCCATTATAACCATAATATTCGGTGCAGGTTTTTCCGGTGCATTTGGCGTTCTTCAAATATATGTTTGGAGTAATATAGGCGGAGCTTTGAACGCGTTCGCCCAGCAGTTGCTTATCACGGAAAATTACACGAAAATAATATTGCTGACTTCATTTTTAGGAATGGCGACAAATGTCCTGCTGAATATTTTTTTGATACCGAGATACGGAATATCCGGAGCCGCATTTGCAAGCCTGATTTCATATATCATACCTTTCTGTTCGTTGATTTTGTTCAAACAAACAAGAAATATGATATTGGGTGTTTTTAAAATAAAAAATAAATAATAGTCATTTAAATAAAATATGATAAGATAAAATCATGAATAATAATTATATCTCGGCCATAAAAAAAGTATTACCTGAACCAATTTATAAATTTTTAGTAAAAATTTATCATTTTTTCACAGATAGGAATGTGCATACGAATTTTAATGTACGTTCAATATATGCCGGACATCTGAATGTCACTTATAGAGGTATAAAAGCCACAAGGTGCCCTTTTGACTATGTGCTTTATCAGATGATAATTTCGGAATTAAAGCCCGATTTGATAATAGAAATAGGAACGTACAAAGGAGGCGGCGCTTTATATCTTGGCGATTTATTGAATACGTTTGGATTCGGAATGATTCATACAATCGATATTGAGCCATTGTACGACAAAATCCTGCTTAATCACCCAAGGATTAAAACGTTTTCCAATGGCTGGGAAAATTATAATCTGAAAGAAGTGAAAGGATTTTCCAAAATACTGGTTATTGAGGATGGCGCCCATACATACGAACAATCCATCGGAGCGATTAAAAAATTCTCCCCTATCGTCTCCGTAGGTTCCTACCTGATCATTGAAGATGGAATAGTCGATGAGCTTGGAATGAAAAAGAAATTCAACGGTGGTCCGGTAAGGGCAATCCGTGAATTTTTGAAAAATAATAATGATTTTAAGATAGACAGGAAATGGTGCGATTTTTTCGGCAAGAATGCGACTTTCAACATAGACGGATATTTAAAAAGGATTAAATAATATAAAAAAATGAAAAAAGACCTATTGAGCTTCAAAGAACACGATATTCAGTATATAAAATCCGACACTAATTGTTTTAAAAAAACACTCAAGCAAACCAGAGAAGATAATACCTTTGAAACAGCTGGTTTTAAAAAAGCATTTTCCATGCCGAATAAGGCAAAAGTGCATATAGACATAGGCTCCGGCGGCGGCTGGCTTGTCATAAAAACTTCGGATTTATTTGATAAAGTAATCGGCATAGAACCGTCAAAAACAGCCGTAGAAAATGCCGAAAAACTGATCAAGGAATCAAATATTAAAAACATCAAGCTCATAAACAAAGATATGATTGACGGCATTTTAGGGCTGGATATCTCTGAACCGTCATTTTTTACCACCTCCACAGTCTTATCCCACATAAAAGATTACTATGTGAAGGAATTTTTAAAATTGTTAAACGAAGTACCCAAAGATTCTGTGCTGTATTTTGCGGAAAATTATGACAAGAATCTTCAGCAAAAACTTTGGCATATAAGACGAAAATACTGGTGGGCAAAAAATTTATCCGAATGGCAGCTTGATTTTTTTGACCTGGAAATCGACGGATATAAAAGCGGAATATATGGTGTAAAAGTCGGAGAAAAAAATGTTATAAATAAATATATTCCCACGTTCAAAGAAAACATATCGTGGTTTTTTGACGGAATAAAAAATAAAATTTCCAGAATAATAAGAAATTTGAAAAGAAAATTTAAATGAGATAACTGATTAAATAATGAATATCCGGCCGGAAATTTTGTTTTTATTTTGAAATATTAGTAAATACTGTATCACATGGAAAAGCTGAGATAATTTTGCTATAATGGCAGTTCTTAGCAAGATAATAATGTTGCAATAAAAGCCATGAGATACTTAGTATTGGGATCGGCAGGCCAGATCGGTTCAGCTCTCGTAAGTAAGATAAAAGAAGATAAAAAACATGAAGTTCTTGAATTTGACATAGAAAATCATCCGTCTCAGGATCTGAGGATATATAACAATAAACTGTTGGATAAAACTATTAAAAAGGCGGATTTTGTTTTCTTTTTGGCTTTTGACGTCGGGGGTTCGCGGTATCTGAAAGCATACCAGAACACGTATGATTTCATATCAAACAATATCAAAATCATAGACCGGACATTTGATGCGCTTAAAAAACACAAGAAACCTTTTATTTTCGCTTCAAGCCAAATGGCAAATATGTCTTATTCCAGCTACGGCCTCCTCAAATCAATCGGTGAAAAAAAGACGGGGGTTTTAGGCGGGCTTGTGGTTAAATTCTGGAACGTATATGGATTGGAGCGCGATGAAGATAAATATCATGTGATTGCCGATCTTATCATCAAGGCGGCAACAAACGGCGTGATGGATTTGATGACTGACGGAACTGAGGAACGGCAGTTTCTTTACGCCGATGATTGCAGCGAATGTCTGATAGAATTGTCAAAAAAATATCATAAAATACCGAGAGACAAGCAATTGCATATCACAAGCTTCAAATGGCACTCTATTCTTGATCTAGCCGACATCATTTCAAAGCATTTTCCCGGCGCAAAAATAATTCCAAATCCCCGACAAAAAGATACTGTTCAGCAGAATAAGAAAAATGAGCCGGATCAATATATTTTTACATACTGGAAGCCAAAAACAGGACTGGGTGAAGGCATTTCTCGCATAGTCAAAGAAATGAAAGCTCATCCAGAGAAATATCCCGGAATGCCAAAAAAATAAATGTTGAGATAATTTACTAAAACAGATATTTATTACAAATTTTAATATAAAAACATGAAATTCACAGGAGAGAGATATATGCCGGATGAATTTAATAAATCAGACAATATTTCTGAAATACATTTGAATAGATATGATTTTGCCCAATCATATGTTCGAGCAAAATCAGTTATTGATATAGCTTGCGGCGAAGGATACGGCTCCGATCAATTAGCTAAAATTTCAAATAAAGTTGTTGGTATTGATATAAATCCAGAGACAATAGAACACGCAAAAAGCAAATATAAAAAAAATAATCTTTCTTTTTGTGTTGGGGATGTGGAAAATATTTCTACACCAAACGAATCTGTTGATGTGGTAATTTCATTTGAAACAATCGAACATGTCAAACACAAAAAACAGGAGAAATTCTTGCAAGAAGCATACAGGGTGTTAAAACCCGGAGGAACATTTATAGTTTCAACTCCAGACAAAGATGTAACGGGAGAAGGCCATAATGAATTTCATGTTTGTGAAATGAGCAAAGCTCAATTTTTAAGGATGTTAAGTAAAAATTTCAAAATTATTGGTTTGTATGGCCAGGACATCAAACCGTATGGCAATAGTTTCTCTTTATTAATTGCAAAATTATTGCATAAATTGGTTAAATTGGATAAATTCAAGATTCGGCATAAAATTTTTCCCAAAAAATTAAGGTTAAATATTGATAACAGTATTGGAAACAGCGCCGTAAATAAAAATCTTGTTAGAAAAGAAAGTTTTATACCGACAAAAATTAACGATAATGAGACAGCCAGTTATTTAATCGCTGTTTGTAGAAAATAATTTTTACTGAAAATGAAAATAATAGCATTATTACCATTCAAAAATGAGGAGTGGATATTGAAAGAATATATAAATTCCATAAAGAAAATTACTGATTTTATAATTGCTTTTGACGACAATTCAACGGATAAGAGCAGATCATTGCTGGAAAAAGCCGGAGCTAAAATAATCACGGAAAATTATGAAAAAGAATCCGGCTGGACTGAATATAAGATAAGGGAACGGCTTTTGGATGAAGGCCGGAAAGAAGGAGGAACCCATTTTATCTGCCTTGATTGCGATGAGATTTTTTCAAATAATTTCTTTAATTCCGCGAGAGAAACCATTCTATCGCTGAAACCGGGCCAAAGCTTATGGATGGATTGGATTAATCTATATGGGAATCTTAAAACGGAAAGGATAGACGGCGTATATGATAAATTAAACAAAAGTTTTATTTTTTGCGACGATAAAAACGCAGCTTTTAAATATGTTTTTCTTGGGGTAAGCAGAACTCCCGGCAATCCTGATTATAAACTCGTTATTGACAGAAAACATGGTTCGGTTATTCATTTCCAATTTTTAAATACGGAAAGATCGGCTATGAAACGCGCATGGTACATGTGCAGCGAACTTATCAAAGCTGACAGATCCGCACAAAGAATAAATGTCACTTATGATATCCAAAAAGATATAAAAAATATAAAAACAAGACCTATTCTTTCGGATTCCGACTTTAAAATAACCGATAACTCCGTTACACGGTATGATTACAAGACAGATTGGCGTTTTACGGAGATCTTTAATTGGTTTGATAAATACGGCATAGAATTCTTTGAACCATTGGATATCTGGGATAACAAAACATTCAAAAATGAGTTCGAAAAAAGAACCGGCGGAATTCCTGTTCCCAAAATAGTTTCCCGATGGATAATAAAGTTAAACGATATAAAAAATAAAATTAAGAATTTTAGATTATAATATGAAAAAATCATTTATCAATAAAATTATAGATAAATTAAGAAAAATTATTCCCCTTTCCATTAGAATAAAAGTAGGTCCGGTAATTGCATATATTGCCTATTTTGTCAGAGTATACATACAAAAAGATCCGGGTGCACCAAAAGTATTATCCATTGAACAGACGCTTGATAAAATTATAAAAGAAAATCTTTCTGTCATACGCTTCGGCGACGGAGAAATATCTCTTATTGATGGTATTGATTTGGCCTTTCAAAAATACGATAAGGACTTGGCTGAAAAACTGAAAACCATATTACGGACAAATAAAAAAGGATTGCTTATCTGCATTCCGGAGATGTGGGGAAAAATGAATAATTTTAATAAAGAAACATTTTTATTTAGCATACATCATCTTTTTAAGCATGGATCTGTATGGAAAAGTTTATTGTCTCTTAATCAAATATATGGCGATACATTTATAACTCGCCCTTATATCCCTTTTGATGATAAATCTCAGTCAAGCCATATATTTCAAAAATTAAAATCAATATGGGAAGCAAAAGATGTCGTTTTGATTGAAGGAGAAAAAAGCCGGCTTGGCGTGGGAAATGACCTATTTAATGGCGTAAAATCAATAAAAAGAATATTGTGCCCGGCTGAAAATGCCTTTACAAAATATGATAAAATATTAATGGAAGCCGGTAAAATAGATAAGCATAAATTGATCTTGATTTCACTCGGTCCAACCGCAAAAGTGCTAGCCTATGATTTATTCTTGACAGGATATAGGGTTATTGATATCGGCCATATCGATATGGAATATGAGATGTTTTTGAAAAAAGAAAATAAGCGGGTAAAAGTAAAATATAAATATTTCAATGAGATCAATGAGAGAAATCCCGAAGATTGCAAAGACAAAAAATATTTGAGCCAAATAATCGCCCACATCAAATGAAGAAAAAAATAAAAGTAAAATATTGCAAATATAATGAAATGGATGAAAAATCCCCCCTTTCATACAATTATTTTTTAAATAATATTCTCAAAAAATATTATGATGTTGAAATATCGGATAATCCGGACTATGTTTTTTATCACGAATCAACCTATGAATATTTGAAATATGATTGCATCAGGATATTCTACACTTCAGAAAATATAAGTCCGAACTTCAATCTTTGCGATTATGCCATCAGTTATGATTATATGAATTTCGAGGACAGGCATTATAGATTGTCTTCTTATTTTATAGCTACGTTTTATCATAAAAAAGATTTGGAAATGGCTAAGGATATTAATATCACAAAACCAAGAACCTTTACCCGGGAAGATCTTGATAAAAAGACGGATTTTTGCAGTTTTGTCTATTCAAATTATCTCGCTGATGACAGAAGAAAAATCCTCCTTGACAAGTTAAATGCGTATAAAAAAGTAGATTCCGGAGGAAAATATTTAAACAATATCGGCGGTCCCACCGATAATAAATTAGGTTTTGAAATGAAGCATAAATTTTCCATGGCGATTGAGAATTCATGCCGAGACGGATATACCACTGATAGGATCGTTGATTCTTTCATGGCAAGCACCATACCCATATACTGGGGCAATCCTGCGATCGGCCGCGAATTCAACACCAAACGTTTTATAAACTGCCATAATTGCGAATCATTCGATCAAGTAGTGGAGCGGGTAAAGGAAATAGACAATAATGACGATTTGTATATCAAAATAATGAATGAGCCCTTATTCGCCAAAGGTTATAGCTTCAAAATAGCTCTGGGCGGCCTTGAAAAATTTTTAAAAAATATTTTTGACCAGCCGCTAGAATACGCGCCTCGCCGAACCATAAACGGCGCACGCGCTATGGCATTAGAAAAAAATGAAATGATTATCATGAAACATGCCAGAAAGCAGGCTTTGATAAAAAAAATATTAGCAAAACTCTATCAGCCGTTTAAAAAATTGGGTTTCCTTGAAAATTTCAAGCAAAAATATTTTAAGAAAAAATTAATGCGATAATATGCCGCCAAATACAGTCAAAAGCGAAGAAAAACAGAGATATCCGTATTTGGATGCTCTGAGAGGAATAGCGATCTTGCTCATAATCTTGTTCCATACGACCATTTTTATGGTTCATCCCGCGACAAATTTCCTCTACAGAATATCCGGCGAAGGAGCCCGGGGCGTCCAGCTTTTCTTTATAATAAGCGCTCTCACGCTTTTTACGAGCTTGTCCAGAAATTCATTTTCAGGAAAACGGATGGAAAAAATAAAATTCTTTTTCAGGAGATTTTTCAGGATTGCGCCGATGTTTTATATCATGATAGGCGTATTTTCCATTTTGGCGCTGACAATTTTTTTCTATAAACCCGGATGGCTGAATCTGAATGTCAATTTATGGAGTATCGTCACTTCAATCACTTTCACCAATAATTTCGTGCCTCAATATATGAATGTTATTGTTCCCGGACAATGGTTCATAGCTGTTGAAATTTTTTTCTGTTTCATAACCCCATTTTTATTCCTGAGAATAAAAAATCTTCGTACGGCAAAAAAATATTTTGTGTGGTCTTTGGTCATTGCCTGCCTTATAGAATTGGTGCTGCCGCTCCTGTTTCCCGCGAATATAAGCGAGAATATAAAAACTTTCCTTTTTTATTCCGTTCCGATACAGCTTCCTACTTTTATGCTTGGTTTTGTCGTTTTCTTCCTATTATTCAAAAAAGACCAAGAACTCAAGCCTATTTCATATATGAAAGAATTCATGCTTCTTTTAGAAACCGTTTTCACTTGTGAAATAGCGTTTGTTATTATTAAATTTTTAATAACGCACAGTATAGATATCTCCATAGCTACGCCGAGAGTTTATATAGAGTCGGTATGTTTCCTCGGAGTTATACTGCTTTTCTCAAAAGGATATGCTTATTTTCTGCAAAACAAAGTGCTGCAATATATAGGGAAAATCAGCTACAGCATATACTTGATACATTTCATCAGTTTTATCATTATTACAAAAAATAATCTTTATCCCGGTTTCGCAAGTCATTTTACAAATGATTATGTTGAATATATATTCCTTTTTATCGCCACAAGCATCCTTTCAATCATAATCGCTTCAATTACATTCAGATATATTGAATTGCCTGGACAAAAGCTTGGAACATACTTGTTCAAAAAAATAACAAACCGTCAGGGTTATCCGCAGAAATAATCGATTTTTCAATTTATGATCAATATAATTTCCAAATCAATATATAGCAAAGAAATCCGCGGGCCAAAAAAGGTCGTTGATAATCTTATAAAAGGCCTCGATGAAATCGGCTATCCTTATGTCATCAATCAGCGGCTGGATTCCACAAAACGGCTCTGGATACATGACGATATCCGCGCTTTCAAACAAATAGATGATCTCCCATCATATGTTCATGTATTGGCCGGTCCGAATCTTTTTTTGATTCCTCAGGAAATACCCGCCGGGATGAAATTGCCGAACACGATATATCTCCAACCGTCAGAAAATATCCGGAAAGTTTGGATAGCAAAAGGATATGATAAATCCCCTACCGAAATATGGGCAAGCGGAGTGGATTTGTCGGATTTCAATGAAAAAGCAAATAAAAAAAATCAGGTATTGATTTATTTCAAGCAACGAAAAGAAGAAGAACTGGACAAAGTCACCGGTATCCTTAAAAATCTTAATATTGCCTTTGCTGTCATAAAATACGGTTCATACAAAGAAAGTGTTTATAAAGAAGCTGTTAATAACAGCAAATATATCATTTGGCTCGGCTGCTTTGAAAGCCAAGGGATCGCTCTTCTTGAAGCTCTTGCTCTCAATACGCCAATATTGGTGATTGATAAAGAATTTGAATCAAAGTGGGAAGGTGGAATCTCATCTGCGCCTTATTTCAGCGATCAGTGCGGCCTAAAAATAAAAGGTTTGGAATCTTTATCGGAAGGAGTTAAGATTATGGAAGCAAGATGGAAATCATTCAATCCGAGAGCATATGTCGAAGAAAATTTCAGTCCAGCCGGGCAAGCGAAAAAACTGCTTTTCTTATATGAAAAATACTTTAATCTGACGGTTAAATCCGGATTCAATGAAAAAATCATCAGGGCAGGCAAATGGAGAAATGATGCATTTTGGTACAAAACTTTCGTGAAAATCAAGGATTTTATAAAATTAAATCTGCTTTTCAAATCATAAATTATGAAAATATCCATTTTTTTAACAGCTTCAATAAATCCATCCACGACTTTTCGTTTAAAGCGGACGGATCCAGCCGTAAGAGAGCAGGACTACGCCTCAGTAATCGAAAAACTTCACCAATCTGTAAAATATCCCATAGTTTTTTGCGATAGTTCGAATTATAAATCAAAAAAAATATCGGACCTATTTAATAAAAATAAACTGTCCGAAATTGTGGAATACCACAGAAAACCCTTCCCTCCCCAATATGGCAAGGGTTATGAGGAAATGCTTCTTATGAAACATGCGTTGAGCCAATCAGCCGTCCTGAAACAAAGCGATTTTATAGTCAAAATTACCGGCAGATATTATATTAAGAATTTGAATAAAATAATATCGTCAATCCGAGATGACGTTTATGTAATTTCTGATTTTGATCCAAACAAGATATACGCTTACAGCGGCATATTCATCGCCAAACCTGATTTTTTCACAAAATATCTTTTTAAATATGATAATTTTATAAATGATTCAAAAAATCAGCCGATGGAAATGGCTCTCAATCTCGCCATCAAAGACGCTTTGGCTGATAAAAAAACATGTATTAATTTTAGCGAAGTCCCTATAATCGAAGGATATAGCGGCACTTTGAATGTCAAAATAGACGAGAAAGATTATCATTCGGTAAAATTATCTTTTACAAAATTACGGATAATGTTTTTTTCGAAAATAAAAAAATGCCTGAAAAAACTCGAATATTTGTTTTGGGGAAAAGCATTTTTTCAGAGATTTTTTGAATTGCTTCATAAAATATCCCTCAAAGGCATGAATTTTGGCTTCAGTGAAGTAACAAATAGCGGCGAAAAATATATTCTTGAAATGATCCGTGCCAAAAACAAAACCCTATTCCCCGTCATATTCGACATCGGAGCAAATAAGGGCCAATATGCCAATCTTATTGACAGCATATTTCACGGCAATGCAAAAATTTATTCGTTTGAACCGGGTAAAATCACCTATTCCGAGCTGCTCAAAAACACTTCGCAAATTAAAAATATTGAAAGATATAATTTAGGGTTCGGATCTGCCGGAAAAAAAGAATATTTATATTATGATGAAGCCGGATCCGGACTTGCTTCAGTATATAAAAGACAGCTTGAGCATGTAAACAAAAAATTTGCTCAGAAAGAAACCGTCAGAATAAAAAAACTGGATGATTTTTGCGAAGAAAATAAAATTAAAAATATTGATTTGCTTAAAATAGATGTTGAAGGGCACGAGCTCGAAGTGTTAAAAGGCGCAAAAAATATGCTGGAGAAAAAAGCCATAAAAGCCATTCAGTTTGAATTCGGCGGGGCAAATATAGATTCAAGGACATATTTTCAAGATTTCTATTACCTATTAAAAAATACCTATAAAATATACAGAATATTGCAAAACAGTTTATATGAAATAAAACAATATTCGGAATTGCAGGAAATTTTTACTACTGTGAATTATTTCGCTAAGCTCAAAAAATAAATGATTATCGTTAAAATAAAAGCCGGTATTGGCAATCAGATGTTTCAATACGCTTTTGGCAGAGCTTTGTCTTTGGAGCGCAAAGAACCTTTATATTTGGATATTTCATACTATGATAATCAGCCGGAACGCGACGCTAAAAGAAATTTTGTTCTTGATAAATTCAATATAAAAGCGGATATCGCATCCGAAGAATTATCTGAGAAATTCAATACAAAATTCAAGGTTATCTTAAGAAAAATATTAAGGCACATAAGAAAAATAGATGAATATGCTTATTATCCTTCTTTCATGAAATCAAAATCAACATATTACGAAGGATACTGGGGAAATCAAAAATATTTCCTGAAATACGAGAATTTGATCCGCAAAGAATTATCCTTGAAAAATCCTTTAGGTAAATCTGCAAAAAAAATAATTCTTCAGATGTCCGATTGCTCATCCAGAGGCGAAATTCCTGTGTCTTTGCATATTCGCCGAGGCGATTTTGTATCCAATCCTTATTCAGTGGCATATAACGGACTGCTCGAAATTCCCTATTATGAAAAAGCTGTTGATTTGTTATTGTCAAAATATCTTAAAAAAATATCCGTATTTGTTTTTTCCGACGATATATCTTGGGCAAAAGAAAATTTAAAATTGCTTTGTCCGATGCATTTTGTCTCAAATCCAGATATTCCGGATTATGAAGAAATTATCTTGATGAGCAAATGCACGCATCATATTGCTGCAAATTCCACTTTTTCCTGGTGGGGCGCATGGCTTAATCCCAATAAAAACAAAATTATAATCGTTCCTAAACAATGGATTGCAAAAAAAACCACAGATGAAATAGACCTCATACCTAAAGAATGGATAAAAATATAATATGAATCCGAAAATAAGCATAATTACCATAACAAGAAACAGGGCTGATTTTATCGCTAAAGCCATAGAAAGCATCTTGGATCAGACATTTTCTGGCTGGGAACTTATAATTATTGATGACGGTTCTGTAGATGATACGAGAGCCATCGTGGAGCCTTTTGCCGCCAAAGACAAAAGAATAAAATATAATAAAAATAAATCTTTTCTGGGAATTTCCAAGAGCAGAAATCTTGGACTTTCCCTGTCAAAAGGAGAATATATCGCAGTGCTTGATAGCGATGATTATTGGATTGATAAAAATAAACTGCAGAAACAATTCGAGTATCTCGAAAATAATCCGGATTATGTTTTAATCGGTTCAAATATCAAAATTGTCGATGAAAAAAATAATTTCATAAAAAATACCGATTTTAAAACCGAGGATAGTGATATAAGGAATAAAATGCTTAGATTCAATCAGATTGCCCAGTCGGCAGTAATGTGCAGGAAAAAAACCGCTGAAAAAATCGGCGGATATGATGAAAAATTATCCTGTGTGGAAGATTTGGATTTATTTTTAAAATTGGGATTGCTCGGAAAAATGAAAAATTTAAAAGAAATCACGACAGCTTATACGCGGCATTCCGGCGGAATTTCTTACGAAAGAAAAATATCCATGGCTTGGAATAATTATAAAATAGTATTCAAAAATTTCGGCAAATATCCGAATTGGCTATCCGGAATAATTGTCGCCAAACTGAGGATTTTAAAAAATTTATTTTAATCTCCCTCAATAATCTCAAAATCTTCGGCTGAAAGCCTGCCTTTTTCAAGGCGATCTTTTTCTTTTCTACCTTCAATTTTTGCCCAAACAGCAACAATCAAAGCAAAAATAATCAAAAAAATAACTGCAAAAATCCACATATTATAGATCAAATATTTTTTTCAAATCCTTCTCAGGAATTTCTTTCATATCATTTGCCGATTTTGCCTCTTCTTTCTTATTTTCAACTTTTTCTTTCGCATGATGTTCCGATTGTTTTGGAATTGTTTTTGTTTCCGGCTCCGTTTTCGCGGCATTTGATTCTGGATTATTCGGAGATTTTTGTTTCATAACCGCTTCAAGAGCCGATCTCAAATCGGAAAGATTCTCCTTGCTCATAGTTTTACTCTGAACATGAGGAGTGGTTTTTGATTCTGGATTATTATTTTTTTGAGGAGCTATTTCTGCCTTTTTTTCTGCCTGACCGCCTGCCCGGCCAGGGGCCAGGTCTTTTGGCGGTATAACGGTTTTTTTGGCGAAATCTTTCAGCGGCAAGAATTCTCCACCGATCTCGGTTTCAATCGGCGGATGGATCGGCGTTGTTTTATACGTCTTTTCATCCATAGGCCTTCTTGTTTCCGGCCTTGTTTCTTTATACATTTGGGCCGGAACTTCGGCTTTCGCAAAATTTCTTGAATTATCTCTCTGTATATTTTGCGGCCTAGCCTGAGTTTGTGGGATTTTTGGAGGAGGTTTCCCTTCGTCATGCCATTTTTGTATGAAACTTTCAATTTCCGATTTTTTCACGGTAAATTGCTCTCTTGAACTTTCAATTATTTCCTTTTTATAAGAAATGACCGGTTCCGGAAACGGCGGCAAAGAGGAGGCCGAGAACGGAGCGGAGCTGACTTCGTCTATCATCAGTTTCAGATACATCTGATATTTGCCGAGATTGACCAAATCTTCTATCGTAAATTGCGGAGCGAATTCTTTTTCAAGAATTTCCGCATCATACGCGCCGACTCTGAAAGTAATCATTGTGCCGACGTTGCCAAAAACCGCAGCGCGCACCTCTTCGGACATCTGCTCTACGTACTGATGGGCAATCGTAAGATTCAGCTTGTATTTTCTTGCTTCGGAAAGAATATCCGCAAAAGATTCATTGGCAAAAGATTGGAATTCATCCACATACAGATAAAAATTCGGAAGATTTTTAAGCACTTTTTGCGATATATTGGCGCGGGACATCGCCGCCAGATAAATCTTGGTAATAAGCATAGAACCGAGCAGATTTGCATTCGACTCGCCCACAAGGCCTTTTGAAAGATTTATGATCACAATTTTGCTTTCATCCATTATCTTGCGGAAATCAAAACTGGATTTTGGCTGGCCGACAATATTTCGTATCAGAGGATTTGAAGTGAACTGGCCGATTTTATTCTGGATTGCAGGAACAGCTTCAGCGGCGTATCGCTCAGTATATCCGGCATATTCGGCAGTCCAATAAGTTTTCACTGACATATCGGTGACATTCGCTATGACTTTATTCCTGTATATTTTATCTGTAAGCATTCTGTTAATGCCAAGCATCGTCGCACCCGGATATTCAAGCAAAGCAAGAATCGTGTTTTGCAGAATATATTGCATACGGTCTGAAAAACTTTCCTCGCCGAAAAGTTTCTTGAATGCGCTCATAAGGCCGGAGACCACAAGATGCCGCTTTTCCGGACCGACATCTTCCATGATATTGAAAGAAATCGGATAATCCGTGTCAAAAGGGGCGAAATAAACCACATCTTTTATTCTTTCCGCAGGCACGAAATTCAAGAGGAGATCAGCCGTCTTACCATGAGGATCTATAAACGCCATTCCTTCGCCATTTTGAAGGTCCTGGATAGCCATATTCTCAAGGAGAGTGGATTTTCCCATACCCGTCTTTCCTATCACATAAACATGTTTTGTTCTGTCTTTGGCTTTAATGCCAAATTTCACTCGCCTGTTGCGTGAATCGGTCTCCCCAAAATATGTGATTCTTTCATGATCCATTTGCCGTTATTGTAACACTTGTTTGGATTTTTTAAAAGAATATCCGCCTGCTTGCAATAAAAAACTCCTTTTTAAGGAGTTTTTTATTGGATGGATTCTGACTCTTTCGGCCTGCTTTCCGAAAACGTTTCGGTGCTGATCGGCTCGGTATGAAGATGCCTCAGCACCTCGTGAAGTTCTCTCCGTATAAGGATAGATAATATTGCAATGGCTAAGCCGAAAACTGCGTAAAGAAAATTTTTCCAACCCATTGGAATGCCCAAAAATTGGATGAAAAATATACAAATGCCTAATATGAAAATCGTTGAAATTTTAATCATATTGATATATTAGCATAATTGAGAATAAAAATAAATATCATCTGGCGCTTACCATTACCACAAACTCGCCACGAATTTTGTCTTTATTATCAGAAAAATACCTTTCAACTTCAAGCGGAGTGCCGGAAATTATCTGTTCGTATATTTTTGAAAGTTCGCGCGCAATGACGATTTTTCTTTTATCCGTATATTTTTTTAAAGAAGCCAAAGTTTTCAATATTCTGTGCGGAGATTCATAAAACACGACTGTTCTTTCCGATTCGCTGATTTCTTTGAATAAGGTTTCTCTGCCTTTTTTATGCGGCAAAAAACCAAGGAAAAGAAATTCCGAGCTGGGCAGACCTGAAACAGAAAGTGCTGATGTCAAAGCACTCGGCCCAGGAATGGCGATAATTTCAATTTCCGGAAAATTTTCACGAATTTTTGAAACGAGCATAGAGCCGGGGTCGGAAATTGCCGGCGTGCCGGCATCAGAAACCAAAGCCAGAGTTTTTCCTTCTTTTATCATCTCAATAATTTTCTCTGTTTTTGAAATTTTGCTTTGGGAATGGTAGCTCATGGTCGGCTTTTTGATTTCGTATTTATTCAAAAGATTTATCGTAACTCTTGTATCTTCGCAAAGTATCAGATCAACTTCACCCAAAATCCTTACCGCTCTGTACGTGATATCTTCCAAATTCCCTATCGGCGTTCCTATTACGTAGAATTTATTCATATATATTTTTTAATTGAATCAATATTCAGTTTTTTAATAAAAGATTTTCCAGATTCCTTTACTATCGGAAAATCTATAAAATTAGATTTGACTTTTTTGTCATGCAATAAAGCTCTTTTATCAACAATGTATTTATCAAAATCAATATTGATTTTTAATTTATCCAAAATATTGATTAATTTTGTTTTTACATCCGCTTCCGATAGACCGATTTTCTTGCAAAATTCAAATTCTTTCACCATTCCGATTATGACCGATTTGCCGTGTGATAATTTATATTTCAGCTCAAGAGCATGACCAAAAGTATGTCCTATATTCAATATTTTCCTTACAGAATTTTCTTTCAAATCTTTGTCTATGTAAAAATATTTACATTTGATGGATTTTCTGATAATTTTCAGCAAATTTTTATTCAAATCGTTTAAATCTGACAAGATTGATTTATCTTTTATAAAACCGTATTTTATTATCTCGCCTAATCCGTCAATGATTTGGTCTTTATTTAGAGTTTTGAGAAATTTTGCATCTATAAAAACAGCTTTTGGCAAATATATGGTGCCGATTTGATTCTTAAAACCATTGAAATTTATTCCGTTTTTGCCGCCATGTGCGCTGTCAACCTGGGCAAGCAGAGTTGTTGGGATATTGATAAAGCCAATGCCTCTCAAATACACGAATGCCGCAAAACCGGACAAATCTCCGACGGAACCGCCACCTATGCATATTATTAGCGATGATTTGTCCAATTTAAATTTTGAAAATTGTCCCAGCAGATATTTAAATTGTTCAAAACTTTTTGCTTTTTCTCCGTCTTTGACAAAAATTGTTTTAACATCCAAACCGCATTTATTTATAAGATTAAAAATCCATTTATGCTTATTAAAGATATTTTTTGAAGATATAACAACAATATGAGAAAAATTCTCTTTTTTAATATATGAACAAATATTGGACGTGGTAAAAAATAACTTGGTTTTATCCATAAGATTATCTTACACTAAAATAAAAATGTGGCAAAAATAAAACTCCGATCGTGCGGTTGTTGCCGCAACGACCAGAGTTTTGGGATTTGGGCCTCAATGGACCCTTGGGGATTTAGTTATTTCCCCCAAAAATTCTTTCTGTGTAAGGAACCAGGAAACGCCTTTTGACCTCATACGGATTCATCAGGCGGTTGCTTTCTTTATCAACTATTGGCCGAACTTCTTTAGGGATATGCACCACTTCTCCCGGTTTTATGACATGGCCAATCCCTGCCGCTAACTGCACCAGAGGATCCTCGGGGTTCATTCCCTCCGGAAGCTGAACTCCAAGAAGCATTGCTGAATTACTAGGCATTACCTACTCCTTTTAATCTAGAATGAACAAATAAAAACTGAACCGACAGGATAGCATTATATAAAAGTAAAGTCAAATTTGATTTTGTGGGCATGGAGAGACTCGGTCACAGCTTTTTTCCTCGCCGTCGCTCTGAAAAAGCCGCGACCCCGACTCACTCATTTTTTCTGCTGTGAAAAAATGAGCTCCGTCTTTCGAGCTCTCCCTACACAAAATTACTATCGTAATTTTGTGGGCATGGAGAGACTCGAACTCTCAATCCTTTCGGAATACGCTTCTGAAGCGTACGTGTATACCAGTTCCACCACATGCCCATTAATAAAACTGTGCGCGTGCCAGGACTCGAACCTGGGACCTCGTCATTATCAGTGACGCGCTCTAACCACCTGAGCTACACGCGCAAACCAAAGCAAAATATAGCAAAAAAATGACTGAAATACAAACAAAAAGCCCCGAGTGTCTTATTGACATCGGGGCTTACGATAAAATGCTTTTTGATATTACTTCGTTGGTTCCTCTTTATAACGCGGATCACTTTTGGCAATCCTTAGAACTTCTTCGAATCTTTTATGATTTGAAAAAATTCTTCGCCCGTTTGGTAAATCAACAAAAGCAACTTCTCCTGTGATATGACTTCTGTATCCTCTTGGTCCGTTCGTTTCTTGGATTACAGAATAAAGAAAAAACACCACCAGAAGAATGGCCATTAGAAGACCACCTATTGCATCGTTACTGATTTTTTTCATCTCAATTCTCCTAGAATAGAAATGGTATTGAAGAGAACTGCGTTTTAATCTCCAAAAACAATCTTAGCATATTTAAACCTAAAAGTCAATCACAAAAATAACCCTATAAATAGGGCTATTTTTGTGATTTTTTTAATATTGTTCTTTATTTTGTTCCGTTTCTTATCCGCATCCTGGCGGATTTTTGCGGTCTTTCCCGCTGTATAGTGTATTTTAGGTTTACACAAAACCCTTCAATGCTCAATTGAGGCATTGAAAACCGACCGATCAGATCCGACCGAGGTCGAATCGTGTTCGATTTGAAAAATTCCACGAGCAGCTTCCGCTACCCGTGCCTTGTTACGACTTACTCCCTGTCACCAAACTTACCGTAGACAGCGACTAGCGCTGGTTTCGGGTATTCCTGGCTCCCTTGAGTTGACGGGCGGTGAGTACAAGACTCGAGAACGTATTCACCACAGTATGGCTGACCTGTGATTACTAGCAAATCCAACTTCATGAGGTCGAGTTGCAGACCTCAATCCGAACTTAGGCACACTTTATTACGGTTAGCTCAGCATTACTGCGTCGCATCGCGTTGTATGTGCCATTGTATCACGTGTGTAGCCCAGGGTATCAAAGGGACATGCTGACCTGGCGTCATCCTCGCCTTCCTCCCTCCTTCTTGCCAACAAATTTTTTATTTGCGAACAAAAAGGAGGGCAGTCTCGTCTGACATATATAACAGACAACGAGGGTTGCGTTCGTTACCCCACTTAAGGGAACAATTCAAACCACGAACTGACGACGGCCATGCATCACCTGCCTGACTGTCCTTGTGAGACGTTAAAAATTTCTTCCTAACTTCAGTTAGGTTTCAAACCCTGGTAAGGTTCTTCGTTTACCATCGAATTAAACCACATGATCCTCTGCTTGTGCGAGTCCCCGTCTATTCCTTTGAGTTTTAGCCTTGCGGCCGTACTACCCAGGCGGTTCTCTTAACGCGTTAGCTGTGGCTCTCAGAGGGTCGATACTCCGAAAACCTAGAGAACATCGTTTAGGGCGTGGACTACTGGGGTATCTAATCCCATTCGCTACCCACGCTTTCGTATTTCAGTGTCAGTAGTGCTCCAGTCTGCTGCTTTCGCTTTTGGTGTTCCCCTAGATATCAACGCATTTCACTGCTACACCTAGAGTTCCACAGACCCCTCGCATACTCTAAAGTCTTGCCGTTTCCCCTGCAGATTCTGGGTTAAGCCCAGAGTTTTAACAGAAGACTAACAAAACCACCTACATACCCTTTACGCCCAATAATTCCGGATAACGCTTGAGGCACTCGTATTACCGCTGCTGCTGGCACGAGTTTAGCAACCTCTTATTCTTAGAATGTTCAAAACTTACTATTCTACAAAAGGAGTTTACGTGCCGAAGCACTTCATCCTCCACGCGACGTCGCTTGATCAGAGTTTCCTCCATTGTCAAATATTCTCGACTGCAGCCACCCGTAGGTGTATGGACCGTGTCTCAGTTCCATCGATGGGGGTCAGGCTCTCACCTCCCCTAGGCGTCATTGCCTTGGTAGGCCATTACCCTACCAACTAGCTGATACCGAACAGGCCGATCCAAAAGCGATAAATCTTTACCGTACGCAAACTTTAAACACAAAAATAATTTCTGTTCAAAGTTCACGCACGGGCCATCAAGTATTACCCCGTCTTTCGACGAGCTATTCCTGACTTTTGGGTTCGTTACCTATTTTATACTATCTCGTCTGCCGGTGCCCTTGCGGACCCCTTGACTTGCATGCCCTATCCACGTCGCCAGCGTTCATCCTGAGCTAGGATCAAACTCTAAAATAAAATGCATAAATGCATTTCTTTTCGGAAACGGAACAAAATAAAAAACAATATTTAGTTTTTTCTTTTTTATTTCCTGATTTTTTAGAGGCCTGCCATTTTTTACGCATTATTAAACGTAACAACGGAGCAGACTCTGAGTCGTTCTTACTTGAACGATTTGATCTAGACTCGCACATTATGCAATACCTCTCATGTTTAAAAAGGTAAAGCATTTCTTAAATCTTGTACTATTTTGTTGTTAAGGAACACTGCTTATTAAATTTTTCTGAATGCAAAACCCGCAAGCTGCGGGATTTACTCGGAAAACCTATTCTTTTTTGAAAGGTTCTTATTTAATATACAGCTTGGTTATTATACTCGGATTTGAATTGGAGTCAAGGAGAAAAAAGGGTTGAAAAATATGGAGAATTTTGCCTTGAGTTATCCACAATTATAGATTTTGCTTTCTTCAAAACATTTATGCTAAAATATAAAGGTAGGAGTGTTATTGGTTGACATTCATTTAATTAGTAAAGTACAAATCCCCATATTGGAAAAAACAGAACTCCCGTTTTGAATCGGAGTATCAAGAATAAAACCTTTATACTCCTACAAGTTGAGGCACATTCTTTCTAAAAAAATGAGTGTTCCTTGATACTCCGATTCAGTATAGGAGTTTTTTGTTGGATGAAAATTATTATAATCATGCCATCAGTAGAATGTTAGGTATTGCAGGGATGATTTTAATAAGTGTGGTCGGTCACAACATCTAGTTCTTTCTAGTCAAAAGAATATAAAAAAAATAAAAAACTTATGAGTAAATTTGCTTTTTGTTATTTTTCAGATGGTTTAATGTGGTGTCAAAATCACAATGGAACATGGGCACACCCATTTCCAGCCACAAAAAATAATAGCAAAACAAAAGTCTCGAAACCTTTAAAAAAGATAACGAGACCTTTGCAAACTGATATCTTATCTAGTTAAAAACTAGATAACAAAAACCTCTTCTAGTTCCGAACTCAGGGGAGGTTTTTTGTTACATTTATGGTAAATCACTAACTTTAAGAAATCAATAATATAAAAGCTATAAAACTTATTTTTTGTTAAAAGACCTTTATATAATCATCTCATTTGACAAAATGGCTATCCACAGTTTTATTAAATATCAAGATTGAACTATTTTACTTTATTTTTTCTTACCAAAAATTATATATAAAATAGTTCTGTAAACAATAGAACTCAAAAATATAATCCAGAGTAATACTGCAAAAATTGGAATAATAATCCACATTGCAATATCAATTAATATATTTCCTAGATCGTTTATAAAACTATTACTCCGTTGAGTGTTTTGTGTTGATGTGGTATTCGGTATAGCGGTTTGATTTTTTAAAACATATCCTCCATTTCCATCTGAAACATAATTATTTATATAACTCTGAATATTTGAAGAACTTACATTGTTCTTTTGAAGAGCGGCAATATTTTCTTTCAAATCACTAAATGAAAGATTTGTGGTTAGATTGTTTGACTCTAAACTAAGTGCTGTCGGATTATAATAACTAAACCAACTATTATGATAACTGGTAATAACTTGACCTAAAGCCAAAATAAATACAAAAATTCCCGTAAGAACAAGAAAAACATTAAATAAACGGTTCCACCATTTATTTTCTATCTCTGGTCTGCGAACAAACAAAATATTGATTAATTTTTTCATATTTTATTTCTTCCCTGCTTTTTTGGCTTCAAGTTTTTTACGCCATCGCTGGCAATTTGGAAATGATGCTGACGGGAAGCAAACCTTTTTTGAAATCTTTTTCAATATTTTTCGTGTTGAGCCACGAAGAAACAAAAAGTATCTCAATACCGAGTATATTTCCGTCTTTATCCACATCAACAAGCAAACAATTGCCGACCTCGATGGTCTTTTTAATTTTACCTCACATTGCGCCTTTTGCCAAGTATATATACATAGCATCGGCGATTTTGTCGTAATCTATTTTCATATTATCTCTCAATCAAAACTTTAATTTTCTCTATCACTTCTTTCAGCGTTTTTTTATCTACCTTATCGACTACTTTACCGTGCCTCGCCACAAAATCAATCGTTCGTATATGATGAGTCAAAATAACACCTTTTGTTTTTTCTGTCTTCACTTTTACTTCAAAAAAATATCCGCGTTCGCTAGTGGTAATCGGGCAAGCAAGAATCAGATCAGTTTTTGCATTAAAATCAGAATCAGACAAAACAATAGCTGGTCTTATTCCGCTTTGCTCATGTCCCATGGTAGGAGAAAAATCGCACACAAAAATATCACCTCGTTTCGGCGGATTTATATTCATTCTAGTATTTCTTTACCGACGTCCGGTCCCCAATCAGTCTCTGGATGAAAAACGGAAGCATCAATGCCTTTCATAATTTCTTTAAGGGATGGGTATTTCGATTTCGCCGCTTTTTTTGGTTTTACTGCGCGCAAGATAATTTCCGGACCTTTTTGGTTCAAGTCCACAAGCATGCCTTCGGAAAATTGTCCTGATTCAAATACCGCTTTTGGCAAGCGGATGCCAAAACTATTTCCCCATCTTTGTATTTTTGTTGTCATAATAAAAGTATATACTTTGTATATACATAAGTCAAATGGTTAGGTGGATAATTATTTCTTCCCTGCTTTTTTGGCTTCAAGTTTTTTTTGCTGCGCTTTTTCAAGGGTGACGAGCAAGTTTGAGCCGATGAATATTGACGAATACGTTCCGAAGAAAATACCGACAAGAAGGGCGAGGGCGAAATGCTTGGTGGCGACAGGGCCGGCAAGATAGACGACAAGAATGGCGAGAAGCGTGGTAAGAGATGTGTTGATGGACCTTATGAATGTCTGCGAAATGGAGGCGCCGACAGTTTCTTCAAATGTTTTCTTAATTTTATTTCCCGAATTGACGCGGAGATTTTCCCTGACTCTGTCAAAAACGACGATTGTGTCGTGGATTGAAAATCCGAGAATGACGAGGATTGCGGTCACAAAAAGCGTATCAATCTCATATCCATGGAAGAAATGATTGAGGACGATGAATACGCCTGTCGGAATAATCATATCGTGGCAGAGCGCGATGATTGAGACAATGCCGTATTTCCACGAAGAGACCGGTTCCGAAACTTTTCTGAAAGCGAATGTTATGAAAAGCACGATGCAGATAATCACCAAAATAATCGCCATTATAGATTTTGAAGCGGCTTGCTGGCCGAGAACAGGACCGATGGAGCTGAATTGCGATATTTGAGGCGTGTTTGATGCGTCTGAAGAAAGGACTCCTGTGAGCAAAGAGCGCTCCGAATCCGTAATCGTCCTCAGATTTAGTACATAGCTATTGGTGCCGTTTGGAATGAGAGAATACGTGCCTTTGATGGTCGGATCAAATGTGAGCGAATCAATTTCAGATTTCACCACGCTTATATCCGGCCTGACATTTTTATATTGGAATTGCACCGATGAACCGCCCGTAAAATCTATGCTGTAAGAAAGGCCCCAGATGCAAAGCGCTGCGATTGACGCGGCGACAAGCAAGATTGAGAATGTATAAAATATTTTTCTGTTTTTTACGATAAACATATTATTTGTTTGATTTTAATTCCGTATTTTCCGGATTTTTAATCTGTCCGCCAAAAAGCCATTTAAGAAATCCTCCAGCATGGTCGTGCTTTATGGCCAAAAGCAAAGTTCGCGAAGCGGTGATGGCTGTGAACATTGAAACCGCAACACCGATGAAAAAGACGAGCGCAAAACCTTTGACGACCGATGTGGATGAGAACATATAAAGAATAACGGCGGTAATCATACTTGAAGTGTTTGAGTCGCGGATTGAAGTCCACGCCCGGTGGAAACCTTCCGAAACCGCGTCGCCGATTTCCCTTCCCCTTCTGAATTCTTCTTTCATACGTTCAAAAATAAGAATGTTCGCATCCACCGCCATACCGACGCTAAGTATGAATGCGGCGATGCCGGCGGCCGTAAGCGTGACAGGAATGATTTTAAAAATCGCCAAAGTAAGAGCTGTATAAATACAAAGCGCAATAACCGCAAGCAAACCAGGCAATCTGTAAACCAAAATCAAGAAAAGCGCAATGACAATAAATGCGATTATGCCGGCTTTTGTGGAGGCCTGCACCGCGTCATGGCCGAGCGATGCGCCGATTGTCTGCGTTGAAATAAGCTGTATCGGAATAGGCAGAGCGCCGAGATTCAAATCGTCAACAAGCTTTCTTGCTTCTTTTATACCAGCGCTTCCGGTAAATCCGCCGGAGATGACTGCATTTCCACCGTCAATTTCCTCTTTGATGTTCGGCATGGATTCTAATTGCCCATCAAGAAAAATTGCAAGTTTTCTGCCGATATTGTTTTTTGTAATGCTCGCGAATAAATCGCTCCCTTTGGAATTGAATTGGAGAGAAACCATCGGCTCGCCTGATGTCTGGTCGAATTGGAGCGATGAAGTTTTGAGATATTCTCCGGTCAAACCGGTTACTTCAAAAACACTGCTCATTCCGCTTGATGCGATTTTTGCATTAAGCTCATCGCCTGTCAGTTTTTCCGAACTCGTAGAAAGCAATCTGAAATCCAAAGTTGGCGTAGCTCCGATCATAGCAACCGCCTGATCAATATTGGTAATCCCCGGAAGGTCAACTGTCAGTTGTTCATTATTGTTTGAGCCGGTAAAACCGACTTGCTCAACGCGGACAACCGGCTCGGAAACCCCGAAAATATTTACCCTTCTTTCAATCACGTCTCGAAGGACATTCATGGAACTTTGGACATCAGAAATAGTTGAGGAAGCTTTAGACAAATCAGGTTTGTAGACAAGCTCCGTCCCGCCGTTCAAGTCAAGGCCGAGTTTGAATCTGAAATTTGAAGCTGGGTTTTTTTGGCTGGAATAAACAAAATATCCCACAAAAAATGAGATAATTATAAGCACCACAGCCCAGAACCTTCTTTTAATCATGGTAAGTAGTATAGCTATTTTTAATCATTTTGCAACAGTTCTTTCAGGCGTTATTTCCCAGCAATAGACAATAATTTTTTGATTGTTTTGAGGCCGATCTGCATATCAAGCATAAATGAGCGATTTTTTATATAGTAGAGATCATACGACAATTTCTCTTTTGTTTCTGCAATGCCGATGCCATGATGAGGATGATTGTCATGATAGATCTGCGCCCAGCCGGAAAGCCCCGGCTTGATCAGATAGCGGATATCGTAATAAGGAATTTCTTTTTCATAGGTTTTGACCGCATCGGGAAATTCCGGACGAGGACCGATTAAAGACACATCGCCAAGAATCACATTCCAAAACTGCGGCAATTCATCCAGGCGGGTTTTTCTCAAAAATGCGCCGATTTTTGTAACGTAATTTTTCTCTCCGGTATTCCATTTGCCGGCATCGTTGGCGATCTTCATAGTGCGGAATTTGTACATTTTTATCGGTTTGTTATCTTTACCGATTCTCTCCTGTATACTGAAAAATCCGTGCCCTTCATCGCACAAAAGAAGAACCATGACCAAAGGATAAAAAATTAAAGAAATGATTCCTCCGATAATTCCAAAAATAATATCTGCAAACCGCTTAAGCGCATCATAGGTGAATTTCGGCGAAAACGAAAGATTTTCCAAAAACCAATTGTATCTTACAAGCGACAGCGGCTCCCTGTCAAAAACATCTTCATAAACTTTATACATATCTATGAATCTCACTCCGGAAAAAATCAGATTGTACAAATGCGGCAGAATCGGCTCCACTCTTTCGTCTTTCAAGTCAACAACGATTATTCCGATACGCTCCGCGTAAACTCTGTCTGCAATCTCGTCCACAAAATCAATGCCTTTTACTTTGTCCAAATCTATGGATGAAACAAACTCCAATTCAGAACGCGGATTTTCATTAACCTCTTTTTCAAGCGTCTTCATATCTTCCCCGCTGCCGACAATGATTGCCGGCTCTTTTCTCTTAAGGCCAAAAAGCCGATGACTGTAAATTCTCCATCCGTATATAAGAATTAAAGAAATTACAAGATCAATAAAAAGAACTGTTTTTGGAGTAATGCCAAAATATGGAATCAGATAAAAAAATGTGACAGCAATGGCGCTGTTTGTAAACTGAGCATAAAATATGGTGGAAGAAATTTTTTCTTTCAGAATCGTCGTGTATTTGTCATAAAGTCCGGCGATAAAAAACACGAGTATCCATGCAATAAATATGATGGAAAAGGGCACGATGTGTATGGCATATGTGGCCCAGAAATTGCCGTCAGTTCCCCTCAAAAGAAGAGAAATCATCAAAGACAGGGCAAATATCAAAATATCGCCGATAAACAGCAGAATGGGCTCTTTTTTGTTAGATATAGCCATAATTTTGAAAAAGTGATAGAAATTATAACACTTTTTCTATATAATAAAAGTATATGACTGGACAAAATAAAAAGATATTCATCTGCATAACCAAATCGGAACCTTGGGGCGGAGCCCAAAAATACGTGTATGACCTTGCCACCAACATTCCCAAAAATGATTTTGATGTTTCGGTTCTTCTTGGCGGAAATGGCCTGCCTACCGGCCAGGCAGGCGAGCTTAAAAGACAGCTTGATGAAGCCGGAGTTAAAACAATTCCCCTGAAAAATTCCGAGCGGGACATAAATATTTTGAAAGAATTCGGCCTTCTGTTTGAACTGATAAAAATATTCAAAAAAGAAAAACCTGAGATCATACACGTCAACAGTTCAAAGATGGGTTTTGTTGGCGCGCTTGCAGGCAGGATTGCCGGAATTAAAAAAATAATTTTTACCGGACATGGGTGGGCTTTCAATGAGAACAGACCGTGGCTGCAAAAATTATTTTTCAGAATACTTCATGTTCTTACAATCATGCTTAGCCATAATTCGATAGCGGTATCGCAAATTACCAAAGATCAGATCGGCAAGCCATGGAATAAAAAAATGACCGTGATACGGAACGGTTTGAAAGCGATTGATTTCAAGGATAAAGCATCAGCCAAAGAAATATTGTCGGCAAAAATCACAGAAAAAAATCCTGGTGCTATGAAAATTCTTTCAAAAAATCCCGTCTGGATAGGCACGATTTCAGAGCTTCACAAGACAAAGGGTCTGAATTATGCGATTGAAGCCGTTTCCAAAATAAAAAATGTTATTTTTATCATTATCGGAGAAGGTGAGGAAAGAAAAAACTTTGAAGAATTGATAAATTGCTTAAAGATTTCAAATAAAATATTTTTAGCAGGAAAAATTGAATCTGCATCGTCGTATCTCAGAGCTTTTGATATTCTAACATTGACATCCTTTACCGAAGGGCTTCCTTATGCCCTTCTTGAAGCAGGAGCGGCTGGATTGCCGGTTATTGCAAGCAATGTTGGTGGCATACCGGAAATTATAGAAAATGGAGTAAGCGGAATATTGATACGGCCAAAAAGTTCCGAAGAAATAAAAAGAGCGATAGAATATGTACTGGAAAACCATCGAAAAGCAGGTGTTTTTGGCCAAAAACTCAAGAAAAAAATAAACAAGGAATTTAATCTTCAAAATATGGTGAAAAAGACTGTCGCACTTTATAAAATATGATAGAATATTAGGAGATTAATTAGAAAATAATAACCAATAAAATGAAAAACAAACAAGGTTTCACATTGATAGAACTTATAGTTGTAATAGGGATTATCGCTGTGCTTACCTCAATAGTGCTTTTCATGATGACTGCGCCAAAACAAAAAGGCAGCGATACCGCAAAAGTACAGGCAGTTCAGCAAATCCAAAAAGCTTTGCAACTGTATGTCACAGATTATGGATATTATCCTACAGGAACCAACCTCAGCATTCTTGTGCCGAAATACATCGGTTCAATAGATCCGACTATTAAATACCAGAGTACAAATATGAATAATACTGTTTGCGCATCAAATTGCCCCTCATATCATTTAGGCATCGTACTGGCCAGAAGCGATAATAGCGCTCTTTCTTTTGATAAAGACATAACTACCGGCAGTTTGGTCGGTTCAAGCACTGATTGTGCAACGGCAGCGACAATTCCTGATCTCTGTTATGATATAACGCCGTAATTGGCTTTTAATTGATAATTAATTTTAAAGCCCCAAAAACTCGTTTTTTGTGGCGTCTTTGTGGGCGCTTCGCTTGTATTTTCCCATACCCATCAATATTCCCAAACCGACAAATGATGACAGAAGATTTGTGCCTCCATAGCTCATAAACGGGAAATTAATGCCTGTTACCGGCATAAGTCCGAGGCACATTCCGACATTGACGATAAAATGACTTATGAACATAATGGCAAGCCCGAGGCCGAAGAAAATCTCAAAATTTGTCGCGCCGAGATACGCGTTATATATGATTCTCCATATGAATATTCCGAAAAATAAAAACAATATAAAAACCCCGACAAGCCCCCACTCCTCTGCATAAGCCGCAAATATGAAATCTGTCTTGTACTCAGGCAAAAATTTCAGGCGAGATTGGGTTCCATAGCCGATTCCTTTGCCTAAAATCTCTCCCGAACCGATTGCGATTGTCGATTGATAGGCGTTGTAGCCGGAGCCCTGCACATTGGCAAGCGGATGTATAAAATTTATCACCCGCTGTTTCTGGTAATCTTTCAATCCATAAAACCAAAGCCCTGAAAAGACGGCAAGACCGAGAAGAAATACCGCAAGAAGATGTTTTTTTGAGACACCTGACACCAAAATCATGCCAAGCCAGATAAAAAACACTATGAGCGCAGAGCCGAAATCCGGCTGGAAAAAAATAAGAGTAAATATTACAAACGCATAAAAACCGGAAACCAGAATATGCCGTATATTTGCGATTTCCACATGCCTTCTTGAAAAATATTTCGCAAGCAGGATGATGAGCCCAAGCTTTATCGGGTCGGACGGCTGGAATGAAAGCCCGCCGATTGCGAACCATTTTTGCGCTCCTTGTGCGATATGGCCAACAATAAAAAGCGTGGATAAGAGAAAAATAGAGATGACAAAAATCCAGGCAACCACTTTTGTTTTTTTCAAAAAACCGTAATCAAGGGTGCTTAAAAATAAAAAAACAAAAACGGATATCAAAAGCCATGAAATCTGCTTGATGAGAGACGTGTCATCCCCGGAAAATGAGGCCATGGTCAAAAGCCCGAGAAATGAAATCACGAGAACGGAACCGAACATTATCCAATCCACATTGATGCCGGAAAATATCGAGAACAGGCCTGATGAATTTTCATTTCTTTTGGCAGGTGGCATGTTATTGTTGCAAAACCTGAGAAATAATATCTATTTTATACACCTGGCTTCCGAACGGCTCGGGCCAAGTAAAGACGATATCGGCAGAGGCGCCGGGAGCGATTGAATCCGTGACTGTTTTAGAAAAAGCGATTGCGTTTGCGTTTTGATCGTAAAGAATCGCCACGGACTCTATATTGTCCACTTGATTCAAAGTGCCGTTTTGCAGTGTTGCGAACAATTTCGGCGCCGTATCTTCGTTTATCAGATTTTTTGACGATACGACAATATCTTTCTCCACATTGGGAATTTTTTTCCAATTGAAAGCCCCTGTAAATTCAAAATCAATTCGGGTGGGAATTTTGTCATGAATATTGATGCCGCTTACAAATGCGACAAAATCATTGTTTGCCGGTATGGAAGCGAAGCCTTTTCCATCATAAAGCAAAATACTGTTTTTATCATATATTTTAAACTCATAAGGAACATTCGACGCGCCGACGCCGATGTTCGGATTTTCCGCGTATGCCAAAATATTGTAAGCGCCGGAACTCAAAACCTTTGCCCACCTGATCCACAAGACAGTCGGGTTTACATAATTTGCCCTGCAGAGTTTCGTACACGGACCGCCACAATCTATCCCTTGCTCGCCTTCGTTTTGTATTCCGTCAAAGCAAGTCGGCTTTTTATAAAAAACGGAAAAAAATATAATAATCAGAATTATTATTACAATTGATATGAAAGACAGAGTATATGTTGCTTTTCTTCGCTGTGCCCAAGACATATTGCAATAAGTATATAGTATTTTGTATAAAGTATAAAGAAGTAATCTAAACAGATATGAATAACATTTTTACTAAATTTGTAAAAATGATATAATAAACTTAGCTCATTCTCTGGAGGTGAAATATGGCAATACATGCCACAAAACCTGAGAAAAAGCTTGAAGTGACTGAGGAAGATTTCTCTATTGAAGAGTTGATGATGGAGGTTTCTTTCGAAAGTTAACTCGAGCCAAACCAAAAGCACGGTAGCAATACTGTGCTTTTTATTATAAGAAATGCCCATATAACTAAACAAAAAATAGCATCTTTTAATGCTATTTTGTGAGATTTGATTGAGTATCTAGTTCCGACGGTTAGCTACTTTCCTTATTGAAAAACTAACCAGTGGATTGCGTTGTATCGTTTAGAATATTCTTTAGATTTAAAGCCATTAATTTAATTTTGAAAAGTTCTTCATTAATTTCATCTGGTGTTTTGCCAGCCTGTTCCATTCTTACTCGTAATCTCATAAGAGACGTCTCGTTTACCGCTTTAAGCGCAGTGAGAACTCCCTCAACATATACTTCAAAAGCTGCTTGGTCCCCAACTTTTATTATCCTTTCAAATTTTTTTTCTTTTGATGTTCCTTTCGATAAAAAATTAAGAAGTTCTTGTCTTGCTGATAAGGTACTGACATCTGTAACATCCAGTTCGGGATTCGGCATTACATTGAGCCTTGATTTTATAAAACCTTTGTACCATTCTCTGAATTCGGCATCAGTAACTTCTTCTGGATTCAGTGCATTCAAATCTTCCCATTTGTTCTCTCTCTTCAATCGGATAGGAACTTCTATATTTGGACTTTCAAAATTTTCCATGTTTTTGTATTTTAATATTATTAATAAAGTATCATATATTGACTAATATAGCAAATTTCCATCGACTATATAAAAAGCTTAAATTAAAAATTTTTAATGAGTTAAATTCTTTGCCTACCTGCGCAGGCAGGTTCCGGCGGCTAGCTACCCCGGTACCATAACCTCGCGATAGCTCGGTTAGCTACGGGGCATGTTTTCCCCTTAATCAACGGGCTTAATTAAAAAATGCTTTTTGAAAATATTAAAAACTTAGTTCCGGCGCTTAGCTACTTTCCCCTTCATAGAGAGTATCATCGCCTCAACGGAGCTTAACTTCTGAGTTCGGAATGAGATCAGGTGTGACCTCCGCGACGAAGCACCAGAACTAAACTTTCAATATTTTATTTTCAAAAAAGCATTTTTTATAACTTCTGATTCGGAATGAATCAGGTGAAAAATATTCGATATTATTATCAAATTAATTCCACATAACAGGTTAGAACGATGTTGTGTATTTTTAAATTTCCTAATAAGAATCGGATAATTAGTATTCGTCGCCTGAACCGATTGCTCGGCTTACAGCTCGAACCTATCAACCTCCTCATCTCGGAGGGTCCTCAATTGAATTCTAATCTTTGGGACGGCTTCACTCTTAGATGCTTTCAGAGTTTATCCGTTCCGCACATAGCTACTCTGCGTTGCCCTTGGCAGGAACAGCAGATAGACCAGAGGTGCGTTCAACTTGGTCCTCTCGTCGCACAATTCCCCTCTCACGAGGAGTGCAGACTATATCTTCACCCGAACATATTATGTTTTAGGGTGTTGGCGTATTACAAGCATAAGCTGTCGTTTTCAAAGAAACGATTCACCATTATGCAAGTCCTCCGACCTAAGCCGGAGAGTCGTTACGGGGTCAAACCTAAAATTTCAAACAGCTCATTTTTTGTCTTTTTTCTTTTGGTTGCATAGTTTTCACTCTGTATTTCCAAAACAAAATTAACGATTGTTTTGAGATGTTTTTGATTTAATTTCTTATATTTTATACTGGATAATATTTCACACGCTTTTAACAGCGCCTTGCATTGAATTTTTTTAAATTTAATGAAAGATATTAGTGCTTTCAAGATATTCTTTATCTGAGAATATCCGTTTATTCTGAGTTCGGTCATACCATCGTTTCTTTTGATGATATATCCGATTCCCAAAATTTTTCTTATCCAATACAGATCTTTTTCATGACGAGTATCTTGATAGAAACAAATGGTAGCCATAAACCTGAATTTATTCTTGCCATCCTTTCTTTTCTTAACTTGGAGCATTATGCTTCCATCGCCATCTAAAAAACCTGCTATATAAGCTAAATCAATTTTAGATCGACTTCCCACGGTATTGTCTTGTTTTTTCTGGTCCTCAAGTATCATAGATACTATTGTACTATTATCAGAGGACTAATCAAATAATAGTTATCAACGGACTTTGAAAAATTCAAGATTTCACCGTTATTAGCCACTTTGTCATCAGAAATTACTTTCTGAAGTAGCAAAATTTACTAAAGTCAAATCCCATCAAAATTCTACGCCTACAGTAGATAGGAGACCAACCTGTCTCACGCATGATATCAGTGATTGCTCACTGCATTGGACTATAGCTTCACACGCTTTCGCGCGCTGCTGGTATTTAGTCTCTACGGGCAATTAAAATAAATTAATTTTCCCTCGGTATTGTCTCACAAATTTCATCCCTCGATTTCACTCGGGATAAAATCTCAAAAGATTTTACCGATATAAACCAGCTTCATTCAGCACTATTTTAAAAAATGGTGCTGGACCGCCGTGATTTGATTGCTTGCCCCGTCAATTTTTATTTGACTGGAGTGTCTTTTCTTCTCCTTTCTTTTATACTCACGACAAAATTACTCATCTTGTCTTTGAGTTTCTAAACGAAAAAATTTCTTGTTCCATAACTTCTTCAATGGGATTCAAACTGTCAAAAAGACAAAATTTGTCTTCTTAACGGTTTGAACCCAGCTCGCGTATCTTTTTAAATGGCGAACAGCCATACCCTTGGGAGCTTCTCCACCCCCAGGATAAGATGAGCCGACATCGAGGTGCCGAACTCCGCCGTCGATATGAACTCTTAGGCGGAACTAGCCTGTTATCCCTAGAGTAGCTTTTGTCAGATGAGCTCCGGCCGCGTCTAACACGGACCGTCGGATCACTTTGCTCTGCTTTCGCACCTGCTCGACACTTACGTCTTGCAGTTAAGCCGGCATTTGCCAATATGCTATCGGCACGGTTTCCATTCGCGCCTAGCCGACCTTAATAGACTCCTCCGTTACTTTTTGGGAGGATAGCGCCCCACTAAAACTACCTGCCAGATAATGTTTCTATGAGTTTTTGCCTCAAAGATTAGAATATATATTCAAAAAGAACGGTATTTCACTTGCGGATCCATCTTCCCCCGAAAGAAAAACTTCAAATCCTCCCGTCTACGCTACGCATCTAAAACATATACTCAATATCAAGCTGTAGTAAAGCTTCTAGGGTCTTTTCGTCTAACTGCAGGTAACCGGCATCTTCACCGGTATTGCATTTTCACCGAGTTGATCTTCGAGACAGTTCACCACTCATTACACTATTCAAGCGCGTCTGAACTTACCAGACAAGGAATTTCGCTACCTTAGGACCGTTATAGTTACGGCCGACATTCACCAGGGCTTACAACAATCACCATTACCCTTGCGGATAACAACGTCGTTGGTTGACCTTCTGGCATTGGTCAAGTGTCACCCCCTATACATCGTCTTGCGACTTCGCAGGGAGCTGTGTTTTTGATAAACAGTTGGCAGTGATGCTTTTGATGCTACCCCGTGGAATAAAAAATCAAATCTTGAACAAAAAGCACATAAATATAATATTCATGTTTTACTTTATTTATTTTGATTCCTTATTCCACAGGGCGAGCCTTATCGCTAACTTACGGCTGCTATTTTGCCGAGTTCCTTGAAGATCTATCACTCGTTCACCTTACTCTACTCGAGCTAACCACCTGTGTCGGTTTGCGGTACGGTTTTCATATGTTTATGCTTAGAGAATTTTCTCGGAAGCTTGCTTTGATGCATTTTCCACGGCGAACCGCAGAATTTTCGCTCCGCTTTTGCATACCATTTAAGGAAGTTTGGGGATTTACCTCCAAATCGCAATCACGGCACGAACGCAAATCCAATAATGCGCGTACCATACTAAACTTCGTCCTCCCATCGCAACATATAAAAGTCATGGAATATTAACCATGTGTCCATCGGCTGCGGCTCTCGCCATTGCCTTAGGCCCGACTAACCCTTCGCTGATTGTCATCGCAAAGGAAACCTCGGTTTTTCGGTGTGCGGGGTTCTCACCCGCATTGTGGTTACTTGTGCCAACATTCTTACTTCAACACGCTCCAGTATGGGTCACCCCTTTACCTTCATTGCAGAGTTGAATACTCTCCTACCAATACAGTAGTTCGAAAACTATCGCATTCCTAAGTTTCGGTACTATGTTTAACCCCGATTATCTGCGGCGCAAAATCTCTTAGTAAGTGAGCTGTTACGCTATCTTTAAAGGATGGCTGCCTCTAAGCCAACCTCCTTACTGTCTGAGAAAAATTACCACCTTAAGTGTACTTAACATAGATTTAGGGACCTTAAATATAGATGCGGGCTGTTTCCCTTTTGACCACGGGGCTTAGCCTCCACAGTCTAACTGCCTAACAATTTATTTCTGGTATTCGGAGTTTGATAGGTCTTGCGGTATTTCTACCTGTCAAGACCTTCCAGTGCTCTACCCCCAGAAAGTACATTAGACGCTAGCCCTAGAGCTATTTCGGAGAGAACCAGCTATTACCAGGCTCGATTAGCTTTTCACTTCTTATCTCAAGTCATCCGATAGTATTGCACGGCTAAACAGTTCGGGCCTCCCCTCTGATTTCTCAAAGGTTCACCCTGCTCAAGATAAGCTCGCTCTGGCTTCGGGTCTGATGTATAAAACAAACGCACTATTAATACTCGGTTTCCCTATGGCTCCATCCTGCAAAGGACTTAGCCTGCTTCATACATCAACTCGTTGGCTCATTCTTCAATAGGCACGCCGTGACGGACAGCACATTATCAACAACAAAAAAGCGAAGCATTGTGTTTTGAAATGCCTTACGGAGAAGAATTTTTAGCAAAAAATTCTTTGAGTAGAGAAAAAATTTTGCGTCGGCAAAATTTTTATCGTGCTTTTCAAAATACATATGCGAAGCTTTGTTGCAGACATTGTGCTGCCCGCTCCGACTCCTTGTAGGCATACGGTTTCAGGTCTATTTCACCGCCCTTAACGGGCTGCTTTTCACCTTTCCCTCACGGTACTAGTTCACTATCGATCTCTAACAATATTTAGCCTTACCGGTTAGTTCCGGCAGGTTCCCTCAAGCTTTTCGTGTCCTGAGGTACTCAAGAATCAAAACAAAAAAGATATTTTATTTTCGCTTACGGGACTATTACCCTCTGGGGTTCTGCTTCCCAGCAGATTCTGCTAACAAAATATTTTGTAACTTTTTTCATCTATAAATAAATGACGTTTTCACCTTACTACACCGATTACAAACTTTACGCGCAAATAAATTTACGCACAAAGTTTGTGATCGGTTTGGGCTGTTTCCTTTTCGCTCGCCGCTACTAAGGAAATTTCACCGCTTGCGCGGCATTGTTTTCTATTCCTCCAGGTACTGAAATGTTTTACTTCCCTGGGTGAGCAACTTATATAATTTATAAGATAGCCGATAAAATCGGCTGGGTTTCCCCATTCGGAAATCTCCGGATCAAAGGTTGCTAGGCACCTCCCCGAAGCTTATCGCAAGCATTGCTGCGTCCTTCATCGCTTATTAGAGTCAAGGCATCCACCGTACGCCCTTAAATTTCCCATTAGGAAATTTAAAAACCACAATTCTTCGTATTCGTTTTTAAGGCGAACACGATTCATGTTCTAACCTGTTATATAAAATCAATTCCATATAACAGTTTTTAAATCATATCAATTCTCTTCAAAAAAATTGATTGATTCACCTGCCTGTCTGCGATGTCTATAAAAGACCCAAATTAAATTGGTGATATCGCGACAGAATAAAGATTTAAATTTTAATCATCCTCCGGAAGGAGAATTGTTCAAATCTGAATCTTATTTGACAAGTTTCAATCTTTCCGACAAAAAAACCGCTTTCGCGGTCTGTAGAGGCAACATCAAAAATGCTGACTATACTTTCCGCTTTTTTGCTAAGTTTTTGTTCAACATATCTGTAAGCAAGAAGTATATAGGAAAGCGGAATAAAGTCAAGGAAATTTCCCGCTTTTTTGCAATTTCGCCAGTACAAATTAAAAAAGCCAGTAAACTACTGGCTTTTTTCACATTTGCAAGAAAAATTACTCCAAAATTCCCTTCAAATCCACATCATAAAGTATGGCGTCCTGGATAAGCCGATAATCTATAACCTCATTATTCTTGAACCACAAACCAATTTCCGCTTTGGCTTCCGCCACAGAGCCGGACGCGTGTATCAGATTTCTTATTGCCCTGCCGTCAATATCGGATATTTGATACGAATCCAAGACAAAATCTCCGCGTATCGTTCCGACATCTGAACTCAAAGGTTCAGTTCCGCCAACAAGCTTTCTGGTAATTTCAACAGCGTGCGCTCCTTGCCAGACCATCGCTATTACCGGTCCGCTTGCCAAATATTTAATCAATATGCCGAGAGTTCTATTGCCGACATCTATCGGATTATCCAATGGAGGTTTCAATCCTTTTTTTTCATAATTCGCAATTGTTTTTGTTCCTGTTCTTTCGAGCCATGTCGGATCAAGCGTATAATGTTTTTCCACCATCTCTTTTGTGGGAACAATCATTTTCATGGCGCAAAGCTTCAATCCGACTTTTTCAAACCTGCCCAAAATTTCTCCGATAAGCGACCTCTGGATTCCGTCAGGTTTTATCATTACAAAAGTTCTTTCTTTTTTCATGATTGATTTTATTGTGAGCAGAGCGAATTTTTAAAATCATCACCCTGTGAAATTTTGAATTCTTATTTCACGGGGTTAAGAAAATTATACTCGCTTTGCTCGTTAATTTACTAAATTTTTGGCATCACTGGCTCAGATTTCCTGAATTTTTTGGCGATTTCTTCTTCAACCTCATTCCTATCCTTGCCGTAAGTAAGATACGACAATTCTTTGATTTTATCAAGCAGAAGCTTGTCGCCTCGCGGAGGCAGATTTGTTTCCATGGAAAACGGTTTTGCCGGCCTGCCGTTTGCAAGCAATTTCACATACGAACTATGGATATCAATATTCATCAGGTCTTTTGCAGTGAATACCGGCGTAAATTGCTTTGCCAGATATTCGGCATCCTCGGAACTTACGCGGAATACCGCCATTGAACCGACGTTTCCAAAAACCGCATTTTTGATTTTATCTTCAAGCTGGGCGATGAATTGATGGGCTATGGTAAGCGCAAGTTTGTATTTTCTGGCTTCGGAAAGGATTGTTGAAATGGAATCCGTCGTAATATTCTGGAATTCATCAATGTAGAGATAAAATGGCGGAAAATTTTCTCCGAACGAATCGGTTCTTGAAAGAGCGGCCATCAAAAGCTTGCCCACAATGATAAGGCCGATAAGGTTTGAGTTGATATCTCCAAGGCGCCCTTTTGCAAGATTCACCAGAAGAATTTTCTTGTTGTCCATGATATCACGGAAATCAAAAGATGATTTTTCCTGGGATACTATCGGGCGCATTATTTCATTTGAAAGGAATACGTCGAATTTTGAAGTGATGTAAGGGACCATATTAGCAAGCGATGCTTCTCCGCCGGCCTTAAGAGCGATATCTTTCCAAAACTGGACGACGAGAGGATTCTTGCATTTTGAAAGCTTCAGATCCCTGAAATTTTTATCCGCCATTACTCTTGAAATATCAAGAAGTGTGCATCCTGATTCCGGATCATCCAGGACAAGATTGGTAGCATTCCTGAAATACTGCTCAAACATCGGGCCTCCGGTTGTTTTCATATCAAAAAGCTTATTGAAAATAGAAACCATTTCATTCACCACGAATGTCTTTTGCTCCGGAAATCTTGCATCGTATTCAAGCATATTTAAGCCGAAAGGCCTTGCCGTGTAGCTCGGGTCAAAGTAAATCACATCCTGATATCTCTCAGGCGGAACGAAAGAAAGCACTTCCTGGATATCGGAACCGTGCGGATCAATCATGCAGACGCCTTCGCCGTTTAAGATATCCTGGCGGATCATGGTTTTCAAAAGCGTCGTTTTGCCTGTACCGGTCTGTCCAATGATATAAAAATGCCTCAAGCGGTCTTCTGCCGTAATATGAATCGGGGTCTCGTTACTCCTGAATTTATTTGTTCCCAAAAGGATTCCTTTTATCGGCAAATCAAGCGGAGCCGGCGCGGTATTTGCGGCTGTCTGTTTCAATTGCGATGCTTCGCCGAAATCAACTTCGGGCAAATGCATCACTGTCGTCAGCTCTTTCAAATTGACCGCCAAGGCATTTTCTTCATCAAAAATCCTGAATGAAAAATCGCGCGCCATTTTCAGGAGATTCCTGCCCTCTATGCGGTCAAAAACAAATTTGTTGCCATTCGTATTTTCAAACTGATTGAAAGCTGATTCTATATCGGAAAGTATTGCTCCGGCTTCTTCCCTGGTGACGCCTGAAGCCATAATGCGCACGTTAATATCTACAAGCGGGCTTGCGGTTTTTATTTTTATGTTTTCAATGGGCACTTGGTTGGAAATGCCTGCATTTTCTGGTTTTTCATTTTTGTCTTTTTTTTCATTTGCGCCGATAAGATCCTTGCCGACTTGCTTGAAAATGCCGAGAAAAGAAGAATCCGCCTTTTCAAGCGCATCTTTGAACTTGGCGCCTTTTTCCATTTCTGTGAGCACTCGTTTGTAAAAACTCATTTTTTCGCTTTCCGCCGGCTTGACGATTATCTGTATTGCCGCACCTTCGCCGTCTTTATCAATCTTTGAAAAGCTGTTTAGGATGACATTGAGCGGATCATAATCATATTGCTCGTATGTCTTCAGCGGAAAAATATGATTTTCGTTAAACTCTCCGTATGATCCGACATAATCCCCTTCCTCATTGAAAATATTATAATCGTCTTTTTTCTCCGTGATTTTTATATCCTGAAAAATAGATTGCGCCTGCTTTTCAAACAAAGATTTTTTACCGTCGGGAACCGATATGTAAAAAATTATTTCACTTGAGTGATTTGCGCTTGTAAGTTCAAGTGAAAAATATCCCGCGCCATCTTTATCGTTTGATTCCACGGAAAGCATGCCTGCGTAAAATTGCTCCATTTTTGATATCAATTCTTTCAGATGCTTTCCTTTTTGCGCATCATCTTTTGCGATTCCGGGAAGAGAAACTTCAAAGAGCGTCATTTTGAGCGCTTTCAAAACTGGACTTTTTTCGTTATTTCTTCCGACAGAAAAACCGGATTTTATGTATTGAATCAGGAATCTGTGAAAATCGTCCTCCAAATGCGGATCTTTCAATTTTTCAACGACAGAAAGCGTATTGAGAACCCCTTTTTCCTGCAAAATCGTAATGAGCTCGGCCATCTTATAATCGTGCTCCTCCGGCGACAAATCCAAAACAATGGCTTCCGCCTCTTTATTTTTCAGAGCATAATTTTTTTCCAAAACATCCTCTTTTTTCCTCTGCGCATGAACTTTAAGCTGGCTCCGTATAATCTCCTCGCGAAGCGGCGTCTCATTGCGCTCCGCAATTGTTTTTTCGTGCTTTAAAACTTCTGCGCGCAAAAACCGCAGTTCCTCCTCCGGGGTCTTGAATTTCTGCTCTATTTTTTCAGGTACAAATTGCTCTGCCATATTGGTAAATTATATCATAAATTAGTTTTAACAATATTATCTATTTCTACAGCCAATTTTTTAGCATTCCCATGAGATAGCAAACCAAGATAAGATTGAACTGTTTCTATCTTTCCATTTTTCAGCTTGATATTTTTAAACATTCTTCTTTTTGTAACAGTTCGTATAACGCGATGATTTGGAAAGTGAACCCAGCCGAGAAAATCAACGCCTGAAGCCAGTGTTTGCAGAAACAGTTTTTTTGGATGTAATTTTAGTGTTAGTTTGTTCCACAAAAAATCACTGATTTTTTGTATTGCACTTTCAAGCCACGTTTTGTCCTCCGATAACAAAACGAAGTCATCGGCGTATCTTATATAATATTTTGCTTTTAGCTTGTGTTTTGCAAACTGGTCAAACTTATTCATATAAATATTCACTAGAAGCTGTGATGTCAGATTTCCAAGAGGCAATCCTTTTCCTTTTTCAATGGAACAAAAACTGTGAATGATTTCTGATAGAACAGCGATAATATCTTTGTCAGGTATATATTCATTCAGTATTTTCAATAAAATTTCTTGGTCTATGGAAGCAAAGAATTTTCGTATATCGCATTTTAAAATCCAGACCGTTTTTGTATTATTTTTTGATACTTTGTTCGCAAATGACTGAAATCTTTCAATGGCTTTGTGGGTTCCCTTTCCCAATCTGCAAGAATACGAGTCGGAAGTAAAAGTTTTGTCAAAAAATGGATAGAGTTTTCTGTATAAAGCGTGGTGCAATAATCTGTCCCTTACCTTTGCTTTGTGTATATTTCTTGGCTTCGGATCGGATATATTAAACGCTTCGTACAGAGAATGTTTGTAGGTTTTGGTTTCTAATTCCCTGTTTAGGGAAATAATATTTTGCATTAAATACCTTTGAAATTCTTCCACATCCTTGCGGGATTTTTTGCCAACAACAAATTCTCTCCACGCTTCTAGGAGATTTTCCATTTCAATGATATTCTCATAACTGTCAGTAAATTTAATTTTAGACATATTACAACACAAAATATATGACTATAATGCCCCCCCCCCGCAAAATTGTTGCCTCTTTTGCAGAAAGTGAAAACCGCTTACATTCTTTGGTATGAATACTATCAAATCCTGCCTAAACCGCATCGATATTCTCTTGGAAACAGGGTTGATACTCTTTTTGTGGAAATTATTGAATCAATCTCAATCGCAAGTTTTTTGCCGAAAGAAGAAAAACGTCCTTATATTTCTATTGCTATCAGGAAACTTGATACTCTCAAGATATTACTGATGGTTCTCTGGGAAACAAAATCGCTTGATAACAAAAAATATATTGCTTTATCCCTTCACCTGGACGAAATCGGAAAAATGCTCGGCGGTTGGAACGGACAAATATTAAAACAAAACTCTCCCGCAAAAGCAGGAGAGAAATGAAAAGATTAGCGGAGCCAAAAAAGCGAACCCGTTCTCACGATTCCACCTGTTGTCAGACCTGTCGTTATACGCATTGAGCCACGGCCTGTCATCGTTACGGTTCGTACCGAGCAAGTTAGGATCGCCGTCAGAAATGTACAGAATACCGCCTATGTCACCACTCCTTGAATGCTCTCAGAGTTGTATCTGATGTGGTATTTTAAATACCTTAATATTCTGTACCAAGTATCTTCATTTTTTGTGAAGAGTCTACATAAGTCCTCCGTTTGAAATCGTAATCGCAAACGCTCTCAACTTATGGATACTGGATTCGGCAGTGAGAAACCTTGATCACCCACATATTCGCCTACTACCATTTTTATTTTAGCATAAAAAAAGGGCCCCGCCAAAATGCGCGGGGCCCAAGGACTAAGTTTCAAAGGACAGCAGTCCTAAGTTACTTAGTTTTGAGAACTAACTTGCGGAGCCAAAAAAGCGAACCCGTCCTCACGACCCCACCTGCTGTCAGACCTGCCGTCATACGCACCGAGCCACGGCCTGCCATCGCGACGGCCCGCACCGAGCAAGCTAGGATCGCCGTCAGAATCCTTGATGGGTTCGTGCATCGGCACGATCCAGTAAAGACCCATCGCCTTGATCTCCTCGTTCGTGAACATGTCTCGGGTGAGGGGCGAAACTTCGGCATTCGGCTTTCCAAACTTGCGTTTGTCTGCCTCTTCCCGAATGTTTGACGTGATGCGGTTGTCATCGGAGAAAAACTCCCCTTTGATGACCGCTATATTGTAGATCGTGCCCTTTTTGCTCGGCTTGAAAGCTTTGGACAAAAGGAGTTGTTTGGCATAGTCGCCAACGTTGATTCCCTTCGCCTCAAAGTGCTTGATCCACTCCTTGCCCGTCATTCCGTTTGAAACGAGGGTGAAGTAAATCACGCCGTCTTTTTCCGTACCACTTGGTGACCTGCTTGAGAGCCCATGTCCCCGAGTTGACGAGCCTGACCGCTTCGTTCGGATCAGTTGCTCCCGTCTGGCTCATGATGTTTTTCACCAGAGCGTTCAGCGTTCCCTGCGTTACATCGGCAGTTACAAATGCTGGCTTCTCCATGATACTGCTCCTTCTGCGCTTCATTGCGCATTTTAAATTCCTCTAATCCGAGGTAGGAGCTTTGACCGAACATCAAATATAGTCATAGCCAGAAAATCTCAATAATTTAAGGGCTTTTGGCTATGACTATTTTTGCAAGTTAATTTAAAAGAACTACTAATAGTATACACTATTCTAGATTTTTGTCAATATCTCCGGCTCGCCGTTCGTAATAGCAACCGTATGTTCAAAATGCGCGCTTCGCGAACCGTCCACTGTTTTATATGTATAGCCGTCTTTGTCCAGATATATATTTTTATCGCCTTCCGCAAGCATCGGTTCTATCGCAATGACCATTCCCGGTTTTAACTTTTCTCCTTTTCCTTTGCTGCCGAAGTTCGGGACTTGAGGATCTTCATGCACGCCATATCCTACGCCGTGCCCGCAAAGATCTTCAATAACCGAAAAACCGTTTGCTTTGGCGGTGCGCTCAACCTCAAAACCGATATCGCCGATATGCTTGTTTCCTCTCGCCGCTTTAATGCCCGCATATAAAGCATTTTTTGTGACATTTATCAATTTTTGCGCTCCGGCATCAATTTTTCCCACAGGCGCGGTAACGGTGGAATCGGTTATAAGGCCTTTATGGGTAAGGCACATATCAAAAGAAATCATATCGCCGTCTTTGAGAATTTTCGGAAATTCATTCGGTATCCCGTGGACAACCTCGTCATTGAGTGAAATGCAAACGGCGGCCGGATATGGCCTTTTTGCGCCTTTCGGCCTGTAACCTAAAAGTGAGGGGATATCTCCGTTTTCTTTCACGAGCTTGCGGGCAAGCTTATCCAAATCATCGGTGGAAACTCCCGGCTTCACCGCTTTCACGAGTTTTTCCAAGATAGCCGCCAGATGCCTTCCTCCTTCGCGCAATATTTTTATTTCTTCTTTTGTTTTTATGGTAATCATCTATACAAGATGCAATTTTCTCATAATTTCATCGTGAATGGCAGGAATGCTTTGCTCTCCGTTGATATCCAAAACAATGCAATCTTTGTTTTTTCTGAAAAATTCAACCGCCGGCATTACATCATTATCAAACCAATTCATTCTGTTTTCTATAGCAGACGCCGTATCGTCGTTTCTGTTCCTTTCCGTAAGCCGTTTGATGCAGCTTTCCCGGCTGACATCTATATAAATGATTTTATATTTTTGAATCTGCAGGAATCTCATAGTGCTGTCAAGAAATACCGCTTCCACGAGTTTCCTGGGAGCGCCGTCAAAAATAATCTGTTCTTTTCCGGTAAAGTTGCCGGTGGTATAGTTCATCCACAAACCGATAACAACCGGGTCGGGTACAAGATGTCCCGTCTGCATTATATTTTTCACGATTTTTTGCACATAGGAACCGCCTTTTGCGTATTCGCGCAAAAGAGAACCTGTTTCTATATGAAGAACCCTGACATTTCTTTTTTCAAATTCGTCCTTGAGCAATTGCACCTGTGTACCTTTGCCGGAACCGGATCTGCCGATAAAAACATATGCCATAGGCGCGAAGTTGGCATATTTTTTATTTTCTTTTTTAAATAAATTAAACATAAAAAACTGCAAGTTGTTTTTAATATTCCCTCATTGTAATCTGCGCATCAACTTTCTTGATAAGATCTATTACCACAGTCACGACGATAAGAAGCGCCGTGCCTCCCACGGCAAGCGAAGCGATGCCGGTAATTGACCTGACGGCAAGCGGCAATACGGCAACAACGCTAAGAAATACCGCCCCAAGAAGCGTGATTCTCGTAAGCACTTTGCCCAAATACTCCGATGTGGACTGTCCCGGCCTGACTCCCGGAATGAACGCTCCGGATTGCTGGAGATTTTTCGATATTTGGTCGGGATCGAATGTAACGGCGGTGTAAAAATACGTAAAAAGAAAAACAAGAATAAAATACAGTATCGCATAGATTAATTGATTTGACATCCAGTTGTTGAGCGTGGCAGATATTGATTTTATAGCCGCACTGACATGGGCCGACGCAAGAAATTTGAATATCATCTGAGGAAAGAGAAGAATGGACATACCGAAAATAATCGGCATCACTCCTGCCTGGCTTACCCGCAGAGGCAGATACGTTGAAATCCCGCCGGAAACTTTTGATCCTCTTATTGTCTTTGCGTAAGTGACCGGCACCGGCCTTTCTGCCTCGGAAATGAACACCACTCCGTATATGACAATCAGAGAAAATGCGGCAAACAAAAGATACATCGGAATTTGCGATATGCTGAATGTTAGGCTCAATTGCGTAATCGTACTAGGCAATCTTGCGACGATGCCGGCAAAAATAAGAAGCGAGATGCCGTTTCCGATGCCGAATTCCGTCATAAGTTCGCCGATCCACATAAAGAGTATTGAGCCGGCGGTAATGACGATAACATTGACCAAAAGCTGGATATGGCTGAGATTTGAAATAATCCCGGAGTTTGCCAAGAGCATCAAAAAGCCGAATGCTTGCACAAAAGCGATTGGCACCGTAATGATACGCGATATCTGATTGAATTTGCTTCTGCCGGCTTCGCCTTCTTCCTGATACATTGATTTTAATTTTCCCGATACCATGGTCAAAAGCTGCATTGCAACCGAAGCGGTAATGTAAGGGCTGACTCCGAGCATAACGATGGAAAGATGTGACATGCCGCCGCCCGAAAAAATATTCAGGAAACTGAAAAATTCGCTTCCGGAAAAAAATTCGTTCAGTTTCGCCGCGTCTATCCCAGGAATAGGGACTGTTGAAAGAAGCCTTGAGATGACAAGCGCAAGCGCCAAAAAGAGCAATCTGTTCCTCAGACCTTTGTCTTCCAAAATCATTTTGAGTTTGCTCCAAAAATTCATATAAATTTAATTATAAAACCTTGCCGCCCGCTTTTTCTATTTTTTCTTTTGCTTCTCCTGAAACGGCGCACTTTGAAACAAGAAGTTTCTTTGTAAGATCGCCTGAAGCCAGGATTTTTATTACCGGATTTTTGCCGGCATTCATTTCCACAACGCCTTTTTCAACAAGAATTTTTGGTGTGATTTTTGAATCATTTGCAAAAACAGCCTCAAGATCGCTTATATTGATGATAATCGGTTTTTTAGCTCTTCCTTTGAAAGAATATCCTCTGAGTTTCGGCATTCTCTTGATAATATCCCTCATTTCAGGTCTTGCTTTGTGCCCGGCGCGCGCTGTCTGGCCTTTTCCTCCCCTGCCGGAGGTTTTTCCTCTTTTGCCGCCTCTGCCGACAACGGTAAACTTTTTATTTTTTGTTATTCTTTTAAGCTCGTGTATTTTCATCCCAGTTGTAAAATTTTAAAGCTACTAATGTTTTGTTAATTTATCTTATTTATTCAATGATTGATTATTATTTTAATTTATACCATTTGTCCGTAATTTACAACGGGACAAGTAATATTTGTTATTTTTCGGTTTTTTCTTCAGCTAGTTTTGCTTCTGTTTTTTGCGGTGCGGCAATTTTTTTCTTGTCAAAAGCGGATAAAGCCAAAATAGCCGCTTTTGAAATATTTAATTTATTCTTTGACGGAGAAATTATTTTTCCTGTCACATCATTGATGCCGGCAAGTTCGATAACATTTTTCAAAGCGCTTCCCGCAGAAACTCCCCTCCCCGGAGCCGGTATTATTGAGACCTTTCCGCTGCAATACTTTGCGCTGACATCGTGAGGAATGGACATCTGTTTGGTCAGATTCAGCTGTATAACATTTTTCTTTGCGTTTCTGTAGGCCTTGTCTATCGCGGCCGAAGTGTCATTTGCTTTGCCCGTGCCTACTCCGACAGAGCCCTTTTTATTGCCAACAGCGACACAGACGCTGAAATTCATCCTTTTCCCGCCTTTGGTGACTCTGGTCACTCTTCTTATATTCAAAATTTTCTGGTCAAATTCCGGCTTTACTCTCTCTGGTCTGCCACCGGAACTTCTTCTGCGATTCTTGACCCGCTCGCCTTCCGGCCCTTTCCTCGGGAAAGGTTTTCTTTCCGGAAATGGTTTTTTCGCCACCGAAATTTTCGCTTCCGCATTTACAGGAGCTGTTGCATTTGCATTGTCTGTTTTTTTGATTTCCGTATCCATAATTATTAAAATTTAAGCCCGCCTTCCCTTGCGCCATCGGCAAAAGCTTTTATTTTGCCCGTGTAAATGAAACCGCCTCTGTCAAAAACTACTTTTTTTACGCCTTTCCCGATCGCAAGCTTGGCAATTTCCATACCGGCGTTCCTTGATTTTTGAAGCATGCCTTTTCCCGAAGCTTTGTCGGCGGAATATGCGGCAAGCGTCACGCCTTTTGTATCGTCAATGATCTGGCCATAAACAGAAGTGTTTGATTTGTAAACGGAAAATCTCGGCATCTCTTTTGTTCCTGAGATTTTTGCCCTGATCCTGTTGTGCCTTATCTGTATTTTTGTTTTTTTATCGGTTAATCTTTTCATTTTATTTTATGCTGTTTTCTTTCCTTCCTTTCTTCTTATAACTTCATTTTCAAATCTTATGCCTTTGCCTTTATACGGTTCCGGTTTTTTTATGGCCTTCAAACTTGAAGCGAAACTGCTTACAAGCTCTTTGTCCGTTCCGCTTATGACAAGAACACCTTTATCGGAAACCACTTTTAGGCCTTTTGGTATCTGGACTTTTACAGGGTGCGAAAAACCGAGCTTGAAAGTTATCTCTGCTGGTGTGACATCCGCCTTGAATCCTATTCCTTCCACAATCAATCTTTTGGTGAAATCCTTGTTTACTCCGGCGATCATATTTTTTATATGCGAAGCGTAAGTTCCCCAGAGCGCGTTATTTTCCAAGCTCTCCTTTGCCGGCTTCAATTCAACCTTATTACCCGAAACCGTGACAATTATATCTTTCTTAAAATTTCTTGAGAGTTCCCCAAGCGGGCCCTTGACGGAAACTATGCCATTGCCAACTTTGACTTCGGTTTTCGCGGGAATATCTATTGGTTTTTTGCCTATTCTTGACATGATAATCTTTTATTAAAATTATATTGTTACCAAATCTTAAACATAGCCTCTCCGCCGACTTTTTGCTTCCTTGCTTCTTTGTCTGAAAGTATGCCTTTTGGCGTGGAAAATATTATCGCGCCGAAACCGTTTTTGAACGGTTTGATTTCCAAAACACTTCTGTAAACTCTTCTTGACGGTTTTGATACTCTTTCCACATTTTGTATTCTTGGAGTTTTATCGGCTTTATATAAAAGTGCGATTTCCAGCATTTTTCCATTTTTGCTTTTTGAAACTGATTTTACAAAACCGGCTCTTGCAATCGCTTCGGCAACAGTTTCCTTGATTTTTGAAGAATATAAAGAGACCGATTCCTTCTTTGCAAGGTTTGCATTCTTGATTCTTATTATTAAATCTCCTATTTTATCGGTTACCATGATGATTTTTTTATTCCCGGAATTTTTCCCTCGTTGGCAAACTCCCTGAAGCAGATTCTGCACAGGTCAAAATCCCTCATATAGCCGTGCTTTCTTCCGCAGCGGAAACATCTCCTCACGATCCTTGAAGAGAATTTTGGTTTCTTTTTTGATCTTGCTATTACTGATTTTTTTGCCATAAATTAAATAAAGCTTCCCAAAAGCTTGTTTGGAAATATTAGCAAGAAACTATGCTTAAGTCAACGGAAAGATTAATCTCTAAATATACGACTTGGACAGAAAAATACCCGCATTTCGCGGATATTTTTAAGTAATTTAGTGTTTTTTTGATTTTTTTATTCTGGCTTCTTCAACTTTCCTGAATGGGAATCCGAGATATTCAAAGAAGGTTTTGGCGGTTTTTTTATTTTTCACATTCGTTACAATTGTTATTCCTATTCCAAAAACATCTTTCAATTCTTCGTCTGATGATTCCGGAAAAATCGTATTTTCTTTTATACCGATGGTGAAATTGCCCATATTGTCTATGGCGCTTGCCGAAAGCCCTCTGAAATCTTTCATTCTCGGCAGAGCTACATAAACAAGCTTGTTCAAAAAATCAAACATCCTCGGCCCTCGGAGCGTCACCTGATATCCCACCGGATCTCCTTCCCTGACTTTGAAAGTCGCAATGGATTTCTTTGCTGTTTTCAAAACCGCTTTCTGTCCGGAAATTTTCGTAAGCCGGTCATCAACAATTTTATTCTTGTTCTTGTCTTTGAACGAGCCGGTGCCGACATTCAAAACCACTTTTGTGATTTTCGGCGACTGCATTTTATTTTTAAGGCCAAGCGTTTCCTTAAGCGCATCAAATGCTTTATTCTGTTTTTCTTTAAGCGATATCATGATTGATTTTTAATGAACAGAGTGAATATAAAAATCATCACCCTGTGAAATAATACTGTAAATAATTAACTGTTTTGAATATATATCATTTATTTTTTTATAAAGCAACTAATTTTTTCATAAACCTATTTCACAGGGTTAAGAAAAATATACTCGCTTTGCTCGTTATTTTTCTAAATTTCTTCTCCGGTTTTTTTGTTGATTCTTACATATTTTCCGCCGATCATTTTTTTGCCAACTCTGGCTCTTTTTCCGTCTTTATTTATCATAACGTTTGAAACATTTATCGGCATAGCTTTGTCTATTGTCTGGCCTTTTGAACCGGATTTCCTGGCCTTCTCATGCTTCTTGTGCATATTGATTCCTTCAACAAGAATGGCGTTGTTTTTCGGATAAGCCGCAAGCACCTTGCCGACTTTACCCTTGTCTTTTCCGGCTATGACTATTATATTGTCTCCTTTCTTGATTTTCATATTGATTTTATTTAAACAATTTCCGGCGCAAGTGAAGCAATTTTCTTGAAGCCCAAATCCGCGATTTCCCTCGGAATAGGGCCAAAAATTCTTCCTGCGATCGGCTCTTTTTTGCCTTTTTCAAGGATTACAACCGCGTTCTCGTCAAATCTGATGTACGAACCGTCATCTCTCCTCAGCGGCTGCCTCTGTCTGACAACGACGCCGTAAAGAATATCTTTTTTCTTTACCTGTTTCCTCGGTTCGGCTTTCTGGACGGACAGGACGACTATCTCGCCGATTTTTGCCCATCTCTTTTTCGAACTTCCGAGTATCTTAAAAACCCGGCCTATTTTGGCGCCCGAATTATCCGTAATATGCACGAGTGATTTGTCTTGTATCATAAATTTTAATTATTTTGAATTCCGTTCCAATACTTTAAATCTTTTATTTTTTGAAATCGGTTTTGTCTCAATTATCTCGATTATTTCGCCTTCTTTATGCTTGTTGCCGAGGTCATCTGCCATGATTTTATTCTGCCTTTTGATAAATTTGCCGTATTTCGGATGTTTTTTGAACGAATCAACGGAAACAACTACCGTATCTTTCATTTTTGAGGAAACGACGCGGCCTTTCAAGATTTTTCCTTTATTTTTTTGTATTGTTTGTTTTTCCATATTGTATACGCTGCAATTTATGCTTTTTGAGATTCTTTCAAAAGAGTCAGTATCCGGGCGATTTCTTTTTTAAGATTCCTTCCGTGCTTCACATTCTTTACCGAACTTTTTGATATGCCGAGCTTAAAATTATTCAGGGATTGGATTTTGTCCTTCAGTTCATTTTCGAGCTCCCCGATACTTTTTTTTCTTAAATCTTTTATACTCATGGTGATTTTGATCGATTATCTGGCGATAATTTTTGTTTTTACGGGCAGTTTCGTGCCGCCTTTTCGGAGCATTTCCCTGGCCGCCTCCTCCGGAACTCCGTCCACTTCAAAAAGCACTCTTCCTGGCTTGACTATAGCGACATATCCCTGAAGCTCACCCTTTCCTTTGCCCATTTTGACTTCGGCAGGTTTTTGAGTGTAGGGATGGTCAGGAAAAATCCTTGTCCACATTTTTCCGCTTTTGCTCATCAAGTGGGCGATGGCTTTTCTCGCCGATTCTATCTGGTTTGATTTTATCCTTCCGGCATCAAGCGATTTCAAGCCGAAAGATCCGAAAGAAACTCTTGTCCCTCTTGATTCCACGCCGACTTTTCCTTGATTTTCCCTGAAAGTGTGCGCTTTTCTGTATTTTACTTTTTTTGGCACTAACATGATTGATTTTTAATGAACAGAGTGAATATAAAAATCATCACCCTGTGAAATAATACTGTAAATATTTAATTGTTTTGAATATATATCATTTATTTTTATAAAGCAAACTATTTATTCTTGATCCTATTTCACAGGGTCAAGAAAAACATACTCACTTTGTTCGTTGTTTTTCATTGAAAATATCGCCTTTATAAATCCAAACCTTTATTCCCAGGTCGCCGTATGTCATATGGGCTTTTTCCTCCGCATAATCAATATCGGCTCTCAAGGTTTGAAGTGGAATCCTTCCTTTTTTCAATTCTTCCGAGCGGGCAATATCCGCGCCGCCCAATCTTCCTCCGCAATAAATCCTTACGCCTTTCACATCGCGGTTTGCCATGACCTTTTCAACGGTCTGCTTCATAACCCTTCGAAACGGCAATCTTTTTTCAAGCCCTTCGGCAATCATTTGAGAAACGATAGCGGCGTTTGATTCCGGAGATTTTACTTCCTCAATATCCAATTTAAAATCTTTCGGAATTGAAAGTTCGTTCTTTGCCGCAAATTTCATTATTTCATTCCTTAATTTGACCGAGCCCTCTCCGCTTCTGCCGATAATGACGCCCGGCCTTGATGTCTTCACGATCAATCTGAATGTCTTGTCGTTTCTTTCCATTTCTATGGAAGCGATGTACTGGCCCCTCATTTTCTTTTCAAGATATTCCCGAAGCATCGTATCGGCCCTTAAAAAATCCTTGTATTTTTGGCCGGACGAAAACCAGCGGGATTTCCAGTCCCTGATGATTCCCAATCTGTGTGAATATGGATGTACCGTGTGCGACATAAAATTATTTTTTGATTTCTTTCGGCTTTATACGTTTAACTTTTGATTTCTTGGCCGGCATATTGTCCGTGGTATCAAGTTCAATGAAAACATGGCTTGTTCTTTTGTTTATCGGATATGCCATACCTCGAGCTCTCGGCCTTCTTCGTTTCAATACGACACCCTCATCAACTCTGAAATTTTTTACGAAAAGCTTATCGCTTTCTATATTAAAATTATTTTTTGCATTCGCCACAGCCGAATCAAGCAGATTCAAAAGCGGCTTTGCCGCCCTTTTTATCAAAAAAGTAAGTGAATTTTTCGCGTCCTCCACTTTCTTGCCTTTTATCAGATTAACGAGCAGCCGCACTTTTCTCGGCGATTGCCTATAATCATTTAATTTTGCTGTTATTTCCATATTTGAATTTAAATTTTCGCCGCTATTCGCAATTTAGCGTAATTTTCGCATATTACTTTTTGGCTTCTACCGAGGCCTTTGCCGCTTTCGCCGCATTGGTTTCGGATTCTTTCGCAGCCATTTCAATATCCTTTTGCATCCTGCCGCCGTGTTTTGTAAACTTCCTCGTGGGGGAAAATTCACCAAGCCTGTGACCAACCATATCTTCGGTTACAAGAACCTCAATATGCTGCTTGCCGTTGTGGACGCCAAACATAAAACCCACCATTTCCGGTGATATCTGGCTTCTTCGCGACCACGTTTTAATAACACCGGTTTCAATCGGTTTTTTGTCTTCTATTTTTTTTAGAAGTTTTTCGTCCGTATACGGTCCTTTTTTAAGCGATCGTGCCATGAATGATTTTTAAGGAATAAAATGACTATAAAAATCTTCACCCTGTGCAGCATCGCGATTTAGCGTGATAAAATCTAAAGATTTTTACTGCACAGGGTTAAGAAAAATATAGTCGCTTTCTTCTTATTTTTCTAAAAGCCCCGAAGAGCTTGAGTTAAGATAGTAGCAAAATTAATAGGAATGTCAACCGTTCCGTTTGAATCAGTGGCCGACAACATTCATAACGACAAAACTCAGGCCCACTATCAATATAAAGATGATCAAAAATTTAAAAAATGTGGAATCAAACATGTGTTTTTTATGCGCATATTATACCATTTTTTAAAAAGCCATAAAGCTCAGAGATGGAAAAATTCCTTGAATCGGGCCCAGAATCCGCGGGAGGTTGTTGCTGCAGCGGAAAAATTTAAGCTCTCCGCGGCCGATGCCGTCTGCGCCATATTTTGCTTTTGCGGAAGCAGATTGCCGTCGCCAAGCGAAATCGAAGTTATCGCGGTGGCGGAAGCCTTTGCCGTTTGAATATTTTTTATCGGAAAAGACGCATTATATTTTTTCAAAAGAGACACGAGTGCCTCCGCTTTTTCCACTGTTGAGTTTAAATTATCCTCAACAATGCCGCTTAAAACTTCGCTTGAAGACGCGGATGGAAATTCATTATTCGAAAAATTTGCGAAGGCGACTTGCCCGCCCGAAGGATTATAAAGATATAATTTGTCATTCGTGCCTGCTTTTATTTTTGTATCTTCGTTTGAAAGGATAATACTTTTGCCCGGAAGTACTATGGTATCTGCGGGAAAAATAAATTCGCCGGATAAATCTTTCAGCTTCCAGTTGCCGAGATTGATTTCAGTATCGCTATTATCCATAATCTGTACATCACCGTTTAGAATTGCAATAATCGAAACATCGGGAGAAAGCGCATGCACCGTCGTACGAGAAACGGAATCAATGCCGTTGCACGTACCATTCAAAATCACCGTGTAATCACCATGATATTTATAAATGTGCGAAATATCTTTGCCTGAAGCCGATGTGCCATCGCCGAATGACCAGTCAAATATCTGCGGATATATTGATAGATCCTGTGAAGCGCTGTATTTTGCGGAAAATTGCACCGGCGCGCCAACAGATGCTGTTCTCTCCCTGCCCGCGGAAATCTCAAATGCCGGGGTTATTTCCAAATCGCTCAAGTCCTCCGGGCTTGCGTGACTTGAAACGTATACTATTTTGGTGATAACAGTCGTAGTAGCGGTTGAGGTTGCCGAGGTTGTAGAAGTTGTACTTGCATCACCGGAATCATCTGAATTATCGGGGGTGGTCGTGGCCGGAGGATTTTGAGTCGGTTCATAATCTTCGGGAAAGCCAATTGTTGGAGTTTCTGCTTTCCAGACATTATCAATCTTTTGTAAAGAATTACCGTCTCCAGACGCCCCCATTGAAGAATCATAAGACATTGAATCAATCAGTGTATCATTATAATTAATTGCCACTGTTCCGGAAGTGTTTGTCAAAGAAACAACGCTATCAAATAATTTTCCGTTATAATTGGGATAATTAATTTTAAAATTATCAGGATTATCCGCTAAAATAATAGAATCGCCTTTATTTATAACAGTTGAACCGTTAGGATCTTTTACTAAGTGATTACTGCCATTGATAGTTAATTTAATTTTAGAAATATCATAATCCGATTCATTGTCATTTACTATTTTAACCCATTCTTTGTCGGTATCAGTTCCTTTAGCATCATACATAACCTCAACAATAGATATTTTTGCAAATGCTTGATTTACAAATATAAAACCAAAAAAAGAAATTGCCGCGATAACGGCGGCCATAATATGGAATTTATTTTTTGAAATCATTATGGCCTATTCTATCAATAAAAAATTTTGTTTTTCAAAAATTCTGTGGACAATTACCCCGAGGTTTAACCTCGGGGTTTATCCAGTTAAATATATTTTTATCAAAATCGCTCGGTAAAGAAAAATATTCCGGGAATGATTTTTTGTTTATTATCCCCAAATTGCATTTTTTCGGATTGTGATAGTTGCAATAACTTGAATATTCGTAATTTTTTAAAAAATTTTTAGCTCTTTTCATATCGTGTATCCCTTTTTCTTCCCAATCCGATTGGATCAGTTTTATGGGATTCAAATGTATGTAAGAATAAAGATATTTCAGATATTCATCCGTATCGGCATGCTCCGCTTTAAACGTGCCTTGAAAAAGAGAGCCCACTCTTTCGTACCTCTTATTGAAGTACATCGTGTAACCAGTGGTCAATTTATGCATAAAATCAGTTATTCCGCCTTCTTTTATTTCCTTTATTAAAAAATGGAAATGATTCGGCATAAGGCAATAAACCCCTATATCCACAAGGTTTTCTTTGATTTTTTCTGATTTTGCCAATTTCAAAGTGGATAATTCCCCCGAGGTTAAACCTCGGAGCCGGTAGATAGGGCTTATGGGCTCCGATTTTTCTTTGAGATCCCTTACATTTACGGATTCGCTTCCGTTAAAAATATTCAATAGAAGAACAAATCTTTGATAATCATTTTGGTCAATAAATATCTTTCTTTTCTCCACTCCTCTGTTGTATACATGATAATATTCGCCTTCGGAAAAATTCAACGATCTTTGCATTTGCTACATATTATATAGTAAAGAATATTTTTATTATAAATTTCTGTGGATAATTCCCCCGAGGTTTAACCTCGGGGGAGAGATTTTTTGGCAAAACAAAAATCCCCTTTCGGGGATTTTTGTTTAACCATCAAACAATAACCAGAAGTTACTGCTTGATCACAAGTGGTTATGAACCTGAACTTACGCCTGTTATGGCGTTAGTTGGATAATTGGTTACGTTTGTAGCGTCCAAATCTAGACCGGTATCGTTAACACTGCCGTTTACATCAGTCCACAGGAATTGATCCGCTGTATCAAGCTTCGTCTGAACAGACGTGCCGCTTGTTATGTTGCCGGATAAATTAACGTAGATCTGGAATGTATGGGTGCCAGTGAATGGTCCGTATTCAGGACCAAACACTATGTCCACAGTATCCGAATCGTTTGGTGATGAAGATGCAAGAGCCTCATAGAGTGAGCCGTTTAGAGTAGCTCCGTCAACTTTCACAACCGGTGTCTGAGATGCCATGTACATTCCGCTGCCTGCCAACGATATCACTATAGGCAATTGGCCCAAACTTATTGGTCCAGCGCTGTCTGCTGATATTGTAACGTTAATAACGTTCTGTGTACCCTGCAAAATATTGCTTGCCGGCCCAGAAACCGTAATTGTCGGTTTTGAAGCGACAAGATACATTGAGTTTGCTGTGACAGGAAGATTGTTTGCATCAGGACCTAATGTAGTAACCTGCGAACTGCCAGATTGCGATTTAACAAGAGTCAATTCCACATTGCTTGCTTGATTATCTATCTGGAGACCGCCTATACCAACATTGTTGTAAGTGACTGAAACCGGAATATTCGTACCAGCAAGTCCTTGAGGGACAGTGATGTTAAGACCGGTAACTTTAGCCACATTTCCGACTACCGAAGCGGTTTGGCCGCCCACAGTAACCGAAGAAATCGTGCTGCTTGCCGAATCGCTATTATCTGTTGCGAAGTCCATTTCCGTAATTGTTGAGTTACCCACGGATGAAACCGCGTTGTAGACCGCAACAGAGAACGTTGAACCTCCGACAACAAGCTGAGAAATTGGTGAAGTGCTCACGATAGCGTCAGCGATAGTCATTCCACCGCTTGTAACTGTAATTGTCTGCCCTACTTGTGATGCAGAAGGTGAGAAACTTACAGGCGAATGGCTTGTCATACCCTGAGCTGTAACAGTCAAAGTTGTGACAATTGTCGCGCTTGAAGCGACACCTCCACCGCCAGCAAGAGTTCCTGTACCTCCTGCTCCTGATCCTCCTCCGTTAATTGTACCAGTAGCAGCTCCTGCAATTATATACTTGATTTTATTTCCATCTGAACCAGCTGATTTAGCAGTCAAAGTAATTGTCTGTGAAGTCGCGCCTGTAGCAGTAACAGCAGCGGTTACCAATGACGTAGATGAAGCATTAATCGCCGAGACCAATTGCGATACCACATAGCTATAATTTCCAGCTAGAACAACGAAAGTGCTTGTTGCAGAACCAACACCAATAGATGTTGTTGCTGTGGTGCCACCAAAGCTTCCAGCAAAAGCAATCGAAGTTGTAGCTGTCGTTTGTGTTGAAGGAATCTGGCCGACATTTGCATAGACATCAATCTGTTTTGAAGAGTTCTTTGCGATGACATCGTTGACCGAGAAGCTGTTTGAAGCCGCCGGGTTAACAGGTGTCGTATTCTCCGAAGTGTACAGATTTGACAAGCTTGTCAAAGGAAGAGTGCCTCCCACAGCGACATTAATGTTTGTCAATTGAACATCTTCGAATGAACCGTCTTGCAACATGAATGAACCGATTTTCACCGGACCGCTTGAGTTAGCAAGAACTTGCTGGCTTGAATACGCAGAATTTGCTGCGAGTGATGTCACCCCAGAACCCAAGGACAAAGTGGTGCTTTGAACTCCGGTTGCCGGGACAGTTGAGATGGCGCTTGAAGTCAAACCTTGAGCGTTGTTTGCAACACCCGAGAGAGTGACATATAAGCTGCCCGCTGTGTAATTCTGATATCCTGAATTGATTGAGTCAGCTTTGACTGTCAATGTGACAGTTTGGCCTGCCTGAACAACCAAGGATGAACCGAGATTGAATGTGATCGCAGTGCCTGTCCAGTTCGTGAGTGAACCTACTTGAGAGCCGTTTACATACAATCCGACATTATTCAATGACGATGCCGTTGTGCTGCTTACGCCTGCAATGTAGGCACTCGCGAGAGTTGGCTGTACTGACAATTGTGAAATTTTGACCGCTTCACCGTAGTCCTTCAGCAAAAACTGGGCGATGGCAACGTTTGTTGAACCGCCAGTAATCTGTGTAGTGCTGAATGAAGGATCCTGTGAAACCGTGATTGAACCGGGGTTGATGGCAACCGTGCCTCCGACATTCTGTGAGAATACGGATGAGCTTACGTTCAAAATTGCAATGTAGACACCCTGAAGCTGAGAATCGGCAAGCATTACGTCCGCCTGATTCTGAAGAGTGAATGAACCATTGTAATTTGCGCCACCAACGATGTCCGCATGGACTTCAACTGTGTGACCTCCTGTTGTAAGCGAGAAAGGAGAAGCCGAAAGATCAAAGACAGCAAAATTGTTGCTGTTGATGCTTGCGGTTCCTACCTTTGAACCGTCAACAAAAAGTGACAAGTTTTGGAATGCGGATGCCGGAGCTGAACCTATGTATTTCAACGTAAGTGCGTCAAGATAGACGGCTCGTGTTGAGACCGTCAAAGGAGCTGCCCAAATATTGTAATTGACCGTGCCGGCATTTACCGAAGAGTTTGCAACGGTATTTGTACCAATTGTAACTCCGGCTGCTGTCGCGTTATTTGCAATTGTCTGAGTTGAACCTGAGACATTTACATTTACAGCTGCGGATGAACCCGCTGTCGTAAGCGATATGAGTGATACACCAACTGTCTCGCCTCCTTGGCCTGTCGCGATATCAGCTCTGACAGAAATTGTCATTGAGCCGCTTACCGTAAAGAGACCATTCGGACTGTTGAAACTGATGATACCGTTTGCAACTGTCGCTGCATCAGTGAGACGGGTTGCGCCTTGGTACAAGTACACATTATTGAGTGTATTGTCTGACGAAACACCGGTTCTCTGAAGGACAACGCTGTTGATTTGGCCAGAGCCGCTAAAAACATACTGAGCAAGAAGAGCGGTTGCTGACGGCGATACCACAGTGCCTCCGATAGGCGATGTGGCCGCAAGAGCGACTGAAACCGAACCGGCTGAAGTCACTATTCCTGTTACAGGATTTACAGAGACCCCACCTATTGCGTTCACGACAGCTCTTGTCTTAGGGCCGAAATATCCCGCTGCCGGTGAAATACCGTTTGCAACTTGGAATTTGGCGAGAGCCGCTTGCGTAAGCGTTCCGAAGTAACCTTCCGCTACGCCTGCCGGCATAACGAGATCACCTTTAGCGATAAGAATATTCTGCAACGCTGTAACTGCCGCACCAGTGCTTCCAATCGTGAGATCAGAAGTGAAAGTGTATGCAGATGTACCGGATGTCATCGCAGGCATTGATACAGACGTACCGCTAAGGGTGGCCTGAACGTTTGCAACGGTTGAAGCATCAGCTCCAAATGATTGAAGCAATGAAACAATCGCGCTTATCTGCGCTGACGTAAGAGCGGCTGCCTGAGCAACCGTCATTCCTACCATTGAAAACACCATTGCCAATGAGACAGCTGATGTTGCCAATCTTAAACTTAATTTTTTCATAAATGAATTTATAATTTTTACTTTAAAGAAAAACTTTCCCGCACTTAACTAATAAAAGCTAATAATTTTGGAAAGAGTTTCTTATATTTCCGCCAGTGAAACTTGATGTGTCGAAAAAAGAATTTTTCAGGTTCTATTTTTCCGGTTCAAGCAAGATAAAAAACTTCGACTAAAAACCTTTTATCTTTGAACTGACGATCGCCTCTACTCTCCCAACTTTCGTCTACCTACGGCAGATAAAAATTCAGAGATACCGCGCGGCCGGCGAATTGCCCGCGCGACTTCTTCTACTATTCCCCTCTCTCATATTCTCAAATGCAATTTTTATCTTGAGCGGATAAAAATTTATTTTTTCAAAAATTTGAAAAACTTGCGGATGAGTTCGACACAAGAAAGCGGATTAGTTTGCATGAACAAAACTGACCTTCTGTAATTCCGATTATTCAATTGTCAAAGTTCTCGACCACTGACAATAGGGCTTGAGCAGGCCCGAACCAGTATTTCTGTACAAGGCGAAACTTGCGAATCGCCTAAAATTAGACGAGCATTTTCATGCTTGTCTTGTTTTGAGATACGAGGCAGCATCTTGATTAAATGCAACCCGTATCTTGCTAATATTATATATCTTGCCACAAAAACAAGCAAAATACATAACTGTGGATAACTGAAATAAGCTGCGGCTAGCAGCTTATTGGCTTTTTGAGAATTTATGCTTTTTATGCAAATTTTATGCCAAAAAGTACTTTGACCATCTCCTTTCCCCTTCTTTTTTCAGCACTCCTTTTGAAACCAGAGATATTAGCTCCCTTTGGATCGTTTTGTCGCTGCAATTCTTTATATTTTTTGCAAAATCCTTTATCGTAAGCTTTGCTCCGCCCGAGAGCATTGATAAAATTATTTCTTGCCTGTTGTTTTTGTCCTTTACGCTTCTCTTATTTTTTTCCGGTTTCATTAAGGACATTTTATTTGCTGGCATATTTTTTTGAATGTCCTTTATCTGTCCTTGTCCTTGAAAAAGATTTGATTTATCGGAATTAGCATCTTTTGAAGCGTTAAGATTATCAGCTTGATACGCCTGCTCGGGAGTGTAGCTGTAGTCCCCATCAAACATCTCGGAAGGAAAAGCGATTTTCGCCGATGAATAATTTGAAGATGATACGGTAAGGAAATCAAGCAGTTTTTTTAATTCATCGGTGATAATTTTGTGATTCATTTTTGATATCATTTTTGCGGTCTCAGCGATGTCAAAAAGAACCGACATTTCGCAGAGAGCGCTTGAAAGATTTTTTTGGTACGTTTCTTCGCCCCATACCCTCTCGGACATAAGGAGTGAATTTGAAAGCATGTTGGTGGCAAGGTCTCGCAATTTTTCTTTCATCGGCTCTTTGTCGGACATAAGTCCGGTAAGAAGATATATGGCAGTAACTATTTTTTCTGTCTTTTTAAAAACAAAAAGGCCAAAAGAATCCCCGGCAAACAGAACATTAATATCTGTTTTGACTACAGGATTATTTTGGGTTTCCAAGCTTACCAAATTATCTTTTTTTTCTTCGTTCATAAATAATATTTTTGAATGTCTTATAATGCGCAGAGTATCTTTTATATGTCCTATTATGTGTCTTTAACGGCTCTTAAGGACAAATTAATGCTTCTAGGACATTATAGTATGTCCTTTAGAATTTGTCAAATATAAAATGACGCCAGAAAACAAGTCCCAAAAACATGCAAGACGGCACCAAAAAATATGACTTTATTTAAACGTATAATCGGCTCTAAAAAATAATTCGCATCCATCCGTAAATATTTTATTTTTGCAATTTTTTTGTCATTATCTCATTGTGAACAGGAAATTATTCGGTTGATTTGTTATAATTGGCTGATATATGGCTTCAAAGCAACAAAAAGAAAAAAATGGCAAAAAAACAGACCAGAAACCGAGTTCGTGGGAAAGGATAAAAAGCGATACAAAACAGGATATTATTGCGGTCACGTTTTTTGTGCTTTTTGTAATCTTCACCCTGTCATCATTCGGAAAAGCAGGTACGGCCGGAGACCATATCTATTCCCTGCTTTCCACACTTCTTGGCATAGGATATTTCCTTATACCGCTTTTCTTTCTTATGCTTTCCGTTTCATTCTTCAAAGCCGAAGAGAAAGAATTCAACAGGCTCAAGGTTTTTGGCGGGTTATTATTTTTTGTCTCGGGTCTCGGCCTTATTGATCTTGTGTCAAAAACATACTGGACCGCAAAAGGAGGAGAACTCGGCTGGCTTATTTCCACACCGCTTGGAAATTTATTCGGTTTTTACGCAAGCATGATAATTCTGCTTGCGCTTATTGTTATCGCATGCCTCATCGTATTTGAAACAAAGCTGACAATGGAATCTATTCTGTTCTGGAAAAAATTCAAAAAAGAAGAAAGGGAAGATGAAATCAAGGATTTAAAAATAACCGACAATAAAAACGAAATACTTCCGCAAACAAAACAAATTGAAGAGGAAAAAACTGAAGAGAAGAAAAAAGATAAAACAAAAGTAATATTAGGAAAGAAAAATGGGGAGGAAGAGGAATTGAAATTTTCAAAATATCCGGTTATAAGCGCAAATTATGTTCCTCCTCCGCTGTCTCTTCTTGAAGACGATAAAGGCAGGGTGGTTTCGGGCGATGTGAAAGCAAACGCGAACATCATAAAAAGAACTTTGCAGAATTTCGGCATTGATGTGGAGATGGATGAAGTTTCCATCGGACCGTCCGTCACGCGATACGCTCTCAAACCGGCGGAAGGCGTCCGGCTCTCCAAAATCATTTCGCTTGCGAGTAATCTTGAACTCGCCCTTGCCGCACATCCGGTCCGCATTGAAGCGCCAATTCCCGGAAAATCGCTCGTGGGAATTGAAATACCGAATTCGGTCAAATCAACCGTCGGGTTGGCGTTACTCATCGGCTCGGAAGAATTCCAAAAATCCGACAAATCGCTTCTCGTAACTTTGGGAAAAAGCATTTCCGGAAAATCTCATTTTGCCGATCTGGCAAAAATGCCTCACGCGCTCATTGCCGGCGCCACCGGAAGCGGGAAATCCGTCACTATCCATACAATGATAACTTCCCTTCTTTACCGAAATTCTCCCGAGAATCTGAAATTCATAATGATAGATCCGAAGCGCGTGGAACTCACTTTGTACAACAAAATTCCCCATTTGCTCACACCTGTTATTACCGACGCAAAAAAAGCGATCATAGCTTTGAAATGGGCAGCCAAAGAAATGGACCGCAGATACGATATCCTTGAATCAAAATCAGTAAAAGACATTGATTCTTACCATAAGAATATTTTGGCTCCAGCTGTTAAAAAAATGGAAGAATTGAAAAAAAGCGGTAAATACAGCCCTGAAAAAGATGCTGTTCCGGAGCCAATGCCTTTCATAATCATAGTCATAGATGAATTGGCTGATATTATGGCATCTTATCCTCGGGAATTGGAAGCTGGAATCATTCGTCTGGCGCAAATGTCAAGAGCTGTCGGCATTCACCTCATCCTTTCAACCCAAAGGCCGGAAGTAAGGATTATTACCGGCATTATCAAGGCGAATATTCCGACGAGAATCGCCCTGCAAGTCGTATCTCAAGTGGATTCAAGGACTATTCTTGACACTATGGGCGCAGAAAAACTCCTTGGCGCCGGAGATATGCTTTATTTGGGCGGAGAGATGTCAAAACCTATAAGAATCCAGTCGGCATTCATATCGGAAAAAGAAGTCAAGGATATCGTGAAATATCTGGTAAATTCATATAAAAACGAGCTTATCGGAGGAGAAATAGATCTTGGGGAAGTTTCCGGCAACGAAATAAGCGATGTAGCCGGCGGAATGTTTGACAATAATAATTTGGAAGACGACGATGAGCTTTACGCGGAAGCCAAAGAAGAGGTCTTGAAAGCAGGCAAGGCCTCCACATCGTATCTTCAGAGGAAACTAAGGGTCGGTTATGCGCGCGCAGCACGGCTGATTGATTTGCTTGAGGAAAGAGGCATTGTCGGGCCAGGCGATGGAGCGAAACCGAGAGAAGTCATAGACACAGAGACGGAAATTGAATCAAAAATCGATCCGGTCGCGAAAAAACAGCTTGATGAGATGCGAAATGACGGAGATTTTCTATAAGCTTTTATGACTGAAAGATATAAGACCAGAAAAAATATTTTTATAGCAACCGTCGTTCTTTTGCTGTTTTTGGTTGTCGGATACACGCTCTATGAAATCCAAAGGATCGCTTCCGGACCAAAAATAATTGTGTATTTTCCGCAAAATGGCGCTACTATAGCTACTTCAACGCTTGAAATCTCCGGCATAGCCAAAAATATCAGCGACATAAGCCTTGATGACAGAAAAATATTCATAGATGAAAAAGGAAATTTCAAAGAAGAATTGCTTCTTTCTCCCGGTTACAACATAATCACTATAAAAGCAAGCGATCGATTCGGAAGCGAGACGGAAAAAATTATTGAAGTTATTTATAAATAGAGCAGGCTGCGACCGCTCGCTCAGTAAGTGATTTTAAATGCACGAAAATTTCCTGCTGAAAATTTTCTCTGTCCGTCGCCGTCGCTCCTTCCAAGGCATTCAAAATCACTTACTGAGCTCGCTAAAGAAAATACAAAAGTATGATATAATTACTTATAAATACGATTATTAATAATTAAAAAATAATGAAAAAACAAAAAGCAAAGAAAGTTGAAGCGGAAAAAAGGGAAAAAATTGATTCGGTAGCGGAGAAGGAAAAAAATTCCGGCAAGGATATGCGCTCCATTGAAGATGCGATGAAAGCCATTCAGACCAAATTCGGCGACGAAGCCATCATGATGCTCGGTGAGAAGCCGAGAGTTGATGTAAACGCTATTCCAACCGGTTCAATCGGGCTTGATGCGGCGCTTGGCGTCGGTGGACTTCCCCGCGGAAGAATTGTTGAGATTTTCGGCCCAGAATCTTCGGGAAAAACAACACTCGCTCTCCACGTGGTCGCTGAAGCCCAGAAAATGGGCGGTATCGGCGCATATATCGATGCCGAGCATGCCATGGATCCCGAGTATGCAAAGAAGCTTGGCGTTAAAATTGACCAATTATTGATTTCTCAGCCGGATACGGGAGAGCAGGCTCTTGATATCGTGGATTCTCTTGTGAGAAGCGGAAAAATAGATGTTATCGTTATAGATTCCGTTGCCGCCCTCACCCCAAAAGATGAGATTGAGGGAGATATGGGCGCGTATCATGTAGGCAAACAGGCGCGATTGATGTCTCAAGCGCTCCGCAAACTCACGGCAATTGTGGCAAAATCAAAAACTATCGTAATTTTCATCAATCAGATAAGAATGCAGATCGGCGTGATGTTCGGCAATCCGGAAACAACTCCGGGCGGAAAGGCTTTGAAATTTTACACTTCCGTTCGGCTTGATATCAGGAGAATCGCCCAGATAAAAAAAGGTGATGAAGTGATGGGCGGACGCGTAAGAGTGAAAGTCGTTAAAAATAAAGTTGCCGCGCCGTTCAAGCAGACGGAGTTTGACCTTATGTACAACGAGGGCATTTCAAAAGAAGGCGAAATGCTGGCGCTTGGAGAAAAAATGGGAATCATCAAAAAATCCGGTTCATCGTACGAATACAACGGCGAAAAAATCGGCCGAGGATATGATTCCGCAAGAACATACCTGAAAGAAAATCCGAAAATCGCAAATGAAATATTGAAAGTTATAAGGGCGAAATTAAAAGAAATATAAAATTATGAAGCAGATCTGGTGGGCTATCATTATCATACTTGGTGTCATTGCAATGTATGATCCGAAAATCAATTTTACAATATCGCTTGCCGAATTATTGATTGTTGTAGGAATTTTGGGATTGATAAAAAGCTTATTCAGCTAGCTAACTATTTTTAGAAAATAAAAAAGGGCGGCCTGTGATGGTCGCCCTTACTTGCAAATTCTTGTTTCAGCTTCCCTTCAACTTTGCCATATTTTCTTCTATGGCTTTTGCTTCCTCATCGCCCCACTTTTCTTGCTGTCTCCCTTTCTCTTCATAAAACCATGCTTCTATCTCTTTGCCATGCTCTGGCGTGAAGAAATCAGAATAATAATTATTTTCTTCTTTTTCGTTGCTTTCTTCAAAACCGCCGAAACTAAGCGCCGGCTTAATATGTCTTTCTTCTTTAAACCTGCGGAAAAGAGGTTTGAATTTGTTGCTAAAACCCCTAATTACTATGTGATCGAAAACTCCTTCTATTTGAATCTTGGGTCTATCCTCCTGATTCGAAAGAATGTTTTTGATTTTTTCCATATCTTCGAGAGTAAAAAAATAATCTTTCTCGGAGAATCCATGGTTATTTTTCTCGTTTAGAAATTCGATAAAATTATTAGTAATCGTCAGGTAAACAGTTGGTTTCCTTGAAAAAGTTGCTTTAAGCATTGCAATCTCCTTCTATTTGAGATTTTAAATTTCCCATCAGACTAGAAAAACAGTCTATTTAAAAGATTAATACATTATAAAAAATATGTCAACTTATTCTTTAATTTAATTATTTTCGATAAAATTCCAGAATTGCGGCCAACTTTTATTTACCGCCGATGGATATGCTATCTTTATATCTTTTCTATTGGCCCTTGCCCACATAGCAATGGCTTGAATTACACGATGGTCTTTGGATGTGATTTTCCGGTTGTTTTTTGCCTGTTTTAAAACTTTTTTCATTTCAGCAATCCTGTTACTTTCATGGCCTTTCAAACTTGGCCATCTTTTTTCACCTTCCTTGGCTGTCATAAAACCAAATATATAAGCAAAACAAAAATCTTCCGATTGCCCCGGAACAAATTTTGTTTTTTTGCCTTTCAGTAATCCCAGATAAGTTTTTGCTTGATTAGAAATCGTTTCGTCGTATCTTGGAAGCCAACTTTTATTATTTTTCCTCTGTCTTTTCCAATGAGAAACAGCTTCATAAGTCAGTTTCAATTTATATGGAGGATTTTTTATTTTTTCTTTGTCTCCCAAAAGCGCTGACGCATTCGCCCATTGCGACGTTCCATTATCAAGTTTTAATAGTTTCTTTTGCGACCAATTCACAATATCTGGATTATTATTTATTTTTCTATTTTTGAGCGTTCCTCTCAAAATAAATTTTTTATTCAAACCTAGCTTCCATGAAGCAAATTTCATAAATCGATAAAGTGAACCTGACTCCCCTACATCAAGCGGTTCATTTGTATTCCATGTTTTTGAAACTCTTTTGAGCGCCAATAAATCATCTCCTAAATCTTTCTGTTTATCCAAAAATTTTTCAATGTCATTGTAACCATTCAAAATATCCAGAACTCCCATGCGGATAATCCAAGATTTATCAAGCGGTATATATTTTAAAATCAATCTGTCTTTCATTATTTCATTATATCAAAGTTTTAAAAAATATGAATGCAATAAAAAGGGCGGCCAATGGTCGCCCTTATTTTCATATAGATGTTATAAAATGTCTGTCATTTTAATACCCTGACCTAAAAGCCATTTTTTAATCTTCCCCGCTTTTTCTTCGTCTTTCTTGTCGAAAAGAACGACATACATACTTTCATTATTATTGTTGTAAGGAATTACAGGAAAAACTTTCAGTTCCGCTTGGCAATTAATAATCTGATTAATCAGTTCTTGATGTCCTTCAATCCTAATGATTAAGCCGATGATGCCTTCTTTCAATTCAAACGTCGGATTTGATTTTTCATTTAACATTTGATTTCCCTTCCGCCTTGGTTTTTTGAATTAGAAAAATCACTCTATTTAAAGAATATTACATTGTAAAAATAAGTCAAATTTATTTCCCTGCTCTTGAAACATATTGTCCGTCTACGGTATTCACGGTAATAATTTCGCCTTCCGTGATAAATAAAGGAGCGTTTATGATTGCACCACTCTCAAGCGTAATCTGCTTGGTTGCGCCGCTTGAGGTGTCTCCCCTTACGGCAGGTGGCGCTTCGGTGACCTTAAGATCAACTTTTATCGGAAGATGAACACCGATAATTTTATCTTCAAAAACCATAGTTTCTACGATTGAATTTGCTTTCATAAACTTTGCCGGCATGCCAATAACATCTTCTTCAAGCTTGAATCTATCGGCTGGATTTTTTGGATTGCAGAACCAAAACTGGCCCTTGCTTGTATACAAAAACTTTGCTTCTTTGAATTCAATATCGGCTTCCTCCACCCTCTCAGATTGGTGAAAAGATATTTCTACAACTTTTCCGGTTATAAGATTTTTTAATTTAGTGACATTTACTGCTTTGTATCCTCCTTTTGAGCCGATTTTGCTGGATAAGACCTCATAAGGCGCGCCATCGTAGATGATATATTTTCTTTCTTTTATTTCGTTGTAATTTAACTTTGCCATGAACAGGAGGAGCTATTTTGCCACGAAAGGCAAAAGTGCCATGAATCTGGCTCTCTTGACCGCTGCTGCGAGCTGCCTTTGGCTTTTTGCACAGACAAAAGTTTTCTTTTTGCCTTGGATTCTCGCATGCGGATTCAAAAACTGCTTCAGCAGGGCGATATCCTTGTAATCCACGTATTTGATATTATTTTGCGAGAAAAAACACTGTTTCATATATTTGGTTACATTTTTAATTTTTAATTTTAAAACGGTATATCTTCCGGGTTAATCTCTTCTGTCGGATATTCTATCGTGTCCATTTTTTCCGCTTTTTCTTTTGCCGGAGTTTCCACACTGGCAGTTGAATCTTTTCCGGAATATATTCCTCCTGCACTCGGCCCAAATTGGAAATTTTCAACGATTATTTCCGTTCTGTATTTTTTCGTTCCATCCTTGTCGTCCCAGCTCCTGTTGTCTATCCTTCCTTCAACAAAAATACTTCTGCCTTTTTTCAGATATTGGGCAATAAGCTCTGCCGGTTTGCCGTAAGCTACAACATTGTGGTATGTAACGCTGTCTTGTTTTACTCCGTCCTTGTTTTTCCAAGTCCTGTTCGTGGCAACACCAAAAGAAGCAACTTTAATTCCCGATGGGAGCGATTTGAGCTCCGGATCTCTGGTCAAATTACCGAACAAAAAAGCTTTGTTTATATTCATAAGATTATTATACTATATTTCCACCTCTTTAGATATGAATTGTTCTATTGATTTGTCTATTTCTTCCGTTGAAGCGGACTTTTCCTCTATCTTTGTGACTTTATCCGCTTTTATGGTTGCCGGCCTTATTTTTCCTTCCTTATCCGAGAATATTGTTATCTTCGGAGAATACATTGTGTTTTCTCTGACGGTCTTCACGACAATATATCTGAGAATGTTTTCGTTGGCTTTCAGCTTTTCGTCTATTTTCGTGATATCTCCTCCTTCAGGCAATCCTGCCTGGCCGGTAGGCAGGTCAAATTTTATGAAGCCGAAATACGCCTTGTCAAAGGTTTTGTAAGCGCCGCCGAATGCTTTTTTGATTGAATATGCAAGCGGCCTTAATTTTGGTATTTCTTCAGAAATAATAATAGCTTTTTCTTTGGCCAAATATTCTTTTATTTTCGCGACCTCAGCCGGAATCTGCTCTTCCGCGACAGAGGAAATGATATGATATCCGATTTCGTATATCTTCTCTCCGCTCACTTTTGCAGATTTTTCCTTTTTACTCATAGAGCTAGAGATTAGCACATTATTTTTCAAGATGCAATCAGAATTTCAGGACATTCAAAAACTCTTTTTTATCCTTGAATTTTCCGACGATAGCCAAGTTTAATCTTTCGTTCCTGAATATTCTTTCTGCTATAAATTTGATTTCTTCCGCCGTTACCGCTTTGATTTCTTTGACGATATCTTCCGATGTCTTGATTTTTTCCTTCAGGATTTCCTGCCCGCCGTAAAAACTCGCAATAGAATCGGAAGATTCAAGCCCCAAATTTAATCTTCCAATAAGAGATCGTTTGACTTTATCCAGTTCATCTTTGTCAACAAGTTTCACTTTTAATTTTTTCAGTTCTTCCAAAATCGCAACTATTGCTTCTTTAACTCTCTTACTGTCAACTCCGGCAGAAACATAAAAAACACCATGGTCAGTAAGTTCGTCATTTCCCGCATGGACATAATAACAAATACCCATTTCATCTCTCATTTTTTTAAAAAGCCGCGAACTGAAACCACTTGAAAGAACTCCGCGGAGAACTCTTATGACTGGATTATATTTGTTGTAAATATTGAAAGAACGAACGCCTAGAATAATGTGAGTTTGATCTGTATCTTTATAAAAAAGATTTATTTGTGGCGCTACTTGTGATTCAAAAACTTTTTTCTTTTCTTCTTTTTTATATTTGCTTATATTCCTGAAAATATTTGTTATTTTTTTCAAAACGTCCTTTTCGTTTATATTGCCGGCAATAATCACTGTGGTTGCGCTTGCGACATAATGCTTGTTCCGATAATCTATAAAATCTCTTCTTTGTATTTTATGGATATTTTCTTTCGGGCCTCCAACTGGCCATCCTGCCGGCTGGTCGCCGTACAAAAGTTTATAAAATTCTTCCTCGACAATTTGCTTCGGCATATCATTGTACATGTTTATCTCTTCAATAATCACTCCTTTTTCCTTTTCTATTTCTTTTTCAGGAAAGATCGGGTTCAAATACATATCGGAAACAACATCCAGAGTCGTATACAGATTTTTATAATCCGATTTTACCCAGTATCCGGTATATTCATGAGAAGTAAAAGCGTTGTATTGAGAACCTACACTATCAAGTTCTTTCGCAATATCAAAAGCAGTTGGTCTTTTTTTTGTTCCCTTAAAACACATATGCTCAAGAAAATGTGAAATGCCGTTGTTTTCTCTGTTCTCATATTTTGAACCGGCTTCAACAAGCACAAGTACCGTAACCGTAGGATTGCTCTTCATCGGCACCGTGATAATCCTCAAACCATTCTTTAAAACTTTTTTTGTGTATTGCATATTTAAAATGCTTTTTTGAAATAATCCGCTAATTTTTCTATTTTAATTCTTTCCTGTTTTCCGCTATCCCTGTCTCGCACAGTCACGGTATTGTCTTTTTCAATCGTATCAAAATCCACTGTCACGCAATACGGCGTGCCGATTTCATCCTGCCTTCGGTATCTTTTGCCAATATTGCCGTTGTCGTCAAACTCGCACATAAAATCTTTTTTCAGATTCTCAAAAATTTCTTTGGCTTTTTCAACAAGCGCCGGTTTGTTCCTCAAAAGCGGAAATACTGCGATTTTTATCGGCGCAAGATGCTTCGGCAGTTTCAAAAACAATCTTTTTTCTCCTCCAAGCTCATCTTCCGTATAAGCAAAATCCAAAAACATAAGCACAAATCGTCCTAAACCTGCAGATGTTTCCACAATATGCGGAATAAATCTCTCTTTCGTCTCATCGTCGTAATAATCAAGCTGAACGCCGGAAAATTTGGAGTGTTGGGACAGATCCCAATCGCCCCGCGCATGGATTCCTTCCACTTCGTCAAACTTACCGAAACAAGCAAAATCATAATAGACATCATAGGCTTCAGAAGCATAGTGTGCCAATTTTTCGTGCTTATACCATTTCAATTTTTCTTTAGGAATACCATTTTCTATGAACCATTTCATCCGAATATCCTTCCACATATCGTAAATTTTCTTCGTGTTTTTTTTATGGATGAAATACTGCATTTCCATCTGCTCAAATTCCCGAGTCCTGAATATGAATTGTCTTGCGGCGATTTCATTTCTGAAAGCTTTCCCTATTTGCGCAATGCCAAAAGGCAATTTCGGATGCAACGAGTCAATGACATTTTTATATTCCAAATAAATTCCTCCGCAAGTTTCCGGCCTTAAATAAACAACGTTTTCTTCTTTTAGCTCTTCGGTCGGCGAACCAAAATTGGACTTAATCATCAAGGAAAACTTTTTCGCCGGAGTTATATCGGTCTCGCCGCACTGCGAGCACTTTAATTTCTTTTCTTCCCGCAATTTATCAAGCTCTTTATTTATAAAATCCAAAGGCATTTTGTCCGCATGGATTCCAAATTCTTCAAGAAAATGGTCGGCTCGCATCCTGTTGTGGCATTTTCTGCATTCAATCAGAGGATCGTCAAAATTTCCCACGTGCCCCGAAGCAATCCATGCCGTCGGGTGCATAAAAATAGCGCTATCTAAAAGATAAATATCATCTCTGTCCTGAATCATGGACTTCTGCCAAGAATCCTTGATATTGTTTTTCAACAGAGTGCCGTAATGGCCGTAATCATAAACTCCGCCAAGTCCGCCGTAGATTTCCGAGCCGGGATATACAAAACCTCTCCTTTTGCAAAGAGAAATAATTTCTTCCATTCGTTTATTATTTTCGTTTTTAGCTTTCATATGAACACTTTAACTTAAAAATTATTATTTTTCCAGCTACTGAACCACCTTCCCGATATCCGTTTGATATGCCGGATCAGATGCAATGTCTGTGGTAACAGCTGGCTCCGTATCATTCAAAATTTCTCCGGAATACGCGTCTGTTCCGCTTATCGTCGCTTCGCTGAGAAGAGTTATGTTTGAGCCGACTTGCGTAATGCTCGGAGTGATGGATACCTGGAAAGAAACTTCCCGCGGCGAATGGCTGACTCCGGTGTTCGCTTGCATATTTCCGATATTCCAAGTGATCCGTCCGCTCGCCTGATCATAATTGATTTGTTCGCTTGCCGGACTCGTAAAGTTTGTCCAAATTACATTTGACGGCAAAGTGGCAATAACTTTTGCATTATTTACATTATTGAAAGAATTTGTGGCTGTCCAGGTAATCGTATAAGTTGTCGGATTGTCCACTTTCGGCGGAAACGGTCCGCTGTTTTCAAACGGCCCGACAGTTCTGAAGCCGCGCGATATTAAATTTAAAGCAGATGAAATTTTCAAAACTTTCTCGCCTGTATAAAGCGTCTGCACCGAATTATTTCCGTTTGCCGGAACGCCGGTAACCGTAATATCCATAATCAGCTGCGAATTGGCAAACGGTATATTTGAATTCAGCGATGGAAGCAGTGTGGAAAAATCAAAAGTCATATTGCCCCCATCGGAAGGATTGACCGTATCAAGGCCGGAAATAGTGCTTCTGTCAAAAGTAATGGAATTATTTGATGAGCTGTAGTATCCGTTGCTTACGTTCACCGATTGCTTATCAAGCGCCTGGCCGACAAATTTCACATTGACGGTCATATTGTATATCTGTTCAGGCAGATTATTCTGCCAATCAATGGATGCATTGGCTTTGCTGCCTATGCCGATCGGCACCTGATTGCCGGAATCCTGATTAACAGACAATGCGATGCCAACGGACGATTTTTTGATTGAAACATCCATTGAATACACGGCAAATGGCGTGTTTACGGCAGTATTGTCGCTCGTGGGAGTGCCAACGGTAAATTTCAGAACGCGCTGTTCGCCGTCCTGGCCGTTTATGGAGCCGGAAATGTTGATTGTCCTTTTCGTTCCCGGCTCAAGATCGCCTATATTAAAAACACCGTTATCAATAGACGAAGGCGAAGGATTTGCAGAAATAAAATTAAAACCGAAAGGATAATCAACTTTCAATATCAGCCCTTTTACGACAGCCAAAGAGTTTGAAGTGATACTGACGGAATAATTCGCCTGCTGATTCGCATTCACTTCCGAATCGCCGGTCACCACGATATTGATCGGTGAAGAGCTGATCAAAAGATTATAATCTTTTTCCTTGTCAAAAATCGCGTTTGAACCGGCTATTTTGTATTCCACGGTTATCTTTATCAGCTTCGGAGTATTCTCTTCCCCAAAAATAGATGCTTTTACGATGCGCTCTATATTTTTCCCTGCATTTATATTTCCAATGACCTCGCTGTATCTCGGCATAGCTTTTGATGAATCAGCCGGATCACGCGTGCCGTCCGGATACTCAACAAGCAGGCTGACATTATTAAGGTCAATATTATTGTTATTTTCCACTTTGATATCAAGAGGAAAAACTTCCCCGCCCGATACCGATACCGGCCCGCTCACAAGAATATTTATATTGTTGCCCGAAACGGTGTTTGAACCGCCGAAGAATTTATAAAAAGTAAAACCAACCGCCAGAATAAAAAAAATAAGAGCTCCAATGAGGATTTTTGCATAAGGGATATTGACTGCGCTTTCCGGCTTCTCTTCTTCCGGAGTCCATTCTGAAGGTATGTTTCCCGCTTCGTTCTCATTTTTCAGCGGATGCCTTTTTTTCAAGAAAATACCGCTTGCATTTCTTGAATACAAAGCACTTTGCGCCTCTTCTATCTTGCTTTTTTTCTCATCGGAATCTTCCATAATTCATTATATTATAACACAATATTTTATAAGTGAGTTTCGTTTAGAGCTAAGTTTATCTCTTTTATCGCCAATCTTCTTTTATCCTTGAATAATTCAAACGAGCTCAGGGAAAGCTCTTTATTTTCGGCGAATTTTGATAAATCGAACGATTCTTTGAAATATCCGAGATGATAAAGGATCCTGAGGACGGTAATCGTCTCAAGATTTTTCAAATTGTCTTGCGACAGATCATTTTGCGACAAAAAATCGTAGAAAGAATCAATGCAGTCAAAAAGCGCTTCGTTTTTTTCCTCGCCGGCAAGCAAACGCAAAAGCAGAGAGAAAATATTTCTTGCAATTTCCATTTTTCCCGGATTTTTCAGACCTGCCTGCCGGCCAGGCAGGAAATTATTCTGGCAAATCACCTCTGCGCTTGTGATTCGCCAGATTTCCTTGCCTTTCACCAGCGAAATATTTGCTACGCAAAAATCCGAGAGATGACCTTTGAGTTTTGATTGCTGTAGGCGCACGCTTTGAGCGAAAGCTTTTATAAATCCGAAATCTTTCGTCAATAAAAAATAAAATTTGTTCGCTTCGCCGACCGGCGAACTTTTTACAATTATCGCTTTGGTGGTATAGATGCGATGCATATAAAACAATCATACCCCCGCCATTTCTTGATCTTTTTCCGTAATTAGATTATATATCTCCTGTACAGCTTCTTTTTGCTCCTGAAATTCATCCTTGAGATCCTGAATATTTTTGAATTCGTTTCCTTCAATTTTGTTCAAAAAAATTCCGAGGTCACTTTCGAGTTTCCCCACTCTTGCCATAACATCATATCCGGCATCGTATGGATCCTTATTTTCATTCTGTATTTTTTTACACACATCAACCGCGCCCTCAATCTGTTTAACGAGATCCCTTATCAGAAGCGGGCTTTGCCAATTCTTTTCATTGAGATTATTGATAACCCTTTCAGCTGTTTTGAGATAATTCCTTTTCGTTGGATCATTTTCTCCACTAAATATATTTTTAAAATCATTTGTGATTATATTTTCTTTAATCTTTCTTTCGGGCGCCATTGTTCCTCCTTCAAATTTGTTCATATTCATATATTTTATAAATTATTTTATTGATAATGTGACCTTTATATTTTCAAAATTTATCATTTTTCCGCCTTCGGCTTTTCCAAAATTTATTTTTGAAAGTCCGGCCGCTTTTCTGATCTTCGCCGAGAATTTATTGAATATTTTTTTGCCTGCTTCATTAGTATCAACCGCCAAACTTACGGTATCTCCCGGTTTTAGTTCTTTGCTCTTTCTGAGTTCCTGAATTGATCTTATAATATCGCGCATAATTCCTTCATTTTTGAGTCCTTCCGTTATATTCAAATCAAACTTTACTATATTTTCTATGGATTTGTCAAATACAATTTCTTTCACATTGAGCTCGTCTCCGATTAAGCCGAGATATTCCTCATTATTTTTCAATTTTTCGCTTTTTATCTTTAATTCGGCAAGCGGCTGCCTGACTTTTATTCCGGCTTTTGCCCGCGCCTCAAGTCCCAAAGAAACAATATTTCTCGTCTCTTTCATTTTTTCAATTATTTCCGTTTCCGGTTTTGAAAGCTCCTTGGCGAGATAATCCGGCCAGTCCTCCAAGTGTACGCTCTCCTTTTCCATCCCGCCGGTGATTTTCAGATATAGATCTTCCGCAAGAAACGGCATTGCCGGCGCGATAAGTTTGGAAAGTTCCAAAATTACGGTTTTTGTTGTAAGCATTGCCGAATTTTTATCTTCCAAATCTTCCGATTTGAATCTGTCGCGCGACCTTCTCAAAAACCAGGTGGAGAGATCTTCCACAAAATCTCCGATTGGCCGCGTAGCGTGATCAAGCTCATGGCTTTCGGTCGCTTTAGTTATTTGAAGCGAGGTTTCCTTTAGGCGGGCAAGAATCCATCTGTCCAGAATGTTTTTTGATTCATTTTTCCCGCTTTTCGCATCCTGACCGGCCAGGTCAAAACCGCCGTACATTTCAAAAAAGGAATAGACATTTTGCAATCGCATAATGGTTTTTTTCAAAACTTCATCCACTCCTTTATCGGAAAATTTCAAATCCTCGGCGTGAACAGCTGGAGAAGAAAGAAGATACAGGCGAATGGCATCAGCGCTGTATTTATCGGCAAGCAAAACAGGATCGGTATAATTTTTCAATTTTTTTGCCATTTTTAATCCATCTTCTGCAAGCACCGTGCCGTTTGCAATGACATTTCTGTATGACGATTCGCCGAAAAGCGCTACAGAGATGACAAGCATTGAATAAAACCATCCTCTTGTCTGGTCCACACCTTCAGCGATAAAATCCGCAGGAAATCCCAAATGTTTTTTAGGATCAAATTTATCCGTATTTTCAAACGGATAATGCATTTCCCCGTACGGCATAGAGCCGGATTCAACCCAGCAATCAAAAACTTCCGGAATTCTCTTCATTATTCCTCCGCAAGGGCATTTCAACTGGATTTCATCGATAAATGGCCTGTGCAGATCGAGCTCATAATTCCTGTTGTGCGGAATCGGAGCAAAAACCAATTCTTTTATTTCTGAATTATTTATAAATGGCTTGCCTTGGATTCTCATGGCAATTGCCTGTTTCTCGGATAAGCCGTAAGCGCCGGCAAACATAAGATATACAGGCGTATTGTGAGAAATCACCAGAATATTTTTTCCCTCATTTTCGGCATCCCTGTCATAAACAAACTGCGTCATCCTGTTTTTCACCATAGTATAATTTTCTCCGCCCTCGGGCGTCTTCCAAAATTTGGCGCCCCTTGATTCAAAAAATGCCTGATATTCCGAATCCGGCCTGCCGTCAAGGACTCCGGCGTAAATTTCATGCAAGCGTTCGTCATAAACAATCTTATCCTTGGGAAAACCGATATCATCCGCGATTATTTCCGCGGTCTCTCTGGTCCTCATGAATGGAGAGCAATAAATCACATCGATTTTTCTGCCTTCCAAATTTTTTGCGGCCTGAACGGCTTCTTTTCTGCCGAGATCCGTCAGATGATTTATTGCCTTAGGATTTGAACTCAGGAGATTTGTAATATTGCTTTCCGCTTCACCGTGCCTGACTATAAAAAATCTGTTTTTGCTTTTTGTCCTGGTTTTTAATTCCTCAAGCGAACCTATGAATTCTTTTTCTTTGCATCCGTCGTGGGTGCATTTCCATACAGGCATCGGAGCGCCCCAAAATCTTGACCTTGAGATTGACCAATCCGGTGCGGATTCCAAAAGCTTTCCAAACCTGCCTTCGCCGAGATCATTTGGAACCCATTTTACTTTTTTATTTTCTTCCAAAAGCTTTTGTTTGAATTTTGTTATTTCAATAAACCATGAACTTGTCGCGTAATTTAAAAGCGGAGTATCACACCTGTAGCAGTGCGGATACGAATGAGTAAATTTTTCTTTGGCAAAAACAAGATCTTTTTTTGCCAGAAATTTCAGCACTTCAATATCGGCGGCTTGCGGATTTTCTATCGGCTTGACTTTCATTCCCGCGAAATCTTTTACTTCTTTTTTAAATCTGCCTGAGTGGTCTACATGCTGGATAAAAGGCAATTTATATTGATTCCCCAAATTCAAATCATCTTCTCCGAAAGCCGGCGCGATATGGACGATTCCCGTACCGTCTTCTGTCGTAACAAAATCCGCTCCATAGACTTTGAATCCGTTTTCTCCGTTTTTAAGCTCGCTTTTTTTGTAATAATTGAAAAGAGGTTTGTATGATTTGCCGATAAGATCCTTGCCTTTCATCTCTTCTAAAATTTCTGATTTAACTTTATCATTTTTTTTCTTTTCGGTTTCAACCAGGATTTGATAATTTTCATAATCTTTCTTGGAAAATATATAAATGCCATCGCTTATTCCCGGAAAGTTTTTTAAAGACATTTTTACATAATCAATGTCATTTCCAACAGCCAAAGCAACATTTCCGGGCAAAGTCCACGGAGTTGTGGTCCATGCCAGAAAATAAGTTCCCGGTTCGTCAGCAAGCTCAAATTTTGCGGTTATGGAAATATCGGCGATATCTTTGTATCCCTGTCCGACTTCAAAATTGGAAAGTGTCGTCTCGCAATGAGGGCAAATGTGCATTGATTTGAATCCTTCATAAACCAGACCTTTCTTATGAAGTTCTTTGAAAATCCACCAGACAGTTTCGGTGAATGTCGGATTCATCGTCCTATAATCGTTTTCCATATCCACAAAACGGCCCATTCTCGGAATAACTTTTTTCCAGTCATCAACATAAGTGAAAACTTTTGTCCGGGCGATATCGTTGAATTTTTCCAAACCAAAATCTTCTATATCTTTTTTCGATTTCAAACCCAGATCCTTTTCAACAAGATTTTCAATGGGAAGGCCATGGCAATCCCAGCCCCAGCGCCTCGGCACATACATACCCTTCATCGTCTCGTATCTGCCGATATAATCTTTCATGGTGCCGGCAAGAATATGCCCGTAGTGCGGAAGTCCGGAGGCAAAAGGCGGACCATCATAAAATATGAATTCGCCTTTTGACGGCTTTTCAAGTGTTTTTTTGAAAATTTCCTTTTTCTGCCAGAATTGCAAAATTTCCTCTTCTCTTTCGGCTATTTTGCTTTTTACAGCGGTTTTTTGCGATTTCTCCTGTTTTTGATTGTTTTTTTCGGCCATATTATTGCTTTTTCAATTGTATCAGATTTTTAATGGAAAAAAAGAGCGGGACGCTTTGCGTCCCGCTCTTTTTTATTTTTCAATTTAATTTAAAACCATCAATTTTTTTAAAAAGTTCAGTATAATCTCTTCTTTCGGCTTCTTGGTCAAACTCTTTTATATTCAATTGTTGAACAATTTCCGCGGAAGAAAATATTTTTGCAAAAAGTTTTTCAGAAATCTCTTTTTTATCTCCTTGTGTAAGACTTGTATCATAAATTAGTTGTTTATGAATATCTTTAAGATATGCAAAAACCTCCTCCAGATTATTTGCAAAGGCATAAAAATCAACCATTTCCAGAGAAAGTAAAATACTTGCTTTACTTGTATTTTCTTTAAATACTAAAATTTTTTGTTCCATTTTCCAATTTATTACAAAAGATCGGGTTTCATCGTTAAACCCTTTTTCTTTAAGCAAATTAAGAATCTTTTCCTTTTCAATCCATTCTCTATTTTCTAAATTATTCCAACACAAATCTATTAATAAATTAGCTTCGAATTCAGAAATATTATGTTTTTTAAACATATCAATGTCTTGCTGTCTTTCGACATCATCTTTAGAACCAGTTAATAAATGAATTTCTTCTTCAGAAAGATCGTAACCATGTAAAAAATCTGCAAGACGTTTCTTTTCTTTTTCTATATTTTCCTGACTATTTTCTCCTATTGGAGGTATGTTTATATTTTTATCCATATTTTGGTTTTATAATATTTTTACATTTTTTCCGGTGCTTGAATTCCGAGCAAATTGAGCCCGTTTTTCAAAACTATCGAAAATGCTTCTGTAAGAGCAATTTTATAAGGTGAATTAACATCTGTTTTATCTACAATTTTTCCCTTTCCATAAAAATTATTAAAAGCCGAGGCAAGTTCAATCAAATAGGTAGCAATATAATGCGGTGAATATTCATTCCCTGCTCTTTCCACAACTTCAGGAAATCTATAAAGTAATTTTTCAAGTACGCTAGTACTTGCCCCGTCAAATTGGTTTTTTATTTGACTGGGGTTAACTTTATATCTTACACCATCTTCTTTCGCTTTTCTTAAAATTGATTTTGCTCGTGCATATGAATATTGCAAATATGGTCCAGAATCTCCTTCAAAAGAAATTGACTTATCAAAATCAAAAATAATATCTCTTCCTGTTGTTTGATGCAGTATGGAATACCTGATTGCACCAATCGCCACTTCTTCCGCCACTTTATCTTTCTCTTTATTGGAAAAATCTCTGTTAGAAATTTTTTCCATAACTTTTTCTTTGACCTGATTTATTAGCGTTTCAACAGTAATAATTTGTCCCGCTCTGGAGGACATTTTTCCTTCCGGAAGCTTAAGAAGACCATGCGAAACATGCAGTAATTTTCCCTTCAATTCCGGAAAAATTTCTCCTATCGCAACTTCAAGAACCTGGAAAAACGAGCTCTGTTCATTTCCGGTTATCGTTATGGATTTGTCATATTTGAAAAATTTCCTTTTGAGTACTGCCAGCCCGATCTCCTTCGCTTCATAAATAGGCAAACCAAGTTTATTTATGAAAACTCTGGTATGCAAGCCATATTTTTCTCCTCTAAAAATTATGGCTCCTTCGCTTTTTTCAAAAACTTTTCCGATATTTTTTTCAACAAGTTTTTTCCCTATTTCGCTTACCTCGCTTTCATAAAAATGATGCGCAAATTTGCTGTTCAATCTTTTATAAAGAGATTCAAAATATTCCAAACTCACCTTTCTTCCGGGCAAATAATAACCATTGTAAATTTCCTTGTCTTTTTCGTAAAGTTTTTTGTTTATTTCTTCTATTTCTATTTTTGCTTTTTCGTCTTCATCATAAGCGGTATTCCCGATTTTATACATATTTCCAAGAATATCTGCTGTTATGTTTTTCGGCTCTGTGTGATGTTTTTTTAAAGCCCAAATTCCTTTTGCCACATGAAGGCCTACATCGCCGTGATAAGTTACCGCTTTTACTTCAGCTCCGTTTTCCTTGGCTATACGCGAAATAGATTCGCCGATTGTGTTGTTCATCAAATGTCCAATATGAACTTCTTTGAAAGGATTCGGGTCTGTATGGTCAATTAAAAATTTTTGTTTTTTAAAAATTTTATTTCTGCCGAACTTTTCTTTTTCTTTCAAAATTTCGGCAATACTTTTTATAAAATAATCATCCGATAAATAAAAATTGATGAACCCATTACCTGCAACTTCCACTTTTGAAATTTTTTTTGGTTTGTTTTTTGAAATCTCTGCGACAATTTTTTCTGCCAGTTCCCTCGGGTTTTGCGCCATTTGCTTAGCCAAAACCATAGCAATATTGGTGGAATAATCGCCGTTTGAAATATCTTCCGGATGTTCCAAGGTTATTTTTACCGTTTCCGCGCCTTTTATTTTAAGCTGTGAAAGCGCAATTTTTATCAGTTTTTCGAGTATTTCGTGAATCATATTGAATGAGCACTCATGAGTACCAAAACTAGATAAATTATTAAGGGTATTATAGATAAAATAAAAAATAAATTTTTATTAGTTTTAAAATATAAAATACAAAAAACCAATGCCCATAGAACCAATAAAGACATTAGCAAAACACTTAAATTAAAAATTAAAAAATATTGAGAAAAAAGCGCTACGAGATTAATTGATAAAATTAAGGAAACTATTGATAAAAGAATTTTTATTGGTCTACTCATAATATTGTTATTATAGCATATTATAGGCCGGATTTTCGCCTTGCGAAAATCTGCCTTTAATCTGCTATAATTAGCATGTTATCAATTTAATTTAAAACTATGCAATCAAAAACAACAGCAAAAGATTTTTTTCTTTCATTGGGAATAATTATCGGACTTTATGTAAGCGCGATAAGTTTTCTGATTTTGGTATTCCAAATAATTGACAATGTTTTTCCGCTCATAGGAGAATACCTGGGCCAGACAGATTACACGATCAGAGGCGCAATCGCCGCGCTTATCATTTTCTTCCCTGCGTTTTTATACATATCAAAAATAGTAAATAAAGATTTGAAAATAAATCCGGAGAAAAAAGATATGTGGGTAAGAAGATGGATGATTTTTCTAACCCTTTTTGTCACCGGACTTACCATCGCGATTGATTTGGCAACATTGGTATATAGATTTCTCGGCGCAGAAGATCTGACCTTGAGATTTTTCCTGAAAGTTTTCTTTGTTCTCGCAGTTGCGATAGTGGTGTTCAGATCCTCACTTTATGATTTGAGAAGAACGGTTTTTGAATACAGCAAAAAAATTAAAATAAAAATAATTTTGGTGTCGGTTGTTGTTTCGGCGGCTATTGTCTACGGAATTGTTCTCATCGGTTCTCCAGCAATGCAAAGAGCAAAAATGATGGATGAAACAAGAGTAAGTGATCTTTCAAGCATCCAAGGCCAGTTGGTTTATCAGCAATGGCAAAATAAAGGCACAGTTCCGGCAAATTTAAACGCTTTGAATGATCCGATAAGCGGGTATACAGTACCAACAGATCCGGAAACAAAATTGCCTTATGAATACAAAAAACTTGCGGCAAATAGTTTTGAACTTTGTGCCACATTTAAAACAGCGGCAAGCACAAGTACGGCAAATTCAAATGTCGCAATGCCGGCAATTTATACAAATTCGACAACAAACGAAAATTGGCAGCATGGAATCGGAAATGTTTGCTTTACACGAGTGATAGACGAAAAACTTTATCCCGTAAATCCTAAAAAATAGCCGCCGGTTTCAATTAAAAATTCCTATAAAAAAGCCCTTGGTCCGCTATGGACCAAGGGTTTTGTTTTTATCCTTTCTTTATTTTTTAATCGGCCGGAAAAATTCCCTGACATCAACCTTTAGCCCTTTGGCCAATTTGTCCAAATGCTCCAGATTGGCCAAATGCATAGGATCCGCATTCAAAAAGTTTTCCAGCGTATCATATTTTATTCCCGCTTTTTCCGACAGAATGAACTGGCTTAATCTTTTCCTTTCCATTGTTTTTTTTAAATTCTTTGCTACAACTTTTTCAATAGGCGTTGAAAGTCGTTGTCCCCCCATAAACAACCTCTTTCTCCCGCATAAGCGGACTAAATTATTAAAAAGAACCTGATATCAAAGGTTCTTTCAATACTCTAACATTTTGCGGTTTTTCTGTCAAACTATTTCCCTGTGCTTCCAAAGCCATTTTCACCTCGTATAGTATCGGATAATTCCTTTGCTTCTTCAAAATCAACTTTTTCTTTTTTCTGAATTATCATCTGTGCTATTTTGTGGCCCTTTTCAAAAATATAATCGCTTTCGCCGAAATTTATCACACCAACGAATATTTCTCCCCGATATGTTGAATCCACAACTCCAGCAATGGTTTTTATTCCGTGCTTTATGGCAAGCCCGCTTTTATCCCAGACCAGGCCGACATATCCTTCCGGTATTTCCATTGCGACTCCCGTCGGCACGCCAATCCGCTCGCCTTTCCTCACCTTAAAATCTTTGACTGAAAACAGATCAAATCCCGCATCGTCATGATGCGCATAGCTAGGTATTTTCGCGTCCTTATGAAGTTTTTTGATTTTTAGAATCATTTTTAAATTAAAATACAGCGCTTTAGCATAGAATATCATTAAAAACCGATATCCGCACCCTTGCTTAATAAGTGATATAATTATAGTATAAATTTCATCATATTTTATTAATAAATACCGGATAAATATGGAACACAAATTAACATTTAAAAATAAAATAAGCTTTGAAGAGCTGAAAAACGTGCTCGGAAAAGTGGCGTTCCGGGGCATATACGACAAAAGAGGAGAAAAAATAAAGCCGTATGCGAATGCAAAATTTTCCCTCACGAAAGTTTATCCGCCGAAATCAATGTGCGATTTTCCCACCATACAGAACGGCAAAAAAAGAGAGATTCTTTTTTCTCCACAGCCGACGATCTATTTGAACCAGCTTGATATAATTAAAACCGTTGATGAATTTCTCAAAGGAGAAAAAATGAGGGTCAATGAAATGGAAGGGGGAATCAATTATGACTGGGAAGGAAGAGATTCGTACCATATGATTCCGCCTATCGTCGAAAAGCACACTTATTATCTGAAAGGCGGCTATGTGGATTTGGACAAACTGGTGGAAAAATTTGACGGATACTGCGTAAAGGACGCTCAAGAATATCTCCACAAAATCTCAAACAGATATCTTCAGAATTTTTTCATTGACGAGGTAAGTGCAATAAAATATTTGGATATTTTCAATTCAAACGCGCCTATTATAAATTACGGCGTTCCCTACACCGGTCCTTTTGATTTTTACATTGTCTGCGACGGCAGCCACAGGATAGATTACGCCACCGAATATCTCAACGAACCGATAAACGTCATCCTTGTGGAACCGCAAAAAGAAACCTCTCTCGTGCCATATTACGCTTTCCCAATGCCTTTCAGGCCGACTATACGCCTTTCAAGCAAGAGATCGGAAAAAATGTATCCTAAGCTCGAAAGGGACAAGATCCACCTTTTCAATGACTTTTTAAAGAAAGTTCTGCATTACGACTGGAGCGACACTAAATTGAATATCAGCAGATTGAGAAGCAATATAGACGTATTTTAAAATATGCGCGATTATACAAAAATATTAAAAGATGCCCTGAATTTGTGCGTCAGCAAAAAAAAAGACAGCAAAAGAACATCGTCCGTAGCCATATCGGATAAAGGGAATATTTATGCGGCCGGCTCGGTGGATTCTGACACACATCTGTTGAATATAAGCTCGGAGCAAATTTCCCTGATGCTGGCTTCCTCGGCAAAAGATTATAAAATCAAGAAGATAATCACGCTTTCGGATAATTTTGATGCCGATGTTTTGGTTTTACCGCAAACTGTTGAGATAATAATCGACCATTCTATAAGAACCGGCGTTCCGATATCGTACGAAATGATAAATTCCGAAGGAAAAACGCTTTTATCGGCGGAAAATGCGATAAAACTGGCCGAATATTACAATCCGAAACCAAATATCCTTTCTATGACGAAAAATTCGGATATTTCCCCGAATAAAGTTGATATTAAAGTTAAAAATGAAGAAGATAAAATAAAAAAACTTAAAGAATATGCTATAAAAGGCGTAAGCAGGAATTTTCCGACATCAGATAAGGCCTCGGGTTATGGCACGGCTGTCATAACAAAAAACAGCACGTTGTATTTTGCCGGGCAATATTCAAGCCCGGACAAAAGATTGGGGCTGCATTCGGAAATGTGCGCAATACTTTCCGCAATAATGGATAAGAATGCGGAAATAACCCATATAGGATTGATTTCAACAAAATACGCGGATGAACCGTGCAATATGTGCGGCATCTGCCGGCAATTCATCGCGGAAATATCCGCCAAATTCAATTTGAATCCAAAAATATATTGTTTTTCTATGAATTCCGATAAAACGGACGAGCATACGATGCCGGAATATCTTCCAAATTCATGGAACAGCAAAAACTGGAAATAAAAATAAATGCAAAATGGCTGAAATCACGAATAAAAAAATAAAAACAAAATTTCCGCTGGTGGAAGCGATACTTTTAACACCCAAAGAAGGCGACCACGGCCTGATCGGCATCTGCACAAACACGACATCTCCCGGAGAAGTCCTGAACAGCATAGAAAGTTCCAACAGGAAAAATGTGGCAGTGCTTGGCTCGCTTATTGTAAACCGCGATGGCGTTGAGAGAATGATATTGAACTGCCTTGCCCATCCGACCCAGAAATATCTCATACTTTTTTCCGAAGAAACCGTTACATTCGCTCCGAGCACAAATTTGCTTCAGGCCATGCAGAATGGATTTGTGGAAGGCAAAGGAGGAAATTATATAAAAGACGGCATTGCCGCCTCCCCTCACTATCCGAACCTGAGCAAAAATATAATAGAATTATTCAAAAAAGAAATTACCGTATTGCCGGTATTTATGCACAAAAATGAGGCAAGTAAAAAAATAGTGGAAAATTATCTGAATTGGCTGAGGCCGAAAATCGACCCGAAAATCCTTTCACTCCTGGAAGAAATCAATAAAAAAGAAAATATATATTACGACTCTTTAAACAAGCTTATTTCCGCCGTCGCTTCGGCAAAAACAAAGAAAAAAGGCGATATATTCATAGATCCGAAGGAATATAGGTATCTTGAACCGCCAAAAATTGTATTGTCCGGCAAAGATAAAACTTTTGACTGCCCTTTCAGAGTATCGGTTGCTGAAAGAAAATACATACGGCTTGATATAAAAACCAAAAAAGGAATCATTTTTATAAAATCGGAAATTCCCTTTCTCATAGGATATACCCTTTTGAAATTTTTAGGTGAAGAAAAAGATTCATTTTCTCTGATTGACCAGGTCGTTTTGGGCGCGGAACTCGGGCGGGCCAACATAGAATTGTCAAATGATATAAAAGTTAAATCTTTCGTCAAAGAAAATAAAATAACCGGCACAAAAGAAGTTCCTATAGAAAATCAGATCAAATTGAAAATGGATAATAAGTATTACTATAAGATAAACAGCGATGAAAAAGGCATTCGTGTCATGTGCCTGGCTTTTGACGCTTGCGAAGAAGTTTTTGAGCTTTTATCAAACAGTGTTTCTGTCATTCTTGAAGAAATCGCCAAATTGGACAGATTTGAAAAATACGAAATGGATTTTCTGCACAGATTGGATATCGGCATCCAAGTAAGCAGGGCTGGAATAGCGTCAAAATTCGGCTACACGTTCATCCAGGATTTTATTCCCATATTCAAGACGAACAAGACGAGGTTTCCTTTTCTTACCGTTGAAAGCGATTCGTTTTTGGACGCGCATAAAGCTGTATTGCGAAAAGTTTATACCGAAGGCCTGACCGAAAATCACGGCGATGAATGGAAAGGGCTCGCAAGATCGGCTTCGGTGCTTGCGATTTATAGAAATGCCGATTCTGCATTAAAAATATTTCCCGAAATATACAAGCAGGGAGACCAGACGGGCGAAGAAGTGAGAAATGCCTATAAAGAGCAATTATTAAGAAAAGACAATGACGGCACATATACTTATGGCGAAAGGACAAGGGCTTATTTCGGCTTTGATCAGATGGGAACAACGAAAAAAACTCTGTTGAAAAATAAAAATTCCGCCACTATAGTCCAAAGATTCGATCCTGTAAAAGATATGTCTTTTTATGTTGATCCCGATACAAAAAAACTGAAATTTTCACATGATCCATGCTTGACGCACGATATATTCTTCGTTGAAGACGGGAAATTGCATTCGTTCCATATAGCAAGAGCGCACAATATAGTGAACGCTTATCCGGAAAATGTTTTTGGATTGCATGACGCTTATGTAGTTCCCTTAAGAGAAGCTCTTGGCCTGAAATCCGGCGATATGTTTATGTTTTCAAACAGGGCGAATATTCTGCTATTGTCCGAAGAGCAAAGGACAAAAAAAATCCTTTCCGAACCGTCCAAACCCTGCGGTGAAGTGAACAACGACAGCGGGCCGTACAATCTGAAAGGAAGCGGCCAAATAAAATCAAAAAATGCGGTTGCAATGCTTACCGAACAGGCGAAAGAAAATAATGATAGGCCAAAAAATAAAATCATGGACAATCTGGAAAATTACAACGGGGTCAATATACTCAAAAAAGCCATAGATTATCTTGTTAAAAAGGGCGATAAGCATAATAATCCGATAATAAGCGAATATATTCCCGGAAAAACGGATCCGCAATCCGATATGCTGGCATTTTTCCAGGCAAATGTCTGCGGAGGAAAAATTTATGCTTCCGCAGTGTTTATGAACCATAAGATAAAAAATATGGATGACGACAAGAATCTTGTGAATTATCTGATAACGCAATATAAAAAAGAGCTTAAAAAAGATCTGGGCGAATTTGTGATAATATATGTCGGTAATATAAACTGATATGGAATTTGATTACAAAAAAAATATAAAAGTAATCGGCTTTGATTTGGATCAGACCCTGTATCCCAAGTCGCCAGAAATTGATGCTGCCATACAAAAATACATATATCAGATAATATCAAAATACAAAAAAACAACCATAAAAGAATCTGAAAAGCTTTTTAAAGATCTGTATAAAAACGGCACTGGGCTTAGCGGAAGAAAAAGTTTAGAAGCGTTGGGCATCCCAGACGCTAAAGAAGTTGTCCAAACAGCTCTTGAAAAAGCCAATATAGCAAAATTTCTCAGCCCTGACAAAAAAACCTTGGATATCATTAAGAAATTAAAGGAAAAATACGATAATCTGGACCTTGTAACCGGTTCAAATTTAAAAATAACAAAATTAAAATTGAAACATCTTGGATTCCGCACCGATTCATTCAGCAATATCATCACAAAAAATGATGGGTTAAAATCAGATGGCGCATCTTATAAAATATGGATGAAAAAATATCCGCAATTCAAACCTGGGCAATTTTTGTATGTGGGAGACAGAATCGCAAGTGATTATATCGTTCCAAATGATCTTGGCATCAATTGCATTTTGGTAAATATAAAAGAAAAAACAGATGAAGCGAATTGCCCGCAGCTGGCTTCGTTTGCAGAAATAGAAAAATATTTGATATAAAAAGTGGCGGCCGATTCGGCGCGCCACTGATTAAAAATCGATCAAACTGATTCTAAGGAATTTTCTTTAAAGACACTTTCCCCTGATTCTCTCGTTGACCATATGAAACGAGTTATGCGTCCTTTTTCATCTGTAATATAACCTTTTGCTTTGTATATCCGAGACCGAAAACGAACTTTGAAAGGATAAAAATAGTAGATTGTTTTAAGCCCCGGGAAACTTCCCGAATCATTGACTTCCGTCTTTCTTCTGGAAGATGCTAATGATGCCAAATTGCCTTCGGCTGAAACACCCAATTCCTCGCGAATACTGCGAAAAACCGCTTCTTTGGGTTTCTCCCCGGGATTAATCTTTTCCGAAAGAGAAGCGCAAAGTGGCCGATATGAAAATTTGCCGTTCTTTTTACGGTAGAGCTCCAGCAAAATAAGGTTCCGATAGCAGACAGTGACCTGAACGGCTGAAACAATACGAACAACGCCGAGCTTGCCGGCATTTGCCAAAAAACTTTCACCTTTTTCTATTTCAGCCATAAGTTCAGCTAAAGTTTTTGTTCCGGCAACAAACCCCCAATTTCCGGTTGAAATTTTAGAAAGATAAGATTTTACGCTTTCAGGATGGATTTTAAACGCACCTTTCGGCAAATTCATCTCTCTGCCTCCCCGTTTGTATTATTTTTTCAAGTATTTTTATCCGAACTCCATTTCAGATATTGGCAAAAATAAGTTTAAAAGTCAACCGAGAAATTAAAATAAGGGCGGCAACCTTCGGTTGCCGCCCTTATTTTTTATATATTTTACAGTTTTATTTTACATCCACTCCTTACAGGAGCAGTACACCTTTTGGATATTTTTGTTCATAATACTCCAAAAATATCTCAAAAGGTCCGTTGAAGTGCGGGTCATCGCACTTCAACGCCCATTGATTTTGCTGCGCCTTCCACCATTTTCATGGCGGCATTGATATCGTTTGCGTTCATATCCACGAGCTTCCTCTCTGCAATTTCTTTGACCTGGGCTTTTGTAAGCGTGCCGATTTTTTTCGTGTTCGGATTGCCGGAACCTTTTTCCAGTCCCAAAGCTTTCAAAATAAGGGTGGCTGTCGGAGGAGTTTTAAGTACAAAATTATAAGATCTGTCTTCATAAACCGTAATAACCACAGGAAGAATATCGCCAATCTGGTTTTTTGTGGCTAAGTTGAATTTATTGACAAAATCTCCGATATTTATGCCTGCCTGGCCAAGAGCCGGGCCAACCGGCGGAGCAGGATTGGCTTTGCCAGCAGGTATTTGAAGTTTCAATTTTTTTATTATTTTTTTTGCCATAGTTTTTTAATTATTTGATTTAGAGGCCAAGTTAAATTATCAGGAAACCGATAAAAAGTAAAGTTATGCCTTGCGAATCTGGAGCAAATCAAGTTCAACCGATGTTTCTCTGCCGAACATCAAAACCATGACTCTTGCCTTGCCTTTTTCGCTGTCTATCTCCGAAATCTTGCCTTCCAAATCCTTGAACGGGCCGTCCACGATTTTCACGGATTCGCCCACAGAAAAATCCACCACGTGCTTGGCTGATCCGCCGGATTCCATTCTTCCGAGGAAAAAGTCCACTTCTTTTTGGGTAAGAGGAACCGGATAAACTCCCGCTCCGACAAAACCGGTCACGCGAGGCGTATTTCTGACGACAAACCACGATTCATCGGTGACAATCATATCAACTAAAATATAGCCGGGGTATATTTTTTCATCCTCTTCCACTCTTTTGTTTCCCTTTATTTTTATTTTTTTCTCAACAGGAACAACGACATTGAAAATCTTGTCGTTCATATTCAAAGAATCAATCCTTTGCTTCAGATTCCTGGCAACAGCGTTTTCATAGCCGGCGTAGGTATGTATGGCGTACCAATGTCTTCCTTCCTCTATTATTTGTTTTGCCATAGCGTTTAATTAAAAAACAACGCTCTTCAATATTGAAGAGAATATGTAATCAAAAAAGCCGAGATATGCAGAAACAACGATTGAAATAATAATGACAAGCGCCATAAAAATAAATGTTTGTTTTCGCGTCGGCCAACTCACGTGTTTCATTTCTTCTTTTGAATCCCTGATATAATCCGATAATTTTGACATAATGAATTTTTATACCTTCTTTAAAAAACCGCCCAAACGGGCTTAAATGAATGATACCATAGAACAAGAAATGAATGCAAGGGCGGCGCCTGCGGCGCCGCTTTCGCATTTGAGCTTATCCGCAAAGTTTATTTAATTTCATAAGTCACGCTTACATTCGAGGTGATTTTATTCTCTCCTGTTGGCAAAACCGCTTCACTCTTGGTCATCATAGGTGCAGCATTTGAAACGCCCATTCCATAATATATCGGGGTGCTTCCTTCTGAATAACTGACTATTTTGCCAAGCTTCACGCCGAGAGATTTCGCCAAACTTTGCGCTTGGCTTCTCGCATCGGCGATTGCTTCATCCCTCGCTTGCCTTACCAGATCATCATACTTGTCTTCGGTAAAATTCAAACCGCTCATATTCGTAACATTAAGAGTTCCAAGATCCGTAATTATTTTCCCGGCTTTTGAAAGATCTTTTATCTTCACTTCAATGCTCTGTGTCACATCATACCCTGCAAGCACCTGTGTGCCGTTGTAAGGATACATTTGCGCGTTTACATAATTATACCTCGGATAAATGCTGTAATCCGTTGTTTTAATGTCTTTTTCATCAACTCCGTCCACTTTCAAAGTGCTCATAATTTTTGCAATTTTCGTATTCACGGCATCGCTGGCATATGAGACATCCTTATTTTCTTCCATTACAGAAAAAGAAACTGTAGCGATATCCGGCTTTACGGCAAGCTCGCCTTTTCCAGAAACAACAATGGTATTCTGGTCTGTATTTTTATTTTCTCTGCCGCCGCAATTAAATATTCCCTTGACCAAAAAAATAGCAATGAGAATTACAAGAATACTTACCGCAATGTGTGCGCATTTGTGATTTTTCCATTCCATACAGCAAACTTTTTTTTCTTCCATATTATTTTTTGTTAAATTAATAATTTTCTATATTATATCATAAATTACTTACGTGACCATCTTGCAAAAATTCCACAAGGTAAAAGTCGCCCAGCTTCTAATTCTTGTATCGCAAGCTCGCCAAATTCAAAACTGCCTCCATATTTCCCCATTATGGATTTTAGGGCATTGTAATACGCGATTGAAGAATATCCCGCTGCATAGCCGTTTATCAAGAAAAAAACTAGGTTGTCTGAAAGTATTTTTGAACATTCTTTCAGAAGCGGTAAAAGATCGTTTTCAATTTTCCAGATCTCACCTTTTGCGCCCCTGCCAAAAGATGGCGGGTCCATTATTATGCCGTCATATTTATTCCCTCGCTTTATTTCTCTTATTACGAATTTTTTCGCATCGTCAATTATCCATCTGACAGGTTTTTTATCTAGTCCAGAAAGTTCGGCATTTTCTTTCGCCCAAGTAATGGAAGATTTTGAGCTATCAACATGCGTAACTTCCGCGCCGGCAGAAAGTGCCGCCAAAGTTGCCCCTCCAGTATATCCAAAAAGATTTAAAATTTTTATCGGTTTGTTTGCTTTTTTGATTTTTTCTTCAATCCATTTCCAATTGGATTCCTGCTCAGGAAAAACTCCGGTATGCTTGAAAGCTGTTGGTTTGATGTTGAATTTAAGGTCACCAAAAGAAATCTGCCACTCGTTTTGCATACTGTCATTTTTCTTTTTCCAAATTTTTCTGTCACCATCAAAGGTTGCGTCGGCTACTTTCCAATCTTTTTCCGGTAAAGTTTCATCCCAAAGCGCCTGCGGATCAGGTCTTTGCAGAACATATTTTCCGTATCGTTCAAGCTTTTCCCCGTTTCCGCTGTCTATCAGCTCATAATCTGCGCTTGGTTTTGTAATTAAAGTTTTAGGTTCTGACATAAGAAAAATATAGCATTATTTAAAATTAAGACCAAATGTATTTTTTGCATTTTCTAGAAGCTGAGTTCTAACTTTTTCAAGGTCTTCGCCCCGAATTTCAGCGATTTTTTTGATAACTTCTATTACATAGGTCGGTTCGTTTCTCTTTCCACGATATGGAACGGGTGTGGCAAAAGGAGAATCTGTTTCGGCATGCATTTTATCAAGCGGAATATTTTTCACAGCTTCTTGTGTTTCATTTGCGCCTGTCCGGCCAGGAAAAGTAATAACACCCGGAAAAGATACTGTAAATCCAAGCGCGATAAATTTCTTTGCCAATTCTGAATTTCCCGTAAAAAAATGCAGATTTCCCCTGGCTTTAGGATACTTTTTTAGAATTTCATACGCATCATCATGTGCATCACGAATATGAAGCATTAGCGACTTATCATATTTGATTGAAAACTCAATCTGCTTTATGAATTCCTTTTTCTGGCGGTTTTTTTCTGATTCAATATCTCCTGCCTGAACGGCAGGCAGGCCGGTCAATTTGAAATAATCCAGCCCGCATTCGCCTATCGCCACAACTTTTGGATTTTTAACAAGTTCAGAGAAATCTTTTTCCTTAAAAACAAATCCTTTCGTCTCTGTCGGATGAGCGCCAATACAAGCCCAAATATTTTCATTTTCCTCGGCAATTCTCACCGCTTTTTTTGAACTTTCTAAATCCGTGCCAACTGTAATCGTCGCCACACCCATATCGCGCATTCTTTGTATGACTTCTGAAAAATCTTTTCCATAACCTGCCTGACCGGTAGACAGGTCAGGAAAATCCAAATGAGAGTGAATGTCTATGTATTTGATTCCCATATTAATCTTTTCGAACAAATAGTGGTTTTTCCGGCATTTTATTGGATAAAATGAGATTACTGATTATTTCAGAGGTTTGTGGCATAAAAGGTTCAAGAAGTTTTGCTATCAAAAACAATTCTTTCACCATCTTTTCAATAATTTCTATGCCTTTTTCTTTATTTAATTTTATTACCTTAAAAGGCTGTTCTTTTTGTATCATTTCATCAAGCTGGGAAATATTTATCCAAATACTATTTATGGCAAGTTGTAAATTAAATTTATTGATAGCCTCTGCAATATAAAGCGGAAAAACTACCTTGGTATTTTTAGCGACTATTGGTTTATCAAGATGTACTGATGCCATCTTCATTATCCTGCTTACCAAATTCCCCAACCCATTCGCGAGATTCGCATTATACGCGTCATGAAAACTTTTTTTGGTAAATGGAGTGTCTTCAAACGGAGCGATTTCTTTTGCAACATACAAACGCAAGACGTCAGCACCATATTCATTGACTATATCAGTTGGATCGATGGTATTTCCGAGAGATTTTGACATTTTCACTCCGCCTTCGCCTGTAACAAAACCGTCTATAACAATGGTTTTTGAAGCGGGTAAATCTGCAGCCATAAGCATCGCCTGCCACATCGCCGATTGCTGGCGGAGATTGTCTTTTCCGCAGTATTGCACCATTCCGTTTTCTTTATTGTGCCAAGTATTGAATTTTTTTATATCATCTGGCCAGCCGATGGCGGAAATATAATTCACAAGCGCATCAAACCAGACATACATAACCTGCTCTTTATCGCCCGGTACTTCAATGCCCCACGGCATTTTTTCTTTCAATCTTGAAATGCTGAAATCTTGCAAACCTCTTTCAACAAAAGCTTTTATTTCATTCAATCTGTGCGCCGGGATTACAAAATCAGGATTATTTTTATACAAATCCAAAAGTTTCTGCTGGAATGCCGAGAATTTGAAAAAATAATTTTCTTCCTCAATGTGCTCTATTTCCAAATTCGGATGAAGCGGGCATTTGCCGTCGACAAGCTCTGAATTTGATTTTTCAAGCTCGCATCCGACGCAATAATTGATTGTGTAATTCTTTTTGTAAATAAAACCGTTCTTATAGCAAAGCTTCCAGAAATCCTCGGCCGATTTGATATGATGCTTATCCGTCGTTCTCGTAAAAACAACGTCCGGAGATATGTCGAGAAGAGGAATGAGCGCTTTAAATTTCTCAGTATATTCATTGACCTGTTCTTGAGGAGTTTTTCCGTTTTCAATTGCTTTATTGTAAATCTTCTGTCCATGCTCATCCGTGCCTGTATTGAAAAATACTTCGTATCCTTGCAGTTTTTTGTACCGCGCAATTATATCCGCCCTAATAAGTTCCATTGCAAAGCCAACATGAGGATCGGAATTCACGTACGCCAAAGTTGTCGTTATATAAAATTTTTTTGAATTTAATTCGATCACGGCAGTTATAATTTTTCAAGCTCTTCGGCTTTTTTCCAAAATAGCGTTTTTCTCCTGTCTATATCATCAAGAAATTCCATAAGAGTGGAAACAGTCGGCACAGCAAGAACAATGCCGAGAAATCCCGCGAGTTTTGCGCCGATGATAAGGGCGAGAATGACAAGGATCGGTGAAACACCGACGATTTTTCTTACCACAAGCGGATAAATAAGGTTGCTTTCAAATTGCTGGACAATAAGATAAAGCCCGGCAACAAGAAGCGCCGCGGTTATTCCTCCACCGACAAATCCCATGATAATGGAAGGGATGGAAGCGATAATCGGGCCGAAAACCGGTATGATTTCAAGCATCCCGGAGACAACGGCAAGCAAGAGAGCATTATTGACTCCGAGAATTACAAGTCCGAGATAAAGCAGCACGCCGACAAGCACGCCGAGCAAAAGCTGCCCTTGCATCCATTGGCCGATTTTTTTCTGCGACCGCTTCCAAAGATCAACCACATATTTTTCGTGTTTGATCGGTGTCACAAGACCCAAAAATTTGGCAACGCCGTCTTCCTGCACAACAAGATAAAAAGACAGGATAATAATCAAAATAAATGAAAGAAGTCCGCCGAACACAGTACTTACGACTTTTACAAATCCGCCGGCGACATTTGAAGTGATATCCTGAACGCTCTTGATCAGATCTCCGATGCCGAAATTCGAGCTGGCAACGCTCACATTAGAGTTTCCCGAAATGTTTTTCACAAGCTGGCTTGGATTGCTGATTCCTTCCGATACGCTTTGAACGACTTTTTGAGATGCGGAAACATCAGTACTTGAAATATTGAGAGGATTCCAAAGAGTCGTTGAATCAAGGTATTTCGGCAAGGCGGTCAGAAAAGAAGATGTTTCGTTCAAAACTGCCGGAACGAAAAAAAACATGAGTCCGGCAAAAATAAAAAATAAGCAGACATAAGAAATGATCGCTGCCGGAAGCCTCTTCACTTTTAATTTCTTGAACCATTGTATGAGGGGCTCGATTCCCGAAGCAAGGACCACCGCGGTCAATACGACAAGCACTACGTCTTTTACATAAAAAAGAAACCAGAAAAGCAAAATGATCAGAATGCCTTTCAAAAATGAGCCGGGAGTTATATTTACGACAAATTTGTTGTCTTTATCCATAAAATAAATGATAGCACGTGTATAAACTTTTTAAAAGAAGCGGAAATTTAGCCGTAAATTTAATTGGAGAGCTCCCTCCAATCCGTGATGTTGAAGCTTCCGGACGGCCCTGTGGAAAAATTCGGATTTGCAAGGCCGTTTTGGTATGTAATTGTCGTATTTCCGTCTATGATAAGCTGCTTTGCGGTCGCTTCATTTATGGCTGCGCTGCCGGAAAGGTCGATTGTGCCATTCTGCGCATTCAAAACGATTGCTCCGGAGCCGCCGGACACACTTACTGCATACGATCCTCCGCATGTGGAACCGCCGGCGCAATTGCTTGTAGTGATAATCATAAGATAACTTCCTGTCTGTCCGTCGCCGTCTGCCTTGCCGCTGCCTCCGATCGTAACTGTCCCGTCAGTGACAAGAATGCCGCTGTTCGTTCCGTATGAAGACGCGAGCTGCACTTTCCCAGAACCATCAATCGTAACACTGCCTGTTACATAAAGTGTTCCGGTGATGTTAAGCGTAACGGACCCGCCGATATGCAGATTGCCGACGATTTTTTTCGGACCGAGCGAATGCGTTGACGAATCGGTATATTCATAAGTGCCGTTTATCGTTCCTCCGGCTGCCGCTTCAGCTTCCCACGCAGTAATATTTCCGCTTGAAACCGGATACGATGCCGGCGACGGATCATCGTATGACTGATCGCATGCTTTGTTATTTAACAGTTCATCTTGGCATCTGAGCGGTCCTGTGACGCTTACATAAGTTGCACTATGCGCCCACGCCATATCCGTGCCGACCGTTCCGATATGCAAAGGATTGTACTGGCCATCGCCGATAATTTGTCCAAAAAACCCGCCGAGATACAAGCGAAAATACGCATCATAACCGGTATTCGACCAGCTTCCGCCAAGCGAACCTGTCTTTGAAGTTCCTAAAGCATAACTTGTATCAAGATTCGCGCCGATAATATAATCAATTGATGCCGAACCAGTGGAACCGTCAAGCACGATCCAATATTTTATGCCGACAGTCAGAGAAGGATTCGGCGAAAGCGCCACATCAACCCAGTCATAATTTGCCGTGACAAGCGAGGAATTAAGCGGGCCGGATGCGATAACATCGGAAGAATTACCGCTTGGCGATCCGCCGCTGTCTTTCACTATTTTCACCGTTACATTTGAAGGAGCTCCGTTCTTTTTTAAATACAAAGAAATCTGCGTGATCGGAGAGGAAGTGGATACTTGGAAACTCTGAGCGATATCCTGTGTAGCTGCTGCATTTCCGAAAATAATCTGATTTGAAGGCGCAGGCGGATCGTCGTTTGATTGATCTGAAATTATGCTCGGGCTATCCGACACAATTGCGCTTCCGGTGATAGCCGCTGCAGAGTTATTTGAGACAATATTCCCTCCCGAAAAAACATTGCCGAGTATTTTTCCGCTGCTGTTGAACGTGATTCCGCCTGTTCCGACTTGCACGCCGTATGTGAAAGAAACACCGGAACCTTGTTTCACTTTTGTCTGAATTTTTTTATCATATCCGCTTTGATTTGATAGTGTTGTAAGAGTCATGCCGTCTATGCCGCTAAGCGATCCGGAAAGTGTTGTTGTAGCTCCAAAACCGTTGAGTGTTATCGGCTCCATTGAACCGACATAAGATGTAAATGAAGCGCTTTTGAGCCGGTAGAGAACATCTTCGGCTCCGGCTTCCGAAAGATAATAACTTTGCTTTGCCGACCAAATATCCTGCGAAAGAAGAATTTGTTTTATGATCGGCGTGGTAAGCCCAAACACGATTACAACCGATGCCAGAGCAAATACAATTGCTGTGGCAAGCATTGCGAATCCTTTGTTCTTTTTTGGGTTTTTAAATGCCATTCTAATATTAAATTAATATGAGTCACGCAAAATAACCGTACCGTAAAACTGCTGGCTTTTTGTCTGGCCGTTTACTGTCGCCGAAAGGCCTATTTGAATCCTGACTGCCTGTGAATTGCCGGTATTTATCTTGGCAAAGCTTAAATTAATGACTTTGGTGCCATTTGAAGTAATCGGTCCGACAAGCGCCGGCGCGGCGGAACCTTCGCTCAAATTAAGCGCAAGCGAACTGGATATGGAAAATCTTACGATATACGGATTCCCGCTTGCATCAACTTGATTAAGCTGTAAGACCCCCGACTGAGAAGGATACAGGACGCTATTTACCGCATCAATACTCTGCGAGCCCCTGATTTCCCGTATCATATTTTCCATTGCCGAATAGGCGGAATTTCTGAGATTTGAATCGACAAACGAGGCCCGGTTTGAACTGAATACAATGACGAGCGACCGCACGAGTGCAACCATAATTACCGTCATAATGACAAGATAAATAAGCATCTCCACAAGAGTAAAGCCGCCGTGTTTATATTTTTTTTGAGAAAATATTTTCATTAATTTCCCATGATATTGGTTATATACGTGGATAACGATTTCGTCGTCGTGCCAGACTTTGAAAGCCATGAAACCGATACGGCAATAAGCCTGGTGTTTGCATCAGTTGTTCCCCCGCTTGAAACAATATGCCCCGTGAAATCTCGATTCACGGCCGATAAAGTGATTTTTCTGATAAAGCCGTCGGTTGATGTGGCTATCGTCGTCGTAGTCCATAAATAATTCGTTGAAGAAGAAATATTGAATGAGAGATAATATAGCGTGCTTGTGGAAAGAGTTGAAATATTCGTCCAACTTGCGTCTCTGATCGTTTTTATTGCTTCTATTCCCTCTTCGGCAAAATACGCCCCTTTGGCCGATTTTAAACTGTCGTCGGCTCCGGAAAGGTACATATTGCTTGTAACGACAAGCGCGCTGAGCACCACGGAAAAAATAAAAATTGCCACAAGCATTTCAACAAGACTTATTCCTTTTTTAAAATTATTTTTTCGCATTTTTTATTTTTAATTTCTCTGGATTGCTCCTGTGGTAAATATCTGGATTGTACTCGACGTTTTTGGATTCGCGATCAAATATATGCTGATTGTCCCGCTTGCGGTTGTGTTGCCGTAAAGATTATTGAAAATAATATCGGTGCCGATTCCGCTTGATGTCGCAATGGCGACAAGATTTGAGAGAACATAATCGGCATTCGAATTGCCGTATGTCCCTTCAAAAGATGTGACTTTATTTTTAAAAATCCGCACGCCAAAATCCGAAGCGTCTATTCCGGAAACCGCTGATGAATGAGCTTTGGTCAAAATTGAATATACAGATAATGACGCTTTGTCCACCGACTGGCTGCCGGAGAGCTGCGAGAAAGAAAAATTTGCCACAGCGGCTAAAAGCGCGATAATCGCAAGCACGATTATAAGCTCAATAATCGTAAATCCATTTTTTTTACTGCAATTGCGCATTTTTACTTAACTTATTTTTGAATTTTAAATCAGCTTATGTTGTTCATCACGGAGTAAATCGGCTTGATAACCGCGAGAGCAAAGAACCCGACTGCGATGCCGATGATTATCATAAGCACCGGCTCAATGATGGTGGACATATCTTTTGTCTTCTGATCAACGGAATTTTCATAAAAAACGGCGACTTCCATAAGCATTGACGGCAATCGGCCGGTTTCTTCCCCCACGCCCATCATCTCTCCGACAAAATCAGGAACCAAACGCGTATTCGCGAGGAAAACGCTTGATATTGTTTCCCCTTTTTCCACCTTTATAACTGCTTCGCTCAAAATATCCTTGAAAAAAACGTTGCCCACCACATCGCCCGTAATAAGAATCGCTTTATCAAATGACACGCCCGAAGACAGCAAAGACGAAATGGTCCGCGTCATGCTGGCCGAGTTTGTTTCTTTTATTATTTCTCCGATAACGGGCAATTTCAACGAAACGGAATCAAAAAATCGCTTGCCGATTTTGGAAAGTAAGAAAAAATAAATAACGAGGACAAGAGCAATGATTGAAAAAAGAGATAATGCTATATTATTTTTCAAAAAATTGCTCGAGGAAATCAAAATTTGAGTATATACCGGCAATGTTTCGTTCAAACTTTCGAATGTTGCCGTAATCGACGGCACCACATAAATAAGCATAAGTATTCCGATTACAATCATAAGAGAGATAATGATGCCCGGATAAATCATTGCTCCTCTGATTTTCTTTTTTAATTTATACACGCTGTCCATATGCTCGCCGACAATCCCAAGAGATTCCGAAAGTTTGCCGGACTCTTCTCCCGCCTTTACCATGGATACAAACAGATTTGAAAATATATGCGGATACATCGCCGCGGCATCAGAGAGTGTCTGACCTTTCCTGATTTCCGCTTCAATTGAAAGAATGATGTTTTTGAAATGTTTGTTTTTAATCTGCTTTTCCAAAACCGACAAACTTTTTGCGATAGGAAGCCCAGCGTCAATCATATGACCGAGATTTTTGGTAAAAATTATTTTCTGGTATTCCGGAACTCCGCCGAAAAGAGCGATTATCGGATCAAACCAATGTCTTTCGCGGCCGATTTTTTCCGCTATGACAAGCGTGCTGCCTTCCGCTTTGAGTTCGTTGTACAGGGAAAATTTATCTTCGGATTCCCTGATCCCCTCGTAAATCTCTTTATTCTTCCCTATGGCTTTGAATTTGAATTTTTCCATATAACAGACATTTACTAGCTATATTTTATCATATTTATTGAAAAAATAGATTCTGACTTCCTCCAAAAACGTTCTCCCCTATCTAGAACGATGTTGAGATCGTTTTGGAATGAATCAGCTATTAAAAAGAGGTCAAGATGCATATTATGCACATGACCTCTTAGACCTTTAAACATCATAGGCCGCCACAATCTGCCGAGCAGTCATTGGGACTCCAATCACCGTCCTTATCGTAATGAACTCCTCCAAAGTTGTGATTTGGAGACTGACGAGAAATAAGTCCCGATTTCTCCATCTCTTTCATGCTAATGGAAGATATATGGTTGATTTTTTCAATTCCTCTTTGAAGAGTTAGCTGAGAAACAACCTGTTTCCGCTTTACTTTAAAAACATGTTGTTTAAGCCACATCACAAGCTTTTGAAAGAACATTATAAAATTCTCCTTAATCGTATTTATTACTTTATTTATTACTTAATTCATGCATAGAATATCATATTGAATGTACGTTGTCAAAAATAAAATGTGTTCTTACTTCCTCTAGCTAGTGGAGCAGAAGTGAACTTTTTCAATTCCCTATACAGCTACTTGCATAAAAGATATGGCAGGTATATAATATTGGCATCACTACGGAAAAGACCCTGATGCAGATCCGTCTGCATTGGGGGCTTTTTCTTTTAGATCTTACTTGAAAATTTATGATACAAATTATTCAAAAAGGTGATTTCTATGTTTTTGTTTTTTAGTAAAATTGAACATTTCTTTTCATCTGGTGCGATGACACGCTCAATCGCTTTCTTTTCCCGCAGAAATTCAACTAGACAACCAAAATCACCATCCCCTGTTATAAGAATGCAGGAAGAAAAAGATTTTTCATAAAAATCAGACGCGGTTTTTAATACTAATTCAGCATCACAATTTCCCTTCACTTTTTCTCCGATGGAAACGGTCTGTTTGAATACCAAAACATAACCGCAGCTTTGCAGATGCTCGTAAAACTTCACCCTTTCCGGCACGAGTCCGATAAAGAGATAAACAGCAGTTGGATTATATTTCTGCCGAAGCCAACCTCTTAACTTTTTATAATCAATCTCAAAACCTAATTCTTTAGCTGAACGATATAAATTGTTGCCATCAATATAGATATTTGTCTTTTTCATGTTTAAATTGTATCACAAAACAAGTTTTAACTTCCTTCAGTCAGCGGAATAGAAATTATATTTTTGGAATTTGCTGAACATTAGGAGTTGATGCTGAGCAATTTCCACACATTGGCTGAAATACTGCAGTTAAATATATCCAATTAAAAAATGTAAGAACAAATAAAATCATGCTTAATATGACATACTTTGTTGCAATAATTTGACCAGCTGGTAATCCTGTTTTTTTATTCTTTATGTGATTAAAAATCATTTGTCCAATAATATAGATAAACAAAGCAATAAGCAGAAATCCTAATAACATTACAATATTAATATTCTTCATATATAAATATGGATCAATATTAAGATTATTTCTTAAATAGTTATCAAAAACTGATGTTGATAAAAATAAAATTATAGAATAAATAAAAACGAGCCAAAATACTATTTTTATAAGTTTCTTAATCATATGAAATATTGGTGTATCAAACCAAATCTTAGTGAAATTTTTTTATTCCGTTACCACTCTTAAGACCTCTTCAATCGTCGTCAAACCTTGAACGCATTTGAAAATTCCGTCTTCAACCATAGTAATCATGCCTTCTTTTTTGGATTGGTTCTCTATTTCCTGCGACGTCGCGCCTTTCATGACCAGATTCTGTATCGTTGGCGACATTTTCATCACTTCGTGGATGCCGATTCTGCTGCTGTAGCCGTCTTTAGATTCCGCCGATTCGGTTGCCTTGTAAAAATATATCGTTGGCCAATCGTCATCCTTTCCGACAATATTTTCCGATTTGAGCACAGCGAGCACGCGGTCCAGGTCTACGATTTTTGCAAGCGAAGCAAGTTCAATTTTTGAAAGAATATATTTGCTCTTGGTTTTGCAAAGTTTCCTGACCAATCTTTGCGCCATGACGATATTAATTGTGGAAACCAAAAGAAATGGCTCTATTTTCATATCAATAAGCCGAGGAACCGCGCCAGAAGCGGAATTCGTGTGAAGCGTTGAAAGCACCAAGTGACCCGTGAGCGCGGCATTGACGGCAAGCGAAGCGGTTTCATTGTCTCTGATTTCTCCGACCATTATGATATCCGGATCCTGCCTCACAAGAGCGCGAAGTCCGTTTGAAAAAGAAAAGCCGATATCGGGCTTCACTTGCGTCTGATTTATCCGAGATACCTGATATTCAATCGGGTCTTCAATGGTCGCGATATTCACATCGGGAGTGTTGAGCAATTCAAGAATCGTGTAAAGCGTCGTGGTTTTTCCGCTGCCGGTCGGGCCGGTCGTGAGAATCATGCCGTTTGCGCGCCTCATTGCCTCGTGGATTCTTTCAAGATTCTCGCCGTGGAAACCCATTGATTCCAAAGAATAATTGCCGACGTTTTCCCGGAGCAATCTCATGACGGTTTTTTCTCCGAAATAAGTCGGAATGATTGAAACCCTGAAAGAAACTTTTTCGCCGTTTATTTCTATCTTGAATCGCCCGTCCTGCGGAAGGCGTTTTTCGTCAAGCTTCAGGTTTGAAAGCACTTTGATCCTCGCCGTAATGGATGTCGCCGCGATTTTAGGCAGAATCATAGCATCGTGCAAAATGCCGTCTATGCGATAACGTATGAGCAAATCGTTTTCCATGCACTCTATGTGAATATCGGATGCGTTCTGTAAAATAGCATGTTTCAGGAGCGTTTCCACGATGCGCACAACCGGCAGGTCTTCTGCTATTTTTTTTAAAGATCCTTCTCCAAGATCTCCGAGCTCGCCGGCATTTTTCAGGGCAAGGATATCTTTCTGTATCAGGTCGCCGAATTCGGCCTTCAAGCTTTTTTGGTATTGTAAGATTGCGCTTTTGATGGATTCGGTATCGGTAAGCCGCGGCAGAATCCTCAAACCGACTTTCTTTTTTATGAATTCAATGGAAGAAAGATCGTTGGTATCAAGCATCGCCACTTCAAGGGAATCAGGATTTTTTTTGAAAGCGATAATGTTATTTTTTCTCGCCACCGGCTCCGGAATAAGGGAAAGGACCGAAAAATCTATTTTCTGATCCTTCAAATCCACAAACGGTATGCCGAAAACATACGCCTGCGCGCGGCGCAAATCATCCTCGGAGATTTTCCCCTCGCTGACCAGGACTTTTTCAATAGCGTCTTTTGAAGCGCCCTTTTCAATCTGTTTTTCAATATCGTCATATTCGCTCCGGGTAATAAGGCCGGAATCTATTAAAAAATCTTTCAGTTGTTTTGAATCTATGCGCATTTCAGGTTTTTTACTTATCAATACTTTTGATATATTTGATGGCTTCTTCCAAAGCTTTATCAAAGTCATGATTTTTTTCCCAAGATTTTTTTATTATTTCTCTTAATGCCATATGTAATGGTGATCCTTTGCTATTATCACTTTGAAATCTAAACTGATTAAATTCAATATTTAACAACACAGTAAAAGATTCTTTTATATCCCACATCTGATTTTTGGATAAACCTTTTTCTTTACAAATCTGATCATAATATTTATGAAACATAAAATGCATTAGCTCATGAGTTGCAACATCTATGCAAATATATTTATTCTGTCGCATATTCGTTGCAAACCATCCACCATTTGAATCGTACCCAAATCTATTTGCCGAGGACAAAACTCCCTTTATTGAGGTAAATGAAAAAGGAAATTTATGGATTGTTTCAAGTTTATGGATAACGTCTTTTTCGATTTTTATCCATTCTTTATTTATATCATCAGCAAGGGAAAGAAGTTTCTCTTGTTGCCTATAATATGGTTCTATGGTTTTTTCGATTTCTGCTTGAATCTCTTTATTTGAGTTTAGTTTCAAAAGATTTTCTGAACCTTCTTCTTTAATTTGCGAGATTCCACGTTCTTTGTTTATTTTATATGCATCTAAAGCAATGAAATGGTTTTTAATATCCAAATCTTTATCAATAACAAATTTGACTACTTGAGAAGGTTTTTCCATATATTAATTATAGCAAAATAAATTTATTATATCTATAAAAAAGCGGCAACATATTGTTGCCGCTCGCTTATTGAGTGCTTCGGAAGAAACTTATCCGTTCGCTCCTGCATGATCGGACTCCGTGTTACAGTCATAGTAGCAGTCGCTGTCGCACTCTTCAGGATTGCTCAAAACAGAAGCGTCCTGACTCGTCTCGCTTTTTTCTTGCAATCCGAGGAACTTCATGCCCATCACCTCCTTTTTTGGGATCAAAAATCAAAATTTACTGGACCAGAAATCCTTTCGAGAATAGAGAAGAAAATATCGGAAGAATTTGATCTAGATCCTTGGAGAACTCAATGGAAATTTGTCTGATAGAAAACTTTTGATTCCTCAAACTCATGAGGATATCAAAAAGTTCCTTATCAGCAAATAACAATTTATCGCTGTCTCTAGATCCTATTGTACCTCCAAACTTCTCGTAGCGCAAAACTATTTTACTGTTCAGAGTGTAGATACAATCTGGATCCGATGATACAACGATATTCTCTTTTTTTACCGGAAGGGAAACCACGTCCTTTTTGCTTATACAATGTGGATCCTTTTTGTTCCGGGAATTCTGAATCTCTGTCGGACAACCACCAGTGCATTTCATAAATAAGCTGCACTTTCTGCACGATTCGGAATATAAACGTTTCCTCAAATCCGCCATTTTTAACCAAGGAGTTGATATTCCTTCGGAAAAAATATTTCCGTACTTCATTGAGGAATGACCGCAAGGCCTTAGTTGGCCATCCGTACCTATTGTACAGCTCGTTATTCCGGCTGTGCAGGTCCTTCTCGCCAGATGAGAGTATTTCTCAAGGTCGCTAATTGCACACCAAGGATAGTGTTCAAAAACATCGACTTGATAATTCCACTTGTCCTTTAACTCATAGAGGATTTTTATGCTCTCTCGGAGTTCCTCAACGGAAATAATATTTTTATGAAAATCTTCCGCAATAGGACCCGGAGAACAAGCGCGAGTCGCTCCAAATGTATTCACACCGAGCGAACTGGCAAGATTACCGACTTCACGAACTCTTTGGATATTCCATTTTGTTAGAACCATGTTTGCTGAAACTCGAAAACCCATCTTTTTAGCAAGCTTGATTCCGTTTATGGTTCCTTCCCAACTTCCCGGGTTTTGAGTTATAAAATCATGTAATTCCGGGGTATCAGCGATGATACTTGTCAATATGGCCTTGACTCCTTTTTTGAGTAGCTCGGTTCCGATGGCTTCATTAAAAAAAATGAGGTTGGTGTTCACCGATATACTCATTCCCATCGATGCCATTCCATCGACCAATTTCAAAAAAATATCGGGGACCATAAGCGGTTCTCCTCCGGTAATAGTTCCCCTGATAACTTGATGCTTCCGTAATTCATTCACAACTATTGAAACTTCTTTTTCGGACATGGTTTTACAAACATAACCATTGTGTCTGAAAAAGTTATAACAATGCATGCATGTGTTATTGCACAATTCGGTTATCTCAATCTGCACAGCAATTGGACCTGAAAGCGTTTTATACATTCTGCACCTTCTTTCTTTTTTAATGAACTAAATTTATTGTAATTGTACAAAATAAATAATATAAAGTCAAGAGCACGAGTAATGTACGTGTTATTATGCGTACTTGACAAACTGATGTATATAGTATGACATACAAGCAGGTGTCAGTAAAGGTTCTCGCAATAAGGAGACCCCTTACCCTTTAGAATCAAATAAAGGAAATACTTCTAGGAGGAAGACATGAAAAAGTTATTGTTGTTTTTGGCAGTTGCTGTGTTTGTTTCAATGTTTTTGATCTCGTGCGGTAAATCTTCAACATCGCCGCAAAATTCGACATCAACGCCAACGCTTGCGTTGAATCTTACCGGAACATGGTCTGGTTCAGTGGCGGATTCGTCAGGAGCGGGAGTACCAGGACCATGCACTTGGCAGATTGTGCAATCAGGGGACAGTATAAGCGGTACTTTTTTAGCCAGAGCAGGCAGTGGAGGCAGTATTGTCATCAATGGTACAGTTTCAGGAACAATTTCAGGAACAACTTTAAATTTTACGATGGCTGTGCCAGTTGGCGGCATTCAATCACCAATATATGCAACTTGTACAATAAATCTTTCAGGATCCGCTGCTTTAACGAACACCACAATTAATGGAACATACAAAGGCAATAATTCTTGTTCAGGACCATTTACGAATGGGCAGTTGGCGCTTACCAAATAGTAGTTGCACATGTAATAATTTTTAGTTTACGGCTCTAGTGAGTTTATATAATTAATTATATAAACTCACTAGGGCTATTTTTTTAAATTCTTTAGGTCCAACCTAAAGAAAATCTTTATATGTTCTCATCTAAAAAACTCTGAGGTGAGACCTTGGGATTGACAAATTTATAAAAAATTTAAAAAATAAGGGTTCGCCCGGCAATGCTATAAGCAAATGCCAAACGAACCCTTTTTTGAAACCAAAATTTTTCTTTAAGGTGAAGATGCAATTGCAAACGGTCCATAAGTAAATGTTACTGGTCCAGCTGATGAACCATCGGTTGCGGAAGGATTATCTATCAATATCGTATTTTGATAAATTGCAATCGTTATAGTAGATGGTACGCTAACAGCCTTATATCTTACTTTTATCTGAAATTCGCCACCTACAACAGCCGTGAAAGTAAACGATTTTGATGATATGCCTACCGGAAGAATAATCTGCTGCGATACTCCTCCCCCAACAACACTCGCATCCAAATAATCAATCGTTACTGGATCCGAGGAAGACGATGCAGTGATGTTAATATCACACCGAATCGTTTTTGTCGGGATTGCTGTTACCGTCGGCGTTAATGTCGGCGAAGGACCTGGCCCTGCCGGAGACGGATTACTGCATCCGACAATCGCAAGCAAAGAACTTGTTAACAACAAAACCGTTAACATCAATAAATGTTTCATGACAACCTCCTTGGTTGTTTATTTTTGATTTCTTATTAATTTTATAGGGGTATTGGAATCCCCCCATTTAGAGAGAAACCTTTACTAACATCTGCCTGTAGGTTATACTATATTCACCAATTTGTCAAGCACTTTTTTTATATTTCCTGAATAATCCCCTGTTTCAATTTTACTGTTGTGGAACAAGTCGCCGTGTAAGTAGAACTTCCATCTATAGTGCCCGTCGTAGTAGCGTTTATCGTCTTTGAACCGACTGTTGTGTAAATTTTGCTCAATGACGTTCCGTTTGTGGTTATGCCGGCGGAAGGCAAATCGGTGCCGCTCCAAATGGTGCTGGACACGATAAATTTTGGATCAAGATTTTCCATTGTCCAAGTCATTGCCTTATTCACATAAATAATTGGGGAACCTGCCTGGCTTGCTGAACAATCAGTAGAAGATGTTATCGGCTGCTGCGCTTTAGGACAAGAACTATAAGTAAATGAACTGGCTGCAGACATCGGAGAAGTGCTGGCGGCGCCTGCGTCATATTCTTGGATTGTATATGAATATTGCTTGCCGTTTGATAATGCAACCGCATTATCTTGATATGAATTTCCTGTTATTGTCGCTATCAACGTCGCTCCCCTGTATATATAATCTTCAACGTTACTGTCAAGATTTGTCCACGTTATGATCGGTTGCATGTTGCTGCAGGTGGTGGTCGCATAGACATTGGCCGGGGCCTGAAAACCGGTACCATTAGCGCAATCGGCGCAGCTCTTGCCCGCTACATTCACAATCGTGCTGGTTGATGCAGTTGTCACGCCATCCGTCCCGGTAGCTGAAAGAGTGAAAGTTGTAGTTTGAGAAATGTTGACAGGCACCGTATAGTTAAAAGGATTACCATTCAAATTATTTGCCGATTGTAAAACCGTAGCAACATTATTTAAATCAGTATTGGCAACTTTTACAGTTTTTGATAATGCCACCATATCAGGATTTGAGGAAAGTGTGTAAGCGCTTGTATTTGAACCGCTATAAGTAATAGTTGTCTGGCCGCCGGAAGTGACGATGGAAGGATTGGCAGAGATGCTGATTGTCAGAGGAGCAGAAACGGTAAATGGAATCGCTTGAGTTTTGCTGCCACCGGTGCCGGAAATGCAGCTTCCAAATATTGGAACTACCTGACAAAAATAATTATATACATTAAAATTATGCGAACCGGCAGATGCGGGAGCTGTAAAATTTTTCACGCTTGTTTGGCCTCCGCTTGAAAAATAGGTAAGTGACGCTATTGTGGAATGGGAACCTGAATCAATATATCCTTGCACGGTAATATTTACAAGTATATTGGATGCGGAAAAATTTGAAGCAATCATGTTTCCACTTGGAGTATAAGAGCTTTTATCCAAACCTGTCACTATGTTGACATAGCAATAATTTCCACAACCTATGGATGGATCATTTGAAGAAAAGCCGAATGATACGGTATTTGCTGAAACATTTTTTGAAAAACCAAACAGAGCGGATGCAAGCAGAAAAATAAAAATAAGTGCGCTGACTGCCGGCTGTTTCTTTTTTCTGAAAATAATCATCAGTAAAATCAAAACGATGATTATTATGATAATCAGATTATTTGCATTGATTGCAGGTTTAGGCAGAAGATTTGCAGGAGTTGTAATTTGAAAATCTTTTGAATCAAGAATTGTTCCGTTTGCCGATAAAGTGATATTCGCTTTTGGATTGGCGCAATCTTTGGCAATCGGTATCTGCATATTCGTTATCAAGATATTTGACGGTATTTGCACTTCCGCGGAATTTGAACAGGCGTTGCCCTGACCGTCCGTTATTGAAGTGGTTATCGTTGTCGTTGAAACAATTCCCGATAATGTCCTGAATATCTGGAGATTGGCCATATCGCCTGCTTTGTAAAAAGTTTTATCAAGAATGACATTTTGTATAGTTCCGCTCAAACCTTTGATGGTGTAATTGGCTGTAACTTCATTTGAAGTTATTTGTCCTACGGAAGAGGCGAGCGATAAAATAGAAACATAATTTCCCGGCGCCGTTGCTTTCGGCAATGCAAGAGATATATCATTCGCGCCGTTTTTAATTTCTATCGTACCCGTTGCTCCGCCGGACTGCGCCACATCTGTACCAAAAACACTGTTGCTTCTTGTTTCAAATTTCGGAGTAAGAACCGCGCCTTTTGATAAATTGCTCGCAATTTTGCAAGTTTCAATTATTTTATCCGAATCTGAAATCAAAATACCTTGAGACAAAGAATATTTTTGAGTACTTGTTCCCGCAGTCAGATAACAGGAATCGGGAATTATTTCAACGGTGCCTGCCACGCTCGCCGCAATTTTCACGTCTCCGACATAGGCAATGGCAAGAGGCAAACCGCTTTCATTCCTGCTCATAATCCAAATGCCATATGTGCCCGCAGGAAGCGCATTCGGCACGCTGTAATTTATGGTTTGATTGATGGTTGTTTTCTGATCAAGAGAAATAGTTTTATCATAAACTTTTTCATCCACCAAAGTTTCTCCGGACGATGAATTTTCTGTCAATCTGACGGAATATTCCACTTGCGGCTGGACGCCGGATTCATTTGAAAGTTCAAAAGACAATGCAAAATTCCTGCCGTCCTGCGATACGATTTTTGCGTTATATATATTTACCGTGGCAACGACAACGCCGCCTGAAGATGTATTTTGCGCCACAACTTGGGCGGAAGCCGAGTTAACGGCAAAGAGGCAAAAAACAAGCACCGATGAAACCAATAGAATTTTTTTCATAAATGTGAATTTTGTATGATTAAATTGATAATACTGATACAATTATATCAAATATTGACAAAAAAAGACAATTGTGTATGATAGAGCGGTATTAGGTTCGCCGATGGCGAACCCATTTTTTTAAAAACTAACAAAAATCAATCAAATGATAGATCTAAAAGTCATAAATTCGGTCATAGAGCAGATGGAGCAGGAAAAAGGCATACCGAAAGAAAAAATGGTGGAGGCCATAGAAATGGCCCTCGCTACCGCATATAAAAAAGAATACGGCAAAAGAGGCCAGATCATAAAAGCCAAAATCGATCTTTCAAGCGGAAAAATGGAATTCATCCAGGTGAAAACCGTCGTGGATAAAGACAGCGTGGTCATGCGTGAAGAAAAAAAGGAAGACAAAGAAGCGGAAGAGCGGTTTAAAAAATCCAGAAGATTTGATGAGGAAAAAGAGGAATTGAACGAGAAAGGGGAAAAAATCGTCTATTACAATCCAGAGCATCATATTTTCCTGGCAGACGCGAAAAAAATAAAAAAAGACGCTAAAGTCGGAGATGAACTCGTCTTCCCTCTTGAGGAGAAAAGCGACTATGGCAGGATTGCAGCCCAGACCGCAAAACAGGTCATCGTCCAAAAAATCAGAGAAGCAGAAAAAGTTTCTGTCTTCAACGAATACGGAGAAAAGGAAGGCACTATTGTCATCGGTACCGTTCAGCGCCTTGAAAGAGGAAATCTTTTTGTGGATATGGGCAGAGCTACCGCTATTTTGCCTTATGAAGAGCAGATTCCAGGAGAAAGATACAAGCCGGGAGAAAGAATCAGGGCATACCTTTACAGAGTGGAAGAAACTCCGAAAGGAATTTTCTTGCGCCTTTCCCGTTCCCATCCGAGATTTTTGGAGGAATTGTTCAAAAGCGAATCCCCGGAGCTTGGCGCGGGCACCGTCTTGATAAAATCAATCGCGCGGGAAGCCGGCTCAAGGTCAAAAATCGCAGTGTCTTCAAAAGACGACCATATAGACCCTGTCGGCTCGCTTGTCGGCCAGCGCGGAGTCCGAGTCACGACCGTCATGTCCGAGCTCGGCGGAGAAAAAATAGACATCATAGAATGGTCGGCCGATCCGAAAAAATTCATAGAAGAAGCTCTTTCGCCGGCAAGAATCCTTTCAATAGAAACGAATGATGAGGAAAAGAAAGCGACTGTGGAAGTGGCGAGAGACCAGCAATCGCTCGCTATCGGCAAGGGCGGACAGAATGTCAGATTGGCCGCGAAGCTCACCGGATGGAAAATAGATATTATTTCAGTGGAAGGAGAATATGTGGAGGCAGACGAGATAGAAGGTGAAAAAGAAACTCAATAAAAAAACTTGCCAAAATAAAAGAGCGGTTTTGCGAAGCAAAACCGCTCTTTTTAGCAAAACACTTGCAATATCTGAGATATTGTTTTAGAATTCAAAATATAAAGACACTCCAATGCAAACGCAAAATAATCAAAAAAATGAAATTGGCACTTTATCAGGAATTCTAATAGTGATTTTGATGCTAGTTTTCGGCGGAATTTACTTTTTCGGGCAAAGAATTGAAAAACAAAAAGAATTTCAGGCCCTGCAAAATCAGCAAAATTCTACAACTACGGAACAAATAAATAATACCGCTACCACTCTCGATTCGGAAAATCCTAAAAAATAACTAAAATGCAAAAGGCGGCTCGCGAAGCGAGCCGCCTTTTGCATTTTATCTTGTTTTCCGTTACACTCTTGGAATGACAAAAATATACACTATAAAAGAAACCAAAAATCTTCCGGATTGCATTGCGGAAATAACCGCAGAGATTTCAAAAGAAGCGCTTGAGGCATACAAAGATAAGGCCTTCAAAAAAATAAAAGATGTTACCGAATTACCGGGTTTCCGCAAAGGCCATGTGCCAGATAACAAGCTGAAAGAAAAAATTGGCGATATCGGCTTGCTTGAAGAAGCTGGAGAAATGGCGATCAACGACTGCGCTATTGAAATAATCGCCGAATCAAAAATAAATTTTCTCGGCAGGCCGGAAATCAGCATAAGCAAAATTGCTCTCGGCGCTCCTTTAGAATTCAAGATAAAAGTAACAGTAATGCCGGAAGTGAAGCTTGCAGATTACAAAAAAATCGCCAAGAAAGAAAACGAAAAAGAAATAAAACCGGAAGAAGTAACGGAAAAACAAGTTGAAGAAACGATAGAAGAAATAAAAAGAATGTATGCGCATCAAAACCCCAGTGAAGTAAAAAATTCAGAACTTCACGGGGCAAGTCATACTCATGATGAAAATTGTAAGCATGAGGAAACAAAATTGCCGGAATTGAATGATGAATTCGTAAAAAAATTGGGACAATTCAGCGATGTCGCCGATTTTAAAATCAAGCTGAAAGAAAATATCGCCGGGGAAAAAGAAATGAAAGCGAGAGACAAGAAAATAATGGAAATGCTTGAAAAAATCACCAATGAATCAAAGATTGGGATGCCGAAAATCCTCATTGAAAGCGAGCTTGATAAGATGGAAGGACAATTCAAAGCCGATATCGCGCAAATGGGGCTTCAGCCGGAAGATTATTTAAAACACATAAAGAAAACTTGGGATGATTTGAAAAAAGAATGGAGACCAGACGCGGAAAAACGGGCAAAAACCCAGTTAGTTCTGCAGAAAATTTCTCTTGAAGAAAAAATTGAACCTGAAAAGGAAAGATTGGAAAAAGAAATTAAGCATCTGACGGAACTTTACAAAGACGCCGACCCAGAAAGGATTAGAGCATACGTTGAAATGATTCTTTCAAATGAAGTGGTGATTAAGTTTTTGGAAGGACAGAAATAAAAAATCGACCAACCTTGGCTTTCGCACAAAGTTGGTCGATCACTCACAAAAAACTTTTGCGAATAATTTCTCATCAATCCCAACATCCTACCAACTCCGCACTTACCCATGGACCATCTTCTGCGCTACATCCAGTGCAGTGACGCATGGTAGTAGGAAGTCCCGGACCAAAATCACATTCATCATCAGTTATCGGTCCTGGAATATCAATAACTTTATGTTCAATTCCGGCATCCTTACATCTTTTACAATAGTAAGTGTTTATTAATTTTGGAGTCCATCCCCTCATAATAAACACGGTTTCTTCTTCATAAATTTCATCTTCGTAATCAGACGTCTCTTCTTCCTGTTCATCATCAATTTCTGCCATTTGATCCTCCTATAGTTTGGATATTAAGGTTTTGTTTTTGTAATGATAGTGAACGTTTGAATTGATACTATCACTAAATAATTTTTTGTAAACAAACGTAATAGTTCAATTAATTTAGTATTTATAGAATCTAGCTATTTATTTTCTTCATCTCCTTCCAATTTTCCCCGACTGAAGCGTCGGCTTTCATTACAATACCTTTCGTCTCGGTTTTTGGCACAAGTGTTTCCATTATATTTTTTATTTTCGGATCAATCTCGCGGACAAGTTTTTCGTCCGCTTCATAAACAAGCTCATCGTGGACTTGAAGCATCAATCTGACTTTTTCATCCAATTTTTCTTTGACCAAGAATTCGTCTATTTTTACCATAGCAAGTTTTATGAAATCCGCTTCGGTGCCCTGCATCGGCGCATTCACCGCCATTCTTTCCGTCATCGCTTTTATAAAAGGCACTTTGGAACGCAGTCCTTCAAAATACCTTCTTCTGCCGAAAAGAGTTTGCGTATATCCTTTTTCTTTCGCTTCAATTTTTACGTTCTCCAAGAACTTTGCCAAACCGGAAAATTTTTCAAAATATGCGTTCAGATATTTCTGCGCTTCTTCCCTGCTGACGATTCCGGCATAGCCGGGACGGGCTTCCGTTATCAGAGTCGGAACAGAACTTAGATTTACGCGCAGGGCGTTCACGCCCATTCCATACATTATTCCGAAATTTATGACTTTCGCCCTTCGCCTCATTTCCTTGTCCACCCTATCGAGCGGAACATTGAAAACCTCCGCGGCAACTGCTGTGTGAATATCTTTTTCATTTTTAAAAATTTCAATCATTTTTTTATCGCCGGAAAGAAAAGCTGCGATTCGAAGTTCTATCTGCGAATAATCAAACGCCAAAAGTTTTTTGCCCGGATCTGCAATAAAAGCCGCTCTTATATTCCTACCGAGCTCGCTTTCGTTCGGAATATTCTGAAGATTCGGATTTGACGAGGCCATTCTTCCCGTGGTCGTTCCGGCCTGCAAGAATTTCGCGTGCAATCTGTCATTGTTATCAAGCAGATCCGGAATGACATCTATATATGTGGAAAGAAGCTTCTGAAATTCCCGGTGTTCGATTACAAGATCAATTATCGGATGCATTTCGCGCATTTTTTCAAGCTCCGATTCTTTTGTAGACATTGCGCCCGAGCCGGTTTTCTTTTGATTCTTGGGTTTTAGGCCAAGCCGCGTAAAAAGTATTTCTCCAAGCTGTTTTGGAGAGTTTACATTAAATTCTCCTCCTGCAAGTTTCCATATTTTTTTCTCAAGAGCCGATAATTTTTCATGATAATTTTTTGACAAAGTCGCCAGCTCTTTTTTGTCGATTTTAACTCCGAATTCTTGCATTTTTTCGATTACCGGAATAAGCGGCTTTTCTATCGTCAGCCAAACCTTCATAAGTTCCCTTTTTTTCATTTCTTCAAGCAGGATTTTTTCCGCTTCGGCCAAATTTTTGGCTTTCGTAAAATTAAATATGTCTTCCTCGGTCGGGCTCGTTATATTCGAATTGATGAGCCAGAGCATCACGGCAAGCTCCCTGAATTTTTGTCCGTCTTCTTCGCTCGCAAATAATCCTGTTTTTATTTCTGTTCTTTTTGCTCCGGATTTTTCTGTTTTTTCTTTATGCTCGGGCAAATTTTCGTGCTTTGGTTTTCCGCTTATCGTATCTTTCAATCTCTGGCCTAAAGTCCTGAATTCCAAATCGCTCCATACCGAAGTGATTTTTTCAATATCCGCACTTTCTTTCCAGGTTTTTCCCGGAATTCTAAAATCTATCGGCGTATTTCTGTTTACAGTGCCGAGCATTTTTGAAAATTTCGCCTCTTCCTCGCCTTCTTTCAAAAGCCCGATAATTCTTTCTTTTATTCCGGCTTTTTCAAACTGCTTAGGATCTTTTTTCAGTTTTTTATAAATATCTTCAATAGAACCGAATTTCTGGATAAGCTCGGTTGCTGTTTTTTCTCCAATGCCTTTTATGCCGATGATATTATCCGATTGGTCTCCGCAAAGCCCTTTGTAATCCGCCAAAAGTTCAGGAGAAAAACCGAATCTTTCCATCACGGCTCTTTCGTTATAAATAATCGTATCTTTGATTCCTTTTTTCAAGGTATAAACTCTGACCTTGTCGCCGTCCACAAGCTGAAGAGTGTCCATATCTCCGGAAGCAATTACTGTATTTAAATCTTTTTCTTTTTTTGTTTTCTCTACTATTGTGCCTATAACATCGTCCGCCTCATATCCTTCTTTTGAATAAATCGGGATATTGAATGCGTTGAAAATATCGTAAGATCTTTTTAATTGTGAAACGAGATCCTCATCCGCTTTTGCCCTACCGGCTTTGTATTCCTTATAAGCTTCGTGGCGGAAAGTCGGCTTCGGCAGGTCGTAGCAGGCAATAATATAATCCGGTTTCAAATCGTTTATGATTTTCAGAAGCATCGTGGAAAGCCCGTAAAGCGCGCCCGTCGGCTCTCCCTTGCTTGTGGCAAACTCGGGCAGCGCATGATAGGCGCGATGAATGATCGCGTGAACGTCTAAGAGAACTAGGGTTTTTTTTGTTTGTTTTGCTTTTTCTTTCATTTGGAACAATGATTATATTATAGCGCACTTTAAAATTAAAAAATGTAAAACTTTGAATAGCATATGAATTTTAGCATAAAAAATAGGCAAGCTTTTAAAAACTTGCCTACTTTGCAAACTTCGGATTTTCGCTAATTGAAGATTGTCCATGTGAAGGCATTCCCCTTGCCAAAATCAAATTTCTTCTGAAGATCTTTTTTAGTTCCATCTTCTGCTGTAACTTCAACCCAAAAGAATCCGTTCGTTGATTTACAGGGATATGTCTCTCCCTCTCCGGACGAAAGTTTAGATTTAGAAAAATAAACTTTTTGTCCGTTTTTCAAATAAAAAGATTGAATTTTTTTATCCAGAGAGCCATTCTCCACTCTGACAAAATGATCTTGCCGAATAGATATTCCGACAAGCACACCGATAGCAGCTAGAACTGCTATCAAAATGGCAATGGTTCTTTTGATATTCCTCGGTGAGCGCGAAGCCACCATAGGTGTTTTCGGTGCTGATGGACCTAAGTCCGAAAAAGGTAAAGCCATAAGTGCTGCAGATTCCATTACCTTTTGTCTTTGTTTTTCTCTTTGTTCCGCAGTAAGAGAAGATTCCGAAGAATTAATTCTTTTACTTTCCATTTTAACCTCCTAGAACTTCAATTGATTGGTTTTTGAAACAACAACGAGCTTACTGCTTTACATAATACCACATAAATATAATTTTGTCATTTTATATTTCAATTTCCCTCTCAAACTCGCTCAAAAATTTAAAGTTAATCTTCAGATGATTCTCCGGCAAAATATCCTTCACTCTTTCCGGCCATTCTATAAAAATAATATTTTTCGGATCTGAAGCAATTTTCTGCCAATCAAGCTTCAGAAGTTCTTTACCCGAATCCAGGCGGTATGCATCTATATGAACAAGCTTTTTAAAATTCTTATCTTTCGTATCATAAATTTTTTCAATCACAAAAGTCGGACTTGTTATATCTTCTTTGACATCAAAATTCTTGCCGACCGCTTGCGTAAAAGTTGTTTTGCCGGAACCCAGATCCCCGTAAAGTCCGACAATAAGCGCCTGTTCGCCTAAAAAACTTACTGATAGTTTTTTCATAAAATCCTCGGCTATTTTCTCGGTCTCCTTTAAGCTTTTGCTTACAATTATCATTATTCAATTTTAACATAAAAATCGGCGTGATTTCCGCAAAGCGGAAATCACACCAATAAAAAAACGGGATTCCCTTTCGAAAACCCCGTTCTCTGTCCCGAGAATTTTTAGTCCTCGGAAACAGCTATATCTCTCGTCCCCACGTTCACAACATAGTGGGTCCTGCTTTTGTTATGGACAAAATTGTAAGGTCTGGAATAATAACCTGATTTTCCAGAAACCTTGAACTCGAGCCACATACCAAGGGTACGATCTCGGGCCGCCACTTTTGTCACAAGACCTTCCTCTCCCGACGATGCTATTTCCATCCTATCAGGATTCAAACGGAACACCATCACATATCCACCGCTCCCGTTATATACATCAACGGTATGAGGCGGAACTTCAACGTCAGCACTTTGTTGAAATTGAGCTTTGGGCGTTTCAGTGCGTTTCTTGTCGCAAACTTTTCGATGAGTAACGACTGACTCTTTTTTCCCACCGATATTAATCTTGGTAAGATTAACAAGGCCTGTTTGCCTAATGATCGGTGGTTGAGAAACAGCCGGAGATATACTCCTTGATGCTTGCTGATTCTTACCGCTACCAGTAACTGGCGCCGGTGCGAAAAACGTATTGCTCTTGGTAGGAAAAAAATATCCCTTTAAAGCAACAATGCCGGCAGTGGAAGGAATGAAAATAGCGGCGGTCAAAAACAAAAACAACACCGTAGCTAACCCCAAAGCAAACCACCGTACTACGTTTTTCTGCTCTGCACTTAAATTGAAAACGTTTGTTTGTTTTGCCATCTTTCTACCTCCTATGGTAGATGAGATTTTACAACAATGAACTTCTGCGCTTACTGTACTGCTGCTGAATATTATACACGATAATAGATTTTTGTCAATACAAAATTAAGGGCTAAAAATAAAGGTTTTATGCAACAAAAAATCCCTTATTTTAGGGATTTTTTGTTGTTTTTGGAGTTGTAATTAGAGATATTTCGCCAAATCCTTTTCTCCCACTGCTGTCCATTGATTCTGGCTCATTTCCCTTATTGCATTTTTCGGATTGATTTTGTTCAATCTTGAAAGCTTGGCAAGTTCCATAACCGCATCACTTGAAAGCAACACTTTGTTCATTCTCGCGTATGTCTCTATGGACTCTATCGCCTGTTTGTCCGAGCTGATTTCCATTTGGAAATTCTGCAATGAATTTGCGTTGTCTTTCATATCCGATGCTGCAACAGATGCAACTATTGGATTTTCCATTTTTTCTTTTCTTTTCAAGAATATGTATGAGAGTCCAGCGCTCCAGAGCAAAAGCATTGAGAGAAATCCGATAACTTTAGCAACATCGCCCGCACCGGTAGCCGGAACATCACTCAAATAAATGGATTGCAAAGTCGGGTTTGTCGCGCTGTAAGCCAAAACCTGATTCCCGACAGTGGCTGAACAAGTCCTTGTGATTGTCTGTCCGTCACCGGAGCTGATCGTAAGATACGCGTTCTTCACGCCGTTTGTCACATATGTTTTTGAAACATATTGGCCGGAAGCTACAAGGCCTTCGTCGCCCGTCCAGTAATAATTATATATGCCGTTTCCGCCTGAAGCAGACGCTGTCCAAGTAACCATGGGACCGTTTGTTACGCCTGTGTTGAATGAGGCCGAGCAAGAACCGTTGAGCGCACCGTAGTTATATCCATAATTATATCCGTATGCGTTTCCGCCGTTAAAGCTTCCTGAAGAAACTGTTGGTGTAAGATAAGTATATGTTGGAGTTACATTGTAAGTATTGCCTCCGGAAAAACTTCCTGAAGTGACCGTTGAACCGGAATAGTAAGAAGGATATCCATAATAGCCGCCACCGTAATAACTTCCGCCTGAAACATAATAAGCAGAAGGCGATGTCTCATAATAACCCCCTCCATCGGTATAGCCATAACCGCCTCCATCAGTGTAATCATATCCTCCTCCATCGGTATAGTAGCCGCCTCCATCAGTATATTCCTGTGCTGAAACCGCAATCGGCAAACCTACAGCAAAAACAGCGATAAGCAAAAGAGTTCCGATCGCCAAAAGATATTTATTTGTAATATTTGTGTTTTTCATATTTTTTATATCAAATTTATTAACGTTGCTATTATATACTAAACTGGAAAAAAGTCAAGTACTTTTCCATACGCCCTTATTGCACCCTTCATTATGGCTTTAAATATGGCTTTTCGGCTTCCTGTGGTATGATAGTGCCATATGGTGGACTTTGACGAGACAAAGGAAAAAAAACGCGAGGAAGAAATGCGCAAAAACGAGGAAGAGGATGTCGTGAAAATTCTGGCTTCGCGATATGGCTATAATTATCTGGATCTCGGCCCGATCCGCGTCAACAGCGATGCGCTCCGGCTTGTAAACGAAGAAGAAGCGCGGCAATCAAATATCGCTATCTTTGATATGGTCGGAAAAAAACTTCAGGTTGCCATTATTTCCCCTAACAACCAAAAAACGATTTCCATATTGAACCGCCTTTCAAATGAGGGTTATTTCCCGAATGTTTTCATGGCATCCAAAAAAAGTTTGGAAAAAGCATGGGAAAGATACAAAGATCTGTCATATTCATCGGAAAGCGTGGCGGGCACTTTTGATATTTCAAGCGACCAAGTCGTGATGCTTATGGAAAAAGTCACGCATATAAAAGACATCAAGAAATTGATGGATGATCTTTTGGGCGTGAAGCAGACGTACCGCATTTCAAAAATCATGGAAATTATTCTTGCCGGCGCGCTTGCTCTCGGCGCATCCGATGTGCACATAGAACCTCAGGAAGATTCTGTCAGAGTAAGATTCAGGATAGACGGCGTCCTTATAGATACATACCAATTTGACGGCGCTACATATTCTTTATTGCTTTCAAGGATTAAGTTGCTTTCCGGAATGAAGCTGAACATCAAAGACGAAGCGCAGGACGGCCGTTTCAGCATCAAGATCAAAGGCAGCGAGATTGAAATCAGGACATCCATACTGCCCGGCGCCTACAACGAATCAATCGTGATGAGATTGCTGAATCCAAAATCCATAGCAGTGCCTCTTGAGGAGCTTGGCATAGAAAAGAGAACTTTGGATATACTTATACGAGAGATAAGCAGGCCGAACGGAATGCTTCTCATCACCGGACCGACCGGAAGCGGAAAAACCACGACGCTTTATGCTTTTATGAAAAAAATCTATAGTCCTGATATAAAAATCATCACCATCGAAGATCCAATTGAATATCATTTGGGCGGAATTGTCCAAACCCAGGTTGAGGAAGACAAAGGATATACGTTTCTTTCGGGGCTTCGCGCCGCCATGAGACAAGATCCGGATGTGATAATGGTCGGAGAAATTCGCGATGCGGAAACCGCCGGCACTGCCATTCAAGCCGCGCTTACGGGACATTTGGTATTTTCCACCCTGCATACGAATTCCGCCGCCGGCGCTTTTCCTCGGCTTATAGATCTGAAAGTAAATCCTAAGACAATCCCTTCGGCTTTGAATGTTTCCATGGCGCAAAGATTGTTGAGGAAGCTTTGCGTTTATTGCAGGAAGGAAAAAAGTCCAGATGAGAAAGAAAAAAATATTATAAAGAAAGTATTGGAAAGCATAAGCGACAAAACATATCTTCTCGGCGTTCAGACGAAAAAAATCTGGCAGGCTGTCGGCTGCGACAAATGCAACGATACCGGCTATAAAGGCAGGATAGCCATAGTCGAAGCCATAATTTCAACAAAAGAAATGGAAAAAGTTATTATGGCCAACTCAAGCGACAGGGAAATAAAAGAAGCCGCCAGGTCTCAGAATATTTTGGATATGAAGCAGGATGGAGTGCTCAAAGTGCTCCGTGGCATAAGCACTTTGGAAGAACTTGGTTCTGTTATAGACCTTGAAACGGAAAATTAAGTGTGTTTTAAGAATTTGCAGGGCTTGCAAAAGTTTTTTGACGATATAGTATAAAAATATGGAGATTCGCCCGAAAAAAATTATCGGGAAAGGTTCAAAACATAAATCTCTAAACAATACTTTAAACCTGGCGGTAAAAAGTTAAATTAGCCTTTAAGGATAACTTCAGCAATATTTCCGAAGAAATAAACCAAAACGTCCTTGAAGAAAAACTCGTAACCTCTTGCGAGAATAATTGTTTAGAGATTCATATTCAGAACCTGTTAAAAAACTCGTTGAAAAAATAAAAAGCCCCGTTCATGAGCTCTTGTAGAAGTATAGCATAAAAAAATATTATGTCAAGAAAAAACGGCAAAAAAACTCCCAGTTCCGAAAATAATAATAATTTAAGCCACGCAAACAGTGACGTTAAGTTTCTTGACCAGACACTTAGGCCAAGCACTTGGAACGAATACATCGGGCAGAAAAACATCAAAGATAATCTGCAAATTTTGCTGAAAGCCGCCGCGGAAAGGAAGCATCCGCCGGAACATTTGCTTTTCTATGGCCCTCCGGGTCTCGGGAAAACAACTCTGGCAAACTTGATTGCAAAAGAAACCCGCGCCCAAATAAAATCAACTTCCGGTCCGGCGATTGAAAAAGTCGGTGATCTTGCCGCAATACTCACAAACCTAACGCCCGGCGATATTCTTTTTATAGACGAAATTCATCGCTTAAACAAAACTATTGAGGAAGTTCTCTACCCTGCCATGGAAAACGGCTCGCTTGATATTATTATCGGCAAAGGCCCGTCCGCTCGCACCATTCAACTTGAGCTTCCTCCTTTTACTTTGATCGCGGCCACGACAAGAATAGCAATGCTTTCCGCTCCGCTCCGTTCCCGTTTTTCCGGCGGTGTTTATAAGCTTGAATTTTATTCGCCCGAAGAGATAGAAAAAATTATTGAAAGATCGGCAAAGATACTCGGTGTTGAAATTGATTCCGAAGCCAAAAAAGAGATTGCAAAAAGAAGCCGCTCTACGCCAAGAACTGCCAATTACTTGCTTAAAAGAGGACGCGATCTGGCTCAAATAAGAAAACAGAAGCTTACAAATAAATTGGTAAAAGAAGCTCTTGATATGCTTGCAATTGATGAAGTCGGACTTAATCCGGAGGACAGGGCTGTGCTTAAAATCATAGAGGAAAAATTCAACGGCGGCCCCGTGGGGCTCAATACCCTAGCCGCTTCGCTCTCGGAAGAGCAGGCTACCATAGAAGATGTTTATGAGCCGTATCTACTGCAGCTTGGATTTATAGAAAGAACTCCGAAAGGCCGAGTAATTACAGACAGAGCGAGAAAACATTTGAATATAAAAAGTAAAAATAAACTTTTGTAATTATAATTTATGAGCGGACACAATAAATTTTCAAAAATAAAAAGATTGAAGGAAAAAACCGATGCCCAAAAAAGCGCGCTTTTCGGCAAGATGGCAAAAGCAATTCAGATTGAAGCAAAGAAAGCCAAAGGAGACCTTTCCTCGCCTGGACTCCGAGCGGCCATTGAAAAAGCCAAGTCGGTAAATATGCCCAGCGACAACATTGAAAGGGCTGTTAAAAAAGCCATGGGTGCTGATGCTGAAGATATGGAGCAAAATGTTTATGAAGCATACGGTCCGGGCGGAGCGGCTATTATTATTGATGTTTTGACCACAAACAGGAATAAAGCTGCTGCGGAAGTGAAGCATATTTTGTCCGAAAACGGCGCCTCTCTTGCGGCCCAAGGAAGCGCATCGTGGGCATTTGAGAAAACAATTGACGGCTGGGTACCGAAGACAACTATTCTGCTGTCTGATGAAGATGCGGCAAAACTTGAAAAACTCATAGATGATTTGGAAAACAACGAGGAAGTGCAGGATATTTATACTAATGCCGAATAATAATTCTAGCCATTAGTTATCCACAGTTCCGCCTATTTGCTTTTTTCCTATAATTTTGGAAAATATCAACATTAGCTCAAAAAGAGTGATTAAATTTATCGGGGATGAAAACTAAAGATAAAAAAAATACAAAATCCGAAAAAACAAAGGACGTAAAGAAAGTTGTACCTGCAGAAAAAGAAATGAAAAGCGAAGAAGAAATCAAAGATATCGGAACTCTGTCCGATGGCGTGCTTGATGCTTTTGAAGAACCAGTTGTTCCGGTTGTGGATCCGCTTGTGGTAGACCCTCTTCTTGAGGAAGAAGCACTTCTTGAAGCTGAAGATGATGAAGATGCATTGGATTATAATCCGGCTGAATGGTAAGGATGGGAAGCAAAATAAGTAAGCCCAACGGCTATTGCATCGTACTCATCGTCATACTTGATATTTCTGCCTATTTTTATAAGTTTTTTCACCATTTCTGTCACTTGGTTTTTTTCGCTTTTGCCATAACCAGTCACTGCGACTTTTATGGCCATCGGCGAGAATTCAAAAACTTTCAGTTTCGCAATTGCCGCAACATAAAGCATCACTCCCCTTGCTTCTGAAACCTGCATCACTGTTTTTTGGTTGTTTGTAAAAAATAATGTTTCTATCGCCATTGCCTCCGGCTTGTATTTTTTTATTAGGATTTCTATTTCCTGCCCGATAAGTTTTAATCTTTCTTCATGCAGAATTTTTGCCGATGTCTTGAAACACTCAGAAAAAACCAAAGTTTCTTTTCCTGCCTGCCCGGCCAGGGTAGTTTTTTCTATTATTGCCACGCCCATTCTTTCGTATCCCGGATCAATTGAAATTATTTTCATAGGACAATTATAACCAAATTTAATATTATTTGATATAATACTCTTATGAAACTTTATCATGCTTCAAAAAAATTACTTGATGCTTTGGAACCGCAACAGGCGCAAAAAAGCGAATCCCTTTCTGGTGTTCCATCTGAGGAATTGGATAATGCTATTTATTTTTCTTCTGATTATGGCTATGCCATAGCTATGGGAATAAGCCCGGAAGGGATCACAAAGATTAATCAGGATAAAAAGAAAATAGAATTTGAAAATCCAGAACTTTTTTCTCCTGATGAAGATATTTATGTTTATGAAATTAACACTGACACAATACCTAGAAAAAATTTAAAGCAGCTTGAGGGAGATAAGCTGCAGTATAAAATCACTGATCTGGAAATACCAATGCCAGAAGAACGAATTAAAAAAATAAAAGCGCGGGAAGTAATGGATTTTTATGAATTAACCAACTGGAATAAAGAAATAAATAGTGAATTACGTAAACCTCATTAAAAAATAAAATTTATAAACTTATCTTCACAAATCTTTTCTTACCTACCTTAAGTGTAATATTTTTTTCAATTTTATAATTTGGATCGGTTATTTTTTCGCCAGAAACGGCATCGGAAACTGCTCCTTCTTCCGCAAGGCGCCTGAAATCGCTTTTTGAATCAACAATTTTTGCACCGACCAGAACTTCCGAGAGTAATTTTACATTTTCTGCTTTTATTTCCTCAAGATTTTCCGGCAATCCGCCTTTTTTAAAGGTCTCAATGAAATTCTTCTCGGCTTTATCCGCTTTTTCGGCTCCGTGATAAATTTTGACGATTTCTTTCGCCAGTCGCATCTTTGCGTCGCGTGGATTTGCTCCGCTTTCAAGATCTTTCTTGATTTTTCCTATTTCTTCCATTGAAACATCTGTGCAAAGCTCGAATGCCGGCAAAATCATTCCATCAGTCCAGCTCATTACTTTGCCGAACATTTCTTCCGGAATATCGTTCAAATTAATCATATTTCCTTCGGTTTTCCCCATTTTAACTCCTGAATTATCAGTCAAAAGCTTGGTGGTAATGACAAATTTTTCCTTATTCTTTATCTTTTTCAAAAGATCGCGCCCAACAAGCATATTGAACATCTGGTCATTTCCGCCGATTTCTCCGTCAACGTCCATAACAACGCTGTCATATCCCTGCATCAGAGGATACAAAAATTCATTTATATAAACATCTTTTCCTTCTTTCATTCGCTCTTGAAACATTGAGCGTTTTATGGTCTGGGCGTATGTCATATTAGAAGCAAGATCAACCAGTTCTTTAAATGAAAGTTTTGCAAGCCATTTGGAATTATATTTCAATTTTGCGCCGCCAAATCCAAATTTTAAAAACACCGACGCCTGTTTTTTATATTGTCTGCAGTTTTTAAGCACTTGTTTCCTTGTCAATTGTTTTCTTGCTGCCATTTTATCCGTCGGGTCGCCTATTGTCGCGGTAAAATCACCGATAAGCAAAATCGCTTCATGCCCAAGAGCTTGAAATTCAGCAAGTTTTTTGAGCGGAACAGCATTGCCTATATGAAGCGTTGGAGAGGTCGGATCAATTCCAAGATACATTTTCAGCTTTTTTCCGCTTTGAAGCTGTTTTTTTACAAATTCTTTACTGGGAAATATATTTTCAATTCCGCGCGTTAAAAACTCTTCTATTTTTTCTGGATCGGTGCTTATCATACATAAAATCTACCATAAAATGGCATTTTTTTCATCTTTTGCGATAAATGCTATAATTTGCCTACTATGTTGGAAATATCGGATATAAAGGCAAAAACAAAAAGAGTCGTCCATTCTTTGCGCAAAGACGCCCTTTCGACAAAAATCAGCACGAGGAAAAAAATTTTCTGGGGTTTGATTTTTTTGTTTTTGGTCGGGTCAGGTTTGCTTGCCCTTTGGGTCTCCACTTTCAAACTGCCGGACCTTTCTTCATTTAGCGCCATAAAAGTAACCCAGTCCACAAAAATATATGACAGGACAGGCACCGTGTTGCTTTATGATATCCATCAAGGCGAAAAAAGGACTGTAATGCCTTTTGATGAAATCGGCCAGAACCTGAAAAATGCGACGATTGCGATAGAAGATCCCGGTTTTTACCAGCATGGCGGAATAAAAGTAACTTCCATCATACGCTCAATATTCGCCGATATCCTTTCCGGCAGTTTCAGCCAGGGTGGCTCGACAATAACCCAGCAGGTCATCAAAAATTCTCTTCTGACAAACGAGAAAACGATTTCAAGAAAATTGAAAGAATGGGTGCTTTCGATTGAGCTTGAAAAAACAATGAGTAAGAACGATATACTTTCGATTTATCTCAACGAAAATCCTTACGGCGGAAATATTTACGGCGTTGAGGAAGCAAGCCAGATGTTTTTCGGCACAAGTTCGGCATCCGTCACGCTTGCGCAGGCCGCGTACATCGCCGCCATAGCAAACGCTCCGACATATTATTCTCCATACGGGCAAAATAAAAACGAGCTTGATGCGCGAAAAAATCTGGTCCTGCAAAAAATGCTTGACAATAAATTTATCACGCAGGAAGAGTACGATGGAGCGATAAAAGAAAATGTGCAGTTTCTGCCCCCGTCTCCGACCGGTATCCTCGCTCCGCATTTCGTGCAATTCATCAAACAATATCTTGTGGGTAAATATGGCGAAGATGCCGTTATGCAAAACGGGTACAAAGTCGTCACAACGCTTGATTATAATCTGCAGGCAAAAATGGAAGAGATAATAAAAAATTATATGCCTACGCTTGAAAAGAATTTCAACGCGTCAAACACGGCCGCCGTCGCCATTGATCCGAAAACCGGGCAAATTCTCGCCATGATAGGTTCAAGCGATTATTTTTCCACAACGACTGACGGACAGTTTAATGTGGCTTTGGCCCACAGACAGCCGGGCTCGACATTCAAACCTTTCATCTATGCGACCGCTTTTGAAAAAGGATATACTCCGGACACCGTTCTTTTTGATGTCCCGACGGAATTTCAAAGCACATGCACACCGGAAGGCCAGCAGATCAATCCCGATACGGTAATATCATCGTCCACGGCATGCTATATGCCTCAGGATTTTGACGGATTGTATCGCGGCCCTGTAACGCTCCGAACCGCGATTGATTTGTCTTTAAATATTCCCTCCATCAAGCTTTTTTATCTCGCGGGACAGCAAGATTCGCTCAATACGGCAAAGGTAATGGGAATCACGACTCTTTCGGACGATCCGAATCAATACGGCCTTACGCTTGTTCTCGGCGGAGGAGAGGTTTCGCTTCTTGATATGACAAGCGCTTATGGAGTTTTTGCAAATGAAGGCGTAAGAAATCCTTACACGGGCATTCTTTCAGTTGAAGGCGCAAACGGGAATATTGTCGAGCAGTACACATCGAACAGCCAGCAAGTTTTACAACAGAATATTGCGGATATTATGAATGATGTTCTGTCGGACAATGCGGCCAAGGCGCCGGAATACGGGACAAACTCCGTTTTCATGTTTTCTGGAAGGCAAGTTGCCGCAAAGACGGGGACTACGAACGATTATAAAGACGTATGGACATTCGGCTACACGCCCGATATCGCTGTGGGAGCATGGGCGGGAAATAATGATAACACGCCGATGGTAAAAAATGTCGCGGGGCTGATTATCGCGCCGCTTTGGCAACAGTTGATGGCCGCCGCGCTTGCAAGCACATCTGTGGATGATTTTATAAAACCAGAGCCGGTTGATCAGACACTCAAACCGGTGCTCCGCGGAATCTGGCAGGGCGATGATACGTATTTTATAGACAAAATTTCAGGCAAGCTCGCGACCGATACGACTCCGCCTGAAACAAAAGAAGAAGTGGCTGTGCCGAATATCCATTCTGTTTTGTATTGGGTGGACAAATCAAATCCAAACGGCCCTCCGCCTTCAAATCCGAGCGATGACGCACAATTTAATTCTTGGGAATATGGAGTGCAACAATGGATTTCGGCACATCCACAGCCCGTTGTTCAAAAACCAACCACTTATGATGATGTACATACCGCGGCAAACAAACCGAAAATAAATATTTTATCGCCGAATTCAACTGCGCAGTATAGCCAGAACAGCAGGATTACAGTATCGCCCTCCATAAATTCAAACTACCCTGCGGCGCGGGCAAATTTCTACTTAAACGACCAATTGATAGGCACTTCTGATACTTCGCCGTTTGTGCTTAATTTCGTGCCATCTTCGGTCAATTCGCTCATTATAGGAACAAACCAATTGAAAGTTGTGGTGTATGACAGTGTGTACAACGAGGGAGATATTACGATACCGATTACGATTAATCAGTAAAAATTCTTTCTATTTGTTCCTTTATCTTCTCGCCATTGCAATGTTTTAACATTCCCAAATAAGATGGCATAGTTTGCTCCAATTTTTCTTGATCTATTTTTCTATCATTAAAATCTATTTTTAATTTGTTTATTTTCTTCAAAATCCTGTTTTTGGTCTTTGTTCTCAAAACTTTTCTGTGAGGCAAGCAAACATATCCTAGAAAATCAGTTCCCGAATTAAGTTTTTGTATATGGATTTTATTTGGATGAAGCTCTATTAAAAGGTGTTTTGAACAAAAATCTTTAATTTTTAATAAGCAAAAATCTAAAAACTCCAAAGTGTCGCTTAAAATCACAAAATCATCGCAATATCTTATGTAATATTTCGCTTTCAGTTTGTGTTTGATAAATTGGTCAAGTTCATTGAGATAAATATTTGAAAAAAGCTGGCTTGTGACATTGCCGAGCGGCAAACCATTGCCCGGACTTTTTTCAAATGAATATATTATTTTCTCAATAATTGCCATAAGTTTTTCGTCAGTAATTTTCTTTCTTATAAAACCAATCAATATTTTATGGTTTATTGAATCAAAAAATTTTCTAATGTCGCATTTCAAAGCATATCCGCCGGTTTTGTAATTCTTTGAAACTTTTCTCGCAAATTCCACAAATCTTTCAACTCCCGCATGAGTTCCTTTTGTTTTTCTTGATGAATATGAATCAAAAATAAATACCAGGTCAAAAATCTGGTATAATGATTGGTACACAACTTGATATAAAATCATATCTCTTATATCGGCTTTGTGTATTTCGCGGAGTTTCGGGTCGCAAACAGAAAATTTTATATATGGTTTCGGATTCCAGATTTCGGCCATCAATTCTTGATGTAAGTTAAACAGATTTTCTTCAAGATTCAATTCAAACTTGGCAACTTCCGTTTTTGATTTTTTGTTTTTAGAAAAATTTTGCCAAGCTTCAAATAAATTTTTAACAGATATTACATCATAAAAATTCAAACTATGACGCCCCCCCCCCGCAGACAATATTCCTATCATTCATAAAATAAGAATACTATATAAAGATTTGTATGTCTTGAGCCAAAAACTTTCCAAAAGAGATAAATTGGGAATACACGCTCTTGTGGAAAAAACTTGCATTGAAATACTGTCTCTTGCCATAGAATCAGCTTTAAAATCAAAAATTGCCAAGAAAGAATCCTTGGAATTATTGAGAATTAAAATCAATATTTTGCAAAATCTCATAAGAACGGAAAAAGAGCTTTGTATTATTGGGGAAAATTGTTATCTTCATCTTTCAAACCAGATTATAGAAATTTCAAAAATGGCTAATGGATGGCTCAATTATATCAACACAAAAGGAGCCAGTTAAGCTCCTTTTTGCGAGAAATTTCCAAGCGAGCACCGGCGTAGTCGTTCTCGTTCGCCGCGTTGTTCCAGTTGAACCTGACCTTCGTGCTGTCCGGGTTCCAGTTGCCGTTCGCGACCTTGCCACTGGGAAGCTTTATTGCCATCTTTCGTCCATATCACCGAAAATCTTTTACAAAATTTTCTGCGTTTTTCCCGAGGTTTTGCGAGCTTAGTATAAAAAATAGCAAGCAATTTCTATATTTTGGCAAACTGTCGTTTTGTTTTTGCAAAACCAGCTTAACAGCCGTTTTTATTATATAAAAAAACTGCATTGAACGCTATGGGGGCCATTCAATGCAGTGTAAGGATTAAGAAAAAAAGTTTTAAGATTTAAGGGGAACCTCGGTTGCCAAGCGAGCACCGGCGCAGGCGTACTCGCCCGCCGCGATGCTCCAGCCGAACCCGACCCTCGTGCCGTCCGGGCGCCAGTCGCCGTTCGCGACCTCGCCAGTCTTGCAACCATTCTTATCCAGAAGCCGATCTTTTGGAAACCAAGTCCATGTTTCCAGATCCAAGTATTTCCCCGTTGCCATGTGGTATTGTCCCATCACAACAGCGTACGGACCGAGGCCGAGAAAAGTTTTCCCCGTTTCAATGAGTTTATCCGGAGACAAACCCATCGTGTCTTTATTTGGGCGTTCTGAACGCTCAATGAGATAAAGACGTGATTTGTCCACCGCTTGCGAATTGGAGTACTTGTTCACATCCTCCTCTTCGTAAACAGCGAGACCCTTCCTGGCTTTTTTCATCGCATTTACGCAATCGCGGTAATCCGCGCCGGCGGGAACAAAAGCCGCGAAAACATCGTACGGCAGTTTTTCCGGCAAAACAAAAAGCTTGGACAGCGAAGGAATGTTTTTCAAACCGAAACACTCCCTGGTAAACGCTTCGGATTCAGCAAGGGCTTCGGCGAGATTCCTAGGTAATTCGGTTGGTAATTGGCGAAAAAAGTTTTGAATATGCTTCACCAACCGCTCTTTTTTGAGAAGTGCGGCTTCGGCATCTCCAAAAGCAACTTTTGCCGGGATTCCTTGCACCGCTACAGCGCAGAGATCCTTTATCTGTCCGGCAGTCGCCAGACGGATTTCCTTCTTTTGGGCAGAGTTATTTTTCATAACCAGTCCCCTTTCTTTTTCTTATTTTATTTTAAAGAGAGCAAGCGATAAACACGAATGTTTACTCCAATTGAAATGATATCAGATAATGTCAAAAATGTCAATGTGTTTCTTTTCTTTTAAATTATTCAGAATTTTTGATTTTTTCAGGAAAATTTCTGTTTTTATCACCGGTTTTTCGCTGATTCTGACAATTCCATTTTTCACTTCAATTTTTTTCGGATCAATTTCAATATTGCAGATTTCTTTTATCGCTTCGGCGACGGAATTTCTCAAAAAATCCCGCGACTGCGAGAATTTTTTGAATTTTTCCAGATATTTTCCTATATCAAACATATTAATATTATACGAAAATTATGCGAATATTACGAATGTCTGCGAAAACTTTTAATTCTTAATCTATGCGGATAACACGAACTGGAACTAAAAACTTGCTTCTGAAATTTGCCAGAATCCCCAATTTTAATCTTGTTTGTTGCAGATAGTTTTGAATCTGCCTGTAATTATCTCTTGTTATAAATCTTTCTGATTTTAATTCTAAGACTATCTGATCTTCAACGATAAAATCAGCAATGTCGCCGGTGTCTGATATTCTTACTTCGCGTTCATATTTTATATTGTTTTCATTTAATTTTTCTTCAAGCAAATCTCCGTATTGTTTTTCTCTCGCAAAAATACCCATTTCATTATGAATTGAGAATAAAATGCCGTTTATTTTATAAGATAATTCCGGATATAATACTTTACTGCTTACTTTTTGTTCTTTTCCCATTTATTTTTATAATTTTCGTTGTTCATTCGTATCATTCGTATAATTTTCGCATATTACTTTCTTCCTCTCCCCGATATCTATCGGGTAAATGCCGGTAAAGCAGGATGTGCAAAAAGACGATTCCGGAATATGGGTGGATTTTATCATTCCTTGATACGAAAGAAAATTTAATGATGTAGAGCCGAGAAATTTATTCATTTCTTCCACGCATTTTGCGGAAGCGAGAAGTTTTCTTGGATCAGGAATATCAATGCCATAAAAATCAGGAAATTTCACCGGCGGAGAGCTGACTAAAAAATGAACTTCCTTCACTCCTGTATCAAAAAGCATTTTTACTATCTGTTTTGAAGTCGTTCCTCTTACGATAGAATCGTCTACGATGACGATTTTCTTGCCGGCAATCATTTCTTTGAGAGGCGCCAGTTTCAATTTGACTCCCTGCTCTCTTATATGTTGTTCTGGCTCGATAAATGTCCTGTGAATATATCTATTTTTTACGAGACCAGCTTCATACGGAATGCCCGAAGCGTTTGAATAGCCGATTGCGACAGGAATGGCTGTTTCGGGCACGGGAATGACTATGTCCGCTTTTATCGGGTACTCTTTAGCCAGCCGCTCGCCGAATCTTTTCCTCACTTCGTAAACAGATTGGCCAAGTAGAATACTGTCCGGCCTTGAAAAATAAACAAATTCAAAAATATCAAGTTTTTGCTTTCCTTTTATAATCTGCCTGCTTCGCAATCCTTTTTTATCAACAACGATCATTTCTCCAGGCCTTACATCTCTTATGAAAGCCGCGCCAATCGGATGGAACGCACAAGTTTCCGAAGAAAAAACATATCCGCCGTTCAATTTAGCTATGGAAAAAGGACGTATGCCACAACTATCGCGAATGGCGATTATTTTTTCTTTATTCATTATAAGAATGGAAAACGAGCCGGTGATAAGAGAAAAAATCTTTTCAACGGCTTTTTCGAGCTTCATCCCTTCTTTTGCCAGACAATGCAACGCTTCGGTTATGATTGTGGAGTCGGAAGCATTTTTCAATACAATATTTTTCTTTTTTAAAAAATCCGTCAATTTGGAAATACACGGAAGGTTGCCATTATGAGCCAGAACTATGCTTTTGTCCGAAACTTCAATCGGCTGAGCATGTTTTCTGCCTGTGCCGGATGAGGTGGAATATCGATTGTGTCCGATTGCTATGAATCCCGGCAATTTTTTTATTTTATTTTCATTAAATACTTGGGAAACAAGTCCTGTATTTTTATAGCAGTATATTTTTTTGCCATCGGACGATGCTATTCCGGAACTTTCCTGTCCCCGGTGCTGGAGCGCGTACAAGCCAAAAAATGTCAGACGGCTTGCATCCAATCCTTTTCCATAAACCCCAAAAATCCCGCATTTTTCGCCAATTTTTTCCATTTTTTTTATTTTAAAAAACAAACAAGAATTATCTGTTCATCGGCATAACCAAATACATGAATGTCTTATCGGAAGTCCCTTTTATGATAAGCGGTTTGTTTATGCCGTTAAAAAACAAAGATACGCTGTCTGAGAAAATTGACGGCAAGCAATCTACGATATATCGGTGATTAAAATTCACTTCAATACTCTCGCCTTCCGTTGTCGCGTCTATTTTATTCGTGTTTTCTCCGATATTTGAATTTTTGGTTTTAATCTGGACATATTTTGCCCCTTTTTGGACATTTATGTTTATTTGGTTGAAATTGTCCGAGAAAATGCTTGATAGTTTTAATGAATTTATGAGGTCTTGCTTTAAAACTGTGATTTTTGTCTTTTCTTCTTTTGGTATGATCTGTTTGTAATCCGGAAATACCCCGTCTATGACTCTTGAAACAAGGTATAATCCTCCGAAAGTGAAAGATATTTGGTTTTTTGTTGAATTTATTTCTATTTCTTCGTCGGTTGTGTCGATTATTTTTAAAATATCCGAGGCATTTTTAAACGGTATGAGAATGCCGGGAAGATTCATGTTTTTCTTTGTTTTTATGGTTTTTTCCGCAAGGCGGAATGAGTCCGTTGCCACAAAAACCAGATGATCTTCCATTGAATATACATAAACACTTGAAAGTTCCGGCTTCACAGAAGATGTGGACGCGCTGTAAATGACCGATTTGATTCCATTCCCCAGATCTTTTGAGTTCATTTTGCATATTTTGCCGTTATCAACAAGCGGAATTGTAGGAAAATCGTCGTGTGGCAGTGTTTTTATGTTTGCTTCGCTGTTTTCTGTATAAACTCTCAAAACTCCCTCTTTTGTTTCCAGTGAAATATTTTTGTTTTCGTTTAAATTATTTAAAAAACTGCTTATTATTCCTGCAGGAATAGCCACAATACCCTGCTCTTCCACTTTTACCGGAATGGAAATTTCCAAACCCAAATCCAAATTGGTTGATTTTATTATAAGATTATTTCCTTTTGTCTGGAATAATAAACAAGAAAGGATGGGTAAATTCTGATTTCTACTGACAATTTTTTCCGCTTTTGATACGGAGATATGGAGTTTTTCTTTTATACATTCTATTTTCATATTATTATATATTTATTATTAATATTGTTCTTATGTTTATATTTTTTTAACCTTTGTTTTTTGTGTTTAATTTTTAATTTTTTAAATATCTCATGTTTGTTATTAGTTGTTTATTTTTTGATCTATTTCTTATCAAACTTTTCTCAACAACTTCTCAAACAAACTCTCCATAACTTCTCCATATATTATAAACAATCATTTCAACATTGAACGGATATGCTCTATTTCCTGGACGAGCTCAGGATTGTTTTTAAGATCATTTTTGATTTTTTCATACGAGTGGATAACTGTGGAATGGTCCCTGTTTCCCACCTTATCGCCTATTGACGGGAACGAAATATCAAAATCTTCCCTCAGAATATACATAATTACCTGCCTTGGCTTGATAACCTCCTTTTTTCTCCCTTTTTCGGATACACTGGATTCGTCTATCCCGTAAAAATCGGAAACAACCCTCATTACATCTTTTGCGGACACATTTTTCTTCGGTTTGGATGTGTTTTTAAGCAGATCTTTAATTTCACTTATATTCAATTCCTTATTTTTTAAGTGGGTCTGGCATAGAATCAAATTCAAAACACCTTCAAGTTCGCGTATATTGCCTTCAACAAATGAAGCCAAAAATTCAACCGTTTCGTTTGAAAGAGCCAGATTCATCAGAGACGCTTTTTTCCTGAATATCTGGATCCTTGATTCAAAATCCGGTTTCTGAATTTCAAGAATCATGCCGGCATTGAATCTTGATTTGATGCGGTCTTCTATATCGGTTATGAAATTCGGATGCTTATCCGACGAGAATATCAGTTGTTTTCCGCTGTCGTGAAAACTGTTGAAAAGATGAAAAAATTCTTCCTGAGTTTTTGTTTTTGACGAAATAAATTGTATATCGTCAATAATCAAAACATCATATTTTTTATATTTCTCTTTGAAAGTATTGATCTCGCCGCTGTTAAGGGAATTCAAATAATCGTTTACAAACCGCTCGCTTGTCATATAAAAAATCTTTTTGCTCGGATCGTCTTCTTTAAATTGGTTTCCTATCGCCTGAATCAAATGCGTTTTACCGTGGCCGGTGCTTCCAAAAATAAAAAGAGGATTGTAAGTAGCTGTTCTTTTCAAAATCGCCTGCGAGGCCGCATAGGCAAGTTCGTTGAACGGGCCGACAACAAATGTTTTGAAAGTATATTTAGGATTCAGATTATCTTCTTTATTTATGTAAAAATCATTGAGGGGAAGCTCGCTTACATTTGTTGATTCTTTGATATGGGTTTTATTTTCTTCTTTCGAGACCAAATATTCCACATTTCTTACATTTTCTCCGAAAGTCCTGAGATTTTTAATAATATCTTTATGGTATTTATTCATCAGCCAGTCCTTTATAAAAATATTCGGAACTCCCAAATATACCATGCCGTCCTCCTGTTTTACGATATATGTATCTTTAAACCACATGCTGAAATTTGCTTTAGAAATGCCAAGTTCTATTTGGGCGAGGACATTATTCCAAAGGATTTTATTATCTGTCATAGGGTTTAATTATAGGTTGATATGGAATTTCTCTAAAATTTATTTTTGTTCACAAAGTGTTCATAAAAAGTGGATTAGTAAAATTAAAAAACAAAAATAAAAAAAATTCAAATTTTATAAAAAACATCGAGTGTTCGGAGGTTTGTAATTATACCTGAAATTTTATCTGAACAAGCTTTACATTTTTTCTTTTTTGGTTTATACTTTCTTTATGTCGTTTACGTATCAGCCAAATAAAAGAAAAAGAGCGAAAACTCATGGTTTTCTCGCGCGAAGCAAGAGCAAATACGGCAGAAACACTATAAAAAGGAGAAGGCAGAAAGGCAGAGCCAAACTCTCTGTTTCTAAAAAAAGAAGATAAAAACAAAAATCCGCTTCTGGCGGATTTTTGTTTTTATAATCTTACGGATATAATGTGTTGATGCTATCAAGAAAATTCAGGGCTGCAAGGGCTGACATAGAAAATGCAATAAAAAATGGGATGGCAGTATCCGAAAATTATTTGCATGCAAAAGTTTCAAAGAAAAATGCCAATATGCCGGGTTTTGCCATCGTTGTGTCAAAAAAAATAGAAAAAACATCTGTCGGCCGGCACCGGATAAAAAGAAAAATAAGCGCGGCTATTGAGGAAAATTTAAAAAAAATGAACGAAAATTTCAAAAAAACAATCGTTTTCTTTCCTAAAAAAACCGAAAAACCAATTTCTTATTCCGAAATAAAAAAAGATATTGATGAAATTCTGAAAAAAGTCGGATTTTATATAAAAAATAAGCTCGCCATTAGTTCCAGTAAAGGAAATATATGACGAGCTGGTCCCCAGATAAGACCTAATTATTTCTGAGTTCAATGTTTGTGTTTAATTTCTTTTTAGGAAAGTTGGCAAACGATTGAGCAGGGTGGATTTAAAGCCTGACCCCTGACTAGTTTTACACAATTATTATTTTTTCTAGAAAGAACAAAAAAGAAAATTATAAAAATTTTTTGGAAATCTCTATAGCAGAATAAGATTCTACAAAAAACTGCTACAAGCTGGCTAGACTTTGCGAGTTCCCTTTGCCATTCTCCTCCTTCAAGCGAGATATTAAAAGCTTAGCATATTATAAATTTTTTGTCAAACAGATTGTAAAATCACCGATTTTCGTATAGAATGGATTTTATGCACGCTTTATTAAAAGCTGTTTTTTATACGCCGCTTTACAACGCGCTGATATTTTTTATCGCGATTATTCCGTTTCACAATGTCGGAGTGGCGGTCATTCTTTTTACCATAATAATTAAAATTATTCTTTTCCCTCTTTCCCAGAAATCCGTCAAAACCCAGTTTGAAATGAAGCGGCTGGAACCGGAGCTCAATGAATTGAAATTGAAATACAAGGATAATAAGCAAAAACAAGCCGAAGAGACAATGCGTTTATATAAAGAACGAGGGATCAATCCGTTTTCGGGGATTCTTCTGATGCTTATACAGCTGCCTATACTGATGGCTTTATATTACATATTTCTACGAGGCGGTTTGCCGAACCTGAATCACACGATTATTTATTCTTTCACAAAAATTCCGAGTGTAATTGACGTGACATTTTTTGGCATTAATGTCGCCGGCAAGAGCACACTTTTTGCCATTCTGGCGGCGGTCGCGCAGTTTTTGCAAATGCAAATTATTATGCCGAAAGTCCCCAAAAAGAATCAAGACGCCAAAACGGGGCCGAATTTCAAAGATGAATTATCGCGAAGCATGAATATGCAAATGAAATATATCATGCCGATAGTCATATTCGTTATTGCCAGGAACTTTGCCGCTGTCGTGGCACTCTATTTGATCACAAGCAGTTTATTCGCCATTGGCCAGGAAATATACGTAAAAAGAAAAAATAAAGCAAATAATATGGTAAAATAAAAATATGGAGGAAAAAACAATTACAAAAAAAGATCACAGCAAAAAATCTCTATCCCAAACCGAAAAAACAGCTATCAAATCCATGATAGAAGGTTTCCTTGAGCTTATGAACATAGGATTTGACAGTGTTGAAATAGTTGAAGATTCTTTAGGAGGAAACAATTTATTCGTAATCAGAACAAAAGAATCAGGGATTTTGATCGGAGAAGGAGGAGAAACACTGAATGCCATCACGCATATTTTGCGAAGAATGGCGCAGAAAGGATCCGAAGAAGCGGGCGATTTTTCCATTGACATCAACGATTATAAATCCAGCATGATCGAAAGATTAAAGTCAAAAGCCGAAGCGCTTGCGGACAAAGCGCGCCTTATGAGATCGAATGTGGAAATGGAGCCAATGTCCTCTTACGAAAGGTTGATAGTCCATGGAGCGCTCAGCGGCAAACCGAATGTCAAAACTGAATCAATAGGCGAAGGTAAAGACAGGCGCGTTATCATCAAATACGTGGATATAGATTTGTTTTAAACAAAAAACTTCGCGGCGCGAAGTTTTTTTTAAAAATTATTGTATTGCGAGAATCCACTCGCTCAAATCATTTTTGTTTTGAAAGGCAAGATACTTGTCATCGGGACTTATGATGAGATTTATTGCGTCAATATTTGTATTTTCATTCACACCTGTTTGATATATTTGTGTTGTGGCTCCTGTTTTTGTATCAATTTTCCAAATATTATCAGAAAAAGATTCAATTCCCTGATACCAGGCATCCGGATAAGAATCCGTCGGAATCGTTTGAGGAACGGCGCAATACAAAACACTGCCATCGTTCGTGCTCCAGACGCATTTGTCGGCAAGAGTCGCTATGTTGATGTTTTTGTCCGTTTTATTTTTTACATCGTATACTCCCAGATTAAAAGCGTTATTCTGGCTTTCCGAATAAGCGACCAAACCCGCATCATCATTCGTCAGTGTAGATAATCCGGAAAGATCACCAAGTATTCTGTCAAAAGAGTAAGTTTGCGTGTTGAAGAAATACAAATATCCGTAATCTTTATATGTCGGTTTTGTGGCAAAAGTTATTATTGTGTTTGTTGGCCAAGATATATTCCAGAATGATACCGGGGAATCAAACAATTGTTTTCTGTTTGTACCGTCAAGATTGGACAAGATCCCGTATGTGCCGGAACCATCGCTTTTTTTCATAACACCAAAGATTTTATCTCCTTTTGGATTTGAAACAATTTCTGTGAGATTGGGAGTGAGAAAAATGCCTGTAATTTGAGCCAAATTTCCATTTGTGCTTGAACTTATCATGCCGGAAAAACTGCTTATCATATCGGTATCATTGTTCAAATATCGATAGACAAGGCCGTTTCCTGCGGGGGACCAAACAACCTCCTCGATTTTCGGTATCGTTGTATCGGTCAGGCGTGCCGGCGTTCCTGATCGCGATTCTGAGATGTATCGGTATACATTGCCTGTGGCTCTTTCCACAAACTGAAGCACATCCTGATTGTTTTTGTCGGTAAAAAACATTGATCCTGAAGTCGGGTTTGCATACAATTGGATAAGTTTTGCTAGATTTGTGTTTGCGGCGTTTGTCTGATTTGCCTGAGAACTGCTTGTACCGAAAGGATTGCTCGTATTGCCTGATGTTTTGTTCCCCGGCTCGTTGCCGAAAGGATTCACCGCCGATTGCGTAGAAGATGCCTGATTTCCTATTCCTGTATTTGACGAACGAGAAAAAAAGAAAATCAATACGGCTATTATTACGATCAGGACTGAAACTATAATAATTACTGAATTTCTTCTGGACATATTTGTTTACATTACATATTTACATGGAAAGAAGGGGCGGTATTCAGTGGGCTTACAATACAGGGTATATTATCGTTAAGGTACGGCTGACATGCCGCATCGCTACTCGTTTCATATGAAGGATGAAGTCCGGCATTGACCATGCTGGCATATACTTGTTTAACATCATTTACATTTGTATCGCTGTTCAATAAATTGACATCGGCGCATGTTCCGTTTTGATGACAGGCGGACTCGTGTTCTGTTGTCGGAGGATACGCTTCGGTTACACGGGCATTTTGTCCGGCAAGAGAGATCGCCAATTCATTTGCAAACGTACCGTCCAAATAACACTTTGAAGTGTCTTTGCATGCCAGCATACCGCTTGCATCTATGCAGGCGGGGCCAGGGCATCCGGAAGATCCGGTCGGATTTGTATTTGCCGAATTTGTTTGCGACGCGGTTGACTGAGATCCGGCAGCATTATTGGTTATCGGAGCCGTTTGCGATGTTTTTGCCGGCGTAGCGGGATTAAGGAGGAGATTCCCGTTATATGTTACAAGATTCGGATTTATAATGTAAAGCAAAAGCCAGGATACAAGCGCGAGGCCCAAACCCAAAAGGGCGTCCGTAATTCTCTTTTTACCTTCCCCTTTTTTCATCCATGCATCGGTTGTCATATATTCAATGCCTCCCCAAATAATCATAATAAGCGCGAGAACGACGGCGGCAGCGATACCGAAATTAAATACTGATCCCAAAAAAGATCCCAAATTTGCCGCACTTTCCGTTACGCCCGGAAGAGCGTTTGGTTCAAGCGGGGTATAAGTTTGTGTGACGGCCGCAGCCGCGAATACTTTGAGCGCCGGCAAATTTAAAAATATCAAAAAAATCCATAGGAATAGTTTTTTGTATCTCATTGTATTTTTTGTATTCATATTTTATTAAAATTAAATTCCAAAATTCACATTAAAACTCATATTTCCATATTGGAATATTCTGACATTATTGTTTACGGTAAGCGATACGGAAGCTGTGCCCGAAAGATTGGTGGTTGTTTGTTTGAGAAGAAGCTCATTGGTTCTTCCCGAAGGGCTTATATAATTTCCGTTTACTGCCCATTTATAAGTTGAATCTATTCCCGAATCGCTCGATAAATTGAAAAAATATGGCTTCGCGATCAAGTCCAATTCATTTTTTTGCCCGAGATAATAATCTCCGATAACAGCTTTGTTGAATAATATTCCGTAGAGCGGGCTATCTTCATATACAAGCACTTTTGGATCATCGGCCGATATTGTTTTTGACGAGCCGGCAAGCGTATTCCCGGATGAATCCGAAACATTTACGGAAATATCAATATCTCTTATCGGAACGCTGCCGTCTACCACAATGGAATCTTTTCCCATGCCCGAATCGGAAACCGAAGGAATGCCGTCTTTTTGCCAGTCGAATATCAAATTTTTTGAATTTATTTTTTCCCCGCCGATCACAATGTTCGGTATCGCTACAACTCGCACTGTTCCTTGATTTGTAAAAATAGACTTGCCAAGATAAAAAGGCGGCACATAAGATGTGGGCTCAACAATAAGATCAACTTCGCCGGATGTTGCCTGGGTATTTTGAGCCGATGCAACTTTATTTTGAACTGAAAAAATGATGCAGAGCACCAATAGAATTTTGATTGTTTTTTGAAACATATTTTTCATTTCAATTTTTAATTATATCACCTGCCGACATTGAGAGCTCTTCTTTGGCCCGCTTTATAGTCAGAAGCTGGGAAGGATCGGAGGTTATTATCTGGTCTTCGGTATATGAAGCGATAATTTTAATGGCGACATGCTTTAACCCCACGAAAAATATTCCTTCACCGACATCGGATTCAAGCAGAAGATATTTTTCCTCATCAGTCAGATTGAAAACTTTCTGCAAATTGTCCACTATGGTCGGCGACTGCTTCAAGAGAATTTGTATGGAAGAGTTTGTCAATATGGGCAGTCCGTAAGGCGATTTGATGAAATCCTCGACATCCTGTGTGATCGTGGCAAGGCCCAGATAATATTTTCTGCCTCTTTTCGCCATGGAGAACAAAAACGACGCCGTATCCTCGGATTTCATCATCCACCACGCCTCGTCAATGACAAGCAATCTTTTTTTGGAAACGCGCCTAACAGCATTCCAAATATAATGGGTAATCAGATACATCGCTACCGGTTTGAGCTCATCCTCCATATCTCGGAGTGAAAAGACAATGAATTTATAATTGATATTTATATTTGTCGGTCTGTTTAAAAATCCAGCCCAAGTCCCCCTCGTGTATTTTGAAAGTCTTTGGACGATTGATTCGGCGCCTTTCATGCCCGAAAGCACAAGTTCAAAATCGGAAAGAAGCGGCGGCTCTATATTTGAAAAATCGGAATCGGGAGTGATATCCTTGAGTGCGTAGGTCTCCGAAATTGCCCGATCCACAATAGCGTCTTCTTCCGCGGTAAGCCCGCCGAGCATTATTCTAAAAAGTCCGACAAGATTGATGATGTTGCTTCGCAATACATCTGCCGGTGATTCATCTTCTTTCGGGGCCGGAAGGTCAAACGGATTGATGTGGCTCGATGAGTTGAGCGATATGATAAAAGATTTGCCTCCTGTCGCTTCCGCCAAAAATTCATATTCTTTTTCCGGGTCTATGACGATAACTTCGGTATCAAACATAAGGCTCCTGATAATTTCAAGCTTGGTGCAGTATGATTTTCCGGCGCCGGCCTTGGCAAAAGTGACGGAATTGTAATTTTCCAGAGAAAATCGGTCAAAAATCACCAAACTTGAATTATGCCTGTTGATGCCATAAAGAATTCCTGTATCCGATGGTAAGGTCTAGTGAAACAAACGGGAAAATGCTTGAAAGTGGCGAAGAATTGAGCTTTGAATGCACAGCCAAAAGGTCGGTAGCTATCGGCAGAACGCTTTTGAAGCCCTGTTCCTGCTGGAAAAGAGCCGGTTTTACATAGATAAGGCGGGATTCAAGCAATGATTTTATTTCCGATTCTATTTTATCAAGTTCATCTTCATTGTCCCCGTATATGCTTATATAAAGCCCGACATCAAAAAGCTTTTCCTGCGCTTGCTGCAGATTATCCCTGAGCGATTCAAGATCCTGGTATGCCGTATCAAGCACCGGGTCTCTGACCAAGCCTTTTCTCTCGCGCATATTTATCTGGCTTTGAACCTCGGCGACTTTTTTTTGAAACTGCCTAAGTATTTTTGCGGTATCAATCGGATGGATAAAAATCGAAATATTGAATATCTTATCCAGATTGATTATCGGAGAGAACCAGCTTTCAGTCAAAAATCTCGGATAGGAGATTACAAAAAAAGTCCTGACGATTTTTTCTCCCAGATTCAATTCCTTGGAAGATATTTTGAGGGCCGACGGTGCGATGATGTCCTGCAACTCCAAAACGCCGGCCTCATATATTTCCTGAGGAAGGAACGATGTCAACGGTTCCTCTTTTTCTTTCTTTTTGAAAATGTCGCCTAGAAAACTCATATTTTTGGTTTAATTATGCCGGCATCATCGGCTTTTCCGTTTCTCCTGGATTAAACGTTTTGTAAAAAAGCTCCACAATTTCTTCCGTGCCGAGTTCCACTGTCCTGATGCTGCACTGCGCGAGTCCTCCTGATACTGAACCTATCCTTTGCTCAAGCTGGGTTCTGTTTTGCTCGAAATTATCAGTTTCGGCTTTTGCCGGATTTTCGGTTTTTTTCTTCGCAACAAGCTTTTCAAGCGGATTTGATTTGGCATCCAAGGCGCTTGGCGAGAAAGGGATCACCACAAAAAATGTCTTCGTCATGATATTCGTCTGCTCCACGAAATTTTTAATGAACTGTATATATTCTCTGATCTGCATTTTCATCAAGTCGCCTAGCTCGTCCCTATACCTGCCTTCAAGTATGGCTATATACGGTCTTATATCCAGTTGGCGGGACTGAATGGATATTTGCACCGAGAAATCCAAAGTATTGAGAAAATTCTGGAACTGCATAATGATCGCCTGCTGCTCTTCGGCGGATTTCAAAGCGAAATTTACGGACGATGCCAAAAGAATCGCCCTCATTGAGCCGTCTTTAAGTACAACAATCCCGTCGCGGATTTCTTTTATAGGGACAAAATCTTGTGCTGCTTGTGAAACTGGCATTTGTTTTAATTATACATTATTTTCTCTCTTTTGAATTTTGATTTAAGCTTTCTTTGACATTTAAACTCCAAGCCAGATCTTTCAGCTTGCTTTGCGACATTTTTGGCACGGTAATCATTGAACGCGCCTGCTTGACCTGGTCCGAAAACTTGCTTACCGGCTTTTTTTCTTCTTTTTTCCAGATATAAAGTTTGCTGCCGATGTAATAATAGAAAGCCGCCTCAACAATATCGATAAACGCTTTGCCGTTTGATTTATAAAAAGCCAAGGCAAGGGCAAAAGCCATAACCGGCAATATGAGTATGATAGCCAGAATTTTAAACGGAATGTAAAGCCATAAAGCGATAGACGCTCCGATTCCGCCGGCAAGATAAATGAATTGCTTCAGGGTGAGCGGCCCGAATATCTTGTCTTCAACCTCTATGAATTGTGGAACTTGGAATTGCATTTGATTTTATATTATTGGTTCGCGATATGGGTCTGTGGAATCCGAAGGTTTTGATTTTCCTGCCTGGCCGGCTGGCAGGTCCGGCAATTTTGTTTTTTCAACTACGACAGTTTCTTTCGGTACGATAACCGGTCCGGACATTTTAGATTGCACTATATTTTCTACCGGAGAAATATTTTCATGGTACGGTTCCTGTTTCGGTAAAAGCACGGACTCGGCGGAAATATTTGTCTCTGGATATATTTCCGGAAGCAAATCATTTTTTATTTCTGTTTTTTCAGGAGCTATCTCCGATTTCTCCGCAGGTTTTGGAATGTTTGATGAAATCGAACTGATTGAAACGGCCTCTTCTTTTGTTTTTATATTTTCCGGATTTTCAATGCCAGCAAGTATTTCTTCCCTGCTCGGCTGCAGAGCGCTTGCTGCTGGTAATTTTTCCTTTTCGGCTGTTGCCCCGGCTTCTGCAGCTTCAGCATCTTCATTTATCTTTCGTAATGTTTCCCTGACATTTTTGAATACTAGTTCGTTTATATCATGAGCTATAGCTATAGCCTGATTTTTAGTAAGCTCGGCATTTTTTTGTAAGTTTTCAGTATAGTTTTCAAGCGGCTCAAGTCCTAAAAGGACCAATAATGTTTCTTTTTGTACATTTTCTGCTTGATCAAGAAGAATTTGGTTATTTTTTGTTATTTGTTGCAGCTTATTTGGTAAATCAGCAGAAGAAATTGCCTCCCGAAGTTCTTTCGGTAGATTTTGGAACTGTTCTTCAAGATTTTTGTCTAAATCATTATCCATAATTTTATTTTATAATTAATCAAGATTTTTTATCGGGACCTTTGTACATTTCTTCGCCCAGTTTTTCCTGCGCCTCAGGGGTAATCGCCAATCTTCCGAGCGAAGCCAAAATAGCGGCTGTAGTATATTGACCTTGTTTGATTTCGGTTGCTAACCGGATTCTCTTTAGAGCTGCCGCTTTGATTTCCGGAGTAAGCCTAATTGCCGATACCTTTTCTTGAGCCAATTCACTAACAGTTGTTCCGAGGTTTGCAGCTTCAATGGCCAACCTATTCTTAAGGGTTATTTGGAAATTCCTTAGTCTCTGCGTCGAATCATCAAGTTCTGCATGAGCCCTACTTAATCGTTCGTCCGCTTGAGCTTTTTGGTTAGTTAAATCAGCTGGTACCGGTTGCCCAGCATTAGTAAGAATAGCAATCTTTTGATCAAGTTCCTCAGACCATTTTTTAGCTCTATCAAGATTTCTTCTATCGGTCTTATTTTCGTTTTCCAAAGTATCTTTTTTCTCTTTTGTTATTTTTTCTGCGGTAGCTTGAGCTCTGTCCATAGCTATCTGATAGGTACTCGCCATCCTTTCTTGTTTCGCTTTCAATTCAGTTTCTGTTTTTGTTACCTCTCCTCTTTTTCTCGCCATTTCTTCTTTAACTGTTTTTTCGCTTATAAATCCGCCTGTCATTTTTTCGGCTCCTCCCAATATTCCTCCCCTTACAACTCTTCCGGCGTATCCTAAAGGTCCAGATTTATTTTCATATTCGCCCGTGGCAAATTTATAAGGCACATTCATCACACGGCCGGCTCCTTTCGCGGCGCCTGCCAAGAAGCTTCCGCCTCTAGCTGCTGCTCCTACGCCTCCAGCAACACCAACAACACCAGCAACACCCATTGTGGCGACTGCTGCACCTGCAACTGTAAGAGCGGCTCCTATTTTGTTTGCCATTTCACCAACTTTGCCGCTCGTTTGTTTCACCATTTTCATTCCTTCCCAAAGAAGGATTATCATCAATATATAAAAAAGGTAATTAGCCCAATCAAATTTTGTAGATATTGTAGCCCACATTGATGCGTTTGTCGTATCTTGGCTAATACTATGTATAATATCAAGCATCTTCACAAACAAAAGCATTAAGAACATAAACATAGGAGCTACAATCACTTGATCTGTAAAAGTTTTCCACCACTTGCCTCGCAAATCATCAAGCCAAGGTATCGCTCCGCCAATAAAGCCAACAGGCGAGGTCACTGCAAGAATCATAAGCATAACTATTCTTCCTATGAATATTCCTCCAGCGTAAATCAATACATAGCAAGATATGCCGACAACTATAGTTTTTAAAATAACAAAAACCAGTATATTTGCCTGTCCTGAAAACGTACTTAAGCTAAGAAAAAATTGTCCCCAATTTTGGCCGGATAATCCATTTACAATAAGACCGGACAATATTGAATGTCCAAGATTGCTTCCTGTACCGACAAATGCAGAATTTCCGGGAATTTGGTTATATAAGGCCACCGCAACAAGATTTCCGGCATCTATTATCACTTTTGCGATAAACATGCTGAAATTTATAAAAAGGGCGCTGACGATTACGCTTGTTAAGCTTGCTTTTGCTTTCACTCCCAAACTACCGAGAATCATACTGATGGCAATGTAAAGGAGCATAAAAATAAACACGATATTCATTGTATCTCTGACAAGTGACCATACTTGATCAAGCGGTCCAAGATTTGCAAAAATTTTGGACATTCCGAACAAAGAAATACCGATTGCTCCGTCAAGAAGAAAACCTGCGATTGATAAAATAAAAGCAAGTGTATAAAATAATATATTGAAAAAAGATAGCCAAGCAGCAGCAGTAGGAAGATTTAAAATTCCTCCAATAAAATCAGCAACATCAGATCCTGAAACCGAAGGATTTTCGGCAACGGGTTTGTTATAAGTTGCAGGAAGATTAGTTTTATAATTTGTTTCTTGTGCTTGTGCTTTGTTAAAATTATTTTGTTGATTATGATTTTTTAACATATCGGCATCTGATATGGCAGCTCCTATTACTTTTCCATTTTTATCTATTTCCGACCATGATTGATTACCTAAATACTCAAAATAATGCTGCTCTGCAGCCTCACCTTCACCTGTATAATCTGTATATATTAAATGTCCGGATATTACAGGTGTTTGTGCATTTGCAACACCAATGCCAGAATAGAAAAAGCCGCAGATTGCGATAGATAGCAAAAAAAGCCCAATTGATTTTTTTTTGAAAAATCGGGTCATCGGATGCTAAAATTATACCATTCGTTTATATTTTTTCAAAGCAATACGGGGCAAATAACAGCAAATAACAAGGCGGGGCGCTTTGCGCCCCGCCCCGCTGTTTGTTTTTAATCTTTTTTATAGAAAATTACTGCAAAAAGCTTCCGGAAGTGACAGTTGAACTTGTTGCGCCTTCGGATTGCGCAGGCGCATTGCCGGTGAGAGCAGAAGTCAGATCTATCGGACACTGGGCTGTCGTGTACATAATGCTCATTTGGGTAAACCATGCTTTTATATTGCTAATCATATTCGCAAGCGGCTGGTCGGCGTTGAAGTTTGTGCCATTTATAATATCCATCTCGCTTGAAATCGTATCGCCTGCAGTGGCGCTTATTATTGTGTCTTGTGCGTTGTTAAGGATATCAACATGGGAATTTGAAAGTATCATTGAGCTGTCCAGAGCCGGCAAGCTCCAAGGTATCTGCGGAATCGTTTTGCTGTAATTGACTGTTCTATCTATGTTTGAAATGACATTTGCGTTTATGGAAAGCGCTCTGGAATACGATGCGGGGTCTCCAAGAGCAATATTGCAATTTTTTGCGCTGTTAAAAACATCTCTTCCCGCGGAAAGTATGTTAAGAGCCACGTCGTACACATCCTGATATTTGTATTCAAAATTCAGTATTGAGTTGATGATTGAAATGGAATTTGTTTTTTCGGAATAAAATGGATCGCTTGGGCTGATGCTTTGCCCGTTTGTTGTCGTGGCTGTCTCCGGCGTAGGATTGAAACCGGAGCTGTAATTGTTGCCCAAAAAGGTGTCATACTGATTGAGCTGGCTTCCAAGATTATAATCCGGAGTATAATTCGGGTTTTGAACTTGTTGCGCAGTTTGGTTATATTGCGTCTGAGTTTGTTGCAGTATTGAATTGAGCTGTGAATTATAATCGGCGTTTGTAGTGCTGTTATTTCCAAGCACGCCGTTTTGAAGCGCCGAAAGTCCTTTTTTAATAAGTGCGTTTGCGAGGCTTCCAAGAACCTGGTCTATGCCGTTTGATAAAGCTGCCTGAAGCTCGGTTACTCTGACATCACTGGTGGCGCTAAAACCGAGCATATTTGTAATAACAGCTCCTGGGGTTTTAGTTGTACATTCAGTCGTTGTTTTATTTGTTGTGTTCGTTGTATTTGCAGGAGTGTTGGTATTGACAATATTTTTACCGTTAGGCAAAGTTACGTTAGCACTGGCATTAAGAAAATCAGAACCTAAATATTCTCGTGTTGACACAAGCTCTCCATTGCTGTCCTTTGTGGTTTCTACGCAATCTTTATAACTCAAAGCTCCTTGGCCGATACTTACTTCCGCTAAAGCGGAAGCCTGTCTTGCCGCAACCTGGGTGTTGATATGGTTTTGCGCTATAAGAAATGCGCCAATAGGATTATTTTGCGGGTTTGTGCTCATCTGAAGCCAATTATTCCATCCCTCCGCACTTGTAAAATCATTGACTGCGTTTGTGGCGTTTGCGATTGCTCCGGTGAGAGTACAGCCAATCTGCTTATAATACGGCTGCGAGTAGGATAAGTTGAGGGCGAGCTTGACCTGAAGCTGGAATGGAGTGCAAAGGAAATTCAAATCTGAATTTAAAAGTTCTTCACCGATTGTCTGGTCTGCCGTATTCGCAAGAAAATTTCCTATATTTGACACATATGCTGGCTGGCCGTTAAAACCGTTGTTGATCCAATTTACCGTTGCTTCAGTGATATTTTGAATAATTTGTCTTGCGATATCTTCTGCAATTGCCTGAAGAGCAGGAAGAACGCCATCTTGTTCAAGGATATTCCAAATAGAAGGGGCAGCAAGCTGTTTTGCTTGAAATGCAGCTGTGGCGGGTACTGCAGCATTATAAAAAGCAGCGGCCTGAACTCCATTCGCTATGAACCACACCTCTTCTGCAGATGTTCCTGTTCCCAAAACTGTCACCGCTTTTGTTTTTTGGGGAAAAGCCAAAAAAGAAAGATTAACAGCTAAAATAGATATAATGAGCAAACAGGATATTTTTTTATTAAAATTTTTTAAAAAATTCATAGTATTTCATTGCCTTTTTATTCCTAAAATAGTATCAATTGTGCTAAGCGATGTTACCAAATCATTTAATATATTGTTATAAGTTGCTATGTCAGCATAAATATTCACCGTATCATTGCCGGAATTAATTATATCATTATCAATAGCCACAAGTGCTTCCAGGTCGTTGATAATAGCCAAATGATATATTTCTCCGCTAGAACCGGCAATTGCGGGCAAAGGCATTTTTATAAAGATATTTATGGCGGTCTGGTATTGTCCCATTATGTTTTCTAAAGATTTTTGGTCGATGGCAGTTTCTTTTGATATGGCACTATTAATAACGGCAATATCTTGTCCGAGTAATTTTTGCAGAGGTTTTGTGGCGGCATAATAATTGTTTGCATATGCGAAAAGTTTTTCTTTTTCATTATTCTGATTTATAGGTGTCAGATTCAAATCCGAAATCGTCGTGGTGCCTGCAAATTGCTTTTGCGGAATGTCTTGAAGCGATTGCTCCACAAGCGTATTCATTGTATCTTGGTTCATTTCCCCGCTTATTGGCTGCGAGGCAAAAATATTTGATATCAGATTATGCGCCATTTTTTCGGTGGCATTAAGGCCCTGGTTTGCGGTGGATATTGCCTGATTTTCGGCAATTATTTCAGGAGGTATTTTGTCGTTCGGTTCCTGGCCAACTTTCGCGGTATTGGCTTTCAGAGGATCTCTGCCTTCTTTTATCTCTTCTCCATCAGGAGTGCCGTCTCCGTCCGTATCCGGATTATTCGGATTAGTGCCGTAAAGAGCTTCTTCCCAATCCGGAAGGCCGTCATTATCGGAATCTTTTTCGTTTATTGAGGATGTTGCGTTTGAAGCAAGCAAATTGTTGTCGCCGTATTTCGTAATATTTGGCTTCTGATAGCTTAAAGCGATCGCAATAAGAATAAGAATAACAGCCACCGACAAAGAAGCGACGAATTTTTTTGATGGAAAATATTTTCTGTTTATCATCAGTGATAATTATAACACAGCAAATATCAATTTTACACGAATGGATTTTTCCAATTTATTTTTAAATCGGCTGTTAAAAACCAAAGAAATTCGGGAGAATTGGCCAACAAATGCCAAGGAAATTAGAACTGCATTTTTTAGCGTTTGTTGCTGGCGCGGATGTTTGTGAAGCAGGAGTGCAATTGCTTACCGTATAGGAAAGATTTTCATCGTCAACTGTTTTGTTGCTTTGGATTTTCGGACCTTTTGAACCGTAAAGATTGTAATCTATCATTGCCAGGCCTCCGTCATATACATCAGCCAGCCAGTATGAGATGTGAATGCTGTATGCGCCCGGCGTTGTCGGCGCGGTAAAACTTGTGGAACCTGAACCGTTTGATATGCTGTTGCCGCCGCCATATTTGCCGTTATCGCTTGCATGAACTATTTCTGTGCCGTTTACCGTCATATTTATTTGGTCAATGCCGAAAGGGCCGCCATCGGTTATTGATACATTGCCTGACAAATTGATTGTTTCTCCCGGCCCATATATTGATTTCAATCCTGATAAAGTAAATTTAACTCCGCCTTGGCGCGAGCCGTTAAAATTCAAATCTTGCACAAAAGTTTTTGTCTGCGGCGAACTGGCAGGGCATACCGGAGGAGCAGTATAAATGCATGATTGGGAGGTCGGTCCCGTAAAATTATGATTTGCGCCGGGGTTTTGGCAGGCGGAAGTTATCTGGCAGATTCTGGTTTGTGTGCCGTCTGCCTTGCACGGGTCCCAATCGCCACAGCTCCAAAGATCGGTTGTGCACGAACCGCTTATCACATTTGTTTTTGAAGGAGAGGTAATATTCGGTTTGACTGTTGTTACGCTTGTACTTTGCGAGCCGGTCAAATTTGCTAAAATTTGATTCAATTTTTTCATTGTAGCCGGACCGACAGCACCGGTCCCATGAGTGAGGCCGCTTGGCTTCAGTATATCGCCCGCATATTTTTCCTGGAATTTTATTACTGCGATTTGCGTTGCCGTGTCGAATAGATTCGCCGGAGCTGATTGTTCGGAAACGGTTGTAAAAACAAGAGCTGTTGCCGGATCTGAGTTTAAAATGTTCTTCAATAATGAAACCTTGTCGCTTACGGAGCCAAGCGAGAGCGGCTCTGTGAAAATCTGCGGAACGCTTGGCGTTGATACCGCGGCTGATGCTTGTGTTGATGCCGGCGATGCAAAATTTGCAAGCGTAACGCCGTATTCGTTTGCCAGCGAATTCAATTTATCTATGGTTGTGGTTCCGAAAGAGCCGTTTGCGGTTATCCCGTATCTTTGCTGTAATTTGATAAGGTAGGATTTTGTGTTTGCGTTGAATGTGTTTGAGTTTTGAATCGCAGTGTTGAATTCAATGTCCAATATTGCATTTAAAGCCGAGACGTCATTTCCTGTCATTCCAGTGCTAAGATTTCTGGTAAACACCGGGCTTGAAGATGCGGAAATTACAGCCGTCGGCTGCCCGAGAATATATTGCGCAGCATATGCGGTTACCGAAAAAAGGACGATAAGCGCGATAACCAGAAATGTGTTAAATTCGAATTTTTTCATAAAGTTAAAAGTTAATAGATTGGATAATAAATCTTGCCGTTATTGTACAACAGAAACGATATTTTTCCAATCAGGAAGTGTCAAATCCTCGGCGCGGGCTTTTGGGGGAATTTTCAGAGCGGAAAAAATCTCGGAGAGATTTTTTCCTTTTTTCTCGAAAATACCCTTTAAATTTGCTGTTAAAATCTTCCTTTTATGCGCAAATCCGGCTTTTATCGTATCAAAAAATTGTTTTTCACTTACACTTTTAAAAAAATCTTTGGAAATATTATCAATAAGCAAAATCGCAGAATCAACTTTCGGTTTCGGACTGAAATTTTCCTTTTCTACTTTCATAATCTTGGTCGGTTTGCCGTAAACTTTTACGGAAAGCGACAACAAGCTTTCTTTTTCGTCTCTTGCAACGATCCTATCGGCGATTTCTTTCTGAACCATAATAACTATTTTTTCCGGCTGAATGTTTCCGGACAAAAATTTCCTGAATATTTGGCCGGTGATGTAATAAGGGATATTAGCTATTAGCTTGTAGCTGTTAGCTGTTAAACCAAGTGAACGCAAATCTAACTCTAAAATATCCCTATGAATTATTTGTAATTGGCCACTCGTAATTTCTTTTGCAAATTTTTCTTTCAAAAATTTAATTAATCTATCGTCTTTTTCCACAGAAATAATTTTTGCTCCGGTTTCCAACAATTTTTCCGTCAAAGTTCCCTGCCCCGGTCCGATTTCAAGCACAATATCGTTTTGAGATATTTGTCCGGCTTCTACCATTGCCGAAAGAACCATTTTTGATTTCAAAAAGTTCTGCCCCAGCGATTTTTTTGCAATTATTTTCTCCATTTTTTATTATATTGTACTGCATTTTTTATCAGCAAGCGAGTTTTATTTTATAAAAAGATTTGCGAACACTTCAATACCAATCGAGTGAAACAAAAAAGAACCCTTCGACACACAACGTCGAAGGGCTCAGGAAACTTAATACCTCAAGATTTAGTTTGTTTATAAACAGAAGCAAGTGGAATATGTTCATACATAGCGCACTTGCTTATACCCATGATTGAAAAACCAAGTGGCCCTGTAAAACCAACAGAGAGAGCAATGATTCCTTCGGAAGTGCCGCTGGGTGAAACACGAACATGATTCTTAACCAATCTTTTGCCTGTAGCAAGCAGATGACCAATTATACAATAGGTCATAACACGAGCCGTCGGCACCTCCATATTCTCGGTTAAAGCATTTGCATATAATGGTTTTTTTCTTACTAAAAACCATTCTGCTTTTCCTTTGTCGATAGCAAATGACTGTTTCGCATACCAAGCATATTCTTGTGGCGACGTGGCAAATATCTTCGGAAATTTCTCTCGAATATCGAGAATTGAAAGCGGAAAAGTTGCAACTAGAATATGAGTGCCTTTCAATTCTCTCAAGACTGTTTCGGGATAAGGAATTTCTGCAAGAGAAGAAATCTGCTCATCCAAAAGGGTAATACCGAAATATTTTTTAGCCTCCCCTGGCCCAAAAAGGTTTGGTCCCATAATTTTTTCTGCTTTTGTTAAGTACGTAGTTGGTCCGGAAAGACCACCTCGATTAACAAGGTCCACAACCTCTTCAAACAAAGTTTGGTTATGGGCAAGGCTTGACCAGAATTTTCTTCCTGCACCAACTTTTCGACCAGTGATAACGGCTTCATGAATAAGTCCATTGTCTTGGCCGAAAATTTCTTCTTTATTGCTGGGACGCGCCATGATTTCCATGACACACCTCCTTTTTTAATTTACCAGAAACACGTTCTGGCAGACGGCCACCCCACTAACTACATGAGACGAGCGTTTTAGAAATCTTTCATAGACATCCAAAACGCTCATCTCATTTTTAATCTTTTTATATTATATATTATAAAAGGACGATACTATTTACAACGATATCGCCAAATAAAGATTTGTCAACTACTAATTGGTTTGCAACAAAAACAAGTTTTAACTTTTTCTATAAATGAAATAGTTCACTTGCTTTACCAATCCAAATAAATTATTTTTTCGCTGGATTCAAATTTTTCTCCCTCAAGCAAATCATTGTCAAAATCTGCGAAAAATTCCGAAGGCAGATTTATCTGCTGCGAACCAAAAATCGTCCGCATTTCGGAATAGGTCAAGAATAACTTTTTTCTTGCGCGTGTCAAAGCTACATAAAAAAGTCGTCTTTCCTCCTCCAAATCTTGCGGTGTTTTTTGTTCCGTCCCGATGCTCTGGTGCGGAAAAAGATTTTGTTCAAGCCCTGTGATAAAAACATAATCAAATTCAAGCCCTTTTGATGCGTGAACAGTCATAAGTTTCACTGCTTTTTCGTTTTTTTCAAGCGAATCCTGGTCCGTGGCAAGCGCCGATTCTTCCAAAAGCTTTTCAATTCCTTCCGGTTTTGGCAGGGCGTCATATTTTACGGCGAAAGTCGCAAGCTCGCGCATATTTTCCAATCTTTCTTTGTCCTCGTCGTTTCCTTTTTGCAATTCAAGCTCAAGCCCGGTTTCTTTTATTATGAATTTTATAACTTCAGACGGTTTTTTCTCGCCGATTTCTTTTTTAATTTTTTCCAAAAGTTTATAAAAATTATTCACTTTTTCCTTCATCGCCGCCGGCAATCCGTCCAATTTTCTGCTTTTATCGGAAAAAATTTTCAAGACAGTCACTTTTCCCACTCCGCGCGCCGGCACGTTTATTATTCTTTTTATGTCGCTCAAACTTTCCGGATTCAAACTTGCTTTAAGATATGAGAGAATATCTTTCACCTCCTTTCTTTCAAAAAATTTCGTTCCAAGAACTTGATAAGGCACATCCTCAATCATAAACGCTTCTTCAATTGCGCGGGACTGGAAATTTGCCCGGTAAAGCACAGCGATTTCTCTCGAATTGATTCCGTTTGCGATTAATTCTTTTGATTTTTGCGCCACAAATCTTGCTTCCTCGGTTTCATTTGTCGTCCGCAGAAACGAAACTTTCTCGCCGACATCATTTTTTGTGAAAAGATTTTTTTCTTTCCTTAATTTATTTTTTTTGATGACATCGTTTGCGACGGCGAGTATTGTCTGCGTTGAGCGATAATTTTCTTCAAGCAAAATAACTTTCGCTTCCGGATAATCGGTTTCAAAATTCAGCAAATTTTCTATATCCGCTCCGCGCCAGCTGTAAATGTTCTGGTCAACATCCCCTACCACAAAAATATTCCTGTTTTTTTCGGCGAGAAGTTTTACCGTTTCATATTGGACTTTATTCGTGTCCTGATATTCGTCCACTAAAACATATTTCCAAATATTCTGGTATTTTTCCAAAATATCTTTGTGCTTTTTCAAAATCAAATAAGATTTCAGGAGAAGATCGTCAAAATCAAGGGATTTTTCCTCAGCTAATTTTTGCTCGTAAAGCGGCCAGACCATAGCCACGACTGCGGAAAGAGTGAAACCTTTTTGTTTTTCTACCGAATAATCTTCCATTTCAATCAAGTTTCCTTTTTGTTTTGAAATTATTGTCAGAATTTTCCCCGGCTCAAATTGTTTCGGATCAATATCCAAGCTTTTCAGGCAATCTCGGATCATTTTTGACGAATCGCTTCTGTCCGAAATATTAAAATGACGAGTGAGGCCGATGAGCCGGGCATTTTCTTTTATAATATGGACGCCGAGCGAGTGAAATGTGCTGACAAACGGCCGGCTGTGGAAATGTGCCGGAAAATTCAGTTTTTTATCCTCGAAAATTATTTTTTCCACCCTTTCCTGCATTTCTTTGGCGGCTTTGTTGGTGAAAGTTATAGCCAAAATGTTCTCCGGTGCAATCCCTTCTTTTATCAAGTGCAAGATTCTGTGGGCAATAGTCTTTGTCTTTCCCGCCCCAGCTCCGGCAATCACCAAAACCGGTCCGTCTTTCTGTAAAACAGCTTCTTTTTGCTTTTCATTTAGACCTTTTAGGTAATCCATTTGGTAAATATAACATAAAATCAGATTTAGGGCTTAAAATCTTGACAAAAAGTTATAAAAATGTAGAGTTTAAAACGGAACAAACTTGCGTTGTGAACTTTGAAGTCAAAATTTTGAACCTTGGAGGATTAAGATGAAAAATAAAATTGCAGGAACAATTGGTGGTCTTGCTGGCGCCGTAGTTCTTTGTTTTTTCGGAATCATAAATCAACAGCCATTATTCATCACCATTTTCATGGTGGTTTTTGGCGGAGGTTTCGGATACATTGGTGGCAAAGCATTTTCGGAAACAATACATGATCCCAGTTCCAATATAAGTTATCGCGATGACCCAATATTTAGAAATGATAATGATGACGGAACCTCTAATTAATTGTTTTTAGAAGCAAAAACAAATCCTCGGATATTTACTATCCGGGGATTTTTAGTGTGGATAACTTGGTTGACCGAGAAACCTCAGGTAGTATAATTATACCCTACCGAAACAGAAGCAAAATTGCTGAAATACGGCTAAGGAGAGCCTGCCTTTACCGGCAGGTAGGCCGTAAAAATTCAGAAAGTACCGAATTCCCTTAATAAAATTGGCTTATAAAAGACGAAAACTCAATATTCGACCCTAAAAATAAGGCGAAATCTAAGGGTCGTTCCATAAAATCAATGTTTTTAGCCATGTATTCAAACTGGCTTGTTATCTTTTTGTTTATCTTTTCCATTATCTCTGCCATACCAGCTACCGCAAATGCCAGTTTGTTTTCCGCTCTCTCAAGTATAATACTGGGGAATCTTTCCGTTTCTTCCGATATTTCTCTCTCGGACAACCTAAATTCGCAAAACGTTCCGCTTCTCCAAAATTCAACCAATTTTAATGCTTCAGCCGCGGTTGGAGGAGGAGATATTATTGTTGCAAATAATGATGCTTTGGTATCCGAGAGCGGACCTTCCGGCACTCTTGCCGATGTCAGCGATTCGGCCAATACAGGGCAAATCAGCAAATATAAAGTGCAGAAAGGAGATACACTTTCCGGCATAGCAAAAATGTTTGGTGTTTCGGTCAATACCATTATTTGGGCGAACAATGTAACCGCCACAAGCGTACAGCCGGGAGACACTCTTATAATATTGCCTGTTTCGGGGACGCTTCATAAGATTGCAAATGGGGACACGCTGCAATCCATTGCCAAAAAATATAAAGCTGATGCCGGAGAAATCGCCCAGTTCAACGGAATTGACCAGAGCTCTCCTCTCACAGTGGGAGATTCAATAATTATTCCTGACGGCGAAGGAGCATATATCAATCCAAGTTCATTATCCGGCAGAAGAAGCGGAAATGAGCCGTATCTTGGCGGAAGCGGACCGGATTATCAAGGATATTATATTCGCCCTATTGTCGGTGGAGTAAAAACACAAGGTCTGCATGGATGGAATGCGATTGACCTCGGCACCCCTGTCGGAACCTCGGTATTTGCGGCGGCTTCAGGAGAGGTTCTTATTTCAAGAGCATCGGGTTGGAACGGCGGATACGGCAGATATATCGTCATATCGCATGCAAACGGCACTGAAACGGTCTATGGTCACTTGAGCGTCAACTATGTATCTGCAGGAGAATTTGTTTTTCAAGGCCAAGTCATAGGACTTACGGGAAATACAGGAAATTCCACAGGCCCGCATTTGCATTTTGAAGTCCGTGGAGCGTATAATTTCATGCAAGATCCAAGCGAGTATTAGAGATTTGATAAAAGTTCCAATTTCTTCTATTTAATGGAGCAAATTAAATTAGCCTTATTCTTAGGTCTATTTTAGATATATAAAAAGGAAAATATAAAAAAAGCTTGACATTTTTTAAATCTTTGCTATTATTGTGAACAAGAAAAGGGACTTTCCTCTGCGCTAAGAGCTTAGGCAGGTTTGGAACCTTTTAGATCCGTGTTTTGGGAATTAGCTAATCCCAAACAACGTAAGTATGCACAGCTACCTACGGCGTGAGTGTATACTCTCAATCCCCACTGACGATTAGTGGGGATTTTTTTATTATTCAAAAATATTCAAAAACAAGTTCTAACTTTCTCTATACTAGTGGAGCAAGATAATTTTTATCTTTTTGGACGATATTGTAATGCTTCAAGGATGTGCGAGGAATTTATTTCTTTGCTTCCTTCCAAATCGGCGATGGTTCGGCCGAGTTTGATGACCCGATGATACGCGCGGGCTGACAAATTCAGTTTTTTAGCAGACATATTCAAAATTTCTTTCACTTTATCGTCTATATTTATTAGTTTGCCGATATCTTTGGCTTCCATCTCGCTGTTTGTTTTGATTTTTCTTTTTGCTTCGTCAAAACGCTCTTTTTGGATTTTTCGCGCGCTCATAACCCGCTCTTTTATGAGTTTGCTTTCCGGAACAGAGGTTTTTCTGTCCGAAAGTTTCTCATAATCAATCTGCGAAACCTCAACCCACATATCTATCCTATCAATAATCGGTCCGGAAATTTTTCTCTGATATCTGGCGATATCATGCGGCTTGCAGATGCAATCTTTTGTCTTTGAACCGGCATTTCCGCATGGGCACGGATTCATTGCGGCAATAAGAATGAAATTTGCCGGAAAAGTATGCGTGCCTTTGGCGCGCGAAATGCTTATCTCACCTTCCTCAAGCGGTTCGCGCAATGTCTCAATTACTTTTCTTTCAAATTCCGGAAATTCATCAAGGAAAAGAACGCCGTGATGTGCAAGCGTCACTTCTCCCGGCTTCGGTATCACTCCTCCGCCGACAATAGATACGTATGATGCGGTATGATGCGGATTTCTGACCGGCGATTTCGTAATAATATCTTTTTTCAATATTCCTGCGACTGAATGTATGGAAGTAATCTCCAAAATTTCTTCATATAAAAGCGGCGGCAAAATATGGCTGAAAGCTTTCGCAAGCATAGTCTTGCCGGTGCCCGGAGGCCCATACATCGCGATGTTATGCCCGCCTGCGGCGGCGATTTCCAAGCCGCGTTTTGCGGTTTCTTGGCCTTTGATCTCGCTGAAATCTATGGCGAATATCTCATCATCTTCAACAACAATTTTCGTCTGCGGCTGTGTTGAGATTTTTTTACTAACATTTTTTCCTGCCCCGTGAAGTTTTGAATTTTTTACTTCACTGGGGTCATTCAAATGATCAATAATTTCTTTCAGATTATCAACAGGATATATTTTGATGCCGGAAACTAGCGCCGCTTCCCTCGCATTGTCTTTTGGCACGAATATTTCAAGAAATCCGCGCGCTTTCGCTTCTGCGACAATCGGGAGAACGCCGTTTACGCTTCTGACATTCCCGTCAAGAGAAAGCTCGCCAAGAAAAAGTTTTTTCTCCGAATCAAAATCTATGTCTTCATGGGCCAGCATATATGCAAGCGATATGGCGACATCAAAAACCGGACCTTCCTTTTTTAAATCGGCGGGAGCGAGAGATACCACCACTTTTTGATTCTGGCTTTTCGGAGACGTGAAGCCGGAATTCTTGATTGACGCGGAAACCCTGTCTTTTGATTCCTCAACGCCTTTGTCCGGCAGGCCGACAATGGTAAAAGAATTCAGACCTTTTGAGAGATCAATCTCGACGTCAACTATTTTTGCGCCGAGACCTACGGTCTGTGCGGAATATGTTTTGGCGAAATTCACTTAAGAGTATTATACATTATTTGAAATTAATTCAAATAAAAAAACCAGCCGATTTGAGCTTTCGATTTATGTCCCGGATTCAGGACGACGAAGAAGCTTGGCTGGTATGCTAATTCTATTCTAGCAAAACTTTCAACTTTTGACTAGCGAGCATGTTTTATACAAGTTTTTGCGCTTGGATTTGCTTCAAGGCGGGCTTCAGGAATATCTTCACCGCCGACTTCGCATTTGCCATAAATGCCTTTCTTGATTTTTTCCAAAGCAAGCTTGATGTTTTCGTATTGAATTTTCAGATTATCCACTACTGACCTATTTTCGTCAAAGCTTTCCAGATTGTCTGCTACGTCATTGTCATCGGCATGGTCCGAATCAATCTCCGTTTCAACAGCTTTCCAGCCGTCTACCGGGTTTGATTTGTCTTCCATGCCAATATCGGCGAGCTCGGCTTCCACAAGCTTCAATTCTTTCTCCAATTTCTTTTTGAATTTATTTGTATCTATCATAGTGATTGAATTGTATCAAAATTTTATTCCAAAACCAAGCGATTACTGAGTTACGGTATTTATTCTGCTCGTTCTTGAAATTATTTCTTTCAATGTATCCGAGCTGGTAGTTATGACGACAGTGCTTGGATTTATGATTGAATAAAGGAAAACTATATTTCCTGAATCGTCTTTTACCACCCTGCAATCCTTGTTGGCGAATTCGGCATCCTGGAATCTTTTCACTGTTATACCAAATGAATTTTGGCCTGAAGTGCTTGCTATAGGTGTTTCGGAGCCGGCAGTATCGGAAAGGCCGAAAAGGTTTTTAAAGTTCTGCCACAGGTCTGTTTCCCACAAAAGCATTCCGGAAAATGTCGTATCGTATGAGCTGACTTTCAATATCAAAAATTCCTGATTTCCGTTGTAATTGTGCATTCCGAACATATATTGCGGCAGAAGATTCCGTGATATTGCCGGCGGAACATCAGCTTTGATCATAGTCAGGAATTCACTTGCCAAGATCGGAGCTTCATTTGTTCCATTTCCTTTTGTCAGCACAAAATCTTTGATTTGTCCGAGATTTGTCGCTGACTGGTCAACCCTTTGTTTCAAAGTCGTGTCTATTCCGTTTAGGTTTATGTCTTTGATGTTTATTTTTTCCTCAATATCGGTCGTCATTATGGATTGGGTTAATGCGGTGATAGTGCTTGAAGCCACTGTTGAAGGTGCGTTTTGTTTTTGCACCAAAAAGTATGGTACGAAAATCGCCGCCGCTCCGCCGGCGACAAGCACCAAACTTATAATAATTATGTTTTTATTTAATTTTCCTGACCGGACAGGTGATTTTTTTATCTCGGATATTCCCTGCTTCATCCGGCCCATCATTTTTTTGTTCTCACTGATAGCCATATTGATGGAAGAAAGATGCCCTGCTTCGATCGTTTCCTCCATATCGCTTTTGTAAGTCCTGATAATCGGTTTTACCGGAGTTTTTACCGCGGAATTTGAAGTTGGCTGCGGATTTACATAGGAACTCAATTCGCCGCTGACAGCTTCCCGCAGTTTTTCATCAAGATCGTCTTTATTTTTTTCTACATCAATATCTTCGTCCATAATAATGAAATTTTTCCCATTATACTAAAAAATGCCGGTTTTGTCCCGAATATGATTCTAATTTCCTCTAGCCGATGGAGCAGATATTCTAACTATAATTATGATATACTTTTGATATGAAAAAGATTAATCCAGAAGAAATTTTTGAAGAAAATAAACAGGAACAACAATATGAATTTCAAGGCGACCTTGATTATTCTACTCTCACATCAGCCGAAGGTTTAAAACTTCCGAAGTCTATTAGTGGTAATCTTGACCTACGAAATCTTACATCAACTAAAGGTTTGAAATTTCCAGAATTTGTTGGCGGTAATCTTGATCTTAGATATCTTCCCGAAACTGGAGTTTTAGAGCTTCCTAAACATGTTGGTGGAGAGGTTAATCTTGATAATATTGAATCAGCTAAGGGTTTGAAACTTCCAGAATTTATTGGGGGACACCTATATCTTAAAACGTTGGAATCAGCAAAGGGTCTTAAATTTCCGGAATCTATTGGCGGTAATCTTGATCTTTCAAATATTATATCAGCAGATGGTGTAAAATTTCCTGAAGTCATCAATGGAAATCTTATTCTTCAAGATTTGGAATCAGCTAAGGGTCTTAAACTTCCTAAATCTGTTAAAGGTAGTGTTTTACTTCCTATGCTATCTGAGACTGAATTAACTGCCCTAAGAAAAAAATATCCAAATTTATCTATTTGGGGAGCATAACCAGGTTTTAACTTTCTCCAGCCAGTAGAGCAGAAATTTCATGATATAATTTTCATCATGAAAAAAGTTATTATCCTCATACGCGGTCCAATTTGCGGAGGCAAATCAACAATCGTTGAACTGTTGAAAAAGAATATTCATAAAGCAAGTATTGTAGATATGGATTCGTTCAAAAGATCCATTGATCATGCAAAAGCTTCCGAATGGCGAGATCGCATGGCATTCAAAACAGCAATCTTTTTAGCCGATGAAATTATGAAAAAAACCGGCAGAGTAATCATCGCTGATATACATTCCAATAAAGCATATCAATATGATGCCTATAAAAAACTGGCTAAAAAGAACAAGTATAAATTATATTCATACTTACTTTACCCGCCTTTGAAAGTTTGTTTAGAGAGAAATAGAAGAAGAATTATACCGGATGTTAAATATAAAATAACAAAAAATGCAATTAAAAGTTATTGGTGCAATCCTTACAAAATTAAAGGAGAAAAAATTTTTGATACGAGCAAAATCAAACCTAAAGAAATAGCTAAATCAATATTAAACGATCTTGTTTAATTTATAAATAAACATGTTCTGACTTCCTCTATCTAAATAGAGCAGAAATTAAAAACCGTTCGGATATTTTTTCTGAAGATCTTCAATGATAAGTGCTTTTATTTTATTTAATCCTTCGTATATTTCAGGATGTGCTTTTCTCAACTCCGGTGTATCTTTAAAAGAAGTTTTAAACATGTCATTGACTTTATCTTCGATAGTTTCTCCTTTTGAATCAAGAATTTTTTCAGCTAATTTATATGGAACACCCGGTACATACGGTTCATCCGGATTAATTTTTCCTACTGCTTTTGCTATTATATCAATAATAGGAATTATTTTAGCTTCTCTTTCAATATTTGGTTGACCTGATTCATCAAATTTCATATTTTTATTATACCATCTTTCTTCTTAAACGACAAAAAACTGATTCTGACTTTCTCAAGTCAGCAGAAAATAAATCGGCTTTTTAATTATTTTTTACTTCATTTTCTGCTTGAAGAAATCTTTATTTGCGGATTTTATGGACAAGGCAATCCTGTCTCTTTCGTCAATTCCCTTTACCACAACCGGCACTTTGTCGCCGATTTTCAAATAATCGGAAACATTTTCCACTCTGAAAGGAGCGATCTCGGAAACATGCACCATACCGTCGGTTTCATATCCAATATTCACGAAAGCGCCGAATGATTCAATCCTGACGACTGTTCCTTCAAATTTTTCGCCGAGCTTATATTCGTGAGTCATTTCTTCCACTATTTTTTTGGCTTTTTCCGCGGAACCTTCTTTCCCTGTCACATATACCGTGCCGTCATCGTCAATATCTATTTCAGCGCCGGTTTTTTCCTTAATTGCTTTGATTGTTTTTCCTCCCGAACCGATGACTCCGCCGATCTGATCCGGTTTTATTTTCAATACCAATATTTTCGGAGCATTTTTTGAAATATCTTTTCTCGGTTCTGATATTGCTTTAAGCATTACTTCAAGAATTTTCAGTCGCGCCTGTTTTGCTTTTTCAAAGGCTTCAGTGAGGACATGAATTGGAACTCCGCTGACTTTAACATCCATCTGTATTGCTGTAATTCCGTCTTTTGTTCCGGCAACTTTGAAATCCATGTCGCCGAAATGATCTTCAGGCCCTTGAATATCCGTAAGAATTTTATAATTTCCTTTTTCGTCCATCATAAGCCCCGAAGCAATGCCTGCAACGGGTTTTTTTATCGGCACTCCGCCGTCCATAAGCGCAAGGACCGAACCGCAGACCGATCCCATTGAAGTGGAACCGTTTGATGAGAGAGCTTCTGAAACCAATCTTATCGTATAAGGGAAATCTTCCTGTTTTGGAATCATAGGAAGCAAAGCTTTTTCCGCAAGGGCGCCGTGCCCGATCATTCTTCTGTTTGTTCCGCCCATTCTTCCTGTTTCGCCTGTTGAGAAAGGAGGAAAATTGTAATGATGCATGAATCTTTTTGCTTCCTGTTTTTCTTCCATCCCTTCTATTATCTGCGCGTCTTTTGGCCCGCCAAGAGTAAGAACCGAAAGAATATGAGTTCCTCCCCTGTAAAATATTCCCGAACCGTGAAGTATGTCGGATATTCCTCCGGCTTGCGCGGAAATCGGCCGAAGTTCATCCATTTTTCTGCCATCCGCTCTTTTGCTGTGCTTCAAAACCTGTTCGTGGATCATATTGTCAAGTTTTGTATTCAAATATTTTTCCGCAAAAGGAAAATCTTCCTCAGAAAGAGTTTCTTCGGCGATTTTCATCCATTCTTCGCTCACCTCGTCTATTTTTGAATGTCCTGCGATTCCGCTCATCACATATTTTTCGAATTTTCCGGCAATTTTTTCTTCAAAAAGATTTTTTACCGATTCCGGAACGGCCGGCTCTTTCATTTCCATTTTTTTCTGGCCAATTTTCGCAAATATTTCTTTCTGCCACTTGTTCAGTTTTTCGATTTCTTCCGATGCAAGTTTCAAAGCGTCAACAACTATAGATTCCTGCGCTTCGTCGCTGGCTTGCTCTATCATGTTTATATTTCCGTCTTTTCCGCAGGCAACAAGATCAATTTCATAAAATTCGTTTTCTCTTTCAACATAAGTTGGATTCACTTGGAAGCCGTCATTTTTATGTTTTCCGACTCGGACGGCGCTTACTGGACCGTTGAAAGGAATTTTTGAAACTCCTAGCGCAAGCGATGCCGCAATAACGCCGATAGTATCCGGGTCGTCCTGATCCAAAGACAAAACTGTTATAACAACCTGGATTTCATTTCTGATCCACTGGTCAAAAAGAGGGCGGATCGTCCTGTCCACCACCCTTCCTGAAAGAATCGCTTCGTCAGACGGCCTTCCTTCTCTTCTTGTGTATCTTGAGCCGAGAATTTGCCCTGTGGCGTAAAATTTTTCCTCGTAATCAACCGTCAGAGGCAGATAATCCGTGCCTTCTCTCACTTCTTTTGAAATAACAGCTGTCGCGAGGACTGTCGTCTCGCCGTATTTCAAAACTACCGAACCGTGGGCGTTTTCGGTCCAATCGTTAAACTCCGCTATGAGTTTCTTTCCGCCGAGTTCGGTGGAGAATTCTTTTTTTGTCATATTTTTAGCTGACCTTCAGATTTCAGATCAGAACTATAAAGTTTTGAGCTGCTTATCCAAAGGCCAATTTATTAATTGATAACAAGTTAAAATTAACATAAAATCCGAATTTTTCAAATCATTGACAAAAACAACAAACCTTGTACTCTTTAAACAGAAGTACAAGTATAAATTCAAAGGAGTTTAAAATGGGACAGGGCCCGAGTGATTTTTTAAAGCAATTTTTGAATCTCAAGACTAAACAAAAGGAAGACACCGAAAGATTTGTGCAAAATGTAATTGCAACTCTTCTTTCCAAAGTATCGGCGGATTTACCCAATCTTAATCCAGAGAAAATAAATTCGGATCAGGAAATTTTTAAGAAACTGGAAATTTCTTCACGGGAATGGAAAAGTTTCAGGGATGAACTAGTAAAAATTTCTGAAGAATTTTATTTAGACCCAGATAAATTAGAGGATAAGTTGAAAGAAATAAACCCATCTTTGTGGAATGCCTGGACGGATTATTGCGCTAAAAATTCCTTGGATATGGCGTAAAAACCAAAAGGCCGGTTTCATAAGAAACCGGCCTTTTTTAATTTTTCAATCACTTTCTTCTTCCTCTTCCTCCCGCGCCTATCATGTATTTGTAAGGATCCTTGTCCAAATCCATAAAATCATCAACTGCTTCTATAAGCCGTGCTGATGTTGATTTGCCGAAAGAAACGCATTCTACCTGGCATCCTTCCGTGACTTTGAGATATTCCACAAGCGGGATAAAATCTCCGTCGCCTGTCACGAGTATCACTGCATCAAGCTTTGGCGAAAGCGATATGGCATCTACTGCCATTCCGACATCCCAGTCGGCTTTTTTTGCGCCTCCCGCGAATATCTGCAGATTTTTTGTTTTTATCGTTATACCGACTTTGCCGAGCGCTTCAAAAAAGCTTTTTTCTTCGCCTGATTCGGTGCTAATGACGTAAGCTGTCGCTCGTATCAAAACTCTGCCGTCCAAAGCGTCTTTCACTACCTGGCCAAAATTGACTTTTGCCCCGTATAAATTTTTTGCCGAATGATAAAGATTTTGCGTATCTATAAAAATTCCAACTCTCTGGTTTTTGTGTTTAATTACTGACATATTTATTTAAATATTTCATTTAATTTCTATTAATAATCGACCTTTTTACTGTTAACATTATAACATCTAGCAGAAAAACTGCTTCAGTAAAAAATCCGCTCATTAAAGCGGATTTTTTACTTCAATCCTACTTTCTTCGCTATCGCTTCGTACCTTTTAGGAGCGTGTTTTTCCAAATATTTCAAATGTTTTCTTCTGTCCGCCACCATTCCGATAAGCCCTCTTCTTGAGTGATTATCCTTTGCATTTTTCTTCAAATGTTTGGTCAATTCCTCGATTTTCTTTGAAAGCACGGCAATCTGGACTTCCGGAGAACCGGTATCGGTGTCATGAAGAGCCACTTCTTTGATGACTTTCTGTTTTTTCGTCTTTGTTAACATGGCGAAATGATAGCATATTTATGCTTAAAATGCAATAAATTCTTATTTTTTCCAACAAAAAGCCCCGCACTTGCGCGCGAGGCTTATTTTTCACTTGTTGTTTTTACTGTGAAACAGCCATCTCAAGGCGAGAATTTCGTGCCCGTTGCTCTTCCTCGTAACGATCAAGGTGAGACGAAACGGTTTCTTGGCTGATGCCGGCATTTCTGCAAGCATCAATAAAATCATAACCCCGAACGGTCTCACTTTGGCCGCATTTCCAGTAAAGTTTGAAGGTTTTCATTGCAATCCTCCTTAATTGAATGGTATTTCCGCCTACTTTCAATGGTATCATACATATATGTATTTGTCAATGGATTTTAAATTTCTTACCTTCCAGCTTGAAAAACAGGGCCAAAATCCTTGTTTTTATATTGTGCGACATGGTAAAATATGGGTGTGAAACTGCAAGAACTCAAACAACAATTCCTTGAGTACATAGAAATTGAAAAAGGCCGCGCACTCCGCACGGTGGAAAATTATGACCATTATCTGACCGTTTTTTTGCAACAAACAAAAGCTGACGACCCGAAAGACATAACAAACGAAAAAGTCCGTGATTTTCGCATGTGGCTCAATCGACAAGTGGCCGGGAACAATCGCGCCACCGGAGAGACGATGAAAAAGAAAACACAGAATTATTATCTTATAGCTCTTCGTACTTTTTTAAAATTTTTGACCAAGCGAGGTATCACTTCCCTTCAAGCCGACCAGATAGAGCTGGCAAAAGTCGGCGAAAGGGCCATAGATGTCATCTCGCCTGAAGAATTGCAGCGGCTACTGAAAGCTCCCGATTCCGAGGAAAATCCTGAAAAAAGGGCCAGAGGACATGCTATTTTGGAACTTTTGTTTTCCACCGGCCTTCGCGTTTCCGAACTTTGTTCCCTTACGAACGATTTGGATATCAGGCAGGATGAATTCTCAATTCGCGGAAAAGGAGGAAAAGTGCGCGTTGTTTTTCTCTCACCCGAAGCAAAAACGGCGGTAAAAGAATATTTGGCGCTCCGAAAAGATATGTCCGATGCGCTTTTTGTTAAAATTAGTGATGAAATTTCCCGAGGTGATACCTTGAATCCTAAAAAAGGTCTCTCCTCGGGAAACAAAAGTTCTGATGAAGGACTGACTCGCCGTTCAATCGAAAGAATCGTCAAAAAATACGCGGCAATCGCCGGGATTTCCAAAAAAGTCACTCCCCATGTCATCCGCCACTGTTTTGCCACCGACCTGCTTTCAAACGGCGCCGATATAAGAAGCGTTCAAGCCATGCTCGGCCATGCAAATATCGCCACAACCCAAATTTACACCCATGTTACCGACAAACACCTCCGCGATGTCCACCAAAAGTTTCATAATAAGAAATAGTATTTAATTTTCGCTTGCCAGTACTTCAATATATTCAAAATTTTTAAATGGCAGAATTTTTGGCTCAATTTTTATTTTTTTAATAGTTTTTAAATCATCATACTGATTTTTAGAAATTGTTTTTGGAGTAAATTTTCCATTTTTATATTCCAATATTCCAATACCAATCCAAAAATCAACTACCGAACCATGATTGCTTTTTAATGAAAGATCTTCCGAACCATTATCGGGAGATGTTCCGAATGTAAAAGATATCATGATGTTATCCGATAGATAATTTGCCAAAAACTGTGGTTTGGCCTCTGTTTCATAGTAAGCAAGCTCTATTGCCCGCGATTCTATTATTCTATTCATTCTTTCTTTTTCAGAAAGAGAGGATAAATCCTTCAGTCCTTTCCAGTTAACGGATCTCATGCTTCTTTTTAATTCTATTGATTTTTGTTCTTCCGATAATTTACCAAAATTCTTCATTCTTTCTTGAACAACTTTCTCTACATCTTCTAAAATTTCTTTTTTATCAAAACGATCCCCTATTCTAAAACCGGTAAATATGAGATTTTTCGGTGCAAATTTTTTGTACCATTCCATAAGTTTTACAAATACATTCCAATATTGCTCTGTGCTTTCAAAAGTATAATTATTCATCCTTGGAATAATTACATCCTCTGATATATATTCAATAATCACACCCGGTTCATAGACAGACAGGATTGGTGAAACATAATCCGTAAGAAATCTAAAATTAAAAATCTCTGCCCAGTCCGGTTCCGGATGAGATTTACTCCAAAAATGTTTGTAACCGCCAAAGGGTATTACAAAATGGATCGGTTTATCTTCAGCCATACACTTTTCTATTTTTGTTTTGATATTTTCCCTGGTTTTTTCAGACATAAATCTACGGAAGCTTTTTCTTCCCAGTTTATCTAAAATAAAACCCATTTTGTCATGGAGGATTTTTTTGTTTTCCTCATCTGACAATTTATACGGTTCAATTTTTGTAAATAAGTTATTTAAATAATCGTTTGTTTCTTTTTCCATATATTTGAGCCGAAGATAGGTAATGAGCCTATATTTTCCCAATACAATTGAGAAGTTTTTCATTAAATTACCTCGGCATTGATTTGATTATAACATTTATTTTTGTGGTACAATTTAAGCATGAAACTTCTTTCTTGGAACGTAAACGGTTTGCGGGCACTCTATAAAAAAGGTGCTTTTGACGTTGTTTTTGAAATTGATCCTGATGTTATTTGCTTTCAGGAGACAAAAGCCCATCCTGAACAGCTTCCGGAGGAACTTCAAAACATTCCCGGCTATTTTTCATATTTTGACCATTCAAAACTCAAGAAGGGTTATAGCGGAGTTGCCATCTACTCAAAAATCAAGCCGGAAAAAGTGGAATATGGCATCGGCATACCGAAATTTGATGACGAGGGCCGCACTTTGGTGGTTTATTATAAGGATTTTGTGCTTTTAAACGTATATTTTCCAAATGGCGGAGGCAGTCCGGAACGGCTGAAATACAAATTGGAATATTATAATGAATTTCTGAAATTTATTGAAAAATTAAAAAAGCAAGGCAAAAAAATTGTTTTTTGCGGGGATGTAAACGTAGCCCATAAGGAAATAGATCTTGCCAGACCGAAAGAAAATGAAAAAACCTCCGGTTTCCTTCCGATTGAACGGGCATGGGTGGATAAAGTTATCGGAAAAGGCTACTTAGATACTTTCCGCGCGCTTCATCCGGACAAAAAAGATATTTATACATGGTGGAATATGAAATTTTTTGCCCGGGACAGGAATGCCGGCTGGCGCATAGATTATTTTTTCGTTTCAGACGACTTGAAGGACAAAATCAGAAAAGCCGAAATTTTTGACAATATAATGGGTTCAGATCACTGCCCTATTTTGCTGGAGTTAAAGTAATTTTCCTGCCGAAAACTTGACAAAAACGATATTTTTCGCTATACCTTGTATGTGGTTATGAATATTATGGCCACAGAAAGGAGTCTGCATATGGCAGACGACCTAGAAAATCTTTATAAGGAGATTCTCCAACGATTTTTAAGCAGGATGGTCTCGGAGAAACTTGGTCTGATTTATCGCGATGTTGGCGATATGATCAAGCAGTTGTCCAAAGATGAGATTGAAGTAGCCGAAACTATTATTCTCGAAATGGCCGAGACGGCGTGTAGAGAGTATTTCGGTAAAATGAGAGGAAGGATTCAAAAAAGAAACTAAATCAGGGTAATTTCGCCTCACCTTTAATGGTCTGGGCGAAGAACAAGAACCTGAAAAAGGATTCCTAAAGGCCGTACTTTTGTTAGTACGGCCTTTTTATATTGATTTTGATATAAAACAGCCATCAATAGATACCCAGTAACAAAATTATCCTATTTGTCTATTGGAATTACGATAAGCCATAATGATATCTGCAAACAAAAAACTTCCACAGCCGATAATTATTGAAGCCAAAACGTCCGTTGTAAAATGAACGGAAAGATAAATTCTGCTTATGGCGACAAGCGGGAAAATAATAATGCAGATTGTCAGCCAAACTATTTTTGAAAAGCGGTTTTGTAAAAGCGGGCTTATCAGAAAAATCGCAGAGAGAAGAAAAACGGCGGCGATTGTCGCATGAGCGCTCGGAAAGCTATAACCGGTTTCCATAAGGAGATGCATCGGCGGCCGCGTTCTTTCCACGAGAAATTTTATAATTTCAGTAAGTATTATTCCAAGCCCTGTGGCAATCGTAAAAATATAAAACAAGTATTTTTTCTTTTTTATAATCATAAAAATTCCAAAAATCAAAAATATTACAAAAGCTTCGTAAGGATCGCACAGTTTTGTGATTGAAAGCATGAAATTGTCCAAGCCGGTAGAATGAACAGTGCTCGCAAAACCTGCGATATTCCGGTCAAAACCTATCAAAATAGAATTTTGGCTTGTGACGCCAAATGTGACGATTAAAAATAATGCCGCTAATATTACCAAGCCGATGATTTTACCTTTTTGATTCATTTGACTATAAATTTAACATAAATTGGCAATAAAAAAAGCCGAGAAAATAACATCCCGGCTTACTTTGCCCTGAGGGGCTCGCGAGGGTTTGTTCCTCGCGAGCCCGCCTCAATGAATCCTATAGCGATGAAGTGGCACTATAGGTTCGAGAAGAACTTTTGCTATGCAAAATACTACTTGATTTGATTTTGATTGTCAAACCAATATTGATATACTTTTGTTATGAACATTTGCATTTTTGGAGATAGCATTGCTTTTGGCGCATATGACGAAGAGGCGGGCGGCTGGGTAAATCGCCTGAGGAATTATCTTGAGGGCAAAATTGACGATATAAACGTTTACAATCTTAGCATTCCCGGAGATACTACGGAAGAATTATTGAAAAGGACCGAAATGGAAGCGAAATCACGCCAGCCGGACATGATAATCTTTGCAATCGGCGTGAACGATTCAGAGATTATTCGTTCGGAAAAAACAGAATTGGTCCCACCGGCTGAATTTCTTGAAAATCTTGAAAAACTTTTAGTTATCGCAAAAAAATTCACAAAGAAAATTATTTTTGTCGGGCTTACAAGCGTGGATGAAGCATTGACGAATCCTGTGGATTGGAATATGGAAGCGGTTTATACGAATCAAAATATAAAAAAGTATGACGTGATGCTTGAAAGATTTTGTGAGAATAATAAATTAAAATTTATTCCGTTGAACAATATTATAAAAATAGAAGATCTTTTTGACGGGGTTCATCCGAATTCAGCCGGCCACCAAAAGATTTTTGAGAAAGTAAAAATCGGGGTAGAAGAATTAGTTTAAAATAATAGGGCCGCAAAGTGAAACTTTGCGGCTCTTTGAATAAAATCGATATTCTCCCGATCTTTAAACGGCGACTAATAAAGAACCCTTTCGCTTTTAGGACATCTTTTATAAGTCGTAATGCGATAATTCTTATAATGTTTTGGAACTTTCAAAGTGGTTGTATAGCGGTTTGATTCATCGACAAAGTGCGGGTGTTCAAAAACAACCTCTTCGCCGATTGTTTCTCCTCTATTGTTAACAACTTTTTTAGGAACATCGTAATTTACCGGTGTTACCGGTCCCAACTGGCCGTACGTTTCCACTATATCAGCGTGTACAATCTCACCGTCGCTGACTATAATGAGGCCACGCATGCCGGAACAGCCGTACGCAATAAAAAGAACGATCAGAGCTGACAACGCAATAAACAACCTTATTTTCATAAAAACCTCCTTGGTTTTTGATTCTTATTCTATCCTGCACTATTCATTTTATTTGTCAATTTTTTCTGCCAAATAAAAAAGAGCGGAAAATTTGATATCCGCCCCTTATGCCAGCTCATTTTTTATTATTGGCAATTATGGCAAAGAATAGATTTTTTATTCTTGCTGACTGGTCCTATAATTTGCCATTGGTAGTAATTTGCTCCGTCTTTCCATTCCTCAACCATGTAGCAATTTCCCGGCAAAGCCGTTACCCGCCTATGAGGAACCGATGAGCAGCCCATCCACATCGCCAAAATAATCAAAAGAGCTAAAATCCTGAAGATTAAACCTGTTTTATTCATTTTTCAACCTCTCGTGCTTATTTGTCAAATCTAATTTAAACAACAAAAATCACCTGAATTATCAGGCGATTTTCGTATATGTGGAGATGCCGAGAATCGAACTCGGGTGCAAATGATTATTATCCGTGCTTCTACAAAGTTTAGTTGTTTTATTTCCGCCCGAAAGCGGATTTAAGATTGCAAACTATAAAATAACAAAATATTTGCAATCCGATTCTCTAAATTCGTTTTGTTCCGAGAATTAACAAAATATATCCTGAAAATATTACACTTCATTCCGCCTATCAGACGTCAGCAGGTGAAATGTCGCTTAAGCCGAAGCTGTAGCGAAAGCAAGGTTTCCAACTCCGTAAGGAGAAAGAACACCGATTACTTTTGAATAAATGTTTTTAGCACTTATATTTCCTTGAGAGATTAAGGAGTTCACAAGGTTGCTCCACTTTGCGCAGAAGATAATTGGTCAATTGTCTAGGCCGATCATCCCCATTACTGATTTTTCAATGTCCTCTCTATCTCGCGGGCGGATTCGCGTGCTTTAATTGATTCACGCTTGTCTCTGCTTTTCTTTCCGCGAGCTATGCCAAGCTCTACTTTAAGCTTGCGGCCCATATTATACACTGAAAGTGGTATAATTGTCAAACCATTCTTGTTTTCTGTGCCAGCAAGGCGGGTTATCTCTTTTTTGGTAAGTAAAAGTTTGCGATTTCTTCTCTCATCATAATCTTTCGGAGTGTTTTTTGGCTGTAACGATGTAATGCCTGCACCGATAAGAAATGCTTCGCCTCCGCGGATTGTTACGTAAGCTCCATCCAAAGTGATTCGCCCGGCTTTTATGGCTTTGACTTCATAACCGGCAAGCTCAATACCCGCCGTGATTTTTTCAAGGATTTCATAGTTAAAATAAGCTTTTCTGTTTTCCGCGAAATTAGCCATAACACGCTATATAGTAGCAAAAAATATAAAAAAAGGTTGTATTTGACAAACAAAATTAAATAGTGTATACTGTTATGGTAATCACTGAACTGTGATTATCGAAGGAAAAGTTTCTTCGAATAGTACCTTGAACTAGGGAGGAAGCCATGAAAAGTCCGATACTTGTTGAAAGTCTTTGCAGTATTATGGAAGAACTACGAATGGCCATTGAAGTTTTGATGGGAAAGCGAACATGCTTCATTTGTCTTGATTTTAATAGATCTCATGGTTCTGTTCGTGTTGGAGATCAAAAATTCGAGTTGAAATTTATCTATATTCGTGAAGATTTAATTAAATTTCAATTGGGCAACAGTGAAGATAATTGGTATGTTGCTCTTTACGAAGATAATTTCAAAGAAGTTAAGGTGGCGGAGGATGGACATAGTTTGCACATATGCAACACAGTTGCCGGAACATTTGAAATGCGATGGGCTGGTTCTTCAGCGACCAATCGTCGAGAGGAGCCTTTATTTCTGGAAAATGCTATGTACTGCGCTCAGGTGCGCAGGATGTCACTTGAAGAACTTCTTCACGGGTAAGTAAACTGCTTTATCAAAAAGACCGCTGAGTCTTTATGATAAGGCGGTTTTTTGTTTTTATTAATTATCAATTTTGTAAGCTTAAGTAAGTGAAATAGATCAATTTTGAAATACTTAAAATCTGTGTTATATTGGGCATTCAAGCATAAAAATATGGCAAATCCGATGCAACCACAAAATAAAAAACCGCAGAAAAAACAGGTTCCAAACAAGAACAAATTCCCGGGATTTTCTGGTGGCAGGATGTCCCCTTTCAATAAAATAGCGAATGCTATCCTGATTATCCTTATTATTTCAGTTTTGTATTCAATGATATTCAATGGTGGCGCGAGCAACGAGCAGATTCCCCTCTCTCAAGTCGCAAGCGATATCAATGCCGGGCTTGTTTCAAAAATTGATGTCAAAGGAGATAATCTTACGATTACTTATGCCACAAGCACGGGAACCACGACGCCGATTGTAAAAATTTCCAGAAAAGAAGAAGGGATCGCACTTACTCAGACCCTTTCAAATTATAAGGTTTCGGAGAGCAATCTTGCAAAAGTGAATATTGATATCGGAAGCGACACGGGTTTCAGCTACTGGTTTATAAATCTTGCGCCGTTTCTCATTCCCCTTATCATCATCGGCATTTTTATATGGATAATCACAAGACAGATGAGAGGGGCGGGTGTGCAGGCGCTTTCTTTTGGACAATCAAAAGCCAGGATTATTCTGCCGACGGATAAAAAACAAAAAGTGACTTTTGCCGATGTCGCGGGGACGAAAGAAGCCAAAGAAGAACTCGGCGAAGTCGTTGATTTTCTTAAAAATCCGAAGAAATTCCTTGATATTGGCGCAAAGATTCCAAAGGGCATACTTTTGATGGGCGCGCCAGGCACGGGGAAAACGCTTTTGGCGAGGGCGGTGGCAGGCGAAGCTTCCGTGGCATTCTTTTCGATTTCCGGCTCCGAATTTGTGGAAATGTTTGTCGGAGTTGGCGCGTCCCGTGTGCGCGATCTTTTCAAAATGGCCAAAAATACGGCTCCAGCTATAGTTTTTATAGACGAAATAGACGCTGTCGGCAGGATAAGAGGCGGAGGAATGGGCGGAGGCAACGACGAAAGAGAGCAGACGCTTAATCAAATTCTTGTGGAACTTGACGGTTTTGAACCGAACGAAAAAGTCATCGTAATGGCAGCGACAAACAGGCCGGATGTTCTGGACCCTGCGCTTTTGAGACCCGGAAGGTTTGACAGGAGAGTCGTCATAGATTTGCCGGACAGAAACGACAGGGAGGCGATTTTACAGGTCCATTCAAAAGAAAAGCCGTTTGCCGAAGACGTGAATCTGAGGGTAATAGCAGAAAGAACGCCTGGTTTTTCCGGCGCGGATTTATATTCGCTTATGAATGAGGGGGCGATACTTGCGGCGCGGGAAGGCAGGCAAAAAATTTCCCAATTTGACCTTATCCGTTCGATAGAAAAAGTGATGATGGGTCCTGAGAGAAAAAGCCATATTCTTTCGGCGAAAGAAAAGAAAATCACGGCCTACCACGAAGCCGGACATGCCCTTGTCTCCTCGGTGCTTCCCTATGCCGATCCGGTGCATAAAATCTCCATCATTGCCAGAGGGCGAACCGGCGGATACACTTTGCATTTGCCCTTTGAAGACAAAAGATTGCAATCAAAAAAGGAATTTTTGGACGATATTGCCGTATCGCTTGGCGGATATGTTACGGAAAAAATGATTTTTGGCGATTTGACAACAGGCCCTTCAAACGATTTGCAGATTGCAACGGCTCTCGCAAGGGATATGGTGACAAAATACGGAATGTCCGATAAATTCGGTCCAGTAGCGCTTGAAGGCGAAGGCGGAAGGACAGTGTTTGGCAAAGGAGTGGATGATAAAGAATATTCGGACGAAATAAACGCCCAGATTGATGGAGAAGTTTCAAGGATTATGAATGACAATATGAAAAGGGCGGAAAAAATAATCACCGACCACAGAAAAGCGCTTGATTCTATAGCGAAAAGATTGATTGACACGGAAACCATTGAGAGAGAAGAATTTGAAAAGATCCTTGTGGCAAACGGAATAATGCCTAAGAAAAAGGCTGACATTGAGCATCAGGCGTAGTTCAAAAAATTTTGTCAATAATATATAAATATAAAAATATCGTTAATATTAGCCGTATTATTGATGTCCTTTAGAATTAAACGACCGTGTCAAGTTATCCACAGTTATGTCCTTTACATGTCCTTTATACAAGATATAATTATATTGGATTTAGCATTTGAAGTATTTAGACAAAATAATATAGCAACTCAAATTATTTAGTTCTCCTTAATGCTTCACAATGGAGTTCTTTCCAGAAGATCAGCTATCTTCGAAATTGAAAGTCAAATTTGGTTAAGCTCCTTTTTCGTCCGCTTTAAGATTTTATTTTTAAAACGCTAAGATTGAAAAACGGGACTTGGCGAAATTCTTTCTTTCGCCGTCCTTACTACGCTCAGTGGTTTAGGGCGGTTTTTTTATTGAAAAATATAGATTTAGACGATATGTTTTCTTGGCCGGACAGGCACGCGAAACACTTATAAAATCACATTTTCCAGCATAAAAACTCTTGAAATTCTACGTTTTTTATCAATATATACCGTAATAACATCAAATTGCCAATCCGTTTCACCTGAAACGTTTTTCCCCAGTAAATAGGTTTGTATAACTCTAGATAACCTTTTTAATTTCCAGGGATGCATATTATCTTCCGGCCTGTATTTGTCATTAGTTTCACGTGAAATCATATCGTTTATTTCACGTGAAACACTTTTTACCTCAATAAAATGAAGATTTTGGCCCTTTTTAGCCACAATATCTATTTCTCCCCACTTTCTCCAATAATTCCTTTCCACGATCTGAAATCCATGCTTTAAGAGGTATTTGCAAGCCAAATCTTCCCCTAAATTACCAAGTTCTCTTTTTTCTGTAATTTTTAACATAAATTAATCCTGAAAGCAGTATATCATAATTTTCATGTTAAATTTTGATAAAAATTTTCATTTTTTGACGACATTTCACGTGAAACATATAAAATGTTACTAAGAAACATTTATTTATAGGACAATCTTAATTTCAAAGACGCCCTATATAAAATATTCTTATTATTAGCCACTATTTTAATAAAAGACGTAAAAAATACATTTTTTCTCTTATCTATCAGACCTGTCTTTAATTAACATATTCACAGAGTTATCCACAGTTTCACGTGGGAACCCCTTATTTTAAGAGCTAAAAATAAATTAAATAGTACAATTTTTGTAAAATATGTTCTTATTATGTCTTTAAAAATATTTTGATGTCTTTGATTGATTTTTTAGAATTTTTATGCAAAAACAAAAAATAACTCAATTTTTTGATTAGTTTTTAATTTTTGCAGTCACAGATATTTTTCTGCTGAAAAATTCCGCGACCCCGCCTCGCGCCGTCGCGCTCCGGCTCGCGCATTGCAAAAGAAAATCACCCAAAATAAGGGTAATTTTCAATTGTTTGCAATGCGCGCCCGGTAGGAATCGAACCCACAATAATGGTTCCGAAGACCATTGTGATATCCATTTCACCACGGGCGCATATAAGGTAAATAATACATCAAAACCAGAGAAAAATAAAGTATTCTTTGGATTTTTTGGAGAAAATGCTAGAATGGTTCTGTTAAAATTTAACAGGCAAAAATTAATTTTGCGGGTATAGTTTAGTGGTAGAATGAGTCCTTGCCAAGGATTAGATGAGAGTTCGATTCTCTCTACCCGCACAAAATAATGGAAAAATCTCAAAAAGAATACGGACCGATACCAAAAGAAATTTGGGACGCATCAGAAAAGCTTAAAACTGCCGGTCTTGAGGCATATTTGATTGGCGGATGCGTACGCGATATTTTGTTGAAAATAAAACCGAAAGATTGGGATATTACGACAAATGCCAGGCCGGAAGAGATTATGAAAATTTTTCCAGATACGTTTTATGAAAATATTTATGGGACAGTCGGGGTTGTAAACGAAGAAACAAAAGATGAAACGGTAAAGGTCATTGAAATTACACCTTATCGCCTTGAAGCGGAATATTCCGATAATAGAAGGCCGGACCATGTTATTTTTAGCGATAAATTGGACGACGATTTGCATAGAAGGGATTTTACTATCAATGCCATAGCCCTGAATTTGTCGGAAGAAAGCACAAAAAATGGCTATTATAAAGGGAATATTGAGGATTTTTATGGCGGGCAGAAAGATTTGAAGGATAAAATTTTAAGGACGGTCGGTGATCCGCATGAGAGATTTCAGGAAGACGGCCTGAGAATTTTGCGTGCTGTGAGAATTGCAAATTTCCTTGGATTTGAAATTGACAAGAAAACAGAGATTGCTCTGAATGCGGAATCAAATTTGCTCTCAAAAATTTCAAAGGAAAGAATACGGGATGAATTTACGAAAATAATAATGTCTGACAATCCGGCAAACGGCATAAAACTCTGCAAGAAATTCAATCTTTTACAATATATAATTCCGGAATTGGAAAAAACAATAAGCATAGAACAGGGAGGAACCCATATTTATGATGTTTGGGAACATTCCCTGAAATCTTTGCAATATGCCGCAGATAAAAAATTTGGCTTGGAGCTGCGGCTTTCCGCGCTTTTGCATGATATCGGCAAGCCAAAATCCAGAAGAAAAGGAGAGACGGGCGAGAAATGGACTTTTTACGGGCATGAAGTTATCGGGGCAAGAATGGCGGAGAAAATTTTGCAGGATTTGAAATATCCGAAAAATATCATTGAAAAAGTGGTGAAGCTTGTCAGAATGCATATGTTTTTCTCGGACACTTCGCAGATAACTCTTTCGGCAGTGAGAAGAGTCATTGCCAAAATCGGAAAAGAAAACATTTGGGACCTTATGGATTTGCGCGTAAGCGACAGGATAGGAATGGGCAGGCCGAAAGCGGACCCGTATCGCCTGAGAAAATATCATGCGATGATAGATGAAGCGATGAGAGATCCAATTTCTGTCGGAATGCTAAATATAAACGGCAAAAAAATTATGGAAATTTCCGGCGAAGTTCCGGGACCGAAAATCGGCTTTGTTTTGCACGCTCTTTTGGAGGAAGTGCTTGATGATCCGAAATTGAATAATGAAGAATATTTGACCAACAAAGCTATAGAGCTTTTAAAACTTCCGGAAAAAAAGTTGCGCGCAATGGGGGCGGAAGGGAAGGAGACAAAAGAAAAAGAAAACGAGGAAGAGGTAAAAAAAATAAGAGGAAAACACAGAGTAAGTTGATTATTGTCGGAGTGCCGGGATTTGAACCCGGACTGTATGCTCCCAAAGCATATATGCTACCGTTACACCACACTCCGATACACGCGAATACTAGCATAAAAAATAATAAAATGAAATTTTAGTTTATGTAAAAATATGAAAAAATTTCAAAGAAAAATTGAAAATTTTGTCTGCGAAAATTGCGCAGAAAAAGTGAAAGGTAACGGCTTCACAAACCATTGCCCGAAATGCCTCTTCAGCAAACATGTGGACATAGATCCTGGAGATAGAGCAGAAAAATGTGCCGGTATGATGATGCCGGAAGAAATTATTTTGGAAAAAGGAGAACACATCATAATTCATAAATGTTTGAAGTGCGGAGCCAAGAGAAGAAAAGTTTCCGACAAAAATGATGATTTTGAAGAAATTTTAAAAGTAGCAAAGAATAAGAATTTCTGATAGTATGTTTTTTCAGGCGGGTATAGTTTAGTGGTAAAATGGGAGTTTTCCAAACTCTAGTCGGGTGTCCGATTCACCCTACCCGCACAGAATTTAATTATATGAAATCTAAATCTTTCGATATTGTTATTTGCCCTTCTGCGAATATTTCCCAAAAAGCAATAAGTACTAGTAAGAAATTGAAAAAGAAAGGCGGACTTTTTATTTTGGATAACAAAAACTTTTTCCCGCACATCTCAATTTATATAACTGAATTTCCCGTAAAAAATATTACAAAAATTAGAAAAATACTTCATAAGTTTACTGCTAAAATAAAACCATTTCACGTAATTTCTTTGAAATATCGGCAAAGTAATGGCGGATACATTGATATTAATTACAAAAAATCTAAAAACATCATGAAACTTCAAAGGAAAATCATTACTCTTTTGAATCCATTGCGTGAGGGTTTGATGAGGAAAAAAGACAAAGCGCGAATGAGTGAAATGACTAAAGCTGAGCAGAAAAACCTCAAGCTTTATGGATACCGTAGTGTCGGTGCTAAATTTTTTCCTCACCTGACATTTACCAAGTTAGAAAAATTTAATAAATCAGCTCTTTTGAATATTGATAAATCAAATTTTTCATTTAAGGTTGATAAAATCGGATTTTTCTACTTAGGTGATTACAGCACTTGCCATAAATTGATCGAGTTTTATTTTTTTAACGGAGATTGACTTCCGTAAAGAAAACCTGGTGTTAAAAAAACTGCTTTAAGGCAGTTTTTTTAACTTTTCTTATTTCACCGCTTCTTTCAAAGCTTTTGCTGCTCTGAATTTTGGAACCTTCATAGCGGCGACCGAAATGGATTCGCCGGTTCTTGGGTTTCTTGCCTGTCTCGCAGCTCTCTGCTTTACAGAAAAGATTCCAAGGCCTGCGATTGATACTTCGTTTCCTTTCTTCAAACCGTTTACGATCGTATCAAAAACCGCATCAACAACCTGCTCTGCCTGAACTTTTGTTCCATTTAGTATTGCATGCACTGCATCTACTATACTTGCTTTATTCATAAAAGTTAATAAATAATTAATAACTTATAATTTCGACCGCCAATGCCGTCCTGTTTTTCGTAAAGGAGGGCTTTAATGACCTATGGGCTATTATAATATATAGGTTTTTTAGCACAATAGAGGATAAAATTATGTGCAACATAAAAATAATGTTGCAAAATAAGGGTTATTTTGGATTGTAAAATATGGCTTAAAATAAGGGGATTTTAATTATCTCGCATATTCAATCACTCTCGTCTCTCTTATCACCATAACCTTTACTTCTCCTGGATATTTGAGATCGGTTTCTATCTTATCGGCGATATCGCGAGCCAGTTTATGGGCTTCAAGATCTGAAATTTTTTCCGGCGTGACAAATATTCTTATCTCTCTTCCGGCTTCCAAAGCGTATGATTTCTCAACTCCGGCAAAGGAATTGGTGATTGCTTCAAGATCGGCAAGGCGTTTGATGTAATTTTCAACGCTGTCGCTTCTCGCGCCCGGCCTTCCGCCCGAAATAGTGTCGGCGACTTTGACGATAACAGCTTCCAATGATTCATAAGGATATTCCTCGTGATGCGACTGCATCGCTTTGATGATATCTTCGCTCACGCCGAATTTCTGAAGCACTCTTCTGCCGATTTCCACGTGCGTACCTGCCACTTCGTGAGTGAGTGCTTTTCCGATATCATGGACAAGCGCAGCAGCCACTGCCACTGGCACATTTGCGCCTACCTCTTCTGCAATCATTCTGGCGATAAAAGCCATTTCTATCGAATGCTGCAATACATTCTGCCCATAACTTGTTCTGAAATGAAGCCGCCCAAGTATGGCAATGACTCGCGGATCAAGATTTACCACTCCGCATTCATAAGCCGCCTGCTCGCCTTTTTCTTTGATTATTTTATTGATATCTGCCTGTGCTTTTTCAACCGCTTTTTCTATTTTTGCCGGTTGAATCCTGCCGTCTACAAGAAGGATATCCAAAGCGACTTTTGCAATCTGCCTTCTGATGGGATCAAAAGAGGAAATCGTTATCATGCCGGGAGTATCGTCCACAATGACTTCAACTCCGGTAACTCTTTCAAACGCTTTGATATTTTTTCCTTCTTTTCCGATGATTTTTCCTTTCATTTCATCCGACGGGATCGAAAGTATGGTGGACATGACATCGGACGCAACGGACGTAGAGAGCCGCTGGATTGAAGTGACAAGAATTTCTTTTGCCACATGGTCAAGTTTTTCCTCACCTCCTTCCTCGAGTTTTTTCATCCTACCCATGATGTCTCCTTCGTATTTTTTCTCAATTGAAGAAAATAAGCTGTTTTTAGCCTCTTCCTCGGTCATTTTTGTGATGGACAAAAGCTCGGTATTTTTCTGTTCTTCCAATTTGTCGGTTTTTTCCCTAATTTCCTTTATTTCGGCTATTTTTTGCTTTATATTTTCGACTTCCTTGTCTATATCCACCTGTCTTTGATCCAGAAGCCCCTCTTTTTTGATAAGGCGGTCTTCCGTAGCTTTAAATTTATCTTCTTTTTCTTTTGCGTCTCTTTTTGACTCTTTCATTATCTCAACGGATTTTGTTTCAGCTTCAATAATGGTTTTTTTGGCTTTTTCTTCCGCTTCAAGCATCATCCTTCGGATTTCAAGTTCCACGGAACCTTTCTTTCCGAGAGAGATTATAAGCCGCAGAAAATAACCAATTGCAATTCCCGCAAGACCGGAGCCCGCGAGGAAAATTATTATTTTTAATGTCGACATATTTGCGAAAAAGATTTCGCCTTTCTAGCTTTTCTATTGAGCTTTATGATGTTTCCTGCTTAGAACGGAACAGTTTGCTGAAATTTTTAAATTTGGTTTAAAAAACATATTGCTTGCTTAGAATCTTGTAAAAACGGAATCCTTAAAAATTAAAATTATTAACTTCTTGATAATAGCGCAATCTTGCTGAAAATGCAAATAAAAAGAGGGGTTTTCGCTTTGCGAAAACCCCTCTTTTTGTATTTTCCCTTGATAATCAAACTAACAGCTACAAAACCTTATCCACAATCCCGTATTTCTTGGCTTCTTCCGCATCCATGAAGAAATCCCGATCAATATCTTTTTCTATTTTTGAAAGCGGCTGGCCGGTGTTTTTTGCCATTATTTTAGCCAAAGTATCGCGCAATTTCAAAAGATTTTTTGTTCTTATTTCTATATCGGAAACTTGCCCTTGGGCTCCGCCGAGCGGCTGATGAATCATTACTTCCGAATTCGGCAAAGCGAATCTTTTTCCTTTTGCTCCCGCAGAAAGAAGCCATGCCGCACCGGATGCCGCTAGTCCTATGCACACGGTTGATACATCGCATTTTATATTGTTCATAGTGTCAATCATTGCCAAAGTTGCCGTAGCCGAACCGCCGGGAGAATTTATGTAAAGCATAATATCTTTTTTGGGATCTTCGGATTGCAAAAATAAAAGCTCCGCAATGACAATATTTGCGGTATCGTCGTCTATTTCTCCGCCCAGAAAAATTATCCTTTCTTTCAAGAGCCGTGAGTAAATATCAAAGGCCCTTTCGCCGAACTGTGATTTTTCTATGACTGTTGGGATTAAATTCATAGTGTAAAGATATAACAAAAACTCAGTCAATTCTACTTGACAAAATTTTCACAATATGTTAGTTTTTCTGTGAAGTTCGTTGTAATTCGTTCATTTCAAATTGGAGGTAGTAAAGTGAAAAAGATCACATTGCTTTTGATTGCGTTGTTCGCACTATTTTTTACGGCGTCGTCTTTGCAGGCGGCGACGGTGGAGGTCGGAAGCAAGGACAATCTGCGAATTGCTCCTGTGGCGGGAACGAAAGAAACTTGGACGCCAACCGGCGTTTCGGTTTCTGATGAAGCACTTCAGTATGGCGATACGTGGAAGGAGATGTTTGAGAAACCTGGCATTATTAAAATTAATGCTGTCGTGCCAGTTATGACAAGCGATCACAGGAAAATGATTGGCGTGTTTAAGATGGAGACGCGGACAATCACTGACATCGCTCTTGTTTACAACAAGAACAAAAAGACGATTGAAGCGGTCACAAATGCTGGGGTTGCGAAGACAAAATGGGAGTTTAGTCCGTTCATTATATTCGCGATTTTGGCAATTTTTGCGATGGTGGGATCTAATATTTTACGGAGAAAACTTGTCGCTCCCGTCGCTTCTGTCGCTAGCGCCGCTGCAATTGCCGCTTTCGCTGCTATGGTCTCTATTGTCTTTACGCCTGTCATCTCTGTCGATTGTGTCGCTGTCGTCGCTGTTTTCTCTGCTTTTTTCATTGCCTACAACAGTGATAACAAGTGGAACTGTTTGAGGAAATACTGGAAGGCGAGCGTTATTTTTTATGTATTTATGATCGCCACGATCGTTTTGTTTTATCTGTAATGATTTTATATTTTTGCCCCAGGAAACGGTTTAAACCGCCCTGGGGTTTTATTTTACTAAAAAACCAAAATCCTCAATTCAACCATGGTTGAATTGGGGATTTTAATTTGTATTTTTGACTTTATTTGCTTAAAACCTTAGACTGGTGCTATGCGATTACACAGATTTTATATAGAAGAAACTTTGGAAAAAGGAAAGCGAGTCAGGATTGAAAATCCGGAGCTTTTGCATCAGTGGATAAAAGTTTTTCGCTTTTCTGTTGCGGACAGAGTTGTACTTTTTAACGGCAACGGCAAAGAATATGAAGGATTTTTTGAATTGCTTAGTAAAAAAGAGGCGGTTATTGTGATTGATAAAGAAAAAAAAATTGAAAATATTCCGGCAACCGAATTGCATCTTTTTCAATCAATTATAAAAAAAGATAATTTTGAATTGGTGGTGGAAAAATGCACAGAAATTGGCGCAAGTGCTTTTCATCCTATAATTTCCGAGAGAAGCGAAAAGAAAGATCTGAATATTGAAAGGTTGCAGAAGATTGCAAAAGAGGCGAGCGAACAATCTGGGAGAGCTTACTTGCCGGAAATTTTTGAACCGGTTGATTTGGAAAATGCAATTGAAAACCTGCCTGCCGGCCAGGCAGGTTTTGAGGGAAAAATGTTTGCACTGGATTTCAATGGTGAAAAAATTGAAACCCTTCGACAGGCTCAGGGCAAAAAGCTCGGGCTTTTTGTCGGTCCCGAAGGCGGATGGACGGACAGAGAAAGGGAATTGTTCAGACAAAAAGGCATAAAATCAGTATCTTTAGGCCCGCAAATTCTCCGCGCCGAAACAGCAGCGATTGTAGCAAGTGCGATCGTTTTATTAAAATAAAAATATCCCCCGAGTTTTCTCAGGGGATATTTGCTTCTTGAAAAAGCAAATCATTTCGTGTTCTTCTTTTGCTTGAGTATTTGAACTGCCTTCTTAAATTTTTCACTTCCTGCAATCCAAACCAAAGGGGTACCTAACCTTGGACTCAGATCGTTATTAAATATGTCGTTTGCCCTCTTCATGGCTTCCGAATATTTCATCGGTCCTTCATAGAGCGGAGGAACACCGCTTATCCCAATCCACTCAATGACGGCAAGCTCCTCCTCTTTTTTAAAGAGGTGACTATACCAGAAAATGAGTCCGATCAGGGGAAGACAGAGAACGAGAAAGGCTATAACATTTGCCATCATGTGATAATGTTCCATGACGCGACCTTCTTTCTTTGATGGATCCATATCCATCAATATTTTTTATTTCCTTTTTAAAGGATATCACATATATATTTATAAGTCAAGTATTTTTTCTCTTTCACCTTTCTCTTTTTTCCTTTACACTAAGGCGTATGATCTACTTTTACTACGGCTCAGATATAGATTCTGCGAGAAAGAAAGCAAAAATAACAATTGATTCTTTACTTCTCAAAAAACCTGATGCAACTCTTGTAAAAATAGGGGAGGAAAATTTGTCCAATGAAAGAATTGCCGAGCTTACGCAAAGCCAAGCGCTTTTTTCAAATAAATATATTGTATATTTCTACAAAACTTTTGAAAATAAAGAAAATAAGGAATTAATATTGAAAAATATTAAAGAAATCGGCAAATCGAAAAATATTTTTATATTTGCCGAAGGGAAGATGGACAAAGCTGGGCTGGCAAAAATTGAAAAAGTCGCAGACCTGCCTGCCGGCCAGGCAGGGAAAGTTCAGGAGTTTATAAAACCGGAAAAACCGCTGAATAAAAAAGAAAAACTTGCACTTGTCGGAGAAAAAATAGATTTTTTTGAATTTGCAGACGCTCTTGGCAGGAGAGACAAAAAGGGCTTGTGGGTGTTTTATCAGGATGCCTTGGCTGAACAGGTGCCAGCGGAGGAAGTGCACGGGATCTTTTTCTGGCAGGCGAAAAGTATGATGTTGGGGAAATTATGCAAGAGTGCGGAAGAAGCTGGAATGAAGCCATATCCGTTCCAAAAAGCCCGCGAATACGCGAAGAATTATAAAGACGAGGAACTCCAAAATATTTTGTGGAAACTCGTATCAATGTATCACGAAGCGCATAGAGGGAATACGGATTTTTTTGTAGCTCTGGAGAAGTTTATTCTGGAGCTTTAAAATTGGACTTTTTACAAAAAAATTGTTATATTTTCTCGGTATTTATGCGCCCATAGCTCAGTTGGTAGAGCAGCTCCCTTTTAAGGAGACGGTCGTAGGTTCGATTCCTACTGGGCGCACATGACAAAAAACGCAAACTACTTTGCGTTTTTTAGTACATGTGCGAGACAGAGCTATGTTTTGCAAGCTTGCAAAACGAGCGAGTCAGGGTCGTGAAAATTTTTGAGTGACGACGAGAAAATTATTCCTGACCACATTGTGCGAGCAAAATTCCAGCTTCAATTAAGGTTATTTTTACGCTACCCAGATAGGAATCGAACTAATGTTAAAGTTTATTTGCCAGCTATTTTGAGTAAAATTCAAATTGTGTTAGTCTGTCAAATATGACCAATTGGCTAGAAAAACAAATGAGGGAAATGGAAAAAGATCCGCGTGAAATTGCAATCCAAGAAATGTACAAAAATATTGAGGAAATTAAAGCACCAATCAAAATTATTCCCGTTAGCGAAGTTCCTAAATTTGCAAATGATGCTAAAGCAAGGGGTGCCGTCAGTACCATTGTAAATCAAGGATGTATGGCTTCAACAGAACACTTACCGATTCGAACTGATAATGCAGCCGATTGCAACGTATTTCTTATTAAAACTCCTCAAGAAGATGGCCATAATAAATATACTTTGGTTCATGTCTGGGCTGGCGATCTTGATTTGAATTTACCAGGAAATCGTAGAAAAGATATTGTTAAACTGACAAATGATAAAAGTATCGCCATCGGTATTACTGGGGATAGAAGTATGTCAATTGTGCCCACGGCTAGGGAATTTAAATATGAAAATATTACTACAGTTAAACACATAAATGTTCCGACTGGTAACAGATATGTTAGTGCAGTATACCGCCCTGATAAAAATGACATCCTTGTTCGTATAGGTTCAGACATGGACGCCACAGAGGTTTATGTTTATGATGGTTTTTAATTAAATCTTATCAAATTGTTTTATTTCCTCATCTCTTTAATTTAATATACAAAAACCTCGAGTACATCTCCTCTATATAACTTTTATCACTCAAAACATTTATAATAATTTCTGGGCTGGGGCACAAATTGACACAGTTTTTATAAGGGATAGAATATTACATGAAGAGATCTTTATTTTTTTTGGGGGTGGCAATGGTTATAAAAATACCCGAGCCTAGAATCAAAGCGCCGTCATCAAAAAAGCTTTTTTTGAGGGGAAAAGGAGGATCAGTAAGAAGAACTATTGGGTGGCTGTATGAGCCAAGAGAAGATGGAAAAGGCGGATGGGTTTTAGGAGAACCAAAAGGGAAAATAGTAAAATACGAGAAAACTCTCATGTATCTTTGGGAAAGGATACGAAAACAAAAAGACAGAAGGAGAAGAAGAAGAGAAAGGAAATTGCAGGAAAAAGCCAAGAAAATGGGTATCAAGATAATTGTGAAAGATTATCCTACGGCCATGGAGCGAATACCCGAAGAGAGTTTGTATCGTAATTATGTATAGTAATTTGAAAAGAAAGGAAAAACAAAAGGCCCGGAACCTTCGGTTCCGGGCCGATTTTATCATTAATTTAAATTTATAAAGCGCTGTCCAGTGCAAAAGCCCCTGCTCCCAAAAAGATCAGCGAAAGAGAAATGGCAAGCATCAATATATAAAAAGGAAAATTTCTTTTTTCCAAACTTTCTTCGCGGTATTCAACGACGCTTTCGCAGAAAAACGCCACGGCAAAAACTATCGCTACGACTTGCGTGTATGCTCCGGCAAGAAGCATAAGCCCGCCCAGCATTTCAATCCATGCGAGAATTTTTACAAAAAAATGCGAAGGGCGGAAATGTATAATATCAAAAAGCTCTTTCCACTCCCGATGTTCCTTGCCAAGTTTCAGGCATCCGAGGTCTATGGCGATAAAACCAAGCACGACTCTCAAAATGAGAGGAGCAAGAATGCTGTATGTTAGAAGTCCCGGGAATACATTTAATATCATATGCGTTTATTATACACTAGTTTAGTTTTGAAACAAAAGTCCAGACAAATAAATATCATGAAAAAAGCCCCAACCTAATATTGGCCGGGGCTTTGCAGATTCACCTTTCGTTTTATGTTATTTATTCACCCTTTAGATTTGACGTAATTGATGGCGTCGCCGACGGTTTTGATTTTTCCGCGGTCTTCTTCCGATATGTCAATATCAAATTCCTCATCTAAATCCATTGCTATCTCAACTTCATCCAAGGAATCAGCGCCCAGATCATCACGAAGAGATGTTTCTGATTTTAAGTTCTCAGGTTCAACTTTACGTTGATCAGCAATGATTTTCTTCACTTTTTCTTCAATCGACATTTGCCACCCCCTATTTCAAAATAACTGCTTTATGGCAAGTATAAATATTCGTAATTAAATGTCAAATGTCAAATGTCAAACGATTATCAAAAATTCAAAATTTAATATAAATATTATGAAAAAAGCCCAAATCTTGTTAGATTTGGGCTTTAAAATACAGTCAGCGGTTTTTTTAAGCGAACTGTTTCGGCACAACTTTCTTGAGGTGCTTATATATAGCAAGAAAGGTTATGAATTTCTTAGCAGCCTTGCGGGGGATTTTGGTAATAAATCTTTCCTCAAGTTTTTCGAACAATTCAGGCCTGTTCGAAGCGCCTATTACTTTATCGATAACCATATTTAGTGTTGGTTTATCGGCATTAAACCAAAACCATTTGGTGATTATTTCCAAGAAGTATTTTTCCGTCATTTGCAGCCTACATATCAATACCAAGAACTATTTTGTTGCCAATTATAATGATTCATATCCAAATGTCAAATCACTGGCTTTTCATTTGTGCGCTTTCTGCTAATATCTAAACTGAAATGAAAAAGAAAATTAAAAAACAAAAAGTGGTGATTCTGGATAATATACGCAGCGTTTACAATGTAGGTTCAATTTTTCGGACGGCGGACGCGCTTTCGGTGGATAAAATATATTTATGCGGAACGACACCGGCGCCGATAGATAGATTCGGAAGAACTAGGCAAGATCTAGCTAAAGTTGCACTTGGCGCGGAAAAAAATATTGAATGGGAATATTCGCTTAGCGCTTCAAGTGTTTTGAAAAAGTTGAAAAAAGAAAAATTCCAGATAATAGCTATTGAACAGGACAAAAAATCTGTTGATTTCAAAAAAGTCAGGCCGAAATATCCGACCGTTTTGCTTTTGGGCAATGAGGTCTCGGGAATTTCCAAAAATATTCTCAAGTTTGCCGACCTGATTGCCGAAATCCCGATGGCAGGCAAGAAGGAATCATTGAATGTCAGCGTGGCGTTTGGAATAGCGGGATATCGGATTTTTTAAAATTTTACTTTTTATATTTTTCATTTTAAACTTAAATTATGCCAGAATTGCCTGAAGTGCAAACAACAGTGAATATTCTGAACAAAAAGATCAAAGGTCTTCGGATTTTGGATGTCTGGACGGATTACGATTCGTCATTCCATAAAGGGGAAAATAATATAAAGGACAAAAATTATTTTAAGATTTTCAAAAAAGAAACTGTCGGCAGGAAAATTTTAGGTGTAAAAAGAAGAGCAAAAAATGTGCTGATAAATGTTTCAAGAAACAAAACCATTTTGGTTCATATGAAAATGACCGGACATTTTTTATATGGAAAATATAAATTTGCCGGCAAAAAATGGTTCCCTCAAAATGATGGTTTGCTTTCCGATCCATTCAACCGTTTCATCCATTTGGTTTTCACTTTATCGGATAAAAATAATCTTGTCTTATCGGACATGAGAAAATTCGCCAAAGTTTTCGTATCGGACACGGACAAAATCGATAAAGAAGATGATTTGAAAAAACTCGGACCGGAACCATTGGATAAAAATTTCACTTATAAAATTTTCAAGGAAAGATTGCTGAAGAAACCGAAAGGAATAATAAAAACAATCTTAATGGACCAGGAAATTATTTCAGGAATAGGAAATATATATTCCGATGAAGTTCTTTGGTATTCCGGAATTCATCCGCTTGAAAAAGTGGAAAATATAACCGAAAGCAAAATGAAATCGCTGTACCAGAGCATTTTGAAAATTTTAAAACAAGCCATAACAGTCGGCGGAGATTCAATGTCGGATTACAGAAATCCGTACGGTGAAAAAGGCGGATATCAAAAAATTCACAAGGCTTACCAAAGAACAGGAGAGAAATGCGGCAAGAAAGACGGCGGAATTATAAAAAGAATAAAAATAGGCGGCCGAAGCGCGCATTTTTGCCCAGTGCATCAGAAATTAACAGTTGTCTAATAAATTCATCAGTTAATAAAATTTATATAATTATTTGATATATATATTTGAATATGCTTAACTTAAACTAGAATTTTGCAAAGCTCTTTGATACATAAAGACTTTCCAAGGTTCTTTTGTTAAATCTCTGTAAAGGAGACTGACCATGGATAACATGCTCAGTAATGCGCTTCGGACTGAATTTGAGTCCGGACCGTTGCATCATCTTTTGGTAAATCTTGGAGGAAAAAATCACGAATTATGGAACGATCAATTCAATCGTTTCCTCCGCCAAGAATTGTGTTGGGAAAAATTTAAGATTGTCGGGTGCGTGAATATACCCGAGAGAGCCAGCACATTTGTCGTAAAAAATAATTTTGTGGTAAATCATGTCGGACCGGCAAAGATAGGTTATATCGGCGGGGAAGACTTTATCAGATGCGAAGAAAAAGTCGAGAAGCCGGAAAAAGCGAAAGTGTTGGGCTGTTTCAATCTTGCCAAGAAAGAAATGTATTACGAGGACATTGTTTCCGAGTTTGGCGGCGAAAACAAAGTGGAAACAACCTTTGCAGACATATTTCTTTTGATGGAAAGATACTCAGGCTTCACCTTTGACAAAAAAACTCTTTTGGGCAGAGGCGAACCCGGGAATATTTTCTTTGTCCGAGATCAAAGCAATATTCTGAGAGTTATTGAAGTTTCGAGTATTTACAGGGATTTTCATACACTCGGATATTATTTCTCGGTAATAACCCACAAAGTTAATAGGAAAGGTGCATTATATAATTTGTGTTTTCAAGACAATCAAATTTTTGTGCCCTTAACTCTTCTTTAGTTTTTAGTTAATGAGAATGGGCGTAACATCTAAAGTGTTACGCCTTTTTTATTTCCCCAAAACTTTCAACGCTTCTTTTATTTTATCCTGCGTTTTAACAAATTTTTGGTCAATTTTTTTCAGAGCTTCACGGACTTCTCTTTGCGAATAGCCCAAGCTCTGCAGAGCTTCCATCGCGTCAATCTCATCTTTCAAATTCATGTCGGTTTCTTTTTGCGTGAATATTTTATCTTTGAGCTCAAGCACGATTTTTTCCGCGATTTTCTTGCCGATGCCTGAAACTTTAATCAGGTGGGATGTGTCGGCGGTAGAAATGGCTTTTTTGAGAAGAGAAACGGAGCTGACATTTAAAACATTTAAAGCTGTTTTTGGGCCGATGCCGGAAATGGAAATCAAAAGTTCAAAAAAATTAAGCTCTTCTTCCGAAAGAAATCCATAAAGGTCAAGCGCATCTTCCCGCACAGCCAAGTGAGTGAAGAGGGAAATTTTCGTGCCTTTTATCGCAACTTCTTTTGTTTCTGTGGTTGTGTAAATTTTAAACCCCACTCCGCCCTGGCCGGGCAGGCCAACACCGACCACGAGAAATTTATTATTGGTATCCCAAACTATGCCTTCAATTTTTGCTATCATATTTATATTATATCACATATTTTAAACTTGCTTTTATGGTTTGAAAGTGTTAAATTGGTTTCTCGTAAATAAAATATCATGCCTATAACATCATCAGCAAAAAAAGCATTAAGAGTTGCCGAAAGGAAGCAGATTTTCAATATCCGCAGAAAAAATACGATAGATTCCGCTCTGAAAAGCATAAAAAAACTCATAAAGGAAAATAAAATAAAAGAGGCGCAAATATTGCTGCCGGAAGTTTACAAGGCAATAGACAAAGCGGTAAAGACAAAATTTTTGAAAAAGAATACCGCTGCCAGGTACAAATCAAAAATTACAAAATTTTTGAATAAAGCGAAAGCAAAAAAATAAAATAACCCTGAAAGGGTTATTTTATTTTTTATAATTGTCCTCCCACGAGGAATCGAACCTCGATCTAACCCTTCGCAAGGGTTTGTCCTATCCATTGAACGATGAGAGGAGATATTAAAATCCCAATCTTTCCATTATTTTCTGCGCAAGCGGTTCGTGCAATTCTTTTTCGGGAAGATATTTTAAAAGGAATTCGCGGACATCCAAATGATGATGCTCTTCAATCGGGATGATGATAAGCGGCATAATTACCCTTTTTGATTTAAGAATTATTTTTTCATTGTTTTTTTCGCTGATATCAACCCAGAATTCATTAAGCGTCGCAAACGGATATGTATCGTTGCCGACAGTGAATCCGCGCCGATCTATTGCCACATCCACCCATTTCGGCTGTTTTATGGAAAACATAAGGAGTGTTATCGTCGCAAGGAGTACGAAAATTGCAAACAAACCGTCTCTGGCGATAAACGCAATCACAATGATTGATATTGCAATAATTATGACAGCCCAGTACCAGTCGGCTGTTTTTTCCTTCCTTTTATATTCAAGCGCTTTCCAAGAAATTTTATTTTCCATGCCGGAAGTATTATAGCAAATATATTTAAAATGGTATAATTGATCCATATGGCAAAAACCAAGAAGAAATTGATAGTGGCTAACTGGAAAATGAATCCGGAATCGCTTGATAAGGCAAAAGCGATTTCTTCGGAAATAGCAAGAAAATCAAGGAGTTTCGGGTCCACAAAGCTTATCATTTGTCCGCCGTTTTTGTTCCTCAATGCAGTCGCAAAAGCGATTTCTTCGTCAAGAAAAGTCGTGCTGGGCGCGCAAGATGTTTTTGCGGGCCAAGGAGTTGCACATACCGGAGAAATAAGTCCGGAAATGCTTAAAAAAATCGGCGTTAAATATGTAATTGTCGGGCATTCGGAAAAAAGAGCGGCCGGAGACAGCGATGAAATTGTCAGAGAAAAACTTTTTGGCGTGCTCAAAGAGGGCTTGAAAGCAATACTTTGCGTCGGAGAAAAAGAAAGAAACGAGCATGGCGATCAATATCCGGAAATAAAAAGGCAGATTGGAAGCGCGATTGAAAAATTGCCGAAAAAATTCGCGAAAAATCTGATTTTGGCTTACGAGCCGATTTGGGCAATAGGAAAATCAGAAAAAGAAGCGATGAACGGGGAAAAACTTTACGAAATGGCGATTTTTATAAAAAAAGTCGTGAGCGATATTCTGGGAAAGAAAGATTTGGGAAAAATCATGATACTTTATGGCGGTTCGGTGACCAAAGGCAACGCAAAAGAAATCGTAGAAAAAGGAAATGTTGACGGACTTCTGGTTGGAAGAGAGAGTTTGAAAACCAATGATTTTGTCGAACTCATCAAAGAGATAGGAAAATAATGTTTCTATGCAAAATTATTCAGTCAGGGGAGAAATAGACGAAAAAGCGAGCAAGGAACTTGAAAAATACCTGCCTGGCCGGCAGGCAGGTCCGGAAATTTTGCGCAAATTTCTATATTACAGAGGAATCAAGACTGCAAAAGATGCGGAGAAATTTTTAAATCCGGTTTATGAGGAAAATCACGATCCTTTTCTGATGAAGGATATGGAAAAAGCAGTGAAAAGAATACATGATGCGATTGAAAAGAAAGAAAAGATAATAATATTTTCCGATTATGATGCTGATGGCATACCGGGAGCGGTCATAATGCATGATTTTTTCAAAAAAATTGGCTTTGATTTTTTTGAAAATTATATTCCGCATCGCGTGCTTGAAGGATTCGGTTTGAATGAACAGGCGATAGACGAATTTGCCGGAAAAAAAGTAAATCTGATCATAACAATTGATTGCGGAATTGCAGATGTGAAAGAAGCAAAAAAAATCAAAAAACTTGGCATAGATTTGATAATAATAGACCACCATTTGCCGACCTTGGTAAAAAATAAAGAAAAACTTCCAGACGCCGTCGCAATTATCAATCCAAAACAGTCAAAATGCGGATATCCGGACAAAAATCTTTGCGCCACCGGCGTGGTTTTCAAATTTGTCCAGGCGTTTTTGAAAAAACATGCGGAAAAATTCAATATAAAAGTTGGTTGGGAGAAATGGCTCCTTGATATGGTGGCGATTGCCACGATTTCCGATATGGTTCCGCTTATCGGCGAAAATAGGATTTTTGCCCGATACGGTCTTAAGGTTTTGAGGAAATCACCAAGACCCGGGCTCCAGAAACTTTTCTCGCTTTTGAGAATTGACCAGAAAAATGTTTCGGAAGACGATATTTCTTTCATGATAAGCCCTAGAATAAATGCCGCTTCAAGAATGGGCGAACCGGAAGACGCATTTTTACTGCTTAGTACCTCGGACGAGACGGAGGCGGACAAATACGCGCGACATTTGGATAAAATAAACAAAGAAAGGAAAGGAGTCGTGGCGGCGATGGTGAAAGAAATCAAAAAGTACTGGAAAGAAAGAGATTCGGAGAAAAAAAGAAAAGTTTTGGTGGCAGGAAATCCGGATTGGAAGCCGTCGCTCTTAGGACTTGTGGCAAGTTCGCTTATGGACGAGCATAATGGCCCGGTTTTTCTCTGGGGCAGAGAAGAAGGGAAAACTTTGAAAGGTTCCTGCAGATCGGACGGTTGTGTGGATATTGTGGCGATGATGAGGGAATCTTCCAATGTGTTTTCTGAATACGGCGGCCATGCGGCCTCGGGCGGATTTACCGTGCATTTTGACAAAGTTGATCTGCTTTCCGATGAACTTGAGATTTCGTATCAAAAATTAAGTGTAAAAAATGAATCAAAAGAAAAAATAATCGCCGATGCGATAATTTCCATAGACGATGTGAATGATGATTTGGGAAAACAGGTAAGTTTGCTTGCGCCGTTTGGAATGGGCAATCCAAAACCGATTTTTGCGTTTCGTGGAATTGAAATCTCGGAAGTGAAGATTTTCGGCAAGAATAGCGAGCATTTGAAAATTGATTTCAGGAATGGAAAAGGCCGAAAAATATCTGCAGTGGGATTTTTTACAAAACCGGAGGATTTTTCGGTAAAAATTGCTGCCGGAGAAAAAATTGACTTGCTTGCAAACTTTGAAAAAAGCTTCTGGAACGGCAATGAAGAGTTGAGGTTGAGAATTGCAGATGTGTTTTAAATTATCTTGCGAATTAAGCAAATTTGGGTTAAATTGATGTTTGTTTACGGTTATTTGGAGAGGTGGCAGAGCGGTTTAACGCACCAGTCTTGAAAACTGGAATGTCCGCAAGGGCATCGCGAGTTCGAATCTCGCCCTCTCCG
>CAWDSG010000001.1:0-64446 GCA_963804975.1 uncultured bacterium | reverse complement strand
CAGACACGAGCTAGCTCGTGACCCTTATGTTTTCTGGTCTTTTTGAAAACAAAAATTTTGATGTATTTAGGATTCGAACTCCTGACAATTTTTATTATGTTCCTAGATTGAACCCAAAGAACTTAGTTTTTTAAAACAAAATAACATAATAGAAAATACAAAAAACCGCACTTTTAAAAATGCGGTTTTTTAAACTTGCTATAGTAATAGGGATTATTTGTTTTTATTACTGCGAATTTCGTTTATGTCTTTTTTGATAGTGTCGGCAACATCACCACCTATCTTGACGCTGTTTTTTACACCTTCCTTAAATAATTCCATACCTCTCACCCCAGCTTTATTAGCAGTCTCCATTATTTTCTTTTTATATTCTTCTCGTTGAGGTTGTTCTTTTTTCCACTCTTTCTTAAATGCTTTGACCATTTTCCCTCCTTCTGTATTTGCTTTTTTTCCAGCTTTTTTCATAAATGTTCCTGTTTTCTTTGCTACATCTTTGGCAATTACCTTCATTTTTTTAACCATTTTTTTGTTTTTCATAATGTAATAATTTTAGCACGTCATAGAAATAAAGCCCACAACATATTTATTCTTTGTTAGTAAATATCACCAACCGACTTGGGCGACTTTTTGAGGCTACGTTCCAAACTCCCTCACAAGTAATAAGATTGAGATGTGCTTTTCCATCGTTTGAACTAAATACATTGGCGGCATCCCCATTTTGATCATAAGTTCCTATTTCACTAACCACAAAAGTAGTAGTCGCCCCAAGGTCATCTATAATATGGATTTTATCCCCAATTTTTAATTTAGATAAATTATCAAACACTGCAGGAATGTTATTTTTCCAGCCATAATGTCCAGCGATAACGGCACTACCTTTTTCTCCTGGACGTGGACCAAGATCAAACCACGCCACATCATCAGGTCCTTTTGGAACATCCATTGCTCCTCCAGATGTAATACCTAAATATTCAACAGCAGCATCAACCTTGATAGTGGGAATTTGTAGACGAATGGGAAGATTAGATTTTGATTGATCCAAAGAAACGTTGCTTTGAGATTGGGCATCAATCAGATTTTGTAGGGCTTGGCTGATAACGGGTGGAATTGGTATTGGTTCAAGATTAGGAATTGGGTTTGGGATAATCAATACTGGGAAAAAGGTAATCACTACAAATAATATGGTTGCCAAAACACCAGTAACAAGTAATGACCATTTTAATATTTTTTTTGCCTGCATCTTTTTGAATTTTTTTATTAAAGTAATAGCCCTACCGAGGTGGGGCCATTACTGCTTTCAAATTAAACTGAAACATAATTTGAAGTTCCATATACCTCAAATTATTTTTAAAGATGGATTAGTTATTTTTTCTTTTCTTTAGAACCATAGTAAGCCAGACCGCAAGTATTATGACGGCGAGTGCTAGAGTAATATCTAACCAGGAAATAGTTAAACCTTCAGGACCAAAAGCTGTATTAGGAAGGCTAGGAGCTGCCACCAAAACATTAGTGAATGCATAAGCCATTGCAGTTAAACCATTTGCATCACCTTTTACTGTAGCAACACTTCCAGTTGAAACTTTAACATTCGTTTTGCAAGTATATGTCCACGTTTCATTTGTATCAAGTAAACCATTACCGTTTTGATCAACAGAAACAGCAGTAACATTTGAACATTTATCGTCTGTAACATTAACATTTTTCATTGCAACGGGACCTGGATTTGTTACGGTATATGAATAAGTTATATCGCCCCCTCCAAATGGTAATGGTGCTAATTGGCTAGGCACTTTTACAATGTGAATAAGTGGTGGTTGTATAGGCGTGCCAACAACGACTGTAGCAATTGCGGTAGCTATTGCTGTGTTGTAATAACCATCAGTGCTATGAGCGGTAGCTATAGCAGTATTTGTAGTAGTGCCACTAAGAAGTGCGGACGTGCAACTATAGTTCCAGGTTTCATCTAAATCAAGTTTACCATTATTATTTGTATCTCCAGAAACCAAAACTACTGGACTACATTTATCATCAACAACTGTAATATCTGTCAATTGCTGTAATTTTGCAACATTCCAAACTGAATAGTTATAAGTGACTTTTCCAGGTCCTGTTGGTAAAGCAAGCGGTGAAGGAACTTTTAACAAACCGATTATTGGCACAATTGGAACTGGTCTTGGGGTTGATCGTCTGTGATGAACAATAGGAGCAGCAACAACAGGATTAGAAATCAAAATGGTGTTTCCTATAAGTGTAACTGCGGTTTGTGCTAAAGCTCTACCATTTAAGGAAGCTCCGTCCTGCATCGCTATATTTGTCTGAGCTAAAATAATTCCTTGAAATTGTGAACCTGTTACGAGAGTTACTGCACCCGCAACCTGCCAGAAAACGTTCTGGGGTTGAGCCCCACCAGCTAATATTATTTTCTTACCTGAGGCAAGATCTAAAGTTCCAGCTACTTGAAAAATCCAAATATCTGACGCTGAACCAGTAAGAGTAATGTCTCCTGTGATAGTTACATTACTGGTTGGTCCATTCCAGGTATAAGTTCCTGGTGCAAAGTTTTGTCCATTTAGTGTTCCAGCACCAACGTTAAGATTTGTAGCACCAACACCTGGTATTCTTGTGGCAGCATCTGTATATGCGTTTTGCATATCAAGAACGGCAGTAGTTAGCGTAGCTGGAGTAGGGACAGCATAATCAGATGCATATATTTTTCCAGTTACCAAAGCTGATGTAGAAAATGCATTTGAAACATCTAATACTTGTGCAAATCCAGTCATGGAAGCAGCGGCGGCTGGACTAACTCCAATATCTCCTGTAATTGAGGTGTCTACTACTCCAGGAGTGGTAGTAATTGCTGTCTTTGCCAAAATTACATAATTACCCGCTGATAAAAGATTGACTGTTGCTGGACCAGCTGCAAACGCAGCAATTGGACCAGTAAGACCGAATACGGTCACTAAAGTCAATACAATTGCTGAAACTTTATCAAACATTTTCATATATTATTATATAAATAGTTATTAATAAAAAACCCTCGACTTATTTAACCCTGGTAATTATAACTTTATATATATATAGCAATTAGGCCATAAATAAAGTTGTAAACATCTAAATAATTAGAAATTATGATTCAATATATAAAATATAGCCTTGTATACTACATTAAAATTTAAGTGAGATTTTCTTATTACTCAACATGATACTACTCCTTAAACACCCCAACAACTCTCTTTTTTCCAAATCAGTCCCTTCCCTCAAAATGAATTTTGTATAAGCCCTTATATCAATATCAACAATTTCTATTTTGTCAGTAATTCCGAGTAATACTCTATTGAATTTTTTAAATCGTTCGACTTCAGTTTTAATTTTTTCTTTAATGCTGATTTCATTCATATCTATTTTATCAAGAAGCAATTCAAACTGTTTGATCAAATCTTTTTCTTCAATATATCCGCATTTACAATTCTTATCTTTGTTTTTGGTACAGCCATAATAAACATATCTATGAACATTGCCATTTTTGTGTTTCTTGAATTTTTCATCGGCACATATACCCGATCCACAAAGGCCACAGGTCATCAATTTGGTAAAAGCAAATTCTTTGTTCCCGACTCTCAAAACGTTGCTTTTCATTTGAGCCTGAACTGCATCGAAAAGTTCTTTAGTAATTAACGGTTGGTGTTTTCCTTGATACCAATTACCACTTTCTTTTGGATACTCAAACATTCCATAATAGAAAGGATTGTAGAGAATAACGAAGACATTACCCAAACTCAAATTCTTCTTGCCATTTGCCGTTCTGAAATTCAATTCAAATTTCAACCAATTGTATATCTTCTTTCCGCTCCATTTCTCATATGCAACTTTCTCGAACATCTTTTTGATCACAGGTGCTCGTTCTGGATCAATGCGAGCGTGGCATTTCATGTCTGATCGTTTTTCATTGAGATATCCTGTCGGTGCCACTCCAGGTCTTAGTCCCATTTCACATCGAGTGCGAAGCCCTCGCTTTACATTGATCACTCGGTTATCATTCTCCAACTTTGCCTGTGAGCAGAGAATCATCAACAAAAACTTTTCATTCGGAGAGTTCTTGAATTGCTGTCCATAGGTACGAATATCAAGGAGAAGTTTCTGATCCATGAGATCTACAATACTTCCAAGATCACCTGCATTACGACTGATTCTGCTTGCATCCCAAGCCAGTATGCCGTTGAATCTTCCTCTTCTTACATCAGAGAGTATTTCCTTGAACACCGGTCTTTGTCCTGAATCTTTGGCTGAATGAGCTTCTCTTCGAATATCCACAATTTCCAGATTTTCACGTTCTGCCAGTTGCAGCATTTCTTTGACTTGCGAATCAATCGAAAGGATTTGCCTTTCTTCGCTCTCGGTACTTTTTCTGGCATACAGTACGTATTTCACTTTTTCCACCGGTGGCACAATTTGATTGAATATTGGAATCGCAACTTTAGTTTCCATACAATATTAATGACAGAGAAAGAGTGCCCTGCTAAGCACTAATCGTTGACAATACGTTGGCAATTTCTGACTTGCTATTTCTGTAAAAAGGACTAGATTTCCAATATATGGAAATCGAAGAAAAAACAGCTGAAAAAGTATCCCTGCAATCTTTTTTGAAAGAGAACAGTTTTCTTATTTCTTCTATGGGAACCATGCTCGGTTTTTCAGGTGTTTTGGGAACTGTGTTACAAGCAACTATGGTAAATAAAATTGTTCCTCTTTGGGCAATTTTGATTGCATATGCGTTTATACTTCTTATGATGATCGGCGCAATGCTAATATGGTCAGAAATTATTTTTAAATTTCCACCAAAAGTAGAACCGAGATTAAGAGCTTTTAAATATGTGCTAATTATCGGCTATATTCTTGTCGTTGCATTTTTCTGTATCTTATACAGAAATTTATCTCATTTCGTACTGCCAGTTATTATTCCATTGATGGTTACAATGCCAGTGTCGCATTATCTTTTTAGAGTAAAATTTGTGTCCAATGGAATTTCTTTTCTTAAACAGAAATCTCCTGAAAAAATATTTTTTATATTTGCACTTATTATCGCTGCGATTTTAACTGGGATGTCTTTTCTCTTAAGTAACTATCTGGAAGGTGTTTTGGGGACTATGAGCCATATTGTTGTACAAATACAATAGAATTTTGTCTGTTGGCAACTTCGCTTAGCAAAAGAAGTGATCGGCGATATGATCGGTTGAATAATAGTTGCAAAAGAGCTATTATGTTCACTGACAACTGAATAAGTAGAAGTAATCTAAACCAGTGAGTAATTGCTGGCATGATGAAAGAAAGCCAATGACGAATAGAAAACCCATCATATGGGGCTATCGTCATTGGTCATATCGGGAAACTGGTATGGATGGCGCAAGCCATCACCCATGTGGTGGGCTTTTTGTTTTCCAAAAATTCCATCACTGGCTTTATCAGCTAGTAAAAATAAAAAATGGAATCATTATTTATTGTTCTGATACTTGTATCAATCGTTGTATTGATTGTTGGTTTAACAAAACCGGAAGTTGTAAAATTGAAATCTCGAAAAGATGTCACCTTGGTCGGTGGTGGACTCATTGTCTTTTTCTTTATCTGTGCGGCGATAGCTTCTCCAGCCACTCAGACACAAAACGCACCTGTTGTGGCAACAACCGAAAATCCAACACCTGTTGCAACAACGTCTGCACCAGTTGCACAGCCAGTCACTCAAGCGCCTGTCATTACCAAGAAAGCAGTTGTGACTCAACCTACGCAAACTCCTGTGGTTGTTTCAACACCAGCACCGACACCTGCTCCAGTTCAATCGACAGCGCCAAGCGAAACGGTCAGTCAGGCAAATGCTGTTGCAAAAGCAATAGATTATTTAAACTACACGGCATTTTCTCACGATGGATTGGTTGCTCAATTGGAGTACGATCAATTTTCACAGGCGGATGCGATTTATGGCGCAGATAATTCAGGTGCTGACTGGAATGCACAGGCGGCTGCAAAGGCAAAAGATTACATGAGCTATTCCGCTTTTTCACGAGGCAGTTTAATCACACAACTAGAGTATGACAAGTTCACAGAAGCACAAGCGGAATATGGAGCCAATGCGGTTGGTCTATAAATCTATATCCATGTTACACTCGGCGTAAATTTCGAATCCTCGAACATCTGAAGAATCAGCATGGTGGTCGCATCGACAAGGTCATCATGTTTTTCTTTCCCGAAGCCCAGTATCTGTTCCACAAGTTCCTCGTTGCCTTTGTCGGCGAAAAGCACTTTTCCGAGCTGAATCAAAGCCGATACCGCATTCAAACGATCTTCTTTGCTCCAACCTTTTACCGGAAACGGTTTTGCTGGCACTCCTTCGTTTTTCAAAAGCTCGGTGAATATTCCTTGAAAGTTCACGTCTTCGACATATACCCGGGCATATGACGAATTGTTCAGACTCCGTGAAATACTTTTTGCTTTGGTTATAAGTTGATCGGTGGTGAGTCGTTCGTTCACCGGATTCGGCAGAATGTACAATTTTCTGTCCTTGCCCGATCCGTATATTCTTCCCGAAACCATGGCAGTGCAATCAGCGGTCGCTTTTTGCGACCGTGCGGGATCAACGGAAAGGGCGGAGAATCTCGGAGCCACAGTCGGCAGTTCGGTGTAGTAGTGAATCTCATTTCTTTTGATGATTTGATAATCATTGTCGACGATCTTCAAAAGATATTCTCTCTGCCATGTCAGTTCGTTTCCAAGACATTTTGTTTTCTCGTCGTCGATGTCTTTCTGCGTTTGAAACTTGCCTGACCAGAGCGGTACATTGTGTTCATCGACAATCGGATATTTTTTAAAGACATTTCTCGGATCATCGTTCTGGAAAAACTTTTCCATTCTCATCAATGTTGAATCATTGTGCAAAGGAGTACCGATAAACACGAGTTGGGTATTTCTTTCTCCCGCGGGAATGACATCTCCCGTGAGCCAGTCGAACATTTTATCTCTGTTCTCTTGCGTTTTGACTGACTCGGCATCCTCAATATCGTCTGCAATGATCAAGTCTGGTCTGTGCTGAAAGTGCCGTATACCTCTAATATTTTGTCCGATCGAACGAGTGGATATGTTCGCTTCATATTGAGGAAGCAGAATTGATTGCGTTCCGTCTTGATCGACTTCCTCTTTGAACGGTCCGAAGTCATCTCTGAAAGTCGTGTTACTTTCCAATTCCTTTTTAATATTCATCAAATGTTTCTGCGTGCTCATTTGAGTATGACCCAATATGAGAATAAATTTCTTTTGTTTTTCTCCGACAATTGACCAGATGACATATGAGAGGGTGATGATCGTGCTTTTTGCGCTTCCTCGAAAAGCGGTAATGACGATATTGCGAAGATCGGGATTTTCCGTGAGATTGAAAATCTCTCGTTGAAAATCAGCCGTTGGAAATTCTGCATACTTTCTGCCGAAGTAATAATGGAAAAACCAGTAATGGCTTTTCTTCACCATGGCAAGACGGAATGTCTTGTCTTTGATCATCTGGTCGATGATGTATTCCTCATTGCGGTTTTGGTTTTCCATTTGGATTTTTTATATTATTGTTCGGCAATGCAAGACGGAGCGCTTCTCTGAGCAATTGCTCCTGCTCGTAATCGAGAACTTTCTCTTCGTTTTTTATCGTTCCGGTAATCTCGACCTTTTCTTTGAATTTTGGATGTCTGCTTCTCAGCCAAAATGCAAGCGCGGGCCAGCTTTTCTCTTTGATGAGATTGAAGAGTTGTCCCTCGCTAATATCGTTGATGAATGCTTCACCCTCAATCATCGCCTTGTCCATATTTTCCGCGAATTTCGGGTCTTTCTTTCGCCACTCGTATACGCTGTTTCTTGATACGCCCGCCTTGTCGCAACATACCTGCACGATCGGAACGGTTTTCAGATGCTCCAAGAATATTCCTTGTATTCTATTTTTCTTCATGGGAGCGTGCAATTAATTTTGCTTTCTTTCCCGAAAGCTTCTCATAATGATTGATGATGAGCTGGCAGAACACCGGCTCAAGCTCACAGAGATATGCTGTTCGTTTTAATTCTTCGCACGCCATGAGTATGCTCCCTGAACCCGCTGTAAGGTCGAGGACGATACCGCCGACTCTGGTACAGCGTCTGATTGCCTTGTAATGCAGAAGAGGGCTTTTCTCCGTAGGATGACCGTATTGATTGCTTGGAAGTCTTTTTGGTGAGCATGAGATTGGAGTTGTTGATAATCTCATCGTGCAGATCGTTACCCCCTGTCATTCCGTCATTTTGTATTTCATTGAGATCGGTTGCGATCTTGGAGAGATACGGTCTTCCGATACTGCCGTATACGGCAAACTCTACCACCTTGTTGAAAGCGACCGTGGGTGTGGGTGAAGAATTGTTCTTAACCCAAATGAGGAGTCGCTTCGAATCGATCCCAAGTTCTTTGTAAAGCGTCTGTAAAAGCCACACATAGCGCTCATCGCACCAGAATATGATATGTGCATCTTTGTTAGTGACTGAAAGTGCATTCTCGATAATTGTCTTGACGAATGTTTTATATTCCTCATCCGTTTTATTATCATTTGTCGTTCCGCCATAATTGCGTTTATTGCCCACGCCTTTGTCGTATGAAAGCCCTATATTAAAAGGTACGTCATCGTCAACAAGATCAGCTTTTGCTCCGTCCATTAGTGTATTCACCATTGCTTTGTCGAGCGATGAACCGCAAATCAAACGGTGTCTGCCGAGGGCGAAATAATCGCCTGTTTTGATATTCGTCTTCTTTATTTTTTTCAACTCGGCTTCATCGTCCCATTTATCTTCTGACTTCTTGATACGCTCATCAAACACACGACTCAGGTCGATGTCGTCGAAACCGACCGTCTTGAGCGTTTCAAAATCAAAATCATTGGAAAGCATTTCCCAATTCCAGCTCCCTCCAGAGCTGTTCGAGGTGAGCAAATAATCCTTGAACTCAGATGGTGTAAGTTGTCGCGATGGAATTCTCACCTCGATTTTTTCATTCTCTCGACCAAGCAGTATCAAAGCCTTTATTCTTTGATGACCAGCGACAATAGTCCCGTCCTTGTTGATCGCGGGCAGTTCGGCAAGGTTGAACTTCTTCAAGCTTCGCTGAAGCGCCTGCATCTGCACGTCGCTAATCAAACGGGGATTCTTCTTGTAAGGGGATAAATCTCGCACTCTCCTGACTTCGGTGTGCCAAACTAATTTCTTTGACACCTCCCTTTTTAATTTTTGCATAATTTACAAAAATTATTTTTATAAAATGCATGGAAATAGAAAAAGCCCACTCCACACAACGAAATAAAAGAAGACCGACTAGATCTTGATTCATTTCTTGCGCGGAATAGGCACGGTTTTTTATGCGGTACGCTATTCTACTTTTTACTACGCAGAAACCCGAACATTCATATTCTAATCCTCTCGTTTCTCTTTTGCAAGTCCCCGTAAAACTCTCTTGCCGTTCTTGCTATTTAAAAATTCTACGGTATCTTTTCCCGCCAAAACGGGTACGCCCTCTTTTGGTATATCGAGCAGTATCTTGTATCCGTTGCGTTCTTCTTCCAGAACGAATTCCCGAAAGCTCGGATCGTTGCTCAATTTTTCCAAAATATATTTTCTTTGATTTTCCAGGACATCTTTCAGAACGGAATCCTCGTAAAATCTTCCGGCTCGATTTATGTCAAAGGCTTTTTTAATCTTGTCGCCGATATTTGCCGTTACTCTGAGATGATCGGAGTGAAGAGTAATATCGGTTACCTGAATAGTTTTATATTTTACCCCGTCTTTTTGAATGAACGGTTTTGCTTCCATTTTGTATTCCATATTTTCTGTTTATAACTGGCTTGCAATATTTATACCTTCATGTATACTATCTTATACCAATATGCCAAGAGACACAAGTGACAAGGACAAAAAAGCGCTTATCCTTATCAGGAACAAGTTCATCCATACTGGTACAGGACCAACCCTAGCTGAAATAAACGAGGTGACGAAGGGTAAATCTCCCCGTTCAGCCAGTTTGGTGCTCGATCGTCTTGAAAAGGAGGGCTTTATCAAAAGAAAGGATGGAAAGATAATATCAACCGATTTCGGCATACCGACTTCCATCTCAACAATCAATATTCCATTAGTAGGATCGGTGCCGTGCGGAGCACCGATGCTCGCCAAACAAAATATTGAAACATATCTTCCAGTATCGACAGCTCTTGCGAAAAAGGGATCGAAATATTTTCTTTTAAGAGCAGAGGGAGATTCCATGAATCTCGCCGGGATCAATGACGGAAATATTCTTTTGGTTCGACAGCAAGAAAGCGCTGAGAATGGTGATAAAGTCGTAGCTTTGATTGATGAGGAAGCGACAGTGAAAATGTTTGAGAGAACAAACGATGCAGTGATTTTGAGACCAAGATCAAAAAATCCTGCACACAAGCCGATTATATTAACAGATAATTGTAAGATTCAGGGAGTTGTCGTGGCTGTGCTTCCCACTGATCTATACTAATTCATAAAATATATGAAACCAGAAATTTTCGTTAGTTTTGATTATACAGATGATAAAAAATATAAATTTCTTTTAGAAGCATGGAATAAACACCCAAGATTTGAGTTTGTCTTTGATGATGCAACTCCAGAGGAAATTGACAGCACAAATGTTGGAAGGGTAAAAGCTGCACTTACTTTAAAAATCAAAGAAGCAACCCACACTCTTGTTATTGTCGGAGAAAATGCAAATGCACCGCACAGAAACAGGGCTTTGATCGGTTATAAAAATTGGATCAATTTTGAAATTGCAAAAAGTAAAGAACTTGGTAAGCGTATTGCCGTAGTAAAACTCGACAGAACCTATGATTCACCGGATGAGCTTACTGGAGCAAATGCTTCATGGTGCTATTCTTTTACAGAAGATAATATCATAAAAGCTTTGGACGAAGCTCCTTACCCTAAAAGATAAATATGTTGGATAGTACCTCAACTTTGTACGACCATTACAAAGAAACTTGTTCGAATATTAATGATACCATAAAACGCCGCGACAGGGCGTTGTTATGGGTTGTTCTTACGCTTTTCTTTTTCGCTTTTCAGGCATTGTTTCCCAGTGTGTCAAACCAAATTGTACAAAGTCTGTTAATGTCAAAATATGGTCTGAACTTGGAATTGAATTTCTCCATTATCGGAAATATCGTGTGGTTCTTGTTACTTGTGTTTACGTTGAGATATTTCCAGTCCGCGATTTTTATTGAAAGACAATACAAGTATGTTCATAAGATCGAGGATAAAATGAATAATAAATTTGGAGAGGATCTTATTACCAGAGAGGGAAAATCCTACCTATCAGACTATCCTGCATTTTCAAACTGGACATGGTTCATCTACGTATTGGCATTCCCTACATTGTTGACCATTTCAGCCATAGCTAAAATAATTATGGAGTGGGTAAATGCGTATCAAAAAATAAATTTCGGTTTAATTTTGGACACCATTTTATTTCTTCTTTTGCTGACATCAATAATATTATATCTGTATTCACTCTTTACTAAAAAAGATAGGGAGGATATAAAAAAATAAAAACATGAAAGCATTGGAACTTATTGGACTATTTTTTAATTTTGCTGGAAGCTTACTTTTAGGACTGGGGATGATTAGGTCTAAAGACCGTATAGAAAAAGAATCCAAAACTTATTGGGGTAGTAATCCATATGCAAAAAAGTTTTTTTCTACAGATCGAGTGATCGGTTTTTTCGGTGTAGGGCTTCTTGCAATTGGATTTTTACTTCAATTCGTTTCATTTTATCTTTAAGATATATAAAATTCTCAAATTTAGAATGTAACTTTGTTACAATTTATTTTTAATTTAAGCCTTATAAAATAACAAAAGGTTACATACTACTGTAATCTTTGCTCAATAAAAGTGTCACCTTTTGTAGTAGCACGAGACGCATCAATTTGATATGCTGAAAATCGTTGAAATAACATTACAGGGCTTGACCGAGAAAGTTCGGAACACGAGCCTCTCCGCCAAGAGAATTAAATATCGGAGTTACCCAAGCACTAAATATGCAAGATTTCACAAACTCAATAAGAAAAGCAATAATAGATAAAAATTGGTTTGCTGCACTTTTTCTTGCACTTTGTATGCCAGATATCTGTGGAGTTATAGAAACTCCAAATGAAGAAAACGGGATTAGGTACAAAAGATGGTTCAACGAAAACTTAGCTATTTATACATCGATGTTTTCTGCGGAAGATGCATGGTGCTTCCGTTGTAGTTGTTTACACCAAGGTGTTGATACGGATACTCGGATGGTAATTGAAAAAGTTCACTTTATTACCCCACCTCCTCGTGCTAATATCGTGCATATGAATAATTTTAAAGGTATCTTACAAATGCAAATAGATATATTTTGTAATGACATAGCTACAGCAATTGATACATGGTATGAAAATATTGCAAAGAAAGATCCTGATATGCGTACAAGAACACAAGGTTTAATAAAAATATATGGGTCTGAATCTCTCAAACATTTCATCTCATTCGAATAATAAATGTGATCCGAATATCTCAATACCGAAAATGAATTTATATCAAAAAACAATTGAATATGTAGATAAATCTTTTCAAGGTAAACAAAAACCTCATTTTGAAAGAGCTGTATTTTGGATTGAGAAATTTCTGCCTAAAGCAACGGAAGCTCAAAAAATCGCTGCATACAGCCACGATATTGAACGCGCTTTCAGAGACAAAAACAAATCAGTTCCTGAAAACTATCTTGATCAGGAGTTTTTAAGGAATCATCAGGAAAAAGGCGCTGAAATTATGTCAGAATTTCTAAGCACTCAAAAAGCACCGAAAGAACTTGTTGAAACGGTCAAACATCTTATAAGCAAACATGAGGTTGGCGGTGATTTTGAGCAAAATGCGCTTATGGATGCTGATTCAGTAAGTTATTTTGAAACAAACGCCGAAATGTTTGTTGTCAAAAAAGCGCCAATTGAAGGATACAAAAAAATCAAAGAAAAACTAGATTGGATGTTCAAACGCATCAGTTCCGAGGAACATAAAAATTTTGCCAAAGAAAATTATGAAAAATGGTCAAAAATTCTTGAAAAATATAAAAAATAATGTTATTTTCAGTTTTTAATGTATGAAAACAAAAGAAAAAATTCAAAATATCAAGCTGGTGTTACAAGTAACAAAATCCTTCAGAAATTTTCTTGAAAACGAAAGTTTTGTGGAAATTTTTCCGCCGACGATCGTAAGGGCTTCGGGAGCGTGCGAAAGCATAAACACCATGTTTTATGTTGCCAAAGAAAAAAACCTGTTATGGTTTCGACCGAAAAAACCGCATCGTGCCCATCTTTTACAAACAGCCCAATTTGATCTGGAGGCGGTAATCCCTTCTCTTAAAAAAGTATTTTCAATCGGTCCAACGTTTAGGGCCGACGATGGGGATGTAAAAAGGCATCTGATTGAATTTGCAATGGCAGAAATAGAATTTGTGGGAGGGCTAGAGAAGCTGCTGAACTATATTGAAAGAATAATGTTAAGAATTATCCATGATATTTTACATTTGCCAGAAAAAACACGGAAAGAAATGGGGCTTAGAAAACAGGATGTGATAAGGCTTAAGAAAATAAAACCCAATTTTCCAAGAGTTACTTATGACCAAGCAATTAAGATTTTAAATGCCAAATTTGGAAAAGACATTTCTTCAAAGGAGGAACAAAGGTTAATCAAGAAATTTAATAATCAACCGATATTACTGACTCATCACCCAGATTCTCTTTGGAAAAATATAAAAGATATTGAAGTAATAAAATTTTTCAATATGGTTCCTGATTCAAAAAATCCATCACGGCTTTTATCTGTAGATTTATTATTACCTATTGGCGGAGAAGCTTTGGGTGGTGCTCAAAGGGTTGAAAAGTTCAAAGATTTCAAAGATCGACTGTTTCGTTCGGAAATGTTTAAGCGTTTGAAAAAAAGTGGCGGTGGTCTGGATGATTTCAGATGGTATTTAAAGATTTTTGAGGAATTAAAAGTAATGCCTATCCACTCGGGTGGGGGGTTTGGTATTGCAAGAATTCTGAAATTTTTAAGAGGAGAAAGTGATATTAGAAAAGTAGTTCCTTTTCCTTCAAATCGCGGAAAAATCAGTTAGCGAATCTTACGCAAATTTTTTTATAATTCCAGAAACAACTTTTACAACTTTTTTATCAAACATTGAAGGAATTATGTTTTCAGGAGAAGGATTTTTTACATGATTTGCGAGAGCTTCCGCAATGGCACTGAACATTTCTATTTTGAATTGGGGAATATCCGCTTCAAGCATTCCTTTGAACGCGCCTGGGAAAACAAGAGAATTATTTATTTGGTTCGGAAAATCGCTTCGTCCCGTTGCCACGATATACGTGCCGGCTTTCTGCGCATCAGACGGCATTATTTCGGGAACTGGATTTGCAAGAGCAAAAATAACCGGTTTTTCTGACATTATTTTTATCATTTCTGGCGTGAGCACTCCCGGTTTGGAAAGTCCGATAAAAATGTTCGCATTTTTTATCGCGTCTGAAAGCACGCCTTCTTTTGCCGAAGCAGAACTTTTTTCCAACAATTCTTTTTTCTCGGAAGTAAGGTCTGTTCTGCCATGATGAATTATTCCTTTGCTGTCGCAGAATAAAATATTTTTTATTCCGTATATGATAAGCAATCTTGCAGTGGCGACGCCGGCAGCTCCAACTCCGCTGATTACAACCTTAACATCTTCCTTTTTTTGTTTGGTTAATTTTAAAGCATTTATCAATGCAGATAATATTACCGTGGCAGCGCCCCATTGGTCGTCATGCATTACCGGAATATTTAATTCTTTTCGCAATCGCGATTCTATTTCAAAACATTTTGGCGCGGCTATATCCTCAAGATTGATTCCTCCAAAAACAGGAGCGATTTGTTTCACGGCTTTGATTATTTCTTCGGTATCTTGCGTATCAAGGCAGATTGGAAATGCATTTACTCCGGCAAATTCTTTGAAAATTGCCGCCTTGCCTTCCATTACCGGAATGGCCGCGAGAGGTCCAAGATTGCCAAGGCCGAGTATTGATGAGCCATCGGTAACAATAGCTACAGTATTGCCTTTTAGCGTAAATTCTCTTGCAAGTTTCGAATCTTTTGCAATAGCCCTTGAAACTTCCGCAACACCGGGGGTATACGCAAGCGAAAGAATTTCTTTTGAATCAAGTTTTATCTTGCTTTTCGTTTCAAGCTTGCCGCGGCATTTTCTGTGAAGCTCAAGCGATTTTTTATACACATCGTCATTCATAATTATCTGATTATATAATTATGAAAGCGAAAAAGGAAATTTAAAAAACCGTTTTTAAGCGGTTTTTTGATTTTTCTTATTTCTGTAATAAAGCCAGATCAGATAGATTATTTCCAATATTCCGGCTGTGTTTAAAATGGCAATGATAATAAACATAGTCATATGATTATTCCTTGCCGATTTCCAAAGCGCGATAAGCTTCCAGATAGCTGACCAGATTACGACGGCGATGAGCCATGGATGCGCTGACATAATAGACATAATAGATGCGTTTATTGCTTGTGTATCCATGGATTAATTATAGTAAATTAGATCTTAAAAATCAAATATCTAAAAAATGCCGATTATGATATATTGTTCAATGATATGAAATATCTCGGCATAGATTATGGCAAAAAAAGAGTAGGAATTGCGGTTTCCGATGTGGAAGGCAAAATCGCTTTTCCCAAGATTGTGCTTGAAAATAAAGGACTTCTGGAAAAAATATTCGAAATGTGCAAAGAACTTTCCGTTGAAGCGATCGTTCTTGGCGAATCAAAAAATTACAAAGGAGAAGACAATAAAATAAATCCTCAAATAATCTCTTTTAAGAAAGATTTGTCGGTGAAGCTTAAATTGCCGGTATTTTTGGAAAGCGAATTCATGTCTTCAATGCAAGTTGAAAAAACTTTCGGCAAGACGGATATGCTTGACGCTTCCGCCGCTTCCATAATTCTCCAGACCTTTTTGGACAAGGAAAAAGCCAGACAGGAAAAGAAAAAACAAGCGGAAAAAAGCCAAAATAAAAAAATTACTTATGATGATTTCAAGAAAGTTGAGATGAAAATCGGCAAAATACTTTCTGCGGAGCCGGTGGAAGGTTCGGACAAGCTTCTGAAACTTTCCGTGGATTTCGCCGAAGGAGCGCCAAGGCAGATTGTTTCGGGAATCGCGCCATTTTTTTCGGATATCCAAAATCTTGCCGGCAAGAAAGCGGTTTTTGCCACAAATCTTGAACCGAAAACTTTGATGGGACTTTTGAGCAACGGAATGATTCTTGCGGCAAAGACCGATGACAAGCTGGCGATACTTGAAGTGCCGGATTTTATAAAAGAAGGAACGGAACTCAGTTAAAATCAAAAACAAATGCATAACATCTTAAGTTTCCTTGAACCGATAACAATTATAAAAACTCTCGGCATCGCCGGATTATTTTTTATTGTTTTTGCCGAGTCGGGCTTATTTTTCGGCTTTTTCTTTCCCGGCGATTCGCTTCTTTTCACGGCAGGTTTTCTGGCTTCGCAGGATATTTTAAATATCCAGCTTGTGCTTTGGGGAGTTTTTCTATGCGCAATTCTCGGCGACAGTGTCGGATACTGGTTTGGCAGGAAAATCGGCGTCAAGATTTTCAGCAAGGAAGATTCGTTTTTTTTCAGCAAAAAACATGTTAAAACCACGGAAGATTTTTATAACAAATACGGCAACAAGACGATTTTTCTGGCGAGATTCGTGCCGGTTGTCAGGACATTCGCTCCCATACTTGCGGGTGTTGGCAATATGAAATACAAGGAATTTCTCATGTATAACATAACCGGCGGATTCGTCTGGTCTTTCATCGTGGTCTTGGCAGGTTTTTTCCTCGGGCGGATTATTCCGAATTTTGACGCATACCTGTTGCCAGTCGTTCTTATTATAATTTTCATTTCCTTTTTGCCGGTGATTTTTGAGATCATAAAGGCGAAAAAGAAAGTTTAAAATAAAGTGATTTCCTGCTATAATTATTCATAGTTCATATGAAGATAAACTTTTTCAAAAAGCTTTTTTATCCTCCGCGATATCTTTCAATGAAGGCAGCCGGCATCGATATAAACAATCGATCTGTCCGATACATTGAATTTTCAGATTCAAAAGGGAATCTTTCAATAAAAAATTTTGGCGAAGTTTCACTTCTACCAAATATCGTCAAAAACGGCGAAATTATCGATAAAAATACCCTGGTAAAAGCCCTATCCGAAGTCAAAAAGAAAATTTCGTCCGATTTCGTGAAAATTTCCATACCTGACGAAAAGACATATATTTTTGATACGCAGATTCCTCTTGTAAAGGGATCAAATATAAGGGAATCCATAGAATTCAAACTTGAAGAAAATGTTCCATTTAAAGTTAACGAAGTTTATTTTGAGTATGATACGATAGAAAAAGACGAAAAAAGCGGTATCCGCAATATGACAGCCAGTATTTCCGTAATTCCGAAAAAAATCATTGAGAGTTTTTCCGAGGTATGTATTCTTGCCGGCCTGTCTCCAATAAGTTTTGAAATGGAATCTCGGATGGTGGCGAAATCTGTCGTGCCGGAGAAGGAAAATGGAACTTTTTTGATCATTGATATAAAAGAGAATTCGGCGCGGCTATTTCTTGTGGTATCCGGAATCGTGCGATTTACATCTACGGTTTCCGTTGGCGATTCCGCCGTAAAAGAAAATGCGTCAAAAACAGATATTTTTTCTTCAATAAATGAAGAAATAAAAAAATTCGGCGAATATTTATTGTCCAAATCCGAAGGAAAAGGAATTCTTTTACCCAGCATGATCGATGGGATCATTCTTTGCGGGAGTAGCGCCGCTTTACCTGATTTTGCAGGCAATGTCAGTAAAAATACAAACACAAAAGTTACGCTTGCAAATGTTTGGAGCAACATTTTTGATATTAATAATCGCTTGCCGCGTGTTTCATTTGAAAATTCTTTGGATTTTGCTGCCGCTATCGGCCTTGCGAATTCGTAATATTATGCTGCATTTCCTTTTACAAAAAAACAGGAAACAAATTGTCACCGAGTATATGCTCAGAACATCAATTTTTCTGCTTTTATTCGTATTTGCGTCATCTTTCGTGTTAATTGCGTTTTTTTTACCGTCTTTTTTCTTTGCGGAATATAAATACAAGACGATCGGTGATCAGGCGCAGTCTGTGAATCTTACCAATGCGGACAAATACGAAAATTCATCATCGATCGTCAAAAAAATAAACGGAATGGCGAATGCCCTTTCCTATGGCAAATCAGAAAGCGCTCTTACTACAGATCTTATCGATAAAATCATTTCATTGAAAAATTCTAACATCACCATATCGGCTATCTCGATATCGTCTAATGCCGGCGCGAACGTTAAAAATATTGTCATAAACGGCACTTCAGGAAATCGCGATGACCTGACGGTTTTTTATAACAATTTGAAAGGCGAGGGTTCGTTCCAAAATGTAATTTTGCCTGTCTCAAGCCTGATACAGAGTACCGGAGCTTCGTTTACCATAACGCTTTCGTATAAGATAAATTAAAAATATGATGCCCGAGAAAAAAACAAAAGCACTCGCCACATTTACGCTTATTCTGGCATTATTTTCTCTGAGCGTTTATTTCAGCATGTTCTTTTTCATGAAAAACAGGATTTCCGAAACTATGCAGAAGCAGAATGAAATAAAAACAGCAATCGAAAAGAAAGAATCACTGTCGCTGACGCAAAAAAGCATTGAAGATAATCAAGTGAATGAAGATAAGATCTCCGGATATATTGTTAAAAGTAACAGTGTCGCAGATTTTATAAAAATTATGGAAAGCATAGTCGCATCAAGCGGTTTGAAATCGCAGGTCGGCTCGATCAGTTATGAATCATCAAACAATTTGTCGGCTTTTAACGCCGAACTTTTGGATGTTAAAATCACAGCTCTTGGCCCATGGAGCAATATTCATTTTTTCCTGCAACTGCTTGAAAATTATCCTCTCAAGATCGATATCAGGAGCGTATCTTTGAAAAAATTCACCGATTATGTCGTCAAAGGCAAAGATGTGCCGCAATGGTCCGCTGACATTGATTTTACGGTCGTGAAGTTTAAAGATATTTAATATAAAAAATGAAAAAAACGAATTTATCTTTTATAAATGATTTTCTGGAGCGATTTTTCGCATCGGATAAAATTGTCAATCCAAAAAGAGATTGGATGATATTACTCGCATTATTTTTCGTCATGCTTATCAGCGCGGCTTTGTATGACGCATCTCTCTATAAAAATATCGCAAGCGGGGATATGTATGTAAGCGTGCCGAAAAGCGAACTAGAGCTTGAGACGATTGGCGGTGCTGCGCTTCAGAATGTCGTGAATGATTTTGAATCAAGAAAAGCAAATACTGCGGAGTTGAAAATGCAGAAATTGATTGACCCGTCTTTGTAAACCTGTTATAGTGCTTTAGCTTTCAAGAGATGCCTCCGTAGTTCAATGGACAGAACAAAGCTCTTCTAAGGCTTTGATGTAGGTTCGATTCCTGCCGGAGGCACATGCGAAATTTTTTGATAATTTAAATATCGGGCGCTTAGCTCAGTTGGTTAGAGCGTCTCATTTACACTGAGAAGGCCAGGGGTTCGAATCCCTTAGCGCCCACATTATGAAAATTCCAATTCTTTATGAAGACAAAGACGTCATTGTGATAAACAAGCCGGCCGGTTTGAATGTTCATAATGACGGAAAGAGCAAAGAAAAAACTCTGGTTGATTGGATTTTGCAAAAATATCCGCGGATAAAAAATGTCGGCGAGCCGATGGTTTTGGACGACAGGACAAAAATATTGAGGCCGGGAATAGTGCATAGAATCGATAAAGAAACTTCCGGTGTGCTTATAATCGCCAAAAACAAAAAGTCATACGAGTTTTTGAAAAATCAATTCCAAAGTCGGAAAGTCCATAAAGTTTACAATATTTTTGTTTATGGAAATATAAAAGAAAACAGGGGAATGATAGACAGGAAAATCGGCAGAAGCCCGAACGATGTCCGCAGATGGTCGGCGCAAAGAGGAGCGAGGGGCGAGATGCGCGAAGCGGTGACATATTTCAAAGTTTTAAAAAGAAAAAATAATATGACTTTTTTGGAAGCGATTCCTAAAACAGGAAGAACCCACCAAATCAGAGTTCATTTCAAGGCAATAGATCATCCGGTGGTGAAAGACGAGCTTTATGCCACAAATTTTTATTTGAAGCAGAGAAACCAGCTGGGATTCAAGAGATTGGCGCTTCATGCGCGGGAATTGGAAATAACTTTGCCGTCAGGAAAATTACTGGACATAATCGCTCCTTATCCGAAAGATTTTGAAGAAGCAATCAAGAAAATTCAAAAAAAATGATATTGCTAACGGCAATTTAATATGTTAAGTTATTAGGGCTATGGAATTGAAAAATATAAAAATTTCACCGGTGAATATGGAAGAAAGAAAGAACACAGGAATGCAATCCGGCGACACTGTCCGCGTATGGCAGAAAATCAAAGAAGGCGACAAGACGAGGTTACAGGCATTTGAAGGAATGGTCCTTGCGGTAAAACACGGCAGAGAAGCGGGCGGAACTTTTACCGTGAGAAAGGTTGTTGATGAAATAGGAGTTGAAAGGATTTTTCCGCTTTATTCACCGGCAATCGATTCAATAGAGATTCTGAAGAGGGCCCAGGTCAGAAGATCAAAGCTTTATTATGTCAGGGAAAAAGCCACCAAAGAATTGAGAAGGCATTTGAAAAGCGAGCTTCTGGAAGCGAGAAAAGGAAGCAATACGGATACAAAAAGAGTGGAAACGGAGAAAAAAACTGATAAAAATTCGCTCGATAAATAGTTTAAAAATCACGATAAAATCGCTCTCGCCAGAGCGATTTTTACTTGAAAAAAGCCCAAATAAATTATATTATGGGTTTCTAACGCACGGGTGGCGAAATTGGTAGACGCACTACCTTGAGGTGGTAGCGCCCGCAAGGGTATGCGGGTTCAAATCCCGCCTCGTGCACAAAAGTCAAATATATTATATATTATAAAGGTCGATTTAATGGTAAAGTTAATCAAGAAATTTTATGGCTAAAGAAAAAAATAATGCTGCAGGTGAAGTAACGCACTGGTACGATCATATCGGCGTTGCAGTGGTAAAACTTTCCAAAGGTCTTTCTGTCGGAGACAAGATTAAAGTCAAGCATGGCGATAGCGAGGTTGAGGATACCGTAATTTCAATGCAATTGGACCATAAGGATCTGGAATCAGCCAAAAAAGGCCAGGAAGTTGCGATAAAAATTTCAAATAAGGCGAAAGTCGGTTCAATCATTGAAAAAATTTAAAAAAATTCGAAAAAGCTAAATTTTAAAAAGAGCGACAAGCCCTTCGGGCTTGCCGCTCTTTTTACTTCATTGCAAATATTATATACTTGTTTTTATGTTATATACGAGAAAAGGCGATAAAGGAAAAACCGGAACATTCGGATGCGACCAGAAAATTTCAAAAAGTTCGGCAATCACCGAAGCGCTCGGCTCGCTTGACGAAACCAATTCCTTTTTAGGTATTTGTAAAGCAGTAGTTAAGGATTTTAAGCATAAAATATTAAATGCAGAAATTCTTGAAATTATAAATAAAATCCAGAACAATCTTTTTATTATTCAGGCGCAGGTTGCCGGAGCGGATAAAAAAATCGCCGAAGGGGAAACCGAACAATTGGAAAAAATCATTGCGGAAATAGAAAAAGAATTGCTGCCGATAAAAAGTTTCCTGATTCCCGGAGCGAATGAAATTTCAGCGCATTTTGATTTTGCAAGGACAATTGCGCGAAGAGCGGAAAGGAGAGTTGTGGCAGTCAGTGATGAAAATATTGCTAAAATTGATTCTGAAACATTAGTTTATTTGAATCGCTTATCAAGCTTGTTGTATGCTCTTGCAAGATTTTCCGCTAAAGAATCCGGTGCAGAAGAAGCTCCAAAATATTAAAAAACCTAGATTTTATTGTAAAAATCTGTTATAAATACCTAAGTCCTGCAAGGATTAATGGTGACTATGGTGTAGCGGTAGCACAGAAGCCTGTGGAGCTTTTAGTTCGGGTTCAACTCCCGATAGTCACCCCAAGAGAGAATAAGTTGTGCAAAAAGCTCATTTCGCATTGTATCTGTTAGGTTTTTATCCAGTTCTACCCGTTTATATTCGGCTTCTAACGCAGGATATGCCTTTTCTATTGGAACGAACCATTCGTTAGGTGTTATAACGATTTTTTTGTCTTTCAAAGAAAAGTTCTGCCCAAGTGCCGAGAGTATCTCTCTTTTCTTATCCAAGCCACCAAGAATAAACTCCTTGCGTGCATAACAAGCGAAAGTGAAAGTTTTTTCTGTAAGCTCAAGCCATTTCTCTGCTCTGCTCTCTGTTTCTCGTAGATTTGTTTTAGTTCTCAAAATCTTTGCTTTCAGTTCGTCTCCATCTTTTATAAATGTCTCATCATCAATAAGTTCTCGGTATCTCATCTTTGTGAGAGTATCAAGTTCTTTTTGTGTTTCAGAAAGTGCTTTGTGTAAGTTTTCATATACCTTGGTCCTTTCTTCAATTTCTTTATCATTATGTTTATTAAGAATTTCAAGAGCCCATTGTTGGAATTTTGGTAGGATGGTATTTCGTTCAAGTTCAATATCAATTTGTTCTTCAAGTTCTTTCAAAGTTATTCTTTCTTGGTTGCACTCAATATCTTTTTTCTTATGTCCGCAGTGATAGTAAATGTAATTTTTTAACTTCCCAGTGGTTTTCACTATTTTCATTTTTTCTGTTGCTGTAATCATTCCACCACAAAGACCGCAGGTTATAACTCCAGTGTAAGCAAATTCGTGTGTTTGTCCTCTCGGCTTGCCTTTTCTTCCAAGAATTACTTGCACTCTGTCGTATTCTTCCAAAGTAATCATCGGCTTGTGATTTCCTTGATAAACTTTTCCAGCCCACGAAAACATCCCAGTGTAGAATATATTTGTGAACATTTTATAAATTACACTGTTCACCAGTTCAACACCGCCATCTCTTTTTGTCTTTGCAGTTAAAAATCCCCATTTATTATTCGCAATTTCTCTTATCTGTGGAGGAGTATAGTTTCCAGTGAGCATCATATCCCACATTTTTCGGACCAGATGAAATCTTTGTGCATCCTCAATAATCGTGTGTTCAAGTTTATCGTTCAAGTATCCTATCGGAGCCCGAGAAGGAAGCCATCCTCGGTCCGCTTTACCAACCATTCCACGCATACTATTTTTCTTTAGGTCTATTATGAATTGATTTGCCATTCCGCTTTCAACACTGAAAAGAAGAACATTATCATCTGGCAGATATTGTCGGTCTATTGTTTGGATTGATTTCAGAGCACCTTGTTGGAGCATCCAGCCAAGAGTTCCGCTATCTACGGGATTTCGTGATAGACGATTTATTTGCCAACAGAGAATACCTTGAGCTTCTCCTTTCTCAATTCTTTCAAGCATACTTGTAAACACAGGACGATTATTCGGTTTCTTTGCTGATTTTGACTCCGTAAGTATTTCTTTAATTGAAATGCCAAGGTCATTCGCTAGTATTTTTAGGCGATTGATTTGGTCCTCAATAGACTGGACCTGTCTGTCCTCGCTCTCTGATGATTTTCTTGCGTAGAGAAAGTATATTATTTTTTTATTTTCTTCTTTCATATTTTTTATATATAAAAACCCGAAAGGGACGGTCTGGTTGTTCCAGCTATGATGCAATCACGAGGATTGACAAAACAGTTAGCAAACCGCCCCTCTCGGGTTCCGTTTTGTCCATAAAAATACCCCGTGTTTTCTGCATACATTACTAACTGGAACAACACAGACATTATAACATTATTTATTATTAAAGTCATAGTTTTATATTTTGCCTAGTTTGCCCATCATTCCTATAAGTCCTTCCTCAAATTTATCATTTAGTCTCAAAACTCGCCTGTATTTTCTTGTCGGTTTTCCTTTGTAATAGTATCGTTTCACTTCCTTCTCCGCTCTCTCTATGTCTGGAATTGATACTCCATTCCACCTATATTTTCCACCTTCCATTTGTTTAGAATAGGCGATATTTCCACAGTGTCGGCAACCGAACCATTTGCCTATGCCGAAAATTACTCCTACTCTTCGCCCGCAATACTTTCCATTTTTACTCAACGGACAGATAAACCAGTATCGCTTGCCTCCATATCGGCAGGGAGTAGTGGTGAGTTCAATTTTATAATCCATATCATCCTTTTCACCAGAATATCTGTTTGTGTTTGTGTATCTCAAATTTATATAAGCTCTTTCTTCTGGAGTGTCCAAGTCGTTTCTAATTATAGAGAAATTTATACTGCTTTTATTTTCACTATATCCATAGGTCCAAGTAATACCGCCAGACTGATAGCTAGACCCTTTGTTTAGGTAGCCGTGTTTCTTCAACCAGAAGATACTTAAGCCGTTAGATTGTTCTGCGATTGATTTAGTCATATATTTTTATAAACCAGCCGAAATCATTTGAGAAACTAGGTTTGATTATACTGATAAACAGTTAGATAACAGCTTTGATTATGGTTAATTTTAATTTTTGATAATTTACGATTTATTGGATTGTTTTACGAAACGAACCCATTTTCTTTTTCACCAGATACATCAATATCTAATGCAATCGGGGGTGGCACCTTTTCACCATTTCTTTTTGCTTGAATACGCTCAAGCTCGTGTAATGCTTTGTATATACCTCGTTCAATGCTTCCCTCATAACGAATAAGTTTGCCGTATATGTCGTTATGAGCAATGTCGTAGTGCGTTAATGTATGTCCAAGTTTTTGCAACTTACCACTAAACATATCTTTTTGGCTATTATCCATCATATCTCGTTCCATTTGCATAACACGTTTTAATCGCCAGACATTCGCGGTTATCCTATCCACCAATATCAATTCAATTTCTGTGTGTGGTTCTAGCTCGGCTCGTAGATTTTTACCGATTTTCTCTAGTTTTTCTTCGTCTTCTCCCTCCAATAAAACTTCCTCACTCAATAATCCGTGTTTCATCGCGTTGTATTTACTGACAGTCTTACCTTCTTCAGTTTTTGGACCAGTGCTTTTTTCTGCGTTGAGTTTGTTGGCTTCAATTTGTTTTTGTGATGTTTCCTCCATAATTTTAGAAATCTATTTCATCGCTAGTAATTTCATCATTTTCTTGCTCTGTGTTTTTTACCCCACCGTCCGTTTCACTATTCTTTGTCTCGTTAGAAAGATGATACAGGGAGGAGGGGAAAATCATCATCTTGCGTTTATCGTGGGGGTCCTGTTCTTGCACGATAAGTCCTGCCGTTTCTAGCATTGGGAGTATTTGTTGGCGAAGTTGGTGTCCGTCTAGCATCCTTCCATAAACCGCAAAGTGTTTTTCAAGGACCTCTTGGCGTGAAAGACCGAGTTTGCCTGTAATGTTTTCAATAGCATCATTTCTGCTATTATTTTTTACTTCCCACGCTGGCAGGATAACTTCTTTATAGAGATTATAAATATATGGAGGCAGGTTGAGTTCTTGGCTCACAGATATTTTGTCCCAGAGTTTGAACGCCTCGTTTATATCGTCATCGTTTGCTGTAATTGTGGACCCATTTCTTTCTCTCCACCAAACATTTAGCAGGGCAATAGACTTGATGAGTGATAGAAGGCGTTTGATGTCTCTTTGGTGGCGTGGTTTGAGTGTTTTATTTTTACTCAAAAAACCCTGCTTCAATTTTTTCTGGCGTTGTGATATTTATTTCTTTTATTTCTTCCAGTTTAATAGCACGGATACGCTCTTTGAGAAGTATTCTTTCTGGATTTTCTTCAAGCCAGCTTACAAAACTTTCACTATCTGCTTCTTTGCGTATTGTGGCACTGATACCTTGCTGTATTTTGTCTTGATTGACTTCTGGAGATAGAAGTAAAAATCTCGTTGCTTCTTGTTCATCTTTACGAAGTCCAGCAGTGCAGAAGATAACTGATGGATAGCCACGCAAAAGAATGTTTTTTGTTTTAGTCCCGTTTTTCTGTGTTTTGTCTGTAATCTTTATCGCAATTTCTTTTTTATCGTGTGAAAGAAGTGGGCGTAATCGTGCGAGCAGTTCATTGTGAGGTTGGTCTAGAAAAATAAGTATTTTATGCGATAAGTCCACCAAGTAGCTGTTTTTGTCTTTATCATATTGCCCGACATCGTGAAAAAATGCAGTGGGTGAGCAGTAGGCAATCTCCATAACATCGCCTTGTGGAAATAGGCGAGCAATTTCCGTTGGTATATAACTTTTTCCAGTTGATGATGGGGCATTGTAGCTGATATTGAATTGTGAGCTTTCGGTATAAGCAGAAAGTTCACATAAGAAAGTTGCCAGTTTATTTTCGGCATCATATTTGATAGTGAGCCCGAGCGTATCAATAAGTTGTTCTGAACTCATCGGAGAAAATTGTGTGGTATCAATCTTTTCTGGATAGGGTTTTGCATATTTGCTAAACAAGTCATCCACGGACCCTCCGAGTTTTATAAAATAATCGGTGATGTCTCCCTTTTCTCCGACTTCATCTGGCAGTGTGATTATATGTTCTTCACATCCAACATTTTCCAACATTTTTGCTACTCGTTCGGACCCCTTTTTCCCAGCTTCGTCATTATCAAAACAGATATAAATTTTATTATCTTTTCTTATCTTCTCCACCCACTCATCTTTGAAAGTCATTGCTCCGTGAGTAGAGGTTATTGCTGGCACACCTTTTGAGAGGAGGAGTAATCTGTCCAGTTCACCCTCGCAGATGACAAGGGAAATGTTAGGTTTTGTTAGGTTATCCCAGTCATAAAGTTGTGCTTCGGCTCCTTTCGGATAAGTGATTTTATCGTTGCCAAAAGCGGGGTCCATTCGGAGTTTGAAAAATGAGTAATTTCCGTAAATATCCTTGATAGGGATAGTTATCCAAGGTTTGCGATAAAACTGCCCGTAGCCGAGCTTATGTTCGTTTATAATGGCATCCGTGAGCCCTCTCTTGTGTAAATACTCTCTGATGTGAGGTGGTAGTGCCTCGTGGCATTTCTCTACGAGTTCTACATTAAAAGTGTTTGTTTTTCGTGGAGTTGGTCCAGTATCACCGAAGTGTTTTGCAAGTGTAATAAGATTGCCTTTTTCTCCGCATTTTTTGCAATCATATTGTCCCGTCTCTATACTGAAATATAAATGTCCGTCATCTCCTTTGCTGTCTCTGTCGCAGTCATTGAAAAGGCATTTTGTGATGAGCTCATTTCCACCCTCACGAAAACTGATACCTTTCTCTGCGAGATATTCTCTGATTGTAATTTTTGATAGGTTCATATTGTTAGATAATTTAATTGTGAATGATAATTACTCCGTCTTTGATAAAAGAATTGCTTGGGGAGCCGTTTTGCCTTGTTTTTTTGTTGTCCTCAAGGTGTTTGAAAGATTATCCAGATGCTCTAAAATGGCTCTCTTTTCATTTTTTGCATAATCCTCTTTATCAACCAGTTTTTGAAACCAGCGATGGACTGTTTGTTTGTTAAAACTCTGTCCTTCTATTGCTTTGGAAAAGCAGATGTAAGAACTAAAACTAGGATTTTTTTCTGCGATACTTTGGAACCTTCTTTCTAATGATTTCATATATTTTTAAGTTTCTTTTCTAATAAAGGGAGCGTGTCTATGCGATGCTTCTGAATAAACTCGTATTCTTTTTCCGTCATAGGTTTGTAGACAACAGACATCAATTGCAAAAGTTTTATCCCTTTTTCGTAGGCATCTTCTCTGCTGATTTCCATTCCGAACTCACTTTTATAAAGTGCTTGGAATTTTATGATGTCTTCATCTGACAAAACCATAATTATTCGGAATATAATCTGTTCTTGAGCATCTTGAGAGTGTCAAAGTATTTTCTGGCTTTCACTTCAAGATTATCTGCCCAGTAAGCATCAACGACTTCGTCCATCCCGTCTCCACGGCGGAAAATGAATTGGGCTTTATGCAGATTTTTACGGTCCAGTGAGACAAGCGAAAATCCCGCAGTTATAAGTGCGGTCGCTAATCCCAAATCAAAACTAAAAAAGAAATTGCTGTTGTCTTCAAGAGGTATAATCTCGTTTTCCTCTTCTAACAAAAACTTTTCTGTTTTTTTATTTGTCATATTGTTTGGTTAATAGTTGTTTGTAATAAGTGAGGTTCCGACTGAAAACTTCACTATCAAAACAAAAGGGTTCACCGATATGGCTTGTCAAAAATGGATTTTGAAAAATAAAAAAGCCCGATTTCTCGGGTTTTTTTTATGTGTTTGCTTTTATGTTATCCACACAAGAGCGAAAATTGGTGAATGATTTAGTGAGCTATTTACACGAGCTAAAATGTGGATTGATGCCGTATTTATCTCCAGAGTATTTATGAAGTATAAATTGAAGATTATTATTTTTGCATATTGTTTCAATTCTCTTTATCTCGTTTGAGACTGATACTTTTGTGCTACCAAGAGCTTCTGATAGTTCCGCAAGTGTTTTTGAGTTTTCTTGATATGTTCGTATACCAAAAAGGTGTGTGATTATGCGAACGCCGAAAGGTCTCAATCTTTCCTTGGATTGTTTTTGGAAGTTTCCACCTCGTAATGGTTCAAAAAGAAGATGATTATTTAGAAGAACGATATTTTCATCAAGTTCTATCGCCCCCTCCTTCGTTGCATATACATTTTTGGGGAAAAATTGCTCCATAACCTCCTTGTGAATTGATAAACCTTTGGATGTTATCTTTTTTATTAAGTCAATCAATGGAACCATAAGAACTTTATCTGGCAGAGAAATATGTGGTGTTCCAGTATAAAACACAACACAGCGTGGCAGACTTGTGATGATGGATATTTTTGGTTTTTCAATATCATTTATGTTTCGGCAGAAAAATAAATGATAAAAGACTCCATTTACTTTTTGTGTGCCGAAATCCCACAAGAGACCATCAATGTTTTCTGTGGTTTTTGGTGATTGTATGCCGATTGATTTTTGAAATAGTGAAAGTAGTGGTAGGGTATTGAGTTGCCATTGTCTTATTTCGGATGGATTAAAATAATCTCGTCTAGCGTGTTCATCTTGGGTGCAGATTGTGTATGCTTGTTTCCGTGATGCTACATAATGGACCTCAACACTCTCACTTTCGCAGGTTTTGCACCAAGATATACTTTGGGTCGCTAATCTTAATGAGCACATCCAAAGCAGACAAAATATCAAAATCTTTCTTATTTTGTTCAACATCTCCTATTGTCGCCACCACATCGGAGAAATGACTATATTTAGTAAGTAATTTATTTAGAAAATCCACAATCAATTTTTGATTTTTTAAGAACCTGTCCAGCTTTTATATCAAGGTCGTCAATATCGTTGAGAGAGCTCGTATCTTTCCAAGTAATATAAAAAGTCTTTGTTCCTTTTGGATGCTTTTTTGTTGGCTTGAACTTTATTTTCATTTCTGCTTTGTCTAACCTCAAAGAGCTCATCTTATCTGCTAGTTGCAAGGAATTTAATTGTCGCCACATTGGTTCAACACCACCCCCGTTCTCATTTTTTGTTGTAAGTTTTATTTTTGTCTGCAAATCTGGGGTTTTCAAATCAAGTCCTTTAAGCCACCATCCCTCCACCTCATCTTCGGTATCATAAACGAAAGAGAAATTTTTATTTTTCAAAGGTTCCAAGTCGTATTTTTGCTTTGTGTCATCAAGTGTATGCTTTAATACAGATTGTGAAAATACTCGGAGTAGTTCTTTCTCTGTTGTGTATCCTCCTTTAGCTTTGATTTCAAGTTCTCCTCCTTCTTTATCATCTTCACTTCGTAGATAAAGATAATAGATTTCTATGCTTTCTCTGCGTGTTGATTTTATGAGTTTTTCTTCATTTTTCTCGTCTGGGATAACATCATTTACTCCACGAGCTGAAATGTAAGCCACGACATAAACTCTGTCTTTCTTCGGGTATATGTCAATCAAACATCGCTGTCCAAGACCTTTATCTCTATTTTGATAGTATGTTTTCAATGCTGTTTCAAGAGCTCCTTTATTTTGAGACACGACAGCAATATCTTTGTTTGGCACGGGCACTCGCTTCCAACCGCTTGTAAAAAATTCTTGCACAGCATTTGCTCCGTCAAAAACATTTTTCTGATTATTGAAAAACCAAAAGGCAATTTCGTGTCCGTTATTTTGTGTTAGAACACTTACTGGGGGATTGATGTCTTGGTCGGTTGCTTCTTGAAGTAGGTTTTCTGTGCCCCTGTCATCTGATAATTTATTTATATCAGAAAAATCTCTCTCAATCTCTTGTTGAACAACCTCACCCTGTTTCAGAATTATATCTTCAACACTTTTAATTATTTGTTCGTCATCCTTTTTTTCTTTTTTCCATCCTGATTTTTAATATAAGAAAAACCAGTAATACCACATTTTTGAAAATACTGCTCAATAAAGGAGTAGTCATTTATACTGTGCAAGAAACCATTGATTGAATACTGTTTTGCCATTGTAATTTTTGGTTAATTGTAATTTTAAGGGCTTAATCCACAGGCGACTTCTTGGAGATATGAGCTCTTTGCTGTAAGATAAAGGTATCAAAAGGTAGGTATAAAATCAATATGCAACAACAAAACGACAAAAAGGACAAGTTTGATGTCCCAGAGCTTCTAACACTTTCCGAAGCGTGTGAAATACTAAAAGTTCATCCAAACACGCTCCGCAGATGGGACCAAGATGGCACACTTCCAGCTATTCGCATCGGGACCAAACGAGTGCGAAGATACAAAAAGGAAGACATTATCAATTTCTTGCAGTTCTCATTCGTAGATTTATAAATAAAAATTACAATTACAATGAAAAATGAATATCAAAAAGTAGAACAAGCAAAGGGTCGTCCACTTCTCCAGTGGGTAGGCAAGAAACCGCTTGAGAGTGTGCAATTTTTTCCAGCACAAGAGACTGAAGTGTATGGCGATAAGAGTGCAAAAGATTTTAATAAATTATTTTGGGGTGATAATCTTCAAGTGCTTTCGCATCTTTTGAAAGAATATCGTGGAGTGATAGATTTGATATACATTGACCCTCCGTTTGATAGTAAGGCGGACTATGTGAAGAAAGTGAAAGTCCGTGGCGAAAAAGTTGAATGGTGTCGGTCAAGGACTTTTTGAAGAGAAACAGTATACAGATATTTGGGAGAAAGATGAGTATTTACAATTTATATATGAAAGATTGGTATTGATGCGTGAACTTCTTTCTGAAAAAGGAAGTATTTATGTTCATATGCGATGGCAGAAACGCTCACATTATGTCAAAATAATTCTTGATGAAGTATTTGGTATTGAAAACTTCCAGCGATGAAATTAGTATGGGACATTACTGTTTTGTCTGGTTTCAAAACCCAAGCAAACAAATGGATAAGAAGACACGATAATATCTTTTTCTATTCAAAATCTCAAAATAAGGTTTTCAATAAGTTAAAAGTTCCGCACAAAAAGAATATCTTGACCGCTTTGATAAAAAAGATAAAGACGGGAGGTTATATTTTGATGGTAGAGGTGAGATTGTATACCTTGATGATGTGATAAAAAACGGAAAAAACATAGGAGATGTTTGGGGTGATGTGATGTCCTTCCAGCAAATACGCCACAGCAAAAGAAAGAGTTGATTACCCCACGCAAAAACCAGAGGCACTTCTGGAGCGTATTATAATGGCATCTTCAAATGAAGGTGATGTTGTCGCTGATTTCTTTATGGGTTCTGGAACAACACAAGTTATCGCACAAAAACTCGGACGAAAATGGATAGGATGCGACATCAATATCGGAGCAATACAAACAACAACGAAACGGCTCAATCAAATTATTACGGACCAGCAAAAAGAAAAGACAAAGAGGATTTCAAGGGTTCTCTTGGTTTCAAAATTCTCAATGTGAATGACTATGATGTTTTCAAAAATGAAATTGAAGCGAAAGAAATTGTTATGGAAATGTATGGAGTAGAACCAGTAAAACGAACATATTTTGATGGAGTTCTTGATAATAACTTTGTGAAGGTTATGCCTCTTAATCGTGTTCTCAATAAAATGGATATTCGCACACGTCTTCAAAAGTGTTGGAGACAAGCATTGATAGCTTTTACAGTAAAAGCAAAATCAAAGGCGGGAGAAGCCAGTCTATGAAGAAGGTGTGCTTGTCATTTGTTCTGGTATGGAGCTTGATGTGACGAGATTTTATAAAGAAGGAAAATAAAACTGGCGTGAAAATAGAGGTCCGAGATATTCTTGACTGATAAGAAAAATCTCATCTTCAAGAAGAAGCCAGAAGCAAAAATTGAAGTGAAAGCAAAAGACAAGAAGCTCGCTGTTGAGATAAAAGATTTCTACTCCCCGATTTTGATGCGAAAACTAGAGATTGAAAATGAAAAAGTGCTCGAGAAAAAAGAGCCAAGCAAAAGTAGAAGATTTCAAGCAGATTATTGACAGTGTTGCGATTGATGTTGACTACAACGGAAAATTATTTAATGCCGAGATTATGGACTTGCCAGATAAAAAAGAAGTTATCAAAGCCAAGTATTCTTGGGATTACCCAAAGAAGGGTAAATACACTGTCGCAATCAAAATCGTGGATGTGCTCGGTGAGGAATACTTTGAAACCTTTGAAATAAACGCATAAAATTATGGATAGTTTTTTTCTACAAAATATACAAAAGCAAGTTGCCAAGTGGCGAGCTGATGGATACAAAGGGGTCCATAAAGAAACAGAAAACATACTCGCACATATCAGACGAGTGGCTTTTTTGCACGAGCCACAGATAGAAGCACTGGAGACATACATTTTTCTTAAGGAGGTAATTGGTAATAAGGCATCTGTGGAAGTGTTCAGACAATCATTTGAAAATGAGCTTGAGTTTATTCGTGCTCTTGGTATTTCTGATAAAGAAGCATTTGAGCTTGCATACGATAAGAAGAAAGATGAAAAGATACAAGCAATTCTTGATGAGAAGTTCGGGACCTCGGATTATGCAAACCAAGTCTATGCTCTTACTATGGGTTCGGGAAAGACAATCTTGATGGCGGTGATGATGCTATATGATTTTGTTCTATCTTTTTATCACGATAAGGATGAAAGATTTGCGAAAAATGCTCTTGTCTTTGCTCCCGACACAACCATTATTGAAAGTTTGAAGGAAATTAAAACTTTTGATTACTCAAGAGTTCTTCCGAAAGAATATGAGAATATAATTTTGAATATAAAATATCACTATCTTGAAAGCACTGATACAGCCCTTGCTCCAAACGGCAATTACAATGTTATCGTTTCTAACTCTCAAAAAATAATCTTGAAGACGAGAAATGGGGACGGGGACAATGCCACAAAAAGACTTTTTGGAGATAAGAGTGAACTCGGCAAAAGAGAAGTTGAAAATATGCGATTACAAGCAATCAGACAGCTTGGCTCGCTCCAGATATTTGTGGATGAAGCCCATCACTCATACGGCAAAACTCTTGAAGGAACTTTGAAGAAGACACGCCAGACGATTGATTATCTTCACAAACATACCCCACTTGTATCTGTCGTGAACCTCACAGGAACTCCCTATGTGAACAATAAAATGATTTCTGATGTCGTTTATCACTTCGGTCTCAAACAAGGTATTGAGAAAGGTATTTTGAAACAGGTCCGTATATTGGATTATGGAGTAGTAAGGTCCCAGAAATTTCTTGAAGAGGTCATTGATACATTTATTTCTGAATATGGCACAAAACGACTTGAAGGAAGATTGCCGAAGATTGTTTTCTTTGCATCAAATATCGCTGATGTAAGAAATGATTTGAGACCAAAGATTGAGCGTATTCTTACTGAAAGAAATATCTCGCCAGATACTATTTTGGAATATCACACAGAAGCAGAAGATAACGCCGATGATTTCAAACAGCTTGATACCGCCGATAGTAAAAAGCAGTTTGTTCTACTTGTCGGAAAAGGAACTGAAGGTTGGAACTGTCGCTCACTTGTTTCTGTCGCTCTTTATAAGAAACCAAAGAGCACTATTCTTGTGCTTCAATCAACGACACGCTGTCTCCGTTCTATTGGTGATAATTCTACTCGTGCTCACATTTTCCTATCAAAAGAAAACTACAAAATACTTGATAAAGAATTAAAGAATAACTTTGCTTCAAGCATCAGTGAGTTGAACGCACAGGACCAAAAAATGGTGGAGCACACTCTTGAAGTAGAGAAGCGAAAGACAATCAAGGTGAAGAAAGTGCTCAAAGAGATTTTAGCAGTTCAAGAAGCGAACGCAGAAAGTATCAAGATAGATTTCAAAAGGTTTAAGCCAGAGCAATATCAATCATTTGTAAGTGAAGGTGGTATTTTCCTTGGTGATGAGGGAAAAGCTGGATACAGCGAAGCCCGTGCGGTCCGAAAGATTGAAGATAAAAACGATTTTACTTTCTATGAGATAGCGGAAGTCATCAATCGTTATACTCATTTATCCTGTGTCGTGATTGATAGTATTATTTTTGGCAGTGGTAAGAAACGAGAAGAGTTTGTAAAGATAGCGAATGATAACTTTGCTCTCATTCCTTTTGTTATACAAGAAATTCTCAAGAGTGCATACAAATATGAAGAAAAAACCGAGATTGTGGAAGAAGAACTTGAACTCACAAAACTATTTCCTTTCAAAATAAGTGTTCAGTTGGGTAGAAGTGCTTTAGTTGTGTATAAGAATGAAGAAGAGGATAACGGACGAAAGGGTCGTCTTGGTTTTCATATCAATCCCTATGCTTTTGATAGCGGTGATGAAAAGGATTTGTTCCGATACTTGAGAGATGTGCTTGATAAAGAAGAAACTATCAAGGATGTCTATTTCACTGGAGCCCGTGTCTGTGCGGACCCAAGCCGAACAGATTTTTACTTTGAATACTGGAGCCCAGAACAGAAGCGTGTCGGAAGATATTTTCCAGACTTTCTTATTGAGACCTCAAAAGAGCGTTTTATTGTGATTGAAGCAAAAGGTGGAGGTGAGAGAGCTGATTATGAAGCAAATAAAAAGATGTATAAAGGAAAGTTGGAAAATCTAACAAACGAAGTGTTGGCAAAAGAAATCGGTTTTAATGAGTTTCAGAGTGTAAACAAAAACTTTGAGTATCGCATTATATTTGATGCCTCCCTCCAGCGTGAACAGGTGAGATTATTTGAAGAACTAAAGAAAAGATAATGGTCCACATAGCTCCAGAAACTGTTGAAAGGTTCAAAAAGATGTTCAAGGAGCAATATGGGGTTGAGTATTCTGACAGTGAAGCGTGGGAAGCCACATACAATTTACTCGGGGCTTTTGAATGGTTATTGAAAGAGGACCGAAAGCAACATCCAGAAAATTATAAAAGGAAGAGTAAAATAAAAAAATAAAAATATGTTAGAAGACAAAGACCCAGAGGAAATAATAGAAATTGCAGAAATAGCTCAAAATCAAGGTATTGATATTGAAGAAGCTGAAAAAGTAAAAGAACTTATGGACGAAGAAGGACTTGATGAAGAGGAAGCTGTTGAGTTAGTTGATGATATATAGTGAAATCAAAGGTGGGGTGAATATCAAACAGTTGTCTCTGTCCTATAATAAAAACTTGGAATATAAATTGTCGTATCATTTTTCCTCTCAAACACAGTTCTTACATCCTCTACAACGGCACCCCAAGAAGGAATTTATCAATTTTAATGAAATTAAAAAATGTCTAAAAAATATCCGAATATCGGCAAGCAATTCGCCCTCCGTGAAAATAAAATGTGGAGAGCAACGCGGCTTTCAAGCGTTGTTAGAAGAAAAGGAATCAAGAATGTGAGAAAGCAGAAGAAAGGATAAAAATCTGATATTAAATTTTATTAATATATGCTAGAATTCTAACTGGCAGATCTTTAACTTTTCTAAATACGACGAACAAATTACTTTTGATTCCTTTAAGGAGGAAAAAATGAAGTCAAATAAAAGCGGTTCAAGCGACGGTGGTTTTGCTCTTGTTGGTCTCGATTCATCGGTCAAAGAAAAAATTCAGAAGGTGATAAAGGAAGCAAGAAAAGATGGCATTCTAACTATCAAGAGAATCGATTTTCTTTTGAGTAAACCCGGCAAGAAAGAAGCGTGGCATGTAACAATTTGCCAGAGCAATAAAAGGGATTTTAAAGAACTTCTTTACATTCTCAAAATGACGGCCAGAAAATTTAAAATTAGTTTTTGGTATAATCATTGGAATGATTGGCGGTTGAAATATATTACGCCAAGATGCCATCTTAAGACGAGGTGCAAAAAGTAATTCATTGCCAAATTTTTTAAACCCCGAGTTTGTTTTTACGGCAAACCGGGGTTTTTATATTTTATTTTTCCAATTATCCAATATCACCGCTGTTGCGATGGCGACATTGAGCGATTCAGCGTGGCCGAATGAAGGGATGGTGATTTTTCTGGTAATTAATTTTTCCAAATCTTTGCTTATGCCGTTTGATTCGTTTCCCATAAGGAGAATTCCGCTTTTTGGGAAACTTGCTTTATGGATATTTTCTCCGTGCAAAAACGCTCCCCAAATCGGTGTATTTATTTTTGACAAGAATTCTTTCAGATCTTCGTAAAAAACATTTACTCTTGTGAATGAGCCCATTGAAGCGGCAATAACTTTCGGATTGTAAAAATCAACGGTATTTTTTGATGCGACAATATTTTTTATCCCATACCAATCGGCAATTCTTATAATTGTGCCGAGATTTCCCGGATCTTGGATTTTTTCAAGAGCTATCATCACTTCATCGCTTCCAATTTTGGTGAAAGTGTTGTTTTTCTGCCTAGCTATGGCGAGCGCGGAATCGTTTGTTTCCAATGTTCCGATTTTTTCAATTTGTTCCTGGTTTGCAATCTCATATTTTGCAGATCTCTTTTTTATCAAATCGGAATGTTTTTTGAAAAACTCATCCGTTACAAGCAGGAAGTCAATTTCAAAATTTGAAACCAGAAGTTCCGCGACGCTTTTTTCCCCTTCCACCAAAAAAAGCCCCGTTTTATTGCGATTTTTCTTTTCATGAAGGGATTTTATGAGTTTTATCTGGTTTTTTGTTAATGCCATAATGACATAATATCACAAAAGTTTTGTATCTGATATACTTGTCAAATATGGACTACAATTATCCATTATTACAAAAAGTATTTGGTTATTTCAAAAATATTCCTCATGATGTGAACGATTATTATCTAGTTTGTTGCCAACATTTACTTGAACCGCAATTAAAAATGTTTGAATATTTGGTGGATTTTGGCTTTAATCCGAACAAAATAATTGTTTTAGGAAAAATATACTCAACAAATACCAGTATTTTAAAAGAACTAAAAGATAAAGGCATAAAAGTTTTCCAGCCTGAATTTTCCGGCAAAGCTTTTGATATTGAACATAAAAACAACTGTAATATGATACTCGATCTCGTGCCTAAAGATAAAAAAATCGTTATTTTGGATGATGGGGCAGAACTTATAATGACTTTTGCTGATAATAAAAGAGATGTCTTGTTTGCCGTTGAACAAACATCGTCAGGCTTCAGAAAAATTGAGAATAAAAAAATGAATTTTCCTGTTGTAAATGTTGCAAGATCCGAGACAAAATTGATTCAGGAAAGCCCGTTTATTGCTCGTGATTGTTTTGAAAAAATTAAGAATTATTTTCAAGTTAAAAATATAAAAAATCCATCAATATTTGTAGTCGGTCTTGGGCCGATAGGGGAAGCAATGCAAAAAATATTAGAGCAAAATGATTTTAAAATCCAAGGATTTGATGTTAAATACGGTCATAATAATTTAATTAAAAATATTTTAAATATAAAACCAGATGTTATTATAGGGGCTACAGGTTTCCCGGTATTGCTCAAAAAAGATATTGAAAAAATTTCTTCTCTAAATAAACAGTTATATCTTATAAGCGTTTCATCAGCCGATAGAGAATTTCCCGTTGCAGATTTTAGAAAAGATAAAGAAATACATAAAGATGTGGTAAATAAAAACGTTATTTTTGTGAATAATGGATTTCCGATCAATTTCCAAGGCAATAGTATTGAAGGAATGTCTGCAGATATGGAAAAAACAATTTGTTTATTAAGTGGTTCAGTTATATACGGTGTTACTCATATTCTAAAAAACAAAGGTTTAGTCGATATTCCAATAGAATTAGAAAATCTTATTAATTAATATTTTAAAATTTATTTTTTTATTGGCTTAAATTCTGAATATTTCCCACATAATTGTTCAAAAATGACGGAATAGCGAAAAACAATCCAATTATCGGCACGACGATTACTACAATTGTGATAATCATTGTCCAGAGAAAATATTTCCTTGTTTTTTCCACGGAAATATAGATTTTTTCTATTTTTTCTTCCTGTTCGGCGAGTTTTTTCAAAATATCCTGTTCCATAGGCATATTGTATCATAATTTGATATAATATATTCCGTAGCTTTTATCAGTTAATTTTATTAAATTTATGAAACCATTTTGTATAAATATAGAAAATGAGACCTTGAAAAACAAGGATTACAGGAAGGTTCTTTATACTTCCACAAATGCCCAAGTTGTTCTTATGTCGCTTCTGCCGGAGGAAGAAATAGGATTTGAAGTCCATGAGATCAGCGACCAGTTTTTTCGCGTTGAAAGCGGGGAAGGAAAAGCAGTGATTGGCGATGAAAAATTCATCATTTCCGACGGCAACGCTTTTGTTGTTCCTGCCGGTTCTCGGCATAACGTTTACAACACATCAAAAACCGAGCCGCTTAAACTCTACACTCTCTATATGCCGCCGCATCACAAAGACGGCGTTGTCCACAGGACGAAAGCCGAGGCGGAAAAAGACAAGGCGGATCATTTATAAATTAAAGCTCGCTCGGCAATGCGATTTTGAGGTACGCATAATTTCCTGCTGGAAATTTGCTCGATACTCGCGCCGTCGCGCTCCGTAGCCATCAAAATCGCATTGTCTCGCTCGCTTTAAATACCATATATGGAAAATATTTCCAAAATTATTATTTTTTCCGACGGCTCATCAAGCGGCAATCCCGGTCCCGGCGGCTGGGGAGCGATTGTTTCAATGCCTGATGGAAGTGTTGTGGAGATAGGCGGTGCTAAAAAATATACGACAAATAACAGAATGGAACTCACGGGCGCCATAAAAGCTTTGCAATTTGTGGGGAAAAGTTTCGGAGAAATAATTTTAAACACAGATTCCTCATATTTGATAAACGGAATAACAAAGTGGATTTATGGCTGGCGGAAAAATAATTGGAAAAATTCCGCAAAAAAACCGGTGCTGAACCGCGATCTTTGGGAAGAATTGATGGAAGCGTCGAAAGGCAAAAATATAATATGGAATCATGTCGCCGGCCACGCAGGAATTGCCGGCAACGAGCGATGCGATGAAATCGCAACCTCATTTGCCTATGGGAAATTCCCCAGGCTTTTTTGCGGAAAAATCGCTGACTATGGAATAAAAAATATTTGACAAATAAAATATAAGTTATATCATTCCTGACAGTTTGTTCTTTTTATATTATCCGCCTTTTTATACGATTACGGCAAAAAATTTCTGATTCATTTGGAAATTTTTTGCTGTAATTGTGTTTTTGATCGGTGGAAAGCCGACCTTTAAAAAGGTTAGCTTAAAAATTTAAAAATAAGGAAGGTTTTTATGGCAAAGACAGCAGTTCGTAATGGGGGTAAGCCAAACGTTCAGGTCAAAGGAAAATGCTTTAAGAATATCAACCTGCTTTCGGATGATGATGAAAAAAGTCCGAAAGAATTGATAGAAGCCCTTGAAGCTGAAGGTTGGCAAATCGACGCGCTGGTCTCCGAGAAAATGCTCAATGGTGAATATACCAAAAGCGATGCGAAAAGCGTTTCCCTGGGTGTGCTTTTCGCCCGAAACCTTGGTTTAAAAGGATTTGTTTCCCTTGATTTATTGAGGGAAAAAGTCGCCCAAATCCAAGGTTTTACTTCTCATCGAGATATTCTTAAGTTCTGTCTGAAGCACAAACCGTCCATCAATGAATGCTACGGAATCATGGTGGAAAATACCCCGCATATGTTTGTGATCGGGCGGGACAAAGGAGGAACTTTGTTTTTAAAGCTGTACAGGGAAGATTCCTGCGGCTCTCAATGCAAAATTGCCGTGAGAATCGGAAAGATTTCGAATGAAAGAATTCTTTCTCCAAACTGACGGATCATTTTTCCCTTCGCGCCGATTTTTTGGCGCGAAGGGAATTTTTTTATGCTACAATGACTTGGTGAAAAATAATTCCGCTCTTTTTGTTTCAATTGCCGGATTTGTTCTGGCGATTTTTATTTGCTCATTTTTCAAGCTGGATTTTTATTTTTCCGCATGCTTGATTTCAATATCAATCATCCTTTTTGTCTTTCAGAAATTTTATGTTTCCGAACATACGGAGAAAAGAAAAATATTTTTGCTGCTCTTATTTTTACTGTTTTTTGCTTTTGGCGCTTTGCGCTACGGGATTGCGGATTCAAATCTTCCCGATGTGCTTTTGGAAAATTCAGTCGGCAAGGAGGCGACTTTTGTTGCAATTATTTCAGATGAACCGCAGAAAAAAGAATCCGGAACGGCACTTGATGTCGATCTAAAAATTTTTATAAGCGCCGGTTCAAGCATTCCTGTTTCAGGCAAGGCGCTTGTGAACACCGGCCTTTATCCGGAATTTAAATACGGTGACAAAGTGAGCATATACGGCAAATTAGAAAAACCCAAAAATTTCTCTTCATCGCCAAATATTGATTCCTCAAGTTCTCCGGCCACAAAAGATTTTGATTATGTTTCATATCTTGCGAAAGACAATATTTTTTACACCATTGATTTTGCAAAAGTATCGCTTATTTCTTCCGGACACGGCAATTTTATAAAAACAATCTTGTATAAAATAAAAAACGGCTTTATCGAAAATATCAGCCGCGTCATTCCCGAACCGGAAGCGTCACTTTTTGAAGGAATAGAGCTTGGCGCAAAAAGTTCCATAGACAAGGCAACAAGCAATGCGTTCCGCATTTCCGGATTGTCGCATATCGTCGCGCTTTCCGGATACAACATTACCATTGTCGCCGGAGCAATTATGCGGGCGCTTTCTTTTTTGCCGAAAATGGCCGGCCTTTCCACCGGAATCATCGGAATTATTTTATTTGTAATCATGTCCGGCTCTTCTTCCACGGCTATTCGCGCCGGCATCATGGCGCTCATTGTCATTTTGTCCCAGATGACCAGAAGGAATTATCGGGTAGGCAGAGCTCTTATTGTTGCGGCACTGGCGATGATTTTGGTAAATCCGAAAATATTGGTTTTTGACATATCATTCGAGCTCAGCTTCGTTGCGACAGTGGCGATCATTTATGTTGCGCCGATTTTGAAGAATAAATTTTCGTGGATTACCGAAAAATACGGCTTGCGCGATATAGTTTCATCGACTATTTCCGCGCAGATTCTGGTTCTGCCTCTCATACTTTGCAAAATGGGGATGCTTTCGTTTTTCGCTTTGCCCGCGAATATCCTCGTACTGGCATTCGTGCCGGCAGTGATGTTTTTTGGATTTGTCACGGGAATGCTCGGTTTCATTTGGGCATTATTATCCATACCGTTTGCCTGGATTACGTTCATTTTTCTTTTTTATATGATTCATGTTGCTGAATTCTTTGCTAATTTGCCGTTTTCCTCAGTTTTTATTCCGTGGTTTTCGCCAACCTTTACGTTTATCGCGTATGCGCTTATCGCAATTTGGATTTTTCATGAAAGAAAAATAAATCTTAATAATGAAAATAAAAAACATGGATTTTAAGAAATACGGCGCAGGAATCATCATCGGATTTATTTTTATCGCTATATTTATTTTTTATATCGCGGGAAATGGAAACAACAATCTTTTTAAAGTTGTTTTTCTCGATGTTGGAGACGGCAATGCTGTATTTATAAGAACGCCGAACGGAAATCAAATTTTAATAAATGCCGGAAGCAATATTTCAATCCTGCGGGCGCTTGGCAGAGTCATGCCGTTTTACGACAGAAATATTGACGCTCTCATTGCAATTGATAATGACCAGGCCTCCATCGGCGGAATGCCGGAAGTTTTGAAATATTACAAAGTCGGCGCTTATATCGGCAGCGAAAATGAAAACGGCGGGGAAGCATATAAAGAAATAAAAAAAGAAATCACAGAAAAAAAAATAAAAACAAATTTCGTGCAATCAGGAAGCAAAGTGGATCTCGGAGCCGGTGCATATCTTCATGTTCTTTATGTTAATGATCAAAAAAATGAAAATAATTATATTGTCGCGCAAATCACTTATGGAAAGAAGAATTATTTAATCGTGCCTGATACTGTTTCGGAAAATATTGAAAATTACATCACAAGTATTTTTTCCGACAAACTAAAAAGCGCAGTTTTTCTCGTTTCGCATTCAGGCGCAAAAAATTATCTTTCCGATATGTTTCTTTCCGCTGTTTCCCCTCAATTTTCCGTCATTGCGGTTGATAAAAATAATAAATACGGATACCCGGGTAAGGAAACTCTCGATTTACTTGCCGGCGTAAAAAGCACAGTGCTTGAAACATCAAGCGGAGACATTGTTTTTATATCTGATGGCCAAAATATAGATAAAATATAAATAAAAAACTGGTTTATTAAATAATCCACAGCTTATATTGCTTGATTTTTTAATTATCTGTATAATAAATTCCACAAAGCTCATTAAAGCTTGTTATTATTAGTTTAATTATTTGCTTCGTTTTAAAGCCGGAGCAATCAAACAAATGGAAAATGAAGTAAAAAAAGGCGGAAGTTCTGTTTTTATCGGACTCATTATTGGAATCATTATTGGTATCGGAGGTCTTTGGGCATGGAATCATTTTACTGCAAAAAACGCGCAAGATGTGGTAAGCCAAACGAGCCAAGCCCAAGTAAAAGATCTTATAGTAAAAGTCGGCAAACTTGTCATTCTTCCTAAAGGAGAAAATCCTGTTGTCGCAACAATCAATGATGCCTCAACCCTTATCAAACAGCAAGCGTTTTATACCGGCGCAATCAATGGCGATGTCGTGCTTGTCTATCAGAAAGCGGCAAAAGCAATCGTCTATTCTCCAAGCAGAAATGTGATTGTAAATGTCGGCCCGGTTATCATGCAGAATCCGGCAACTTCAACTCCTTCGACAACAAATAAATAATTTGTTTGAGAATCGATATATTTAGAAATAAATAAAAGCCGAGCCGCATAAGCGGCTCGGCTTTTATAATTTTATTTTTTAAATAATTCCGGCTTTTTTCAATGTGGCAAAAGCGCCGTTTTTATGGATTGTTTTAAGAGCTCTTGTTGAGATGTTTAAAATAATTGTTTTTTTAAGCTCTGGAATGTAAATTCTTTTCTTTTGAAGATTGAGATTTTTTGTTACTTTGCCGGTAGGGTTAAACTTAGTAGCACGGGTTCTGTTGGAATATCCGCCGCCGCCAATTGATTTTCTTTTTGATATTGGACAAGTTTTCATAATAAAATTTAAAATTCAGTCCCTGTATGCTATCATAAGGCAATAAAAAAGCAATATATGAATACAAATGTTATTTTTCAGCTAATCATACTTATTTTTTCGGTGATGATACATGAAATCTCACACGGTTTTATGGCTCTTTATTTTGGCGATAAAACCGCAGAATATGCCGGCAGATTGACTTTAAATCCGCTCAAGCATATTGACTGGTTCGGTTCAATCATCTTGCCTTTTATTTTATATATAACAAATGTTGGTTTTATGATCGGTTGGGCGAAACCGGTGCCTTACAATATTTATAATTTAAGGAATAGAAAACTTGCGGAACCGCTTGTGGCTTTTGCCGGTCCGCTTTCAAATCTTGTCGTAGCTTTGATTTTCGGAATAATCATAAGAATTCTGGTTTCAATCGGCGCATCTCCAAGCCTGCCTACCGGCCAGGCAGGCCCCTTAGTTTTGATTTTTAGTTTTGTGGTTTTTGTAAATGTAAGTTTGGCGATTTTCAATCTTATTCCCATTCCTCCGCTTGACGGCTCAAAAATTCTTTTTTCCATTCTTCCCGTCGGCAACAGATTTATTTTTTCGCAGTTTGCGGAAAGGTATGGCATTCTGATAATAATATTGATTGTCGCTTTTTTGCCCGGAATCCTAATGCCGCTTATTACTTCGGTGTTTACTTTGATTACAGGACTTGGAATTTAAAAAAGTATTTAACTTTACATTTTTTTTAGTTTATTCTAATATCAAACTAGAAATTTAAGTTCACAAGGAGGTAATCATGGAAACTGCCAAAATTTGGTGTTCTCCGGCTTTTGTTGATTGGAAACCACCTGCATCTTTTGCTGATCGCCCTCTACTTGCGGTAATTGATTTTATTGCTTTTGCTTATGAAATTAAACCGGAGGATATCAGAAACAACAAAAAAACCAGTCAAGTTGTTGATTGGGCAAAATGCGTTGCCGAATATATTATGATTAAAGATGTAACCAAGTCTTCTGGAGTAATCGTCTCATATATTCCCAAAAGCATCAGGAGAAAAATGACAGGGAACTCGGATTCGGATCTTTTTGAAGAGTTTCTTTCTCAAGATGAAGAATTGAGGGAAGAAGTTGAAAAATTGCAAAAGCATTTTGAAAAGGTTATGCCTAATGTGAAAATTGAATAGGAGGATAAAAAACAGGCCGCGATGTGTCACACACCGCGGCCTTTTTACATAAAGCAAGTACTATTTCTTTTTTGCAACCTCTCTCAGAATTTTTTCCACCATCTTCTCTACTTGACCGAAATGTTTCTTGCATTTCCCGATCATTTTGAGGAGACCATTTCTTTTTTGCGGATCAACTATGCTTAAAGTATCGGTTATATAGCTGACTTTTGACCCGATAAGAATCTCAAGGCGTTGAAGTACTGGCGAAATAAAACCAAAAAGGAAAGAGTATTCTTTTCCTCGGTTTTTCTTTCTGACAACATTCGGAACAACTCCTCTTTTCTGAAGCGTTTGAACGATCAGATTCCTTGCGTCAGCGAGAGTCATACCATTTTCGCTTATTTGTGTGGCAAGCTTAACTTGAACATCCAGCGGGAAAGAAACAAGTGTTAAAGCAGTGCTGAATTTTATCCTGTTTTTTTCCGGAATGTTCGTTCCTTCCTCCATCAAGCGTTGAACTTTCGGATCAAGCTTATTCAGTGAAATATATTGATGCACAGTTGATTGTGATGTTCCATACCTTTCTGCAATTTCCTGTTCAGTAAGCCCTTTTTCTTTTCTTTTTAAATATATACGAGCTGTTTCAAGGGTAGAAAGATTCTCGTGAAGTAAATTTTCGACGATCTGAGCATCATCAAAGTCGTCTTCATTTCCCTCGACGATATATGCTTTTATTGTTTTTTGTCTTAGCTTAGTGCAAGCACGAAATCTTCTTTCCCCGGTAACGATTTGCCAGCCACCTTTAATTACTTTTACTTGGATAGGAGTTATTTGTCCGATTTTTTTGATGCTCATGGTCAAATTCTCCATTTTGATTCGATCAAAATATTTTCTTGGCTGGTTCTTATCCCGGCGGATTTTTTTCAGTGGAAGCTCAAAAACTTTTCCAAGATGTTTAAGCATTTTTACTGCCCCCTTTTTCTGATGATATTACAACGTACAACTTTTACTATTTTTCATTCTAGCCACAAAAAATAATATGTCAAATGTATTAATACTAGCCATATTGCTATTTTTGACCATTTATATTAGTATAATCGCGACATTAGCGTCCATAGCTCGATGCTAGTATCAGAGTTGCATTTTCACCTTTGGTGGGAATGTTTTTTAAATCCTATAAATTTTTTATGCCTACAATAAATCAATTAATAAAACAAAACAGGAAGACGGCGAAAAGAAAACCAAAATCAGTCGCTCTGATGAAGGGTTTTAATATTCTTGAAAACAGGCCGACCAAACTGAATTCTCCTTTCAAAAGAGGCGTATGCGTGAAAGTCACCACAAAGACACCGAAAAAACCGAACTCCGCTATCAGAAAAATCGCAAGAGTGCGCCTTTCAAACGGAATGGAAGTCACAGCTTATATTCCGGGAATGGGACATACTCTCCAAGAACACTCGGTTGTTCTGCTTCGCGGCGGAAGAGTCAAGGATGTCGGCTTAAGATATCAAATTGTAAGAGGGGTTCTTGATGCCACAGGAGTGGAAGGAAGAAAAAAAGGCCGCAGCCAATATGGCGCGAAAAAGCCGAAACCGGTTAAATAAATTAACGAACGAAGTGAGAATAATTTATTAACCCCGTGAAATAAGAATTCAAATATTTCACAGGGTGACAATTTTAAAATTCGCTTTGCTCATAATAAAATTAGTCATGAGAAGAAAAATAAAAACAAAAAAAGCGCCGAAACCGGATTATAAATACAGTTCTGAAAAAATTTCAAAGCTTATAAATTATATAATGTATGACGGCAAAAAAAGCGTAGCCGAGAAAAATATCTACAGAACTTTAGAATTGATAAAGGAAAAAGCGAAAGTCAAAAATCCCGTTGAAATTTTCGAGCTTGCCCTTTCAAACACCGCTCCGAACATGGAAGTCCGGTCAAAAAGAGTCGGAGGCGCGAATTATCAGGTGCCTGTTGAAGTCAGGCCGGCAAGACGCTCCGCGCTTTCCATGAAATGGATCGTGGAAGCCGCCAGGACGAAAAAAGGCGCGCCGATAGCGGAAAAATTGGCGAATGAAATAATTGCCGCTTCAAAAAACGAGGGCGATGCGGTGAAGAAAAAAGAAAATGTCCACAAAATGGCCGAAGCCAACAAAGCATTTGCGCATTTTGCGTGGTAAAAATTATGAAACGCGATTATCCACTGGAAAAAGTCAGGAACTTCGGAATTATTGCCCACATTGATGCGGGAAAAACAACCGTGTCCGAAAGAATTTTATATTACACAGGCACCCAGCACAAAATCGGCGAAGTCCACGACCGGAAATACCACGACCGACTGGATGGAGCAGGAAAGAGAAAGAGGAATCACCATCACTTCCGCCGCCATCACCTGTTTTTGGAATCCGACATATATGCCGAAAGAGGATACGAGCAAAAAAGTCAGATTTAATATTATTGATACGCCTGGCCATATTGATTTTACCGCGGAGGTAAAAAGATCTCTGCGAGTTCTTGACGGCGCTGTCGTTGTTTTTGACGGTGTTGCCGGAGTTGAACCGCAATCGGAAACAAACTGGAGATATGCCGATGAAGGAAAAGTTCCAAGAATCTGTTTTATAAACAAACTGGACAGGACAGGAGGAAGTTTTGAAAGATCATATCAGTCAATTTTGGAGCGGCTGACAAAATATGCGGTCAGAATGCAGATTCCTATCGGCGCAGAATCTGATTTCAAAGGCCTTGTGGATTTGATGACGATGAAGGCATTTTATTTTGACGGAGAAATGGGCGACAAAGTGAGGCAAGAGGAAATTCCGGCAAATCTTTTGGCGGAGGCAAAAAAATACCGTTCAGAGCTTGTCGAAAAAATCGCCGAGAACGACGAAAAGCTCATGAACGATTATTTGGAAGGAAAAGAAATTCCGGTTGATGAACTGAAAGTTGTTTTAAGAAAAGCGACAATCGCAAACACGATAGTCCCTGTTTTTACCGGCTCGGCTCTGAAAAACAAAGGGGTTCAGCTGGTTCTTGACGCTGTCGTGGATTATCTTCCTTCTCCTCTTGATATTCCGCCGGTAAAAGGAATTGATCCGAGAACAGGCGAAGAAATTTTCAGGCATGCATCCGATGACGGAGCCCTTCTGCGCCCTTGCCTTCAAACTTCAAAACGATCCTTTTGTCGGCCAGCTTACATATTTCAGAGTTTATTCCGGAACTATTTCAGCCGGCACTTACATTTACAATTCAACGACGGGAGAAAAGGAGCGCCTTGGCAGAGTTGTCAGAATGCACGCAAACGACAGGGAAGACGTTGAAACGGTTTTTGCCGGAGAAATCGCGGCGGCTGTCGGCCTTAAAAACGCAAAAACAAGCCATACACTCTGCGATGAAGACCATCCGATACTTTTGGATAAAATTATTTTTCCTGAACCGGTTATCACTTTAAGAATTGAACCGAAAACAAAAGCCGACCAGGAAAAAATGGGACTGGCTTTGAAAAAACTTTCGGACGAAGATCCGACATTCAAGATAAAATCCGATCAGGAGACGGGCGAGACGGTTATGGCGGGTATGGGAGAACTTCATCTTGAAATTCTTGTGGATAGGATGAAAAGAGAATTCGGCGTGGAAGCGAACGTCGGCAAACCGCAGGTTGCTTACAAAGAAACAATCACCGGCGAGGCGGAAAAAGAAGAAAAATACATCAAACAATCCGGAGGAAAAGGCCAGTATGGCCACGTGCTTATCAAAATCAAGCCGATGGAGAAACTTGAAGAAGGCGCAAAAATTCCCAAGAATGTCGAGAGATATGATGATTTTGAATTTATCAATTCAATCAAAGGAGGCGTCATTCCGCAGGAATTTATTCCGGCAGTTGAGAAAGGCGTCCGAGAGGCGATGGAAAGGGGAATTCTTGCCGGATACAGGGTGGTAAATGTTTCCTGCGAACTCACGTACGGTTCGTATCACGATGTTGACTCATCCGAACTTGCTTACAAGATTGCCGCTTCAATGGCGTTTCAGGACGCCGCAAAAAGGGCACGACCGGTACTTCTTGAGCCGATGATGAAAGTAGAAGTTGTCACTCCGGAAAAATTTATGGGAGACGTGTCGGGAAGCATCAATTCGCGAAGAGGCCAGATAACGGAAATGTTTGACAGAGGAATGAATAAAGTCATAAAAGCGATGGTTCCGCTTGCCGAAATGTTCGGCTATGTCACTACTTTGAGATCTCTTACCGAAGGCAGAGCATCCGTGATTATGGAATTTGATCATTATGAAATCGTCCCACCAAATGTGGCTAAAACTATTATTGAAACACGCGGAGTTACAACTCAAAGAGTTTAAAGTTGAAAATTATAAAATAAAAACAAAAAAGCGGGGCGCCGAAGGCGCCCCGCTTTTTTGATTGACAATATTTCGCCATAATATTAATATAAATTTAGAAAATAAATTCGTCAGAATCGAGGATTTGAAATGGAAAACCAAACGGAAGTCGTTCCCAAAAGTTCTTTTTTTAAAAAAATGTGGTCCGGTACTTTTATTGTTATTGGTGAGTTTTTTTGGCCACTTTCTGTTATTCTGATTCCAATAACGGCATTAGCTATGTTGATAGATAAGATGGTTTTGTCTTTTGTCGATTTTTTTCAGAAATAAAAAATAAATTAAAACGAAAATAGCAGGGTTTTTGTCCGATTTTTTAGGACAAAAACCCTTTTTTGTATGTGTAAAATAGCCAACATTTATTCAGTTGACGCCCGTTTATTCTTTTGCTATTATCAGCGGTACGCGTTTGAGTGCTTATTCCGCTGTTTTTGGCGGAATTAATTATCTGTTTTTGCAGATTTTTATTGCGCGAAAATTGCGAGTCGTAATTTATAAGCTTTCCAGTCCAGCACCTTCTTTTGGTTTTTTAAAAAACCAAAAGAAGGTGCTGGATGATGGGAATTAATCATTTTAAGTTGGTTTTTTAGGCAGAGCCAAATTCTCGCGCGCTCCGCTTTTAAAATCAGCAAAACAATATGGCAGAATTTAAAAGAGACAAGCCGCACATAAACGTCGGTACCATTGGTCACATTGACCATGGCAAGACAACTTTAACAGCGGCTATCACATACATTCAATCCCTCAAAGGCCTTGCAAAGCCCGTCGGATACGATCAGGTTGCGAAAGCATCGGAATCGGCCGGCAGAAGAGATGCTTCAAAAATCATCACTATTGCTATTTCTCACGTTGAATACTCAACGGACAAAAGGCACTACGCGCACGTAGATTGTCCTGGTCACGCTGACTACGTCAAAAACATGATTACCGGTGCCGCTCAAATGGACGGCGCTATCCTTGTCGTGTCTGCAGTTGACGGCCCTATGCCTCAGACGAGAGAGCACATTCTTTTGGCAAAGCAGGTTGGTGTTCCGAGAATAGTCGTATTTTTGAACAAATGCGATCTTGTAAGCGACAAAGATCTTTTGGATCTTGTTGAAACGGAGGTCAGAGAACTTCTTACAAAATATGGTTTTGACGGAGCAAATGCCCCGATTATCAAAGGTTCAGCCACGAAAGCTTTGGCTTGCAAAAGCGCGGATGATCCTGATGCAAAATGCATTACTGAACTTTTGGACGCTCTTGATACATATATTCCGCTTCCAACCCGAGATATTGATAAGCCATTCCTTATGCCTATAGAAGACATCTTTTCAATCGAAGGAAGAGGAACTGTTGTTACGGGAAGAGTCGAGAGAGGAAGATCAAAAATCGGAGACGAAGTTGAAATTGTCGGCATAAAACCAACAACAAAAACAGTTATTACCGGTATCGAAATGTTCAATAAACAGCTGCAAACCGTAGATGCAGGAGACAATGCCGGAGTTTTGCTTAGAGGTACGAAGAAAGAGGATGTCCACAGAGGACAGGTCTTGGCAAAGCCGGGAACAGTCACTCCTCACATTGAATTTGAAGCGGAAGTTTACGTTTTGAAGAAAGAGGAAGGCGGAAGGCACACGCCGTTCTTTACAGGCTACAAACCGCAGTTCTACATGAGGACGACAGATGTTACGGGAGATGTTACTCTTCCATCAGGAGTTGAAATGGTTATGCCGGGAGATACGGTTACATTCAAAGTAAAGCTCGTTGCTCCGATTGCTCTTGAAGACAAAATGAGATTTGCTTTCAGGGAAGGAGGAAAGACCGTAGGTTCGGGCGTTATAACGAAAGTTATTGCTTAATAAAATAAGGAGCACAGCGACTATATTTTATTAAATCCCGTGAAATAAATTTTTGAAAAAATTTATTTTGCTAATGCAAAATATTTCACAGAGTCATAATTTTTATAGTTACTTCGTTCGTTAAAAATTAATGGAAAAAACAGCAATAAAAAAGAATACGAAAACAGCGGCCGCATCAAAGGTGAAAATGCCGAAAATGCCAGCGAAGATCGAAAGTTCTTCAATATTAAGAATACGCGTCAGGGCTTACGACAGCAAAATCCTTGACGCTTCAGTGAAGCAGATTATCGAGACGGCGCTCCGCCATGACGCAAAAGTCATCGGTCCGGTGCCGCTTCCGACGGAAATCAAAAAATACACGGTCAATCGTGCGTCATTCGTCTACAAAAATGCGCGAGAACAATTTGAGATGAGGATACACAGAAGATTGATAGATATTATAAATCCGTCGGCAAAAGTGATTGAAGCTCTCACCAACATGAGTTTGCCTTCAGGTGTGAACATTGATGTGAAAATGAACTAAAAAATTAAAGAGCGTAGCGATTATAATTTTTTACCCCGTGAAATAAAAATCTTTCAGATTTTATTTTGCTAATGCAAAATATTTCACAGGGTTAAATTTTCCAATACTCGCTTCGCTCGAAAAGAAAATTAAATGAAATTTATACTCGGTACAAAGCAGAATATGACCCAGATTTTCGATGAGAACGGAAAGGTGCATCCTGTTACGATTCTTTCGGCAGGCCCTTTAACCGTGACTCAGATAAAAACAAAAGAAAAAGACGGCTACGACGCGTTGCAAGTCGGTTTTGGCCTGAAAAAAGAAAAAAATATAAACAAGCCATTGAAAGGCCATCTGAAAGGCGTAAATGCGAGATTTATGAAAGAATTCAGAGTTGAAGATATTTCAAAATTCAAAGTCGGGGATAAAATAGATTTTTCCGGATTTGCGGTTGGGGACATAATCGAAGTTTCCGCTGTTTCAAAAGGAAAAGGATACCAGAGCGTCATCAAAAGGCACGGATTCGAAGGCCAGCCGAGAAGCCACGGACAGAAGCATTCCGAAAACGCTCCGGGTTCCATCAGCGGAGGTCTGAGAAATATGGTTCCGAAAGGAATGAGAATGGCCGGAAGGATGGGCGGCGAAAGAGTTACCATAAAAAATCTTAAAATTCTTGGAGTTGACGAGGCAAATAGTCAGCTTTTGATAAGCGGCGCGGTTCCGGGAAGGAGAGGAACGCTCGTTGAGGTGCGCGGATAAAATTTACATATATTATTATGGAAAAAGAGATTATAAAAAAGAATGCAAAAAAAGTTGTAAAAAAAGCGCCGGAGAAGGTTGCGGTTAAAACTGAACCGAAAAAAGCAGAAAAAACCGAAAAAGTTTCTCAGAAAATTCCTTCGACAGCCAAAGTTTATGACCAAAAAGGAAAGGAAGTCGGAGAAGTAAAATTGCCGGCGAATGTTTTCGGCCTGACTCCAAATGCCGACCTTGTGCATCAGGTTGTTTTCTCAATGCTTGCTGACAGAAGAGTTATTTACGCCCATACAAAAGGCAGAGGAGAAGTAAGGGGCGGAGGTAAAAAACCTTGGCAGCAAAAAGGCACTGGTCGGGCAAGACACGGCTCCATTCGTTCGCCAATCTGGGTTGGCGGAGGCATTACTCATGGTCCGAACGCATTGAAAAATTACAGCAAGAAGATAAACAAGAAAATGAAAATAAAGGCGCTCTATACAATTCTTTCAAAAAAGATGAGGGATGGAGAAGTTATTTTTGTGGATAAATTTGAGATTGCCAAGCCGAAAACGACCGAAGCGCTTGAAATACTGAAGTCATTGAGCAAAATCAAGACATGCTCGGATATTCTGACCAAGAAAAAGTCGAGCGCGATCATAGCCACATCCGGCAAGAAAATCGCCTTTGAAAAAAGTTTTGCGAACATCGGGAATGTCAGAGTCGATGAAATCAGGAATATGAATCCTGTCGATCTGTTGAATATGAAATATATCGTCATTGAAAATCCGGCCGAGTCAATCAAATTTATCGAAAATAAGATGGCCAAAGCCAAATAATCGCCATGACAAACATAATTCCGAAATATAATACCGCTTCGGTTATAAAAAAGCCGAAAGTCACGGAAAAATCCGGCATCAAGTCCGAATCGCAAAATATGTATACTTTTGAAGTGCTGCCAAGCGCAACAAAAAAGACCGTAGCGGAAGCAATCAAGCAGATTTACAAAGTCACTCCGATAAAAGTGAATATGATCACGCTTCCGGCAAAAAATGTCATTAAAAGAGGGAAAAAAGGAATAAAACCAGCCATCAAAAAAGCGCTTGTATTTTTGAAAAAGGGGGATAAAATCGCATTCATTTAATAAAATCAATTATGAAATTTTACAGACCAACATCGCCATCAAGAAGGAATATGTCCACTGTCACATACAGGGGAGTTTTGACCGCGTCAAGGCCGCTGAAAGCGCTGACCAAAGGGAAAAAGAACAATGCCGGAAGGAACAACAAAGGCAGAATCACAATGAGACATCAGGGTTCCGGGAACAAAAAGGTTTTCAGAGACATTGATTTTACATATGACAAGAAAAATATTCCTGCAAAAATAATGACAGTTGAATACGATCCATACAGAACCGGATTCATCGGGCTTGTGAATTATGCCGATGGAGAAAAAAGATATGTCCTTTTGCCGAAATCAATGAAAGTCGGCGATACGTTTTTGGTTTCCGATAAAGCGGAAGTGAAAGCGGGGAACAGGACTCTTTTGAAAAATATTCCGGTTGGTACTTTTGTTTACAATGTTGAAATCAAAGTCGGCGGCGGAGCAAAACTTGTAAGGTCAGCAGGAAGCTTCGGACAAATCGTGGCAAATGACGCCGGATATGTCCATATAAAAATGCCTTCAAGCGAAGTCAGAAAAGTTCCGGAAAACGCATGGGCATCAATCGGCAGCGTTTCAAACGATGAAAATTGGCTCGTGAGCATCGGAAAAGCGGGAAGATCAAGGCATCTCGGCATCAGACCGACAGTCAGAGGTTCTGTTATGAATCCGATGGATCACCCGTACGGCGGAGGAGAAGGAAAATCCGGAAGAGGCATGAGATTTGCAAAGACCAAGTGGGGAAAGCATGTCGGCAAAGGCCAGAAATCAAGAACTCCCAAAAAATATTCAAATTATTTAATTGTTTCAAGACGCAAGGTGGGTAAGGCGAAGGGAGAGAAATAATTTTTCAAAAAACACCCGAGAAGGGTGTTTTTTGTTGCGATTGATAAAATTGTTTATTGGTGGTATAAACAAAAAGGACATAGTTCACTAAAAAGAACACCGTCCAAATAAAATTAAGGAGGTCAACCATGAGCGATCTTATGCTCGATGTTGATCAGGCTGGTGAATTAAAAGCTGCATTTCGGCGTGAAGGACCTTGGACAAATGCGCAAATCAAAATGCTCACGGAGCGGAAAGGTTTACTCAGGAAATTCCATGAAGTATTACTCGGTAACGCCGAAATTAACTTTCTCTTCACTCTTATCAATTGCGACCTTGATCCATATCTACCATATAAAGATTGGAGAGTGCGAGCGCATAAAAGAATCGGAATGTTTTCCGTTGATCCAAAAGAGATTGTATTATTTCCAGTAGGAGGTAATTTTGGAAACATTATCATAAAAGATCTTGCTGATGAATATCTGAAATTACCAGTCTTAAATGCTAACGTTTTGGACCACTTGATGAACAGGCCATACCTTGTTCCAGATGAGTGGGAAGACAAAAAGATTTTATTTGCCGGAACAATTTATGAGTCTGAACAATCGGGTGCTAATATTCGATATCTGAGGTATTGGAAAAGACAAAGTCGTCCGGATAATCCATATCCGTACGATGCACAATTTGATACTCCATTCAATTTGTTTGGAGATGATTGCTTTCTAGCTCTTAGGAAGTAGTTTGGTTTTTTAAAAACCGCGCTTTTATAGGCGGTTTTTTTATTCTTTACTTTTTTTTATTTTCTGCTAATATAACCATATTAAGGCCAAAGACAACCAGTGGCGAAAGCCGTAAATCTGGTCGAGGTCACACTCTATGTTTAGAGGCCTTGATTTACAAGGTCGATGTTAGAAATTACAGAGCGAAGCGACAATAATTTCTACACCCCGTGAAATAGAAAATTTTTAAATTTTCATTTTGCTGAAGCAAAATATTTCACAGGGTCATGATTTTAATATTCACTTCATTCATTAAAAATCAATGACAAAAGCAAAGAAAAAAGAATTAGTTGAAGAAATTGGAAAAGCAATCAAAAGTTCAAAATCGGTCGTATTTGCGAACTTTCACAACCTGAATGTCGCGGATGACCAGGCGATGAGAAAAGCTTTGAGAAAAGAAGGCGTGGGATATCTGGTAACGAGGAAAACTCTTGCCAAAATTGCGCTTAATAACGCGAAAATCGCAGGCACAATGCCGGAATTTGTCGGAGAACTTGCCATAGTTTATGGCGAAGACCTCACGGCTCCAGCCAGAGAATTCTACGCTTTTCAGAAAAAATACAATGATAATGTAAAAATTGTCGGAGGTATTTTTGAAGGGAAATATATGACAGTGGAAGAAATGACCGCAATTGCGGCTATTCCTTCGCAGAAAACGCTTTATGCGCAGTTCGTCAATCTTATCAATTCACCGATTCAGAGATTTACGGTCGTATTGGATGCAATCACAAAAACAAAAACAGCTTAAAAGCTCGCTCGGCAATTCAATTTTAAATGCACGAAAATTTTTTGCTAAAAATTTTCTCTGTCTGTCGCCGACGCTCCTACCAAGGCATTAAAAATTGAATTGCCTCGCTCGCTTACAAAAAATACAAATTATTAATTAAATTAAAATAAAAATATGGAAGAAGCAAAAAAACCAATTCCGGCAAAATTCGAAAAGCTTGTCGGAGAAATAGAAAAAATGTCAGTTATGGATCTTCACGAACTTGTAAAAGTTCTTGAAGAGAAATTCGGCGTCTCAGCCGCAGCAGTTGCGGTTGCCGGTCCTGCAGTTGCAGCTGCACCTGCAGAAGAGAAATCAACATTCAAAGTCGAACTCACTGCAAGCGGCGCCCAGAAAATAGCAGTCATCAAAGTTGTAAAAGAAATCTTGGGGCTTGGCCTTAAGGAAGCGAAAGATTTAGTGGACGCAGCCCCTTCGGTCTTGAAAGAGGAAATGAAAAAGGAGGATGCGGAGAAACTAAAGAAAGATGTTGAGGCCGCTGGAGGAAAAATCACATTGAAATAAAAGCTCGCTCGGTATTTTATTTGAAAAGCACGGATATTTTCTTGCTAGAAAATTCCTCAAGCTCGCGCCGTCGCGCTCCCTAGGCTTTTCAAACGAAACACCTCGCTCGCTTACCTGAAAAATCCGCACGCGTAGTTTTTGAAAAGACTTGCGGAGAAGAATTTTTAGCAAAAAATTCTTTGAGCAGAGAAAAACCGCCCTGACGAGGGCGGTTTTATCGTGATTTTCAAAAATTACGCGAAGAATTTTAATTTGTGATACAATATAATTATGAAATATTTGAGCAAATTGCTGGGAAGCGAAGCCAGAGTCAAGATTATGCGCCTATTTATCTTCAATCCGGAAGATTTTTTTGACATTGATTTGGTTTACGGCAAATCCAAAGTTGACAGAAAAAATATAAGAAAAGAATTTGCCGTTCTGAGCAAGATAAATTTTATTAAGAAAGGAATTTTTTATAAATTGGCAAAAAGAAAAAAGGGAAGAAAAACGGTGGAAAAAAAAGTAAAATCACGAGGGTTTCGCTTAAATCAGGATTTTCCTTATATTGCGGCGCTTAAGCAATTGCTCTTAAGCACCAAAACTTTGGACGGCAGTGAAATTTTAAAAAGATTATCAAGGTCAGGCAGATTGAAATTTGTCGCAGTTGCCGGTGTTTTTACGCAGGACAAGAACAGCAGATTGGACTTGCTCATAGTCGGCGATCATCTGAAAAAACCCAAACTCAACAGCACCATTAAATCCATAGAAGCCGAGCTTGGCAAAGAATTGATGTACGCTTGCTTTGAAACCTCGGATTTCCAATATCGCCTTGGCATGTGCGACAAACTCGTAAAAGACGTCCTGGATTATCCCCATCAGGTGCTTTTGGACAAGATAAATTCTTAGTCGGAAGCCGGATTTCGTTATCCACAGCTTCTATTTGCACAGGTTTAAATACCTCTCGGGAAATGATATAATTATTGTTGCAAACAGGTCGTTAATATCCCAAAGGGATTTAATATTTATTAGGTTTGTTTATTAATTTATAAAAATAATTTATCATGTTGACACAAGCATTTTCTAACTCTTTGAATGGCGTATGGAATGGCGTTGCTACTTTTATTCCGACATTCTTAGCCGCTATAATTATAGCCGTCATAGGTTGGATTGTGGGTGCAATATTCTTCAAATTTGTCTTTGAACTGGTCAAACTTGCAAGAATTGATTCTGCTTTAAGAGCGACTGGATTGGAAAAATTTGTTGAAAAAGCGGGATTTAAGCTTAATTCCGGCTATTTTCTGGGCAAATTGGTGGAATGGTTTATAATCGTCGTGTTTCTTGTTGCGGCTCTTGGCGTTTTGGGGCTGACTCAGGTCACCGCCTTCCTTAAAGACGTTGTTCTTGGCTATCTGCCTCAAGTTATCGTTGCGGTGCTTATCGTACTTGCCGCGGCTATCGTCGCAGAGACGGTGCAGAAAATCGTGGCTGGTTCGGCAAAAGCAGCCAATATAAAATCGGCAAATTTTGCAGGTAAAATCGCAAAGTGGGCTATCTGGATATTTGCAATCCTTGCAGCCATTATGCAGCTTGGTATCGCAGTTTCGTTCATAAATACTCTTTTCACGGGTATCATCATTGCTGTTTCTCTGGCTTTGGGCCTTGCATTCGGTCTTGGAGGACAGGATGCCGCCGCAAAATACATAGAAAAAGTAAAGGGTGAAATTTCAGAAAAGTAATTTATCGTATTTTATACGTTAAAAATGAAAACGCCGATTCGCTCCGCGAATCGGCGTTTTCCTTGCACTTTACCCCCACACCTTTCATTAAAAACGAAAGGTGTGGGGGTTTACAAAATCCAGAAAATGATTTTCTCTTTATTTTTCTTGTTGACACCCGTATGGCGGGAGTATAATTAAAGATAGGATTATTAGTAAAGCATTATCCGACAAAATATTTTTTAAGGGAGTCTAACTTTTGATACACCTTGGTGCATCATCGAGGACACCCACCTAGATTTATCTAGGGTAGTGCTCGCCTGATAATCCTATAGAAAACCCGTCGCATTTGGTGGACGGTTTTTCTTTTGTTTCAGGAATAATTATCAGATGATATAATCAAATTATGAAACTGACTTTTTATGGAGGAACAGGTTCGGTGACAGGAGCGAATTTTTTGATTGAACATGCGAATGACGCCGGCAAAAGCATAAAAATTCTCATTGATTGCGGAATGATGCAGGGCGCAGAAACTGCAGACGCTTTCAATCGCGACCCGTTTCCTTACAAACCGGAAGAAATAGATTTTCTCATCATTACTCACGGCCATATAGACCATATCGGCAGGATACCGAAAATCGTCAAAGACGGATTCCGCGGAAAAATAATCAGCACGCCTCCGACAAAAGAAATCTCCCAATTGCTTTTGGAAGATACCTTGCAGATTTTGGAAACGGAAGCGAGAAAAAGCGGAGTTTTCGCTATGTTTGAAAAAAAAGATGTGGAAAAAGCCATGACGCTTTGGAGCACGCTTCCGTATCATCAAAAATTTGATCTTGGCGCCGGCATTTCCATTTATCTCTACGACTCCGGCCATATACTCGGTTCGGCAATGGTGGAAATGAGTGACGGAAAAACAAAAACGGTGCTGACCGGCGACCTTGGCAATTCGCCATCGCTTCTTTTGAATGATACCGAGCCGATCATTGACGCCGATTATATCGTGATGGAAAGCGTTTATGGCGACAGGAATCATGCGCCGAAGGATGAGAGAAGAAAAATGCTGAAAGATGCCATTAAAGACACGATTGCAAACAAAAAACTCCTTATTATACCTACGTTTTCCGTGGAAAGGACGCAGATGATGCTTTATGAAATGAACGAATTTTTTATGAATAAAGAATTGCAGCCAATTCCTGTTTTTCTTGATTCGCCGCTTGCCATCAAAGTGACGAAAATTTACGAAAAATACGCGAGCTATCTGAATGAAAAAGTGCGTGATGAAATAAAAGCGGGAGATGATGTATTCAAGTTTCCTAAATTGAAAGACACGCCGCTTTTCTGGGAATCGGAAAATATCGACAGAACGCCGAATCCGAAAATAATCATGGCTGGCTCGGGAATGTCAAACGGCGGAAGAATCGTCCATCATGAGAAAGATCATGCAGGCGATAAAAATGCAACAATTTTGCTTGTCGGATATCAGGCAGTCGGAATGCTTGGCAGGCAGCTTGAAGATGGCGCTAAAGTGGTAAAAATAAACGGTCAGGATATTAAAGTGAAAGCAAAGATTGCAAAAATAGAAGGATATTCGTCGCACAAAGATTCGGATCATCTGGTCGCTTTTGTGGAAGAGGCGGCAAAGAGCGGAAAGCTGAAAAAAGTTTTTACCGTCATGGGCGAGCCGAAATCTTCGCTATTTCTGGTCCAGCGCCTTCGCGATGAGCTTGATGTCTCTGCCGAATATCCAGAGTATGGGGAGAGTGTGGAGTTAAAATAAAAAGGCGAACCGCAAGCGGTTCGCCTTTCTTTTGCAAACGAATGAGTCTTTATTTCACCTGTGCTATAACTCTCTTAAATGTCTCCGGATTTTCGTTTGCCAGAAGAGAGAGGATTTTTCTGTCCAATTCTATTTTATTTTTTTTCAAAGCGCCGATGAATTTTGAATATGTGGAACCGTTTTCCCGCAGTGCCGCATTAATGCGGACATTCCAAAGCCGCCTGAAATCGCCCTTTTTATCTCTTCTTCCCTCAAATGCGTTTGCACCGGCATGCATTATTGCTTCTATGGCGGCAGCTTCTTTGCTTCTCCTGTTCAGGCGATATCCTTTCGTCATTCTAAGGACGTTTTTTCTCCTCTTATTTTTTATGATTCCCCGTTTAACGCGTGACATGGCTGATTTTTAAGGAGTGAAACGACTATAAAAATCGCCACCCTGTTAAATAAATTATTGTTTATAAACTATTTTTATTATATATAACCTGTTTTCGCGAATATCTCTCTTTTCGACAACCCTATTTAACAGGGTTTAAGAAATTATAGTCGCTTTGCTCATTAATTTCTAAAATCTTCCCGGCAAAAATCTCGCTTTATTCCTTGATGTGAAGTGCAATATCATTGATTTTTTTTTCTTGTATTGGGTATTCCTGCTTTCTTTTGCATTAAAATGATTCTGCCCGGCTTTTCTTCCGAGTATTTTGCCATTTCTTGTCACCTTCAATCTTTTTGAGAATGATTTGTTCGTTTTCATATTATGAATTAATTATTTTGCCTTTTCTATCATCATTGTCATCCCTTTCAAACTTTTCTGGGGAGCTTCCGATACTCTGAATTCTTCGGTAATCATCTTCAATATCCTTTCCATCCTTTCCTGCAAGAACTTTTTGTCCAGATATTTCGCCCTGCCCGACAGGAAAAGATTCAATCTGACGCGGTTTCCTTCCTTGAGCCACTTTGAAACTTTAGCGGCTTTCATGGCAAGGTCGTGCTCGTCTGTGGCGATTTTTACCTGAATGCTTTTTATCTCCACATTCTGTATTTTTGCCTTGGAATCCTTCAGTTTTTTCTTTTCGGCGTATTGGAATCTACCATAATCCGTTATTTTTGCAACCGGCGGAATTGTGTTTGGCGATATTTCCACCAGATCCAAACCGGCTTCCTCGGCTCTTCTGAGAGCCTCGCTTGTAGATATGACTCCGAGATTTTCTCCGCTGTCTGTGATGACCCGGAGCTCCGGAACCCTTATCTGATGATTGATTCTTACTTTTATATTCAAAGTATTTTTAAAATAATGTATTGAAAGTGCGCTTTTACGCGGTTTTCAATAGGACTACGTTAGATGTTATTTATAGCATATTTTCTGTTATTTGCAATGTACGCCTGCCTGGATTCGAACCAGGGACATCGAAGGTATAAGCTTCGCGCTCTAACCAGCTGAGCTACAGGCGTATTGAAAGGAATCTTATACTAAATTTTGCCTTTCCGCAATTGAACGCCGCGCCGCTCATGTGAAATTTTCTTCTCGGAAAACTCGCTTCGCTCAAACAGTTCCTCGCGAGAAATTTCACATGAGCGGCGCTGCTATTCAAAGTGGATCTCTTCCGTTTTTCGTTCGGAAAGTTTTTTGGCGATAAGAGGGAATTTTGAAAGCGATTCGTCTTGCTCCAGAAGTTTGTCCGCTTCGGTGCGAGCGGCTTCCACCATTTTCAGATTTTTTATCGCTTCCATGCCGATATCCGTGATGCCCCATTGCTTGTTTCCGGAAAGCTCGCCTGCTCCGCGCTGCTTCAGGTCAAATTCGGCAAGTTCAAAACCGTTTGAAGAATTTTTAAAGGATTTCAGGCGTTCCAAGGTTTTTTGCGTTTTCGTTTCGGCGAAAACATAACAATATGCCTGATGATTGCTTCTTATTACGCGTCCTCTGAGCTGGTGAAGCTGCGCAAGGCCGAATCTTTCTGCTCCCTCGATTATTATTATGGTGGCATTCGGCACATTCACTCCGACTTCCACAACACTCGTCGCAACGAGAATATTTATAATTCCTTTTTTGAAATTATTCATCACTTTTTCTTTCTCGCTCTGGAGCATTTTGGAATGAAGCATTCCGATTTCATATTTTTGGAAAACATTCCTTTTCAAACGCTCGGCTTCTTCTTTCACCGATTTGGCTATTATGGCGCTTTCTTTTTCCGGATCGGGAATATCGATTCTCGGGCATATCACATAAACTTGTCTTCCGTTTTCAATTGTTGTTTTTATTTTTTCATAAGTTTTTTCCCTTTCATTTGGCAAAACAATTTCGGTGATTATCGGCTTTCTGCCGGCGGGCATCTCGTCAAGCAAAGTTAAATCAAGATTTCCGTATACTGTGAGTGCAAGCGTGCGGGGAATCGGCGTTGCGGTCATCGACAACAAATGCGGATTCAAACCTTCTTTTTTTGTAAGTTTTTGCCTCTGTAAAGTTCCGAAACGATGCTGTTCGTCAATTACAACATAAGCCAAGTGTTTGAATTTTACGGATTTTTGAATAAGGGCGTGCGTGCCGACAAGAATCGGAATCTCGCCATTTGCCACCCATTTCAAAAGCTGTGTGCGGGAAATATTAGTCCAACTTTTCGGGTTTACTTTTGACGGGAATTTTCTGCATTCTTTTCCGGTAATGAGGCCGATATTTATTCCAAGATGCTCAAAATATTCTATGAAAGATTCAAAATGCTGTTTTGCAAGGATTTCCGTCGGCGCCATGTAAGCCACCTGCAGATTGCCGAAATCCTGTCCAATTGGGCGAGAAGTAATGACGGCGTATGCTGTCGTGGCTGCCACTGCGGTTTTTCCGCTTCCGACATCGCCTTCAAGAAGCCGCGCCATGGCGTGGTCTTTTTTAAAATCCGACAAAATCACATCAATTGCTTTTCCTTGCGCGTTTGTCGCTCTGAACGGGAATCTTTTCACAAATCCTGCGATTTCAGCCGGTGATTTTTCTATGGCGAAGCTCGGGCTTTTGTTCCAAACTATCCTATCTTTCTTTTTCTGCAATTGAATGAAAAAAACCTCTTCAAACGCGAAGCGTTTTCTGGCTGCCAAGGCGTCATTTTGTTTTTGCGGAGCGTGAATCCAGATTATGGCGGTTTTCAAAGTAGGCAAGCTGTATTTTTCCAGAATATGTTCGGGAATAGGATCTTCCAAACTATCTGTGATTCCGGAAGAGAAAATTTTCTGTATGGCGTGATAAAACCAATTTGACGTGATGCCTCGGCTCTCCGGATAAACAGGGTAAAGAGAATGTTTTTCACTGTTTTCACCCTGGCCGGGCAGGCCAAAAAGGGAATCGCTGATGCCTGTCGGAAGCTCTGCTACAGTTTCTATTTTCGGATTTGAAAGATAAAGTGAGCTTTTTCTTTCCGATACTTTTCCATCGGCGCGCACAAATGCGCCTTCGTGGATCATTTTTGCGATATACGGCTGATGGAACCAGACAACTTTTATTTTTCCCGATTCGTCCTCGATTTGAGCTTGGGCCATCGGGATTTTGCTTCTGAAACCTTTGCTCATTTTCAATCCGGAAATTTTTCCAAAAATCACAGCTTTGTCGCCTAAAACTAAGCTTCCGATATTCTTTTTTTGCGAGGTATCGCCATAACGGACAGGGAAATGGTAAAGCAAATCGCTTATGGTTTTAATGCCAAGTTTTTTTAACGCTTTCTTTTGCGTCTCCTGCAGGCGGAAAATTTTTTCAATAGGGTCGGAAAGATTCATCCTGCTATTGTAGCAAAAATTGGCCGAATTTCCGCCTGCCTGCGCAGGCAGGCGGAAATTCGGCCTTTTATTTTAAAACCGTAATGTTATAATTATTCCATTAAAAATTTAATTAAAATAAAATGTTAACACTCACTACAACCGAAATAATCATACGAATTGCGATTGCTATCGGCCTCGGCTCCGTACTCGGCCTTGAAAGGACTTTTGCCGGGAAAACCGCGGGTATGAGGACATATTCCATGGTTTCTCTCGGCTCGGCTGTTTTCATTCTTATCTCCGAAAATGTCGTTGTGCTTGTCGGAAATCCGGCGGTTGTCAGCCCGCTCACGCTTGCCGCTTCGATCATCAGCGGCATCGGCTTTATCGGCGCAGGACTTTTGCTTTTTCACAACCCGGACAATAAAGTTACCGGTCTGACGACAGCTGCCGGGTTATGGGTTTCCGCCGGCGTCGGCATGGCGGCGGGATTTGGATTTTTCTCACTTGCGCTTATCGGCACGATAGCGGCACTCGTTGTGTTTACGATTTTTTGGTTTGTGGAAAAAGGGCTTCTCAAGCTTTCACATCATAAAGGCGAAGATTTTGAGGAAGGGAGCAGTATGAAAAAATAAAAAAATCCCCGAGGTTACACCTTGGGGATTTCAAAAAAGGCGGCACGCGAAGCGTGCCGCCTTTTCAAACTAGAATAATGCGGAATTATATGATAATCTTCTGAAATAACCGAATAGGAATTGGAGACGTGGCTGAGTGGTCGAAAGCGCCTCACTGCTAACGAGGTGGACCCGTTAAACGGTCTCGTGGGTTCGAATCCCACCGTCTC